>CBESWG010000060.1:0-16924 GCA_965533275.1 uncultured bacterium
GATCCGTCGAAGATGCGGCCCACGATCTCTTCCGAGACGCCCAGCTTCTGGGACCTTCCCAGGAACCGGACCCGAGTCTTGTCCACATCCAGGCCGGACGTGCCCTCGAAGACCTGGACCACAGCCCGCTCGGTGGAGATGTCGAGCACCGAGCCCCGGCGCAGCAGCCCGTCGGCAGTCTCGATCTCAACCAGCTCTCCGTATTTGACATCCACGATCTTCTCAACGATGACCAGGGGCCCCGTGATATTCGATACGGTCAGATATTCTTTGTACATGCTAGTCCATCCCTCACTGTTCGCTCTTGAGAAGTTCCCTGAATGCGCCGTCGATCTCAATGTACACATCCAGGGCCGCGGTGTCCTCTTCGCTCAGGAACTTTATTTTCGACATCTTCTCGCGCACCCCCAGCCCCAGGATGTTCTCCAGTTCCACTCCCTGTTCCAGTGCCTTCAGGGCCGATCCGTGGAAATGGATGATTGCCCGCAGCATGAGGTACTGCTTGCGCAGCGAGGTGTAGGTGTCCTGGGGATGGAAGGCGTTCTGGTGCAGGAAATCTTCCCGGATGGAGCGGGACGATTCCAGGATCAGGCGGTCCTTCAGCGAAAGGGACTCCACCCCCACCAGGCGGGCGATCTCCTGCAGCTCCGCCTCTTCCTCCAGCAGGCGCTGGGCCTCCTGGCGGAGCGCGAAGAAGTCCTCGGCCACCTCGGCCTTCCAGTATTCCTTGACATTCTCCACGTAGAGCGAATAGCTGTTCAGCCAGTTGATTGCTGGGAAGTGCCGCGCATTGGCCAGCCTGTCGTCCAGCGCCCAGAAGACCTTGACCACCTTGAGTGTGGACTGGACCACGGGATCGGACAGGTCTCCGCCGGGAGGGGAAACCGCGCCGATCACGCTCAAGGCTCCGATGCGCTCGTCCGAACCGAGGCATTCCACCTTGCCGGCGCGTTCGTAGAACGCGGCGATCCGGCTTGCCAGGTAGGCGGGGTAGCCTTCCTCACCGGGCATCTCCTCCATCCGGCCCGAGATCTCGCGCAGGGCCTCTGCCCAGCGGCTGGTGGAGTCGGCCATCAGGGCCACGGAATAGCCCATGTCCCTAAAATATTCGGCGATGGTCATCCCGGTGTAGATGGAAGCCTCGCGGGCCGCCACCGGCATATTGGAGGTGTTGGCGATGATGATCGTCCGCTCCATGAGGGGGCGGCCCGTATGGGGGTCTTCGAGCTCTGGGAAGCTGAGCAGCAGGTCCGCCACCTCGTTGCCGCGCTCGCCGCAGGCCACGAACACGATGATCTGGGCGTCCGACCAGCGGGCCAGCTGGTGCTGGACCACGGTCTTTCCGCTTCCGAACGGGCCCGGAACACAGGCCGTGCCGCCCTTGGCCAACGGGAACAGAGTATCCAGGACGCGCTGGCCGGTCGTCAGGGGTTCTGTGGGCATGAGCCGTTCCGACACCCGCCTGTTCTTGCGGATGGACCAGGTCTGGAACATCGGGATGTCCAGGATCTTTCCCTCGGTTTCCAGTCTGGCGATGACCGCCTCCACCGGGAACTCGCCCTGCTTGATCTCCTTGATCTTCCCGTTGAGGCCGGAAGGGACCATGATCCGGTGCTTGATCAGGGGAGTCTCCTCCACTTCGCCCAGGAAGTCCCCCTCGACGACCTCCTGCCCCTCCTTCACCAGGGGAGCGAAGGCCCAGGTTTTCTGTCTGTCGAGAGAAGGGACGTCGATGCCCCGGGTGACAAAATCGCCCTCAAGTTCCCGGATCTTGTCCAATGGACGCTGGATCCCGTCGAAGATGGCGCTGATCAGTCCGGGGCCCAGTTCCACGCTGAGGGGCTCACCCGTGAGAAAGACCGGCTCACCAGGGCCTATGCCGGTCGTGTCCTCGTAGACCTGGATGAAAGCGTCTTCCCCGCGCAGCTCGATGATCTCGCCGATCAGGCCCATGGCACCGATCCGGACCGTATCGTACATCTTGGCCCCGAGGCATCCCGATGCCACCACCAGGGGGCCCGCCACTCGAATGATCTCACCTTGTTTCATCGTCAATCCCTTCCTTTGACCAAAGCATCGGATCCCGTCGCTTTTACGGCCATCTCGCTGATCATCTTCTCCAGGTAATCCGTAACCATGCGGTAGTCGGAAAATCCGACGACGACCGGACAAAATTTCTTCTCCAGCCGCTGCCGCTCCTTAGCCAGGGGCTCGAAATACCGCTCATGCAGGAAACACAGGGCGATCTCCTGGGCCTCCAGGCTTAGAAGCGCCTGTCTGGCCTCCTCCACATCCTTGGGGCTGAACACCTTGATCCCCAGGGCCCGGAGGGGGAATATCAGCTCTGCATCCCCGATCACAGCGACTTTATCAAACATAGGTCTCACTTATCCGGCTGCTCAACACCGCTGGCGGGATCTGCATGAGCTTCCCCACGCCGATGAGGCGGACGAGCTCCAGTTCCTTCAGCCGCGCAAGGGCAAAGGCAAAGACCGGTTCCGGACCGAATACAATCTGCCTGGCCCGGCGCAGAAAATTCATCAGGAAGTCCGCGATGCCGCGCTCCAGGTCTGAAAATGAATTCTGTTCCGCCAGGGTATCCGCGGCCCTGTCCCACAGATCCCGGTAAGGTGTTGTATGCAGCAGCTCGCTCATGTCCGAGAAGGGCAGGTCAAAGTTCCGGATGAACCTCTCGCACTCGATGAATCCCCCCTGCAGGAGGACCCCCCCTACCTTGTCCACTGGGCGCTCCAGATACCGTGCGCGCATGTACAGCTTGAGGTTGTTCAGGTCGAGCAGGTGGCGCACGTAATCCCTGAGGAACGGGTAGGGCAGGGGCTCGACCAGGGTCCACAGGTCGCGGGGGCGCTGCTGCTGCTGGATGACCCGCAGGAAGATGTCTTCCCGGAACAGGGCGGCTACATCCGCGATGAGCGTATCCCGTTCCGAATCCAGGTAGCTGTCCAGATCTCTGGAATCCCGGAATTCCACCCGGTCGTCCTGGAAGCGGCCCGCATCCACCAGGAGCTTCATGGCGCCCGTGAGATCCTTTGCCTCGGCCGCTTCTGCGAATACGGGCCGGGAGATCAGATGGATCTCCAGGGCCCGCACGCGTCCTACGGCATAGGCATAGTCCAGGCGGTTCTGTGTGCTCATATCTTCAACAGTTGGGCGATATACCCTTCCAATTGGGGCCGCAGCTCCTGCTTGAGGGTTTCCCGATCCAGGGTTTCCTCTCGAACTCCCTGCTTGAGCACGACCAGCCGCTTGAGTGAGACCGCGTCCTCATCCTGCCGTTCAAAGGCCTGGTCCAGGACCTTGTCCACCAGCTCTTTTTTCAAGGAGAGCAGCCGCAGCCGCTTCTGGAGGCGGGCCTGCGTGACGAGGCGGTGCGCCTCCAGCTCGGCCTCCCGAGCCGACTCCTTGAGCAGCCGTTGGGACAACTCGCCGGCTTCCAACTCGGCCTCTGATCTGAGCTGTTCGGCCTTTTCCCGGCTCTCGCGGATGATCCCCTCGCGTTCGGCCTGGGCTTCCCGCCCGATCTTATCCAGAATGCTTTCTAGGCTCATGACCCGTATCCGGACTCCCGCACCATCACAGCTGGATGCCGTTCTGCAGGAGGATCGTGATCAGCAGCCCCAGCACGGAGTAGGTCTCGACCAGTGCGGCCATGATGACCGGCTTCATGAGGTCCTTGGGCTGTTTTGCGACCATGTACACTCCGGATGCACAGACCTTGCCCTGGTGGATACCGGAAACCAGCCCGGTAAGGGCCACGGGCAGGCACGAGATCATGATCTGCCATCCCTGCATGGTGGTCAGGGAGACGGCCGCCCCTCCTACCAATCCGAGCTTGAGTATAACCAGGAACGCGCTCAGGAATCCATAGATCCCCTGCGTGCCCGGCAGGGCAACCAGCAGAAGGAGGCTTCCGAACTTATCCGGATCCTCACTCATGCCCCCGCTCGAGGCTGGCCCCGCAAGCCCCACGCCGATGGCCGATCCGATGCCGCCCAGCACGACAGCAATGGCTCCGCCCAGAATCGCCAATGTCAGACCTAATTCCATATCTTCCTCCTCAATCCGGAGCACTCCTGGAGGACCGCTCCGATCGATGTCTCATCTCAAAGTATTTCCGCCTCACAGGGCGTTCATCTCTCTGCGCTGTGGGGCTCCTGATTTCCTGTTTACGTAAAATCTATGTATCTGCTTTCCAGGCCGAAGGGCTTGAACGGCTTCCCCCCAGACTGAAAGAACTTGCTGAAAAACTCCACGAACTGGAGGCGCATGGAGTGTACGAATCCGCCCAGGAAGCTGATCCCCAGGTTGAAAAGATGCCCGCCCACAAAGACCAAGGCCGCCAGGAGCCAGCCCAGCACGGGGATCCCCAGGGCGGTCTGGCACAGCGTGTTGACCACCATGGCGATGACGCTGGTGGCCAGTCCCAGGGCCAGGAGCCGGGAATAGGACAGGATGTCGGAAAGATATCCGGATATCCCATACAGGCCGTACAGCCCGCCGAAAAACCGTGCGACGGGATTGCGGCTGGGCGAGGAGAACAACACGATACAGGCTGTCCCGGCGATCGCCAGCCAGCCCCAGTGCGCCTGCTTGGTGATCCCGTACAGCACCAGTCCGGGCAAGAGCAGTAGCCAGCCGGCCTGGGTCAGGGCCTGAGACCAGTCCCGGTGTTTGAGCCGGGAACAAAGGTTGAGGAAAGTCCCGAACCAGACCTGGACAAATCCTAACGCCAGGGCCAGGAGAAGGAACCGCACCGGATCCTGCAGGGGATCGAGCAGGAGCAGCTTCCGGATGGGGAACCCGAACCAGCCGCCCACCAGGGTTCCCAGGATGATGTTGGAAACACCCAGGATGGAGAGCAGGACGAGGAACTGCCGCAGCCCTCCTTTGGGTTTGGCCAGCTTCAGGAACAACAGGCTGAGAACCAGAACAAGGAGACCGTATCCGGCCTCGCTCACCGTCAAGCCCACAAACAGGAAGAAAAAGGGCATCAAGGGAAGCGTGGGATCGATGGTCCCGCCCTGCGGCAGCCCGTAGAGCCGCGTGATGAGCTCGAAGGGGCGTCCGGGCTTCGGGTTGTCCAGGTCCACGGGATACTCCTCACCCGGTTCAGGATCCCTCAGGAAGCATTCCACGGAATCTGCAAAAGGTTCGAGCCTGGCCTCGAGTCGGCGGGTGTCCTTTGCCCGGATCCATCCTTCCAGGAGGAAAATGCTGGAGGTCCTACCCAGCAGTCCGGAGGAGATCCTCTTCTCCCGCTCGTTAAAGAGTACGTCATGGACCCGCATCAGGTCGTCGAGCTTTTCCGCTGCCAGGCGCCTGCCCGCATCCTGCGACTTCTCAAGCGCGCTGCGGGCGTCCTCAGCCTGCTGTGAGAGCTTGACGATCACATCGGCGGCCCTGTCCCCGTTTTCTGTCAGTTCCAGGACTGTTTCGGAGAAAAAATGGGGATTGAATTCCAGTTCCTTCAGGGCGGGGTCCACGTCTTCGGAGGCCTTGGCCCACAGGAGGAGCACAAACGCAACATGGCGCTTGTCCCGGCTGATGACATCCACGAACAGCGGTTCGGATTCCACCAGGGATTCCAGCTCGGCCCAGCGTGAGGCGGGGACCGTCCCGATGCGAACCCGGGTGGTTTCTGTGGGCGCGATCTCCCGCAGCGGAAGGGTCAGCGATTCCAGGGGCAGGAGGACTTCCCTCTCCTTCTCTAGGAAACGGACCCGGCTCAGCAGGGTGCTGCGGTCTGATTCGAGCTGCTCCACATCTGCCAATGCCTGCCGGTAGTCGAGAGCGAGGGTCTGGTCCCGCTCCCGCATCCGGACCTCGGGTCTCTTTCCGGACAGCTTGTCCGCCAGGCTTTTCTCCCGCCATTGAGACAGGAATGCGATGGCCTGATCCAGCTTGTAGAGCCAGTGATCCAGGTCGGAACAGTCCTGCGCCTCAGACTCCAGCCCGCTGGTCTCAACTTCTGTTTTCTCGATGTGGATGAGGCCTTCTTCCTGGAGGGACGCCAGAAGATCCGAGTGCGCCTCGCTGTGGGCCAGGAGCTGGATCTTTTTGACGCGGGCGACAGACATGGATCGGACCTATCTTTGTCGGAGGAGTACGGCGATCTTATCCGCGGTCTTGGCGACCGCCTCGGGGACGAGGGATTCTGCGGCTTTCCGGAGAGATTCGGCTTCCTGCTCCGATTCTGTGTAGATCTCCCCGGCCGCTGCCTTCGCCTGTTCGATGAGAGAAGCTCTCCGCTGTCTGGCCTGCTCCCTGGACTCAGCCAGGAGTTCATCGCGGGCCTTTTGCGCCGATTCCTCTGCCTGTTGCAGGATCTGCGCAGACTCCTGCTCCCGGGCGTTCTGGACTATGCTCCGGCCCTCAGATTCCGCCTGTTGGACCCGTTGGATCGCCTCCTGCGGACCTGGATGCCGGGCCTTGTCGTGACTCATGATATCCCTCTGGTAAACCGCCAAAATTAGGAACCGCTATTATACCGATAGGGTTGTTTTTTTGCAAAGGAAAAGTCTTATCAGAGCAGAAAAGTGTGGTACAGGTAGAAGGCGGTGTGGGGCAGGCTTTTTTTGGCTGCCGCTTCCTCCAGAGGCCTGAAGGGGGAGCGGTAGTCGAACTGCTTCCTGTGGAACTGCACGTTCACGCCGGCTGCGAGGACCTCCGCGAGCCAGAGGGCGTCGACCTTCCCCTCTGAAAACAGGACCAGACGGGCGCGGCTCCGGGAGGACTTGAGAGCATCCAGGAACAGAGTAGGCATCTCCGGCTCGGTCAGACTCTTCTCATCCAGATGGATCCAGAGGGGGGCACAGATCAGCTCCAGCAGCTCGGGAGAAAAGGGTCTGTGGTGGTAATAGACCAGGTGGCTTCCCCCGGATTCGCATTCCTCGGCAAGCCGCCAGAGCACATCCGGTTCCCGCTCGTGCTCTCTGTCGGAAATATGGAGATATGCCCCCGCCCTTCCCAGATCAGACATGAAAGGCGACAGTTCTTCGCCCTCGAGCTCCTGAGAGAAAGGGGCATGTGCGAAGTAGGCCAGGATGGAGCGCCCCTTGCCCGTGGCCCGAAGCAGCCCATCGAGCTCTGTCGCATCGGTCCGGAATTCATCGGTGGTGTAGAAGTCTGCGCCCGCCTCCAGCATCCATTCCAGCTGGAAACGGTCCAGCCTGCCGGAATCGACCAGGCGGAACCTCTGACCTCCCCTCCGGCTCAGGCGTACTGCATCCAGGAGCTGGGCCTCGTCGTAAAGGTCGTCCCGTACGGTCGCTCCGGCCCTGCTGCTCCGTGCGGAAGCCAGGAGCTCTTCCAGGGCATCCGGGGGGACGGGCGGCTTCTCTGGTTGGATTCCGGTTTCCTGCTCTTCTCTATCCACGACGGTCACGCTGCCTTGTTTCGGGGTTTTGGAAGCTATAGTATGGCAAAAAGCCCGGGCCAAGTAAAGCGCCATCCTCCCGACGGTTCCAGCTTGAAAAACAAGAGGGCTTCGTCTATCATCGTACTGGTCAGCCCATGAATCATGCACTCATTCTGTATTCCGGAGGGATCGACTCCACCACGGCTCTTTTCTGGGCGCGGGGCCGATTCACACGGCTCTCTCTCCTGACATTTGACTATGGGCAGCGGAACAGGGTGGAGGTCCGGATCGCCCCAAAACTTCCGGCCAGATTGGGGATCTCCCAGAAGTTCATTACCGTGGATCTGACTCAGATCGGGGGATCCGCATTGACGGACGCGGGCATCGGGCTCCCGGAATACTCAACTGTCGAAGAGATCGGAGACGGCCTCCCGGCCACCTATGTCCCGTTCCGGAATGGCATCTTCCTGTCCCTCGGCGCTGCCTGGGCCGAGGTGATCGAAGCCAGGGACATCGTCTGTGGATTCAACATCATCGACTCTCCCAATTATCCGGACACCCGCCAGGCCTTTGTCGCGGCCATGGAGGAGGCGATCAACGCCGGAACACGGGTGGCCTTCGAGCCGGGACGGTTCGCTCTTCATGCTCCGTTCATCGGCCTGACCAAAGCGGAGATCATCAGAGCCGGGCTGGAGCTGGGTGCGGACTACTCCCATTCCATCTCCTGCTATGCCGGCGAGGAAATCCCCTGTTCCCAGTGCTCTGCCTGCCTCCTGCGGCAGAGAGCATGGCAGGAGGCGGGGGAAGAAGACCACCTGATCACACGATTGAAGAAGGAGGGGCGTATATGAGCTGGATCCTCAAAGTCCGGGACAGGTTTCAGGCCGCCCATTTTCTGAGGGAATACAAGGGAAAATGTGAGAACGTGCACGGCCACAGCTTCCAGGTGGAGGTCCGGGTCCTGGTCACGGAACTGGATAAAACAGGCATAGGGATCGATTTCGCCACGATCAAGGCGGCGCTGATCGCGATCCTCCCGGATCACACGCTGCTCAACGAAGTCTATGAATTCAATCCCACGGCGGAAAACCTCGCCCACCAGTTCTACACCGAACTCAAATCCCGGATGCCGGTCCAGAGTGTTACTGTTTGGGAATCGCAAGATGCCTCAGCCACCTATTCTGAAGATCCATGAGATCTTCTCCTCTCTGCAGGGAGAGGGGCTGCGGCAGGGAGAGCCGACGCTTTTCATCCGGCTCACGGGCTGCAACCTCCGCTGCGGCTTCTGCGACACCCGGAGTGCGTGGGAAGGGGGAGAGGATCAGACCATCGCTCAGATCCTGGACCGCAGCCTGGAGCTGCGCAGGGATTTCCCATGCGATTGGATCTGCCTGACCGGGGGGGAGCCCCTGCTGCAGGACATCGGGGAGCTCCTGCTGGGTCTGAAAGAGGCCTCGTTCGAGATCCAGGTCGAGACCAATGCCACACGCCCTCCCCAGCATCCTGTGGACTGGTACACGGCCTCTCCCAAGCCTCCGGAATATGCGCTGAACCCAGAGCTGGGCGAGGCCGCTCGGGAGTTGAAGCTCGTGGTGTCGGAAGAATTGACAGCCGAAGACTGCCTCCGGCTGTGCAGCCGGGTCCCGGCCGAGACTCCCCTCATCCTGCAGCCTGAATCCAACCTGGGCTGGTCGATCGAAAAGGGCCTCGGCCTGCTGCGGCAGGTCCTCAGGTCCGGAAAAACCAATGTCCGGCTTTCACCTCAACTGCACAAGATCCTCGATATCCCCTGATCCTCATCGGGTCTCACCTTTTTTGGGGATAAGGAGAGTCAAATATCACCGCATGATTCACCATCAGAGGCGATTGAATTGTTTGGCCTATTCGAAGACCATGGAGGTGATAATCGGAGCTCAGAGTGAAATTCGAGGCATGTCAACCTTATGAGTAGAACCGCAAAGATCCCTCCCGTTGTATTCCTGTGCGCCCTGTTCGTGTTTCTTTTCTGCTCTTTGTTTTCCTATTTCGTCCTGGATCATACGCCCCACCTCAACGATGAGATCGCCTACAACTTCCAGGCAAAGATTTTTCTCTCCGGCCGTCTCTACGCTCCCTCGCCCAGCCCTTCTGGGTCATTCGACTTTCCCCATATCGTCAATAACGGCCGCTGGTATGCACAATACCCCCCAGGATTCCCGGCCCTGATGTTCATCGGGCATCTGTTTCAGGCTCCATGGCTGATAAATCCGCTCCTGGCCGGGCTCTCCATCTTCCTGTTCTATTTCCTCGGAACGGAGATGTACAGCCGGAAGGTCGGGATCGTCGCCTCAATCCTGGGCTCCCTCTCCATCTGGCACCTGGTCCTGTCATCAACCATGATGTCTCACACCAGCAGTATGTTCTTCATGACCCTGTTCCTGCTCTTCCTGTTCAAGTCTCTGCGCGTCCCCACCCTGGCAAACGGTGCGTTGGCAGGAGTCGGTCTCGGGATGATGCTTCTGATCAGGCCCCTGGATACGGCGCTGCTTTCGATCCCCTTCCTGATCTATTACGGCATCTCCTGCCTGCGGTCGTTTCATGCGAGATCCAGGAACCTCCTGGGATTCGTTTTGTCCATGGGGATATTCGCGGGGATCCTTTTCACCTATAATGCGCTGACCAACGGACACCCGTTCAAGATGGGATACATGGTCTATCTGGGGGAAGGGCACGGCCTGGGATTCGGCAGCGCAGTATACGATGTCCATGAGCACAACGCATTCCTGGGATTCCAGAATATCGCCGATAATCTCACGTCCTACAGCAGGCTACTGTTCGGGTGGCCCCTCACCTCATTTTTCGCTGTCCTGTCGCTTCTGCTCATCAGGAAACAGGATAAGACGCATACACGCAAAGATCTTCTTCTGGCCAGCAGTTTCATGTGCCAGGTTTCCGGCTTGTTGTTCTATTGGGGGGCCTTCCCATTCCTGGGGCCCAGACTGTTCTTCAGCACATTGCCCCTCATGCTCCTCTTGAGTGCCAGAGGAATATTCGAGCTGGAACGATCGCTAAAGACGAGACAACCGTTCCACAAACCGGGATGGGCGACAGCCGGGCTGTATTCACTGATCTTAGTGTTCACTGTGTATGCATTCACCATAACCCTCCCGCGCTGGGTCAAGGCGCCGGGATCGGAGTGGTTTTTCGAACGGATCGACAGCCATTTCGCAGGAGTCAATCCCGACATACACAATACGATAAAAACGGTTCTGCCGGAAGGCGGCCTGGAGGCGGGTGCCGTTTTGCCGGAGAGGTCAACACGTCCGGGACATATCGCTCTTCTGCAGGACCCTCTCCAATTCTACAAAACGTACTCACCCGCATTCCGCAGTACCATGGTGCGGATGTTTTCGGAACAGCCCTTCTGGGAAGTTGATGCGAAGTTCCTGTTCGAAAAGGGAAAAGAGGCGCTCGGTCTTCGTGAGTACGCTGACGCGGTCCATTTTCTCGAAGCGGCCCTCCAGCTGGAGAGACAGCCGTTCTTCCGGAATCAGTTACTGAATCTTCTGGCGACCTGTTACCTGAAGTCCGGCGACACCGAATTAGCCCGAACAATACAGGTCTGCTTGCAGCAAAGGAAAGATATCCACATGTATAACGTCCTGCCGGAGAGGGGATTTTAGCAGTTCTCCCAGAGAGGGAGCGGGATCCGACCATGCAAATCATCATATTGGGAGCCGGGCCGGCCGGATTGACCGCCGGCTACGAAGCCGGCAAGAGGGGGCTCCACCCCATCATCCTGGAAATGGACTCGGAGGTGGGGGGGATATCGAAGACCATTTCGCACAAGGGATATCTTTTCGACATCGGAGGACATCGCTTCTTCACCAAATATGAAGAGGTGCAGAACCTCTGGGACGAGATCCTGGGTGACGAGTTTCTGACACGTCCCCGCCTGTCGCGCATCTACTACAACAACAAGTTCTACGCCTATCCACTGAAGCCCCTGAACGCCCTGACCAACCTGGGCATCTTCACCTCGGCCCATGTGGTCTTGAGCTACCTGTTTGCCCAGCTGCGCCCCTATAAAGACGTCGAGAACTTCGAGCAGTGGGTCTCCAACAAGTTTGGGAGGAAACTCTTCGACATTTTCTTCAAGAGCTATACCGAAAAGGTGTGGGGCACGCCCTGCAGCGATATACAAGCGGACTGGGCCGCCCAGCGCATCAAGGGGCTCTCCCTGGGAAAGGCGATCATGAACTCCCTGGGATTCTTGAAGCGGGGGCAGATAACGACACTGATCGACGAATTCCGGTATCCCCGCAGGGGGCCCGGACAGATGTGGAACCGGGCCAAGGAGCTGATCGAGGAGTCGAGAGGGTCTGTCCGTCTGAACTCCCGGGTAGTGCAGATCGATCTGGAAGGCGACCGCGTGGCCTCGGTTCGAGTCGAGAGCGACGGCCGGACCGAGGAAGTGCGCGGTGAACAATTCCTCTCCACGCTGCCGCTGCGGGAGCTGGTCCAAATCCTCAATCCCCATGCTCCCGATGTGGTGCGTGAGGCCGCCGAAGGCCTCAAATACCGAGATTTCTTCACGGTGGGCCTCATCATCGACAAGCCCGACATCATCCCCGACAACTGGATCTACATCCACTCGCCCGATGTCAAGGTGGGCCGCATCCAGAACTTCAAGAACTGGAGCCCGGACATGGTGCCGGATCCCACGACCACGTCCCTGGGATTGGAATATTTCTGCTTCGACACGGACGAAATCTGGAACAGGGACGACCGGGACCTCATCGCCCTGGCTGCGGTAGAGGTAGAGAAGCTGCGTTTCGCCTCCAGGGAGCAGGTCCGGGACGGGATCGTCATCCGGTCCCCAAAAACCTACCCCGTCTATGACCGGGGATATGCCGAGAGGGTGGAGGTCATCCGGGATTACCTCTCCGGGATCACAAACCTGCAGACCATGGGGCGCAACGGGCTGCACAGATACAACAACCAGGACCACTCGATGCTGAGCGCGCTCTATGCGGTCCGCAACCTTCTGGGCGAGGACCTCAACGTCTGGGACATCAACATCGATGAGGAATACCATGAGATCAAAGAGGAATCCCTGTAAAACATCCAGAAAATCCTATTCGGTACTTCGAGGATAGTCCGCTTCGATGAGGGAACTGATCCCGCCCCGTGAATTAAAATCTCCGACTACTGTGGCGCGGACAGGTCCGCTGGCCGCGACCACATCGTTGAGGATCCGATTGACGGCGTTTTCATAGAAGATCCCGAGGTTCCGATAGGCAAGCAGGTAGAGCTTCAGCGATTTGAGCTCCAGGCATGCCTTGTCAGGAACATAGGAGATGGTGAGAATACCAAAATCCGGGAGCCCGGTCTTGGGACAGACCGAGGTGAACTCCGGGATCTCGATCGTGATCTCATAGTCGGGGAATTGATTGGGAAAGGTCTCGATGGCCGGCAGCTTCGCCCTCAGCCCTGCCCGTGCCGCGTCCTTGTATTCTCGAGGCATGGATCCCTCCTGGAATGGATCGAAAACATGTGTTCCCATGGAGTATACCCCAACCATTTGCCGCTTTCAAATCCGAGCCCCGGGTAGGATCCCTCAACCTCTCGGTGATTTCCGGAGGGAATTGAATAAGGGCTTGACATTCCGACAGCATCCGGTATATTGTTAATGATAACGGTTTTCATTATCATTACAGGAAAGACATGCAAGGACCAGGAAAATGGCAGCACAGGATTCACGGGCACGGCGCTCGCTGGACCGCCCCGCGGCGCGCCATCCTGGACATTCTGAGCCGGACGTCTCAACACTTGAGCGCCAAGGAGGTCTACGGCTCCCTCCACAAGACTTATCCGGGGATGGGCCTGACCACGGTCTACCGAACCCTGGATCTCCTGGTGCGGATGGGACTGTTGAACAAACTGTCCTTCGGCAGTGGAGAAAGCCGGTACGAATTCAGATCAGGGGAGGGGGAAACACACCATCATCACCTGGTCTGCATCCAATGCGGCAAGATCATCGATTATACGGATTTTGTGGATGAAGAGCTGGAGCTGATCAAGAAGACCGAACAGTCCCTGGCCACAAAACACGGCTTCAAGGTCGTGGACCACAACGTCGAATTCCTGGGCATCTGCCCGGAATGCGGGGGCTGAGAGGAAGCCAGCTCTCGATTTAACCGTATGGAATAAATATAACCCTAGATAAAGGAAGGAGGTGACGACAATGCCAAGAGGCAACAGAACAGGACCGGCGGGCGATGGGCCCCGCACAGGACGCAGCCTGGGCATCTGTTCCGGATACGACATCCCCGGTTTCATGCAACCCGGACCGGGGATGGGATTCGGACGGGGTTTGGGATTCAGACACGGAGCCGGCCCGGGATCCGGGTGGGGACTCGGCCTGCGTCAAAACCGGCACATGGGTGCCTATGGTTTCCATCCCTATGCTCCAACACAGCCTGCACCGGAAGATGAACTCCGGCTTCTCAAGGAAGAGGCCGACGCCCTTAAATACCATCAGGAACAGATCACCCGGCGCATCGAAGAGCTCGAGAAGAAGGATTAGGTCACCGGGCTGACCAAGATCGGAAAGGAGACATCATGAAGCTAGCCATATCAACGGAGGGCGGAAACGTAGCCGCCCATTTCGGACGCTGCCCCGCGTACACACTGGTCGACATCACAGACGGCAAGATCGTGGCCCGGGAAGAGATCCCCAACCCGGGCCACCAGCCCGGATTCCTCCCGGGATACCTGGCGGAAAGAGGCGTGGGATGCATCATCGCCGGGGGGATGGGCCCCCGGGCCCAGGACCTCTTCGCACAGGAGAACATCACCACCATCATCGGCGTACAGGGTGCCATCGAGGACATCCTGGAAAAATTTTTGAAGGACGAACTGGAGGTCGGAGAGAGCCTCTGCAATCACCCCCACGACGAAGGCCACCAGTGCGGAGAGGCATCGCATTCGAGGCAAGAGCCGATCCCGCCGGGCGCCAAAATCTGCCTGACTGCAACGGACAAGGGCTTGGATGCGGACATCGACCCGCGTTTCGGACGCGCCCCCTATTTTCTCATCCTGGATCCATCCAATCAGCAGATCGAGGTCGCGCGGAATCCGTACCTTGAGGAATCCCAGGGCGCCGGGATACGCGCGGCTCAGATGCTGGTTGACAAGGGCGTCCGTATCGTCCTGACAGGTCAAGTAGGACCCAAGGCCGATCAGGTCCTCAACGCGGCCGGAGTCCAGGTCATAAGCGGGGCATCCGGCACGATACGCGCGGCCATCCAAAATTTCGCCATAGGAGTCCGCTGATGGCAACAGAAGAGGACCAGCAGAAGATCAAAGCGAACCTGGATAAGATCAAGCACCGGCTCCTGGTGTTCAGCGGCAAGGGCGGCGTCGGCAAGAGTACCGTCGCCGCCAACCTGGCCGTGGCCCTGGCAAACAAAGGGAAGAAGGTCGGACTCCTGGACGTGGACATACACGGCCCCAACCTGGCCAAGATGTTGGGGATGGAGGGCCGCCAGATCGAGGTATCAGGAGAAGGGATCCAGCCCGTAAAGGTGAACGAGAACCTTAGTCTCATTTCCATGTCCTTCCTCCTGCAGGACCCCAACCTGCCCGTGATCTGGCGTGGCCCCATGAAGATGAAGGCCATCCAGCAGTTCCTGGGTGACGTCTCCTGGGGAGAGCTGGACTGGATGATCATCGACTCCCCTCCCGGGACCGGCGACGAACCCCTCACCGTGGCACAGCTCATACCGGCAACGGGTGCAGTGATCGTGACCACACCCCAGGAGGTATCGCTCCAGGACTCCCGCCGCGCGGTGGCTTTCGCCCGGAAGCTGAACCTGGGCATGGTTGGCATCATCGAAAACATGAGCGGCATGTCCTGCCCACACTGCGGTGGACACATCGACCTGTTTAAAACGGGAGGCGGACAGACGGCGGCGGAGGAAATGGCGGTCCCGTTCCTGGGACGGATCCCCATCACTCCCGAGATCGTGGCCCTGGGAGACTCCGGAAAATCCTTCTTGGACAGCCACCCGGATTCTGAAGCCAGCAAAGCCTTCCTTGGGATCGTAGACAAGATCCTGAGCCAGGTGAAGGCTTGAGAGGAGACGACATGAAAAAGATCGGCATCATCATCTGCGGCCGCTATCAGAGCTGCGGAGGAGGCAAATGCTTAAGGGCGCTGCGAGAACGTGTCGGCGCATTTTCCATCTACCCCAAGGAAGAGGAAGTGGAACTGGTGGGATATTCCTACTGTGGGGGATGTCCCGGCGGCAACGTAGAATACGTGCCGGAGGAAATGATCAAGAACGGAGCGGATGTGATCCACCTGGCCACCGGCCTGGTGGTGGGCTATCCCCCCTGCCCCCGGATCCGCCACTTCAAGCAGTTCATCGAGAGCCGCTACGGCATCCCGGTGGAGATCGGTACCCATCCCATTCCGCTCAAGTACATGCAGGCCCACGCTGACCTTCCGTTCTGGAAACAGAACAACATGGAAAAGCTGGCGGGCCACCTGATGCAGGAAGACTCAGCCTTACAAGAAGACTACAACTAAGGAGCAAGCACGTGAAAGACCAAACCAATCTGGAAACTCCGACCGCGGTCATCCATGCCGGGCAGCACCCCGATCCGGCCTATGGCGGCGTCAGCATGCCCATCTACCAGTCATCGACCTTCACTTTCAAGGATGCGGCCCAGGGTGCGGCCCGCTTCGCCGGTAAGGAGGAAGGCTACATCTACACTCGCATCGGAAACCCGACCACCAAAGCCTTCGAGGACAACATCGCTTACCTCGAACACGGCTACGGGGGCCTGGCCACGGCCACCGGCATGGCGGCCCTGTCCACCCTGCTCATGGCCCTGCTCGACCAGGATGCTCACATCATCGGCACGGATGCGGTCTACGGCCCCTCTCGATTGCTGGTCGAAGATTTCTTCGCAAAGTTCGGCGTGGAATACGACTATGTCGACACATCGGACCTCGCCAAGATCAAGGCCTGCATCCGGCCCAACACACGGGTGCTCTTTGTCGAGACGCCGGCCAATCCGACCATGAGCATCTCCGACATCGGGGCCTGCGCCGAGCTGGCCCATGAACACGGCATCACGTTCATGGTCGACAACACGTTTGCCAGCCCCATCCTGCAGAATCCCCTGGACCTGGGTGCAGACATCGTCTACCACAGCGTGACCAAATTCATCAACGGACACAGCGACATCTGCGGCGGCATTATCGTCCCCAAGACCAAGGAACTCTTCGACCGGGTCAGGAAATCCCTGATCTACAACGGCGGCACCATGGATCCACACCAATCCTGGCTTGCCCTGCGGGGCGTGAAATCCTTGGCTTTGAGGGTCGAAAGAAGCCAGGAGAACGCCGTGAAGCTCGCCCAATACCTGGAAAACCACCCCAAGATCGCCTGGGTAAACTACCCGGGCCTGCCCTCGCATCCACAGTATGAGCTGGCCAAGGAACAGATGAGTGGGCCGGGCTCGCTGCTCTGCTTCGGGCTCAAGGGCGGCTTT
>CBESWG010000061.1:0-16866 GCA_965533275.1 uncultured bacterium
TCCTCCCCCTCCTGAATCCCACGCCTTCCAAACCACCCCCACTTGAATCCCACCCACCCGTTCCGCTTAAGAGTGTGGAGGGGCGTCCAAATCCATCCCCGCCCTCCCACCTTGCAAGGGTTGGGGCGACGGGCATTGCAGCAGAGACTAAGGTGGACTATAATATCGGGTTCTCGCCCGACACCGGTCGGGCCCATCTGCTGAAATTTGGAGGAACGCAATGCCTTTAGTTGAGGTCAAGCCCGGCGTCTACTGGATCGGGATCATCGACCGGACCACGGACCTGTTCGAGGGGATCTGGCCCATCTCAGATACCGGAGTCACCTATAATTCCTATCTGATCGATGATGAGAAGAAGGCTATCATCGACCTGGCCAAGTCGAACAAAGGAGATGAGTTCTTCGCCCAGGTCGAGGAGATCACTGATATTACCCGGATCGACTACATAATCATCAACCACATGGAGCCCGACCACTCCGGCCTGATCAAGACCGTGCGCCGGCTCGCCCCCGAGGTCAAGATCGTGGGTTCCCAGAAAACCCGAGACATGCTGGAGAAGTTCTTCAAGATCACGGAGAACGTGATCGTCGTGGGGGATGGAGACACCCTGTCACTGGGAAAGCACGAGCTGAAGTTTTTTTCCACGCCGTTTTTGCACTGGCCGGAGACCATCATGACCTATGAGACGTCTCAACGCATCCTGTTCTCCTGCGACGCGTTCGGCGGCTATGGCGCTGTTAAGGGCGGGATCTTCGACGACGAGTACGAGGACAGGAGCTTCTATGAACGGGAGGCATTGCGCTACTACGTCAACATCATCGCCAACTTCAGCCCCCGAGTCCTGAATGCGATCGACAAGCTCAAGGATGTCCCGCTGGATGTGATTGCCCCCTCCCACGGCCTGGTATGGCGCAAAGATGTCTCTCGGATCGTCGACCTGTACAAACGCTGGGCCGAGTATGCCTCGGGAGAGTGCGAACCCGGCGTCACACTCCTGTATGCGTCCATGTACGGGAACACGGAGATGACCATGAATGCTGTGGCTCGCGGGATCACCAAGGCCGGTCTGAACGTGGAGATCTTTGACGTCGCCCGCACTCATGTCAGCTACATCCTCCCTTCGATCTGGACCAAGGCAGGCGTTATCGTGGGCGCCCCCACCTACGAGGTATCTTTGTTTCCCCCCATGGCCGAAGCACTGCACATGGTGGCCCGCAAAAGGATCTTGAACAAGCGGGCGGCCTATTTCGGTGGACACGGATGGAGCGGGGGTGCGCTGCGCGAGCTGAAGAAGATCGTCGAGCCCTTGAAGTGGGAGATCTTGGACACCCTCGAGTATGTGGGAGCGCCGAAAGAGACGGACCTGACCAAGGCTGAGCTCTTCGGCGAGCAGTTTGCACGGACCCTGATCACCCAGGAATGAGAAGGAGGGCGCAGCCCGCCCTCCTCTCCCCCTCCCTTGTATCCTCCCTATTTCTGCGGGACATCCTCCTGCCGGGGTGGAATTTTGACATTCTCTTGACATTCTCTTGACATCCTTTTGAGAACCGGGCCGGGATCCGGCTGTATCTTGGGGATGGAATGATGAATGAAAGGATACGAGGATGAAGGCACTCCTGGAAAAATGGTACCTGGACATCACAACCCCTGAGGCCACGGGCTTCTTCTACATCATGAGGATCTCGCTGGGGCCGGTGAGTTTCGGCATCACCGGAATCAACTATTTCAAGGGGAGCCTGACACATCAGTCGTTCCGGATCTCCCGGATCCGGCACAGTGGATTTCATGCATTGGATCTCGGTCACGCCCGTCTTTCCCTGCGCCAAAGGGATGCTGAGCTCCACATCCGGCACGGCCGCATGCAAGTCTCAGGGAGATGGCGGGCCTCCTCTCCCGGGCCTCCCCGGCCCCGCAGACCCCTGTATCGGGATGAGCGGGGTCGCTGCGACTGGAAGGTCTGGCTTCCCAAGGCTGACGTACAGCTGAGGATCGTTTCCCGTGGGTGGGAAAGCCGGGAACAGGGAACGGGGTATGTCGATTTCGTGCGGTCCTCGTTCCCGGCCTGGGATGTCCCGTTTCGCAGGCTCTATTGGGGGCGCGTTCACAGCCAAGATTCCTGGGGAGTGTTTCTGGCCCTGCGGACCTCCGATTCATGGGTAACCTGCTATCTCGATCCCCAGACTGTGGAGCCCGATGTCTCAGTGCGGTTGATCCGCGACTCCAAGGGGACGGCCCGGCATATGGACTGGATCCTGACCCCATCTGGTGGGAGTTCGATCCCCATCAGGAGTTCGATCACGCGTGTCCTGGAATCGCAGGCCGTACTCAACAGGGGGCGGCTGATGAACCTGCTGCCCGACGGGATCAGAAAGAAGTTGAGTTCGGCGGCCCGTGACGAGAAATATGCGGTCAAGTCCGTGGCCGGCGGCCAGGAGTTTTGGGGAATCATGGAGGAGGTTCGCTGGAATGAAAACTGAGGAGACCATCCTGGTATGCCGCGGCCTGAACAAGCGGTTCGGGAAGAAACCGGTCTTGACGGACTGCTCCCTCGAACTCTGCGGCGGCGAGCGTGTCGGCCTGGTCGGAGAGAACGGCTCCGGGAAGTCGACTTTCGTGAACTGCGTCCTGGGTTTTGTGCCTCCCGATTCAGGGACCGTTCGGATCACTGGAGAAGGTCCTGTCGGATTCTGCCCTCAGGCCGACTGGCTCCACCGGCGGCTCCGGGTGTCCGAGCACCTGGCGCTGGTCGACCGCCTGGCTAGGGCAGGCGGTGGGATCGACCGGGCTTTTGTGGATTGGTGCATACAGCGGCTGAAGCTGCGGCCCTTCCTGGCCTATCTGATCGGCGAATTGAGCGGAGGGACCTATCAGAAGGTCAAGTTTCTGACGGCCGTCTCCCATTCTCCCCACCTGGTCCTCCTGGATGAACCCTATGACGGATTCGACTGGCAGATGTATCAGGTCTTCTGGGAGATCATGGCCGAGCTCCAGTCCCGGGGATCGGCGGTGTTGATGATCTCACACCTGATCTATGACAGGGACAGGTTCGACCGGATCCTGAAGCTGAAAGGAGGGCGACTTGCTGAAAACCACGGATAGGCGCGGCGTCTTCTGGATGCTCTATCGGCTGACCTCTCTGGAGCTTCTGCGGAACCGGTTCGGCCTGATCCTGCTTATTATCATCCCTGTCCTCTTCCTGGCGGTGGTGGAAGGGACCACGGGGCAGGGATCGCTCCCCGTCAAACTGTATTTCTTTCACTCGATCGTGCCGCTCCTCCTGCCCGCCAAGGAGATCTCTCTGGTTTTTATGGCCGCAGCTGTGAGCGGATTTTTGACCGCTTACTATGCCGTCCTGCTGTTTCAGCAGGATTTTTCCTATTACCGCTACTGTGTCTCTCTGGGCATGCCTCCCCGTGTCTTCGCTCTCTCGCGCTTCGCATTCTTCTTCACTCTCGTAGCGGGATTGGCATTGCTGGTGCTCGGTGTGCTGGCCTGCATGCTTCCCTTGCAACAGGTCCCGGCGGCCTTTGTTGGTTTCCTCCTCCTGGGGACGGTTTACGGGGCATATGGGGGTGCAGTGGGCCTGCTCAGCCGGGACCACATGGTGGCCATACTCCTGATCGCGCTGCTGGCTAATCTGGATGCAGGATGGCTCCAGAATCCCGTGTTCTATTCCTCCGCGCAGCAGGGGGGATTCATCCGCTGGCTGCCCGCATTCTATCCCTGCCAATTCATTTTTTCCGCGCTTTTTGCCGGCCGCATCAATGCCTGGGCCCTGCTGATGAGCTTCCTGTATACCCTGGTGTTCCTGATCCTGTTGTTTGCGGTCGTGCGACATCGCCTGAAGGGGGTCTATCATGACTAAACATGCCGAACAGATCTCGTCCCGGTCGGATTCACTCAGCCACGCGATCCTGGCTACAGGGTTTTATGTGCTGGTGTTTGCGCTCGTGCTTCCGGCGTCTTTTTTCGGACTGGGCCGCCAGCTGGATGCCCTGGCCAATCCGTTATCTCAGGGATCCCACGTCTTGGCCTTGGCCGGCCTCTTTCCGTTCTTCCTGGGGACCGCCTGTATGGCCGCTGCCGTCCTGGGCCTGGGCAGGATCGGGCGGGGGCTCCCAGCCTCCTCCGTTCCGCCGGGCGAGCTGGTGTGTGAGGGCGTTTATCGTGTTTCACGCCACCCCCTCTACCTGGGCGCCTCTCTTGCTTTCCTGGGAATCAGCCTGGCCGTCGGATCCTTCTGGAACCTCCTCTTGGGCTGGCCGCTTTTTACCATGTTTTATTTTTCCTATGCCCGGCGGATCGAAGAGCCCGTCCTGGAGAACCGGTTCGGCCCGAGGTACCGTCAGTACAGGGAAAAGGTCCCTTTCTTTGCCCTACTCCCGATTCGCCGGTACGCGGGCCGGCTCTGGAGATCGGTTCTCGCAGGGATCTCCAGAAGCGTCAACTCACCCATGATCTGGCGGTTCGGGGATCACTACCTTTTTGTTGGCTATGGTCTCTGGCTGGGCCTGGGAGCCTTGGCAGGGCTGACCACCCTGAGCATATTCCTGGCCTCGGATGGGATCCCGGCGCCGGCCATCCTCTGGATGCAGGTGGTATTTGTCCTCGCAGCTTTGGGAGGGAGCCGCTTCGTCTCCATGTGTGTGGTAAAAACCCTGGAGCGGATCCGCCTTCGCGCGGCCTGGCTGAGAGTGGGATTCGTTTCCTGGGGAGTGCTTGCGGCCGCCATTGCCTCATCCGTCCTTTTTGTCCTGCTGACAGGCAGGTCCGTCTACCTATGGTTCGATGCCGTTTTTACATCCCTCATGATCGCTCATTTTTTCGGGCGCATCGGCTGCCTGTTTTACGGATGCTGCTACGGCAAAGAGTGCCGGACGCGCTTCCACATCCACTACTCCCACCCCAGCCTGAAGGCGGTCCGGGAGGGCCGGATCCCGTCGCTGCGGCTGTATCCGGTCCAGCTGTTCTCGGCGCTGTCCGGCTTGATCATATTTATCACGGTAGCGGGGATCCGATCCCAGACCGAACTCGAGGCCGGTGCGGCGACGGCGATCTGCTGTCTCCTGTACGGCGGTTTTCGCTTCATCGAAGAGTGGTACCGCTTCCAGAAGCGTCTCATCGGAGGAGTGTTTTCTCCGGCCCAACTCGTCTGTCTGGGCCTGATCCTGGCCGGTGCCCTGCAGCTGCTCGTGGTTCTTCCAGGCCTTGTCGTGGAGGCGCATGCTCCCCTAGCTCCGGCGGCCTGGCTGTCCTTCCTGCCGGGCATCCCCATCGCCCCGATCTTCATCCTGAGCCTCCTGACGGCGTTTGTCTTCAGCTACCACCGCTATTCCATCGGGCAGTGGGGCCGGGATAGATCCGTGTCTTCGGATCCCGCTTCCGCAGACACTCCGACCTCTATCCCAGCACCGCTGGGATATCGGGGCGGCGATCTTTTCTGGTACTCACAGAACCTGGCTCGCCTCACGTCCTCCTCTCCCACCCCGGTTTTTGTGCTTCACCCGCGTGCACTCCGGGACTCCATAGAGCGGTTCCTCGCCCCATTTCAAGAGCAGGATCTCCCCATCAAGGTCCACTACTCGGTCAAGACCAATCCGGTCCCCGGCTTTGTTCGCCTGCTCGGGTCCGAGGGACTGGGTGTGGAAGTAGTGTCGGAATATGAGCTCGACCTTGTCCGCCTCCTTGGCTTCGCCGGCAAGGACATTATCATCAACGGGCCCGCTAAATCCGAAGCCCTGTGCCGCAAGGCCGCGGATCGCCCCGTCAAGATGCTGACCATCGAGTCCCCTGGAGAACTGAACCGGGTAATGGCCCTGCAGGCTGGACGTGCCGCACCCCTCGATGTGGGGCTGCGGATCTGCCCGGGCTTGTCAGGCAGCGGATGGAGACCCACGCTCAACAGCGGGACACGGGGTTCACCCTACGGATTCCTGGTCGGCTCGCAGGAACTGGAGGACGCCTTGGCTGTTCTGAAGAAGCATCCCGGGTTGCGCTTTGTGGGATTCCACATGCATCTAGGATCAGGCATCAAGGACAGCAGGCCTTACCGCAGGGCACTGAAGAGCATGGAAAAGCTGATCCTGCAGGCAGCCAGACTTGGACTGGACTCCATCTACCTGGACATGGGAGGCGGATTCGGAAATCCCTCGGCGCCCGTGCTCTCGCTCCCGCAGTTGGCGCGCAGGATGGTTCGGCACTCTGCCGGGCCGGAAGGCCCCTCCCCCCAGGAGGTCCTCCTGCGGGAGGTGGCCTCACATCTGGCCGAGACCTTCGCCCGTCTGCGCAAGGCATCGGTCCCCCTGCAGGAGATCCAGCTGGAGCCGGGCCGCATCCTGTCGGGGCCTGCTCAGGTCCTGGTCGTCTCCATCCGGGAAACCGTGGAGCGGCCGGGCGGGCAGCAGTATCTCCTGTGTGACGGCGGAGCCATGAGCCTGTCGCCGGTGCTCTGGACCGAACATCACCGCCTCATGCCTCTTCGGGAAGGGAACGGGACCCGCCGCACCTATTCGGTGCTCGGCAGCCTGCCCTCCACCATGGACACTCTCTCTCGAGGCGCCAGGCTCCCTCTCCTCGCTCCAGGGGATCGCCTGGCCCTGCTGGATGCCGGCGCCTACATGGTCCCGTTCAACAACAACTTTGCGGGACCCCGCCCGGGCGTTCTTCTGCTGGAGGGCTCCGAGACCCGGATCCTGCGCCACAGGGAAACGTTCAGCGACATGCTGCGGCGGGATGTGATCTGAAAGGAGGGTGGTATGGCGGAGCAGCGGATTGTGGAGGGAGGCCTGGGATGGGATGCCCCACTCCTGGCCCTCGAAGAGAGGCACCGGTCCTGGCGCGGCCTCCCCATCGGACAGAGGCGGGCAGCGATCCGGAAGCTGCGGGCCTTGGTGTCGCGAGAAGCGAGGCCGATCGCGGAAGCCATATCCCAGGAGCGCGGGCGGGCCCTGATGGAATCCCTGTCCCAGGAGGTGCTCGCAGTCCTGGAGATGGCCCGCTTCAGCGAGAAACACATGCCGCGCTGGCTCGCCCCGCGTAGGGTATCCTGCTGGAGCCCCGGCTTCTGGCAGAAGAAGACGCGGCTGCACTTTGAACCGTTGGGAACCGTGCTGGTACTCGCTCCCCGGAACTTCCCGTTTTCTCTGGGCCTGATGTCGCTGATCTATCTGGCCCTGGCCGGGAACTCCGTCCTGCTCAAGCCGGCCGAGGAATCCTCGCTGGTTGGCCCCTGGCTGGCCGACCTGCTGCGCAGGTCAGGGCTGGAGGAGGCCGGAGCCGCTGCTGTTTTTTCCGGCGATGCAAAGGTAGGGGCGCGGCTGGTGGAACATCCGGCCATCCGGAAGGTCTTTTTCTTCGGGGGACGGGCGGGTGGCGCTGCTGTGAATGCGCTGTGCGCCCGGCATGCCAAACCCCGCGTCCTGGAGATGGGTGGGGGGAGTGCGGCTTTTGTGGGCCGGGAGGCGGACCTGGACCTGGCGGCCACAGGCCTTGCCTGGAGCTCTTTCTATACCCGGGGCCAGTCGTGTGTGGCGACCGAGAGGATCTGTGTGGAGCAGGAGGTCGCGGGGGAGTTCTGTGAGCGCTTCGTCCGCAGGGTCGAGGCCCTTGCTTTGGAGCCGGGGAACTGTGCGGGCCCTCGTGTCTACGCTCCACAGGAGATCGACCGATTCGAAGATCTAATCGCAGATGCTCGCTCCCATGGAGCCGTGGTTCCCACGGGAGGTAAGCCCCTCCAGCCTGAAAACTCGGGACATGGAGCATGGCCTCCTACCGTCATCACGAATGCCGCGTCACACATGAAGGTATTCAGAGAGGAGATATTCGGGCCCCTGGTGGCCATCGCGCCCGTCCCACAGCTGGAGGATGCCGTGGACGATTTCAACCGGAGGGGCCTGGACCTGGGCGCCTCAGTCTGGACCAGGGACGGGCGCAGGGCCCTGCGGCTGGCCGGCTCCCTTCAGAGCCGCATGATCTGGACCAACGATTCCAGCTTCGGCCTTCCAGGCCTGCCTTGGGGAGGACAGGGCAAGACCGGGCAGGGGAGCCTGTTTTCCAATTTTTCCCTGCATGAGGCCGTGCAGAGTCGCTGGATCTCCTCCCATCCGGGATGGAGTTCCCGCCCCAGGTTCTGGTGGCATCCCTACACGCCTTTCAAGGAGAAGGTCCTGCTTTCCCTGGCCCGCTACCGCTATTAGAGGCGTAGCCCTATTCAATATTCCTTCGCCAGGGACCCACCCAACCACCCCATGGGCTCAGGCATATAGAATAGGGCTGGCGCTATGTGTTTTTGCCCTCTGCATTATCTTAGTCCGCCTTCCAACCTCCGCCATCTCTCCACCCCAGCCTCCCGCCTAAAGCATAGTTTTGTGATTGCTATAGCGGAAAAAGTGGGGCTGAAGATATGTGTCATCCTTTTTCAAGGATTAGTGGGAGGAGTCGGCGGCAAGGGGGGTCTTCGGCGACAACTGATCTGGAAGCACGTAACCATTGCCTTATTTCCGCTGTTTCAAATTAGAGTCGAAGTCGGTTGCTTCTGCCTTGTTCGTTCTGTCTGAACCCATGGGGTGGTTGGGTGGGTCCCTGGTGAAGACAGAGGGAACAAGGCAACCCTCATGACAGAGCAGGAAGAGTTGTGCTAGAATAGGCGGCGAAGCAAAACCCTGAGGATACCCCCGATGGTCGATTGGAAACTGAACCTGGCAAATTATTTCGAGGAGATGCGCATCCTCCAAGAGAGCAAGCAGGAATCCATGGATAATTTCAACCAGTTCTGTGAATTCATTGTCGAGCCGGCTTTCGAGAGTCTGGAAGAGGAACTGAAACAGTACAGCATCCGGACTTCTGTCAAACGGCAGCGGGACCGGGCCATCACGCTCCACATATTCTTTCCCAAGTCGCGCATAGAGAACCTTCAGTATATCATCCGGCTCCCCAAGAATTCCCTGGAACTGACCCTCCAGCTGAGGGTGAGGGGACGGAAGAACAGATCCAGCCCTTTCCAGGAGGCCGATCTGCCGTTCATGGAAAAGATCGCTCCTCGCGAAGTTTTAAAAATGGACAAATCGGCCCTCATCCAGGATGTGATCGAGCACTTCCGACACTTCAATTTCGAGGCCTTCACTTCGCCGGATTGATCCATCATGGGAGAGCGCCTCGGGGACCTTTTCTGCTCCTCTCCAGAATTTGCCAGCGAGCTTGAGGTCTGGCACGGCTTCGGGACGCGGGAGCTATCCCTGCCCGTCCTGGAGAAGGAGGCGGCCCAACGGGGCATGTGCAGCGTCTTTCTCGATCAGAAGCACTCGGACTCCACTCACATCCTGACAGGTCTTCCACCGGAGGGTCCGCTGGCAGGGGATGCCATGATGTCTGACCGGAGAGGGATCCTGCTGGTGATCCGGACCGCCGACTGCCTTCCCGTGCTCCTCTCAGACAGGAAGCGGGGCGTGGTGGCCGCGGTCCACTGCGGATGGAGGGGCACCGCAATGGGGATCCTCCGGAACGTGGTGCGCTCGCTGCACAAGGAATTCGGTTCCATCCCCGAAGATCTGACCGCGGCGCTGGGGCCCTGCATCGCCCAGGCCTGCTATGAGGTCGACGAGGATGTCCGGAGCGCCTTTGCGAGGAGAGGTTATCCTGCGGACGTGCTCCGCCCGCTCCGCGATACACCTGGAAAACATCTCTTTGACCTCAGGGCGGCCAACCGGTTCCAGCTGTCCCGAGCGGGTCTCAAAGAGGCCAATATTTTTTCCTTTAGCTGTTGCACGCATTGTGAAAAAAACCTATACTCTTACAGGCGGGACGCACAGAAGGCAGGGAGACTCCTGAATTTCATCGGCAGGTGCCCCTGACTCCCGGCAAATTCCTGTCCCGGTTTTGGTTTCGAGGCGAATATGAACGAAAACCTGTCCGACACGAACATCCCGGAACTCAAGCTTTTTAAGAAGGGGAAAGTCCGCGAGGTCTATGAAGTGGAGGATCACGTCCTCATCGTGGCTTCCGACCGGATCTCCGCCTTTGACTATGTGCTCCCTTCCCTCATCCCTGACAAAGGCAAGGTCCTGACCCAGCTCTCCAGGTTCTGGTTCGAGTACACGTCGCTCATCTGTCCCAATCACATGGTGAGCACCGAGGTGGAGGAATACCCGTCCCAGCTGCGGAAACATGCGCCGCTCCTGGAAAAACGGTCCATGCTGGCGAAAAAGACCGAGGTCTTTCCCGTGGAGTGCGTGGTCCGTGGATATCTGACCGGGTCCGGATGGAAAGACTACCTTGCCAGCGGTAAGACCAGCGGTGTCAAACTGCCTCCCGGCCTCCAGCTGGGCGATCGCCTGGAAGAGGTCATCTTCACACCGGCCACCAAGGCAGAAGAAGGACATGACATCAACATCTCGTTCAAGGAGATGCAGAAGCTCGTCGGGACGGAACTGTCCCAGAAGATAAAGAAGATCAGCATCGATCTCTACCAAAAGGCCTCGCTGCATGCCTTGTCCAAAGGCATCATCATCGCGGATACCAAGTTCGAGTTCGGGATCTATGAGGGAGGGATCATGCTGGTGGATGAGATATTCACACCAGATTCCTCTCGTTTCTGGCCGGTCTCGACCTATTCCCCCGGACAATCGCAGCCCAGCCTGGATAAACAGTTTGTCCGGGATTATCTCGAGAGCACGGATTGGGACAAGCAGTCGGATCCCCCCCAACTCCCGGACTCCATCATCGAGCAGACCGCGGAGCGCTACCGGGAGATCTTCCGACTGCTGACCGGCAAAGACGAGCTGTAATGTCCGGGTGTGTCGACCTGCATATTCATTCCCACAAGAGCAGCGATGGAGACCTTCCGGTCCAGCGTATCGTGCCCATGGCGCGGGAGGCGGGCCTGGATGCGATCGCCATCACCGATCATGACACCACCGCTGCCTACCCCGAGGCAATCAGCCTGGGGAAAGAAGAGGGTGTGGAGGTCATACCCAGCATCGAGCTGACCACACGGTATGAAGGACGGGAGTTCCATCTGCTGCTCCCCTTTATCGACTGGGAATCCCCCCTGCTCGTTTCGATTATCGTGAGGGTGAGAGAGGGGCGTTTTCTCGAGGCGCAGGAGCGGGTGAGCAGGCTCCGCGACCTGGGATTCGATCTGACGTGGGAGGAAGTGAAGGCGGAGTCGGCCCCCTTCGCACCCCTGGGAGTGACCATCGCCCAGGTCGTACTGCGAAAGGTAGGGGGGGGAGGGAGCGGGGATCCGGTTTTCGACCGCTATCTTCAAGGGGACAACGCCCTGATCGCTCCTTATGCATTCTACAAGGACTATTTTGCTGAGGGCCGGCCGGCATTTGTCCCGCGACGCAATATCAGCCTGCTCGAGGTGCTGGCGGAGGTGCCGGCTACCGGGGGAGTCCCCGTCCTGGCCCATCCCGGGGCGTCCTTTCAGCAGGTCACCCGGGAAGACCTCTGCGCCCTCAAGGCGGAAGGGCTGCAGGGCCTGGAGGTGTACACCTCCTACCATGATGAGGAGGAGACGAACACGTATTCTGCTCTGGCCCTGGAATTCGACCTGGTCGCCACTGCCGGCTCGGATTTCCACGGCAGCATCAAGCCCCACATCCCCTTCGGATCGCAGCGGAACGGGACGTATGCGATGGTCGAGGAATTGGAGAAAAGGAGGCCGTAAATGGCGTTTAACTGGTTGGATATCGTCCTCTTGCTCATCCTGGTGACCGCCCTGATCCTGGGCATCATCAGAGGACTCGTGCGGCAGGTCGTCGGGATCCTGGCCGTGATCGTGGGACTCATCCTGGCGCTGGCGTTCTACTCTGTGGTGGCGAGCGCATTCAAGACCCTGATCAAGGATCAGGCCGTGGCCGGCTTCCTGGGATTTATCCTGATCTTCCTGACCGTGCTGACCGCGGGCTGGCTGATCGGGCGCATGTTCTCGAAAGTCATCAAGGGGCCTCTCAAATTCCTCAACCATCTCATAGGGGGAGGGCTGGGGCTGCTCAAGGGTGCTCTGATCTGCGGGATCCTGGTCTTCGCCATGCTGGTATTCCCGGTCAGCAGCGAGGCTCTGAGGAGTTCGCTCCTGGCCCCGCCCTGCGTGGAGGTGACACGGGGCCTCATCGATCTTATCCCCGAGGAATTGAAGGACGCATTTTCCGTCGCCTACGAAGATATTTTCAGCGAGGAGGGGGAGGATGTCACACGAATATGAGCGGTTGACCATCAATGCCAAGATGAAGCTGCTGGCCAAGGACCTCGTCGAGAACGAACTGCCCTTGCGGGACGCCTTGCGGGAATTTGAAAAGCTCTACATCCTGACCGCCTCCAAGAAATATAACGGCAACAAGACCCGGATGGCCCGGGCCCTGGGTGTCCATCGCAACACTCTGCACAACCTGTGCAAATCCCTGGATCTGGACTAGCCGGACCCAACCGCGCACTTGGAACCTGATGGATTAGCACTCAATTTACCAGAGTGCTAATTTTTCACAAATTCTGCTTGACAACAGGGGGGATATCCTCTATATTAGCACTCGTACATCTAAACTGCTAACAAGCAATAATCCTAATTTGGAGGTATTTATCATGAAAGTTAAGCCTTTGTATGACAGAGTGCTGCTCAAGCGGCTCGAAGAGGAGGAAGTGGTCAAGGGCGGGATCATCATCCCGGACACGGCCAAGGAAAAACCCCTGGAAGCGAAAGTGATCGCGGTCGGCAATGGCCGTATCGATGGCGATAAGGTCATCCCTCTCGAGGTCAAGGCCGGTGACAAGGTCCTGATCGGAAAGTTCAGCGGCACCGATGTGACCGTCGATGGTGAAGAGCACGTGATCGTGCGCGAAGAAGAGATCTTGGCAAAGATCTCCTAACCCAACAAATATTACGGTATCAAGGAGAGATTGAAAATGGCAAAACAAATAACCTTAGGCGACGAAGCCCGACAGGCTTTGCTGCGGGGTGTGAATACGCTGAGCAACGTGGTCAAAGAGACCCTCGGCCCCCGGGGCAAGAACGTCGTACTGGAGAAGAAGTTCGGATCCCCCACGAGCACCAAAGACGGTGTGACCGTGGCCAAGGAGATCGATCTCGAGGATCCCATCGAGAACATGGGTGCCCAGCTGGTCAAGGAAGTCGCTTCCAAGACTTCCGATGTGGCCGGTGACGGGACCACGACCGCCACGGTCCTGGCCCAGATCATCTATGCCGAGGGGCTCAAATATGTCACGGCCGGCGCCAATCCCACTCTGATCAAGAAGGGGATCGACAAGGCCGTTGGAGTCATCGTGGATGGCCTCAAAGACCTGAGCCGCGAAGTCAGCGGCGAGATGATCGCCCAGGTCGGCGCCATCTCAGCCAACAACGACTTATCCATCGGCGCGATCATTGCCGAGGCCATGGACAAGGTCGGCAAGGACGGCGTCATCACCGTCGAAGAGGCCAAGGGATTGGACACCAACATGGAGATCGTGGAAGGCATGCAGTTCGACCGCGGCTACCTGTCCCCTTACTTCATCACCGATCCGGACCGCATGGAAGTCGTGCTCGAGCATCCCGTGATCCTGCTCTATGAGAAGAAGATCAGCAACCTGCGCGAGTTCCTTCCCCTGCTCGAGAACATCGCCAAGATGGGCCGCCCCCTAGTGGTCATCGCCGAGGACGTGGAAGGCGAGGCCCTCGCCACACTGGTCGTCAACAAGCTGAAGGGCACCTTCCAGTGCGTAGCGGTCAAGGCGCCTGGTTTCGGTGACCGGCGCAAGGCCATGCTGGAGGACATCGCTGTCCTGACCGGCGGCCGCGTGATCACCGAGGACATCGGTGTCAAGCTCGAGAACGTGACCGTGGACTGGCTGGGTGAGACCAAGAAGATCGTGGTGGACAAAGACAACACCACCATCGTCGAGGGCAAGGGCAGCGGAGACGAGGTCAAGGCCCGCATCAAGCAGGTCCGGACCCAGATCGAGGACACCTCCTCGGACTATGACCGCGAGAAGCTCCAGGAACGGCTGGCCAAGATGGTCGGAGGTGTCGCCCTCATCAAAGTCGGGGCCGCCACCGAGACCGAGCTCAAAGAGAAGAAGGCCCGAGTGGAAGATGCCATGCACGCCACCAAGGCCGCGGTCGAGGAAGGAATCGTCCCCGGCGGCGGCGTGGCCCTGCTGCGCAGCCAGAAGGCCCTGGCCAAGCTCGCGTTGGACGGAGACATGCAGATCGGCGTGAACATCATCAAGCGCGCGGTGGAAGAGCCCCTGCGCCAGATCGCCCGCAACGCCGGACAAGAAGGGTCCATCATCGTAGAGAAGGTCAAGGAACAGAAAGAGAAAGACTTTGGTTTCAACGCCCTGACCGAGAAATACGAGGACCTCGTCAAGGGCGGCGTGCTCGACCCCACCAAGGTCGTCCGCACAGCGCTCCAGAATGCCTCGAGCATCGCAGGCCTGCTGCTGACCACCGAGGGACTGGTATCGGAGATCCCGGAAGACAAATCGGATATGCCTCCCATGCCTCCCGGCGGCGGCATGTACTAGGCTTCAACCCTTTCTTTTTTCAGAAGGAATCTCAAGCCCCGGGCTTCGGCCCGGGGCTTTTTTTTTGTGGGATCAGACATCCTCGGCGTCCTCACGGATTCCCTCGGGTAACGGTTCGGAAAGGCTGGATCTGCGATGGTCGCCGCATCTTTTGTCAGAAATCCTCTCTCATTATGGGCATGCTTGGTTATAGAACCGGCGTTGGGTTTATGCTATAAAGGGGAGCAGTGATCAAACTCTTCGACCGGTATATTCTCAAGGAGCTTTTCCCTCCTTTTGCACTGGGCCTCCTGGTGTACACCTTCGTGCTTCTGATGAACCAGATCCTTCTGCTGTCGGAGTATTTCATCGACCGGGGTATCCAGCTGAAGACCGTCCTGTCCCTGCTTCTTTATCTCATCCCGGCCATGCTGGCGTTCACGGTGCCCATGTCCGTGCTCATGGGGATCCTGGCCGGCCTGAGCCGCCTGTCTTCGGATTCGGAGGTGACAGCCTTCAAGACGCTGGGAATATCCAACCGGCGGCTGCTTCGTCCCGTGCTGATCTTCTCGTTCTGCGGCTGGCTCGTGACATCCTTCCTCCTCCTCTACAGCACCCCCCGCGCCAACTACCAGTTCGTCAGGACCTTTGTCAGCTCCGTGCTGACCCGCGTCCAGTTCGAGATCACTCCACGCGAATTCAATGAGAGGATTCCGGGGACCGTTCTGTATATACAGGAAGTGGCGCCGGACAAGTCCTGGCAGAACGTCTTCGTGCACATCACCGAGGAGGGCCGGCTCCCGGCTGAGGTGTTCGCGGAGAGGGCCCTCATGCGGGTGTTCGGAGAGGAGAAGCGCGCCGTCCTGGAGCTCTTCAAGGGCCGGGTGCACACCTACCACTCTCAGAATCCCGAGGAATATCAGGTCACGTCCTTCGAACACCGCGAGGTGGAGCTGGACGTGGGGAACTTCTTCGCCTCGACTTCAGATGTGAAGCGTGTCCGGGAGAAGGACATCCGTGAGCTGTGGGAGGGGGCTTCCGCCCTCCGAGCAGAGCTGGAGGTCCCACCCGAGGCTGGGCAGGCCTCGGCCCCCCCCTCCTGGAAGGTGCGGGACCTGAGAAGGCACTGGATCGAGATCCACAAAAAGTTCGCGCTGCCCTTCGCCTGTTTCATCTTCGCCCTGCTCGGGATCGCCTTGGGTGCCACCACCCGCAAGGGCGGCCGCACCAGCGGCTTCACGATCAGCATCGCGATCATAACGGTCTATTATGTCCTCATCACGGGTGGGGAAAACCTGGCTGTCGAGGGCCACATGGCCCCCTGGCTGGGCATGTGGGGTCCCAACATCCTGCTGGCACTGTGCGGCCTCTATTTCTTCGTCACTTCCCACAGGGAGTGGGCCCTGTTCTCGAGGCTGAAGCGCATGTGGTCGAGGCCCAGGCCCCTTGCCGGCCCCCCCCCGCGCCGCCGGATCCTGCGTCTTCCGCGTCCCCGGCTCCGTTTCCCCTCGATACTGGACCGCTATATCATCCGGAAGTACCTGGCGATCTTCGCCCTCGGCTTCTTCAGCCTGATGGCTGTTTTCATCATCATCGATTTCTTCGAGCGTGTCGCCGATGTCTATCAGCACGGCAAGTCCCTCTCGATGTTTCTGGAGTTTCTCTGGTTCAAGCTGCCGCAGTACATGCACTATGTCCTCCCCGTAAGTGCGCTGATCGCCACCCTGTTGAGCCTGGGGATCCTGACCAAGTTCAACGAGATCACCGCCATGAAAGCCTGTGGGGTGAGCCTCTACCGAGTGGCGCTCCCCGTGGTCATGATGGCCGGTGTGGTCTGCTTTACCTCCTTCTACCTGCAGGAAAACATCCTGCCCGGCACGAACCGCAAGGCTGAGGAGGTCTGGAACCGGATCGTGGATGTCCCACCCCGCAGCACCAGCCGCGTCGACCGGCGCTGGATCGTGGGGAAGGAGAGGACCCGGGTTTTCCACTACCGGCACTTTGACAGCATCGCCGACACGTTCAGCCAGCTGACCATCCTGGACGTCGACCCCGATGCCTGGCGGATCAACCGCAGGATCTTTGCGGAAAAGGGAGTCCTGCGGGGCCGGGAGCTCTCCCTCGTGAACTGCTGGTCCCTGGACTTCGTGGATGGGCTCCCGCAGAACTTCCTGCGGCAGGAGGAGCTGCCCCTGACCCTGGCTGAAGACCGGGCCTTCTTCCTGAGCGAGTGGAAAGAACCGGGACAGATGAACTACGGTGACCTGAGCGACTACATCCGGGGGATTGAGGAGATGGGCTCCGATACGACCGATTTCCGGGTGGCCCTCAATTTCAAGCTGTCCTTCCCGCTCGTGAGCCTGATCA
>CBESWG010000062.1:0-16675 GCA_965533275.1 uncultured bacterium
CTGGGCGACAAGGCCGAAAGCTCCTACACCAAGGAGTTCCTGATGAGCCTCTCGAGCGCGGAGAGGGAGCGCCTGGGAAAGATCGATGAGGCCATGAAGCGCCTGGAGACCCCGGAATACGGACTGTGTGAAGACTGTGGCAAGAGCATTGGGAAAAATGTCTTGACGTGATCCCCTGGACACCGCATTGTATCGTCTGTCAGGAAAAGGAAGAGCAGGGCTCCTAAGACTTCTGGAGCTGGTCCTCTTCCCCTCGTTTTGTCATATATGCTCCGCTCTGCTCGAGAAGCCGGGAGACCGGCTGGTATGCGGGGAGTGCTGGGAGCATCTCCAGCCCGAGACTGAGGCTTTCTGTCTGTGCTGCGGACGGTTCTATCCCGGTTCCGCTGATCCGCACGTCTGTCCTGCCTGCGTTCAAGCGGCTCCTCCTTTTGTCCGTCACCGCTCGGCCTGCCACTATCGGGGAGCGGCAAAGGACCTCATCCTGCTTTTCAAATATCAGAAGCTGTGGATATTGGGGAGGGATCTGGCCCGGTTCCTCTATGCGAGCCTGGAAGGTGAGGAGGGCCTGTGGTGGGAGGCCCAGGCCCTGGTGCCTGTGCCCCTGCATCCACGCCGTCTCAAACAGCGGGGATTCAACCAGGCCGAGCTGCTTGCGCGAGAGCTGTCTGTCCTCTCCGGCATCCGGCTCAACAGGAAAGGGCTCATGAGGAGGCGGGACGCCCTCCCGCAGACCTCGCTCACCGGAGATTTACGCAGGGAAAACCTGAAGGGAGCTTTTGCCGTCAAGGGGGAGGCGAATTTTTCGGGCCAGGTTGTTATCCTGGTGGATGATGTGTTTACGACCGGTTCCACGATCCGGGAATGCAGCCGCACTCTTCTCGAGTCCGGTGCCAGAGAGGTTCGTGCCATCACCCTGGCCCAGGCTTGAGGGGCGGGGCTGTAAATAAAAACGGCCCCGGTATGGGCCACCGGAGGCGTCTTTGCTGCTTGATCTGGATTACTTCTTGCCCTGTTTTTCGACAGGCTTATCTTTCTTTTCTGGCTTGACGACGCGGACCGCTCGGGGCTTGGATTCCAGTTTTTTGGGTAGGGATATCTTCAACACGCCGTGCTCATGCTCGGCCTTGATCTTTTCCTGATCCACGTAGTGGGGGATTGTGAAGGACCTATAGAAGGAACCATAGGACCTTTCGATCCGATGATAGTTCTCTTCCTTGGTCTCCTTTTCAAACAGGCGCTCCCCTTTGAGAGTCAGGGTATTGTCTTCCAGCTTCACGGCGATGTCCTGATCCTCGATACCGGGCAGCTCTGCCGTCAACACGATATCGTTCTCTGTTTCGTAGATGTCGACAGCCGGTGACCAGGTACTCGAGATAAGCTCCCTGTCTTCCTGCTGTCCTACTACGGCGTCCTCGAAGAGCCGGTTCATCTTCTCACGAAGAGTGACCATCTCTCTGAATGGATCCCAACGAATAATTGCCATTTTGACACCTCTTAAATATGAGCACAGTAACAATATAATACCTGAGTGTATAGATGTCAAGTATTTGGGGCAACATTATTCCTTCTCAGGAAATCTCGGTGTTGTCTTGAGGAAATCAGGTTCCGGCGGATCAAACGTCTTGCTTGCGCTTGGATCTGGCCTTGCGGGAAAGGCCCTCTATGAGCAGTGTCACCTCTCCCTTTGCGGTCCGGCCCTGCAGCTGCTTTAGCAGCAATTCCGGCGTGCCCCTGAGAAATTCCTCATGCAGCTTGGTGAGCTCCCGGGCGACCACGATCCGTCGGGGGCCCAATTGTTCCTGGATCGCTTCCAGGAATCGATCCAGCCGGCGCGCCGGCAGATAGAAGACCAGCGTCGCAGCCTCCTCCCCCAGTGACCGGAGGAGCATGAGGGTCGCCTGCTGCTTGGGCGGGGGGAATCCAAGGAAGAGGACGCGGTGCGTGGGGAGGCCGGCCGCACACAGCGCGGCGGTCAGTGCGGAGGCTCCGGGGATGGGGACCACCTCGATGCCTTCCTCCAGGGCCCGCTGGATCAGGGGGAATCCTGGGTCCGAAATGCCGGGAGTGCCGGCGTCGGAGACCAGGGCCACGTCCCGCCCTTGCTTGAGCCGTCCCAGGATGGCCTCCGCCTGAGGCTTTTCCCGCGGCTGGAAATAGCTCAGCAGTGGCTTGCTCAGGTCGTAGCGGTTGAGGAGCTTGCGGGTTTGCCGTGTATCCTCACAGGCGATGGCATCCACCCCCTGCAGGGTCTTCAGGGCTCTGAAGGTCAGGTCATCCAGGTTGCCGATGGGAGTGGCGACGATGTAAAGCTTACCGTGTGTCGATGCCGGTGGTTCCTGGGTCGGCATGTCTCACTTGTCCCGGTCGTAGGGGTAAAGAAAGTCGTGGCCGACGGTGCGCTCCGAGATCTTGGCGATGGGCGGCATGCGTCGTTTGAACTCGGATCCCCGGATCATGCGGATCAGGCGGTCCACCTTGGCCTCCTCGAATCCCCGGTCCAGAAGCTCCTGCTTCGGGATCCGCTTGTCGATCATGTGGAACAGGATCTCGTCGATCTCATGATAAGGCAGCCCCAGCTCCTGCTCATCGGTCTGCCCGTCCCACAGCCCCGCGGTCGGCGCCTTATTCAGGATCTGGTCCGGGACTCCCAGGTGCCGCCCCAATGCCCGGACCTGTGTCTTGTACAGGTCGCCGAGTGGATTGATGGCGCAGGCCATGTCTCCATGCAGCGTGCCGTATCCCAACAGGAGCTCGGTCTTGTTGCTGGTCCCGATGATCAATGCTTTTTCCCGCTCCGAGAAGTCATACAGGATGGACATCCGTTCCCGGGCCATCTTGTTCCCCTTGAGCACACGGTTGTCGGTCGCGAACCGGGAATAATATGCATCGACGGAGGGGGAGATGTCGATGAGCTCTGTCTTGATACCCAGGGCCTCGGCCACGGTCCGGGCATCCTCGGTGTCCCTCTGAAAGGCCTCCCCGTATGGCATGAGCAGGGCGATCACGTGTTCCGGGCCCAGGGCACGTGCACTGAGGAAGGCGGATACCGTAGAATCGATCCCTCCGGAGAGGCCCAGGATCCCGTTCTCATACCCGAACCTGGACAGCTCTGTCCGAATGAAACGGGTGAGGATATTCTCTACGAACGCGGCATTAATCTTCATAGCGGCTCACGATACGCTTCAAGGCCTCGAGGATGATCTCCGGCTTGTTGTCCCTCCTGTAGGGCAGCTTCTTGCGCCAGGTCTGTATCGAGTCCAGGTCGATGTCCTGGATCAGGAGCTCTTCCTCTGTGTAGGAGGCCTTGGTCAGCAGTTCCCCTCCTGGACTGTAGATGAAAGACCCGCCGGCAAAGGCCTTGCCGTCCTCGAATCCGACACGGTTGCAGTAGATCACAAAGGCAGTGGAGAAGCGGGATATGGTCTCGCCCATAAGCTCCCACATGTGGCTGGTGGCGTAGGCGTCTCCATCGGCAAAGCCGCGCCCCGGTGCCGCGCTGATCGCGATGATCATGTCCGCGCCCCCTGCAAAGTGCAGATAGCAGGCTCCGTAGTGCAGGAAGTCGTAGCAGATCATCATCCCTGTGCGGACGAAGGGATTGTCGAAGGTGTGGAAGTTTTTCCCCTGCGCGAAGAACTTGGCTTCCTCGAACATGCCGTATGTCGGGAGGTAGACCTTGCGGTGCACGTGGAGCAGCTCGCCCTCGGAAAAATAGGCGGCGGAATTGAAGAACAGCCCCCTTTCTTTTTCCTCGACGAAGCCGAGCACGATGGAGATCTCCCGGCTCATTGTGCGGAATTCGTCCAGCTGGGAGGCCGTATCGACCTTTAGGGCCACCTCCTGGGTCATGTCCTGCAGGGTATAGCCGGTCAGACTCAACTCCGGGAAGATCACGAGATCTGCACCGGCCGACCCCGCCTTTTCGACCAGCTCTTTGTGCATACGGAAATTCTTGTCCAGGTTCCCCAGGTGGGGCGCTATCTGGGCCAGGGCGATCTTCATGTGTGGAAAATTAACACATTCCCCTTTTCTTTTCAAACTGCATTGGTACGACTAATCTTTCCAGCGGCTGAGCAATAGATTGAATAATTTGATTAAATGAGCGACATTATATATATATAGGGAAAAGCAGAAAGTAAGCGTAGAGAAAATTATGGAGCATATCGCCCTTTATCTCAAGGACATCTACCTGGGGAAGAAGGTAGGACAGCTGTATTTTCAGCATGAATATACCAGGAAACACCTCTACTTTCAGGGCGGGAATCTGGTCTATGCCAGGACCAACCAACCCACGGAACTGATCGGCGAGGTCCTGTTCCGTGCGGGGAAGCTGTCCAAAGATGTTTACGGCAGGATCGACGAATTCATCATGCCCAAACGGACGATCGGCGAGGTCCTGGTGTCCGAGGGACACCTCACGCAGGAGAGCCTGGTCGAGGGCCTCATGTACCAGTTCCGCGAGATCGCCTTGAACCTGTTCTCCGAATTCGAGGCCAGCTACAAATTCCGTGAGGGATCTCCCTTTGAGGGGGAGACCTTCGATGTCAAGATCCCCACTCCGAACCTGATCGAGGATGGGATTCGGCGCATGAAATTCGATCCTTACATGAAGAATTTCCTTGCAACCAGGACACCGAAACAGCATGACAAGTCGTTTTCCCTCCAGCTCACGGAAGAAGAAAAGGAGATCTTCGAGGCCATCAACAGCGAACGGACCACGGACGCCGTGCTCGAGTACGGCGGATTCAGTGGAGACAACTTCTGGAAGAGCATCTTCCTCTTCTACTGCCTGAACCTGATCGAGCTGGAAGGTGAGGCGCGTGCCTGGACTCAGCCCCCATCAGCCTCTCCGAAGGGCGATCCAGGGGAGCGGGATGACAATGCGCAGCTCCAGGAAGTCCTGGCCATGAGCGATCGCATGTCCGACCTCGACTACTATCAGGTGTTGGAGGTCGACAACGACGCCGAGCCTGCAGAGATCAAGAAATCCTACTTCCAGCTGGCCCGAAAATACCATCCCGATCTCTTTGACCGGGACTTGGATGCCGGGATCAAGGAAAAGATCGACGAGGTATTCGACACCATCACCAAGGCCTACCATACTTTGAGTGATGAGGTTAAGAAAGCGACCTATGACAAAAAGAAGTCAAAGCCCAGCTCGGGAGGCCGAGACGTCCGGGACACCGAAAAGCGGGCCGAGGTCAAGTTCCGCCAGGGGAAGACGCTCTTCGACCAGACCCGTTTTGACGAGGCTCTCATCCTCCTGCAGGAGGCTGTGCGGCTGGATTCCCACAAGAGCCGCTACTATCTCCTCTTGGCCATGACACAGGCCAAGCTGCCGGACTACCACAGGAAGGCCGTGGATAATTTCAATAAGGCCATCGAGATGGAGCCCTGGAGCGCGGATCCCTACGCGGGACTGGGGGCGATGTACAGGAAAGAAGGCATGCCGGTCATGGCCAAAAAATATTTCAGCAAGGCCCTCCATGTGGACCCCGATTGTCGCGCTGCCCTGAAGGAGATGCAGGAACTGGAAGGCAAAGGCGAGAAAAAGGGTATAAAGAGCCTGCTGTCGATGGATACCCAGGGCCTGAAAAACCTGCTGAAAAAAGGCTTTTTCAAGAAGAAATAACGAGCTTCAGCCCGAGATCAACTCCAGGAATTCCCCTTCGTACAGCTGAACCGTACCCAACTCTTTTGCGGCCTGGAGCTTGGAACCCGGCTCGGTGCCGACCACCAGAAAACCGGTGCGGGCGCTGAGTGAGGAGGTGACCTTTCCCCCAAGGGCCTCGATCCTGGCCCTGGCCTGCTGCCGGGACATCTCCTTGAGGGATCCCGTCAGAACGAATGTCTTCCCCTCCAGAGGCCTCTTGCTCACGTCGGTCACGGGAGCGGCGGAAAAATTCAGCCCGGCGGCCCGCAGGCTTTCGATGAGGGCCCGGTTTCCGGGCTGTTGGAAGAAGAAGACCATGCTCTCGCCGACCTTGGGCCCCACATCTTCGATCTCCATGAGTTCCTCAAGAGGCGCCTGCGCGAGCCGGTCCATCGATCCCCAGTGTTCGGCCAATATCTGTGCGGTCCTTTCCCCGACATAGCGAATACCCAAGGCGAAGATCAAACGGGAGAGGTCGCTGCGGCGTGACCTCTCGATCTCCTCCAGCAGGTTTTCCGAGCTCTTGCGGCCCATCCGCTCCAGCTGTTCCAGCCCTTCCAGGCCGAGGTCGTACAGATCAGGGATCTCGTGGACCTGACCGGACTCGAGCAGTTGATCCACCAGCGCCTCCCCCAGCCCCTCGATGTTCATGGCGCGGCGGGAGGCGAAATGCAGTACAGATTCCCTCACGATTGCCGGGCAGGAGTGATTTATACAGCGGGCCACGGCTTCGTTCTCAGGGCGGAACGTCCTGGTCCCGCAGACGGGACATGTGGTCGGGAATTTGTACTCTTTCTCTCCTCCGCTCCTCCGCTCTTTCATGACGGAGACTACCCTGGGAATGACGTCACCGCTCCGTTCGATCAATACCGTGTCACCTATGCGGATGTCCTTGCGCCGGATCTCATCCTCATTGTGCAGCGTGCTGCGGCTGATGGTTGTGCCGGAGAGCTTGACCGGCTCCAGGGAGGCGACCGGTGTGAGGGCCCCGGTGCGGCCCACCTGGATCGTGATGTCCAGTATGCGGGAGGTGGCCTGGCGCGCGGGAAACTTGAGCGAGATGGCCCAGCGCGGGAACTTGCTCGTCTGTCCCAGGCGGCGCTGCTGCTCGCTGGAGTTGATCTTGATCACGATCCCATCCACATCGTAATCCAGGTGATCCCGCTCATCGATCAGGCTTTGGTAGAGGTTGATGACCTCTTCCAGGCTGCCGCAGAGTCGGGAGCGCGGATTGGTCTTGAATCCCAGCTCGTGCAGCCCTTCAAGGCTTTCCCACTGGCTGTCCATCTCACCGCCGGCCAGAAAAAGAGTGTACAGGAAGGCATCCAGCCTGCGGGATGCGACTTCCTGTGGATCCAGCATGCGGATGGATCCGGCCGCGGCGTTCCTCGGGTTAGCGAAGGGGGGCTCTCCGCCCTCCTCGCGTTCCTGGTTGAGGGCGCGGAACGAGGCAAAGGGCATGAAGATCTCGCCACGCACCTCAACCTCACCGGTCTGGCTGATGGAGAGGGGGAGGCTCTTGATAGTCCGGACGTTGGAGGTCACATCGTCTCCTCGGATCCCATCCCCACGTGTCACGGCCTGTGCCAGGCTCCCATCACGGTAGATGATGGAGATGCCCAGGCCGTCGATCTTGAGTTCCACCGCATACTCCAGCTCTTCGTCCGGAATGACCTTCCGGATCCGTTCCTCGAACTCGCTCAGCTCATCCGTGTTGTAGCAGTTATCCAGGCTGAGCATGGGGGTCGCATGTTCCACGGAAGCGAAGCCCTCCTGGGGTTGTTCACCGACGCGCTGCGTGGGAGAATCGGGAGTCAGCAGCTCGGGATAGCGTGCCTCCAGTGCCCCGAGTTCCTTAACCAGCAGGTCGAACTCCTGGTCGGAGATCTGAGGATCGCTGTCCCGGTAGTATTTTTTCTCGTGATAGATGATCTCATCCCGCAGCCTGCGGACCTGTTTTGCCGCCTGGCCCCTGGTCTGGATCTTGCTCACGCCGTGCCCTCCCTCATTCTATCCCGATGATATAAAAACTCCGACAAAACTGCAACGAGCAGCAGGGGCGGTCTCCCACAAAAAAAAAGCCGGCCTTCGCTCGCAGCGAAGGACCGGCTTGGTTTCGACTCGATGTTGGCCTTACTTCACGCCGAGCTTCTGTTTGGTCTGCTCGACCATCTGGGTGAATTTTCCCAGGGCCGCCTGCTGCTCGGCCTGGAGCTTCTCGACCTCTTTCTGCTCGATCTCGATCAAGCCCAGCAGGGAATCCATCTCGCCCTTCTCCGCGGATGAAAGGTCGTCCACGTCCTTCTCACCGAATTTGTCGTTATACTCTTTGGTCAGTGCCTCCAGATCCGGCATCCTGGCCTGGATCTCCTGCACCTTCCTGTTGTATTCCGGGTTGTGGTGGAAGTAGAGGCCCTCGGCCATCTTCATGGCCCTCTCTGAGTTCGCCTGAGAGAGGAAGCTGGCATCCAGGAGGTACTGGATGGTTTCCTGGGCCACGCCGGCGTTCGATTGGGCCTGGGGCGCCAAAAGTAGCCCGATGTTGTAGGCCACCTCGCCGGTCTTCCTCTTGTTGTAGGATTCCTTGTAATATTTGAGAGCCTCGGGTTTTTTCCCTGCCCGGTGGAGGGTTTTGGCATAGAGAGTGACGCTCCCGAAATCACCCAGGGCGGGGACGGCGACCTTGAAGGCCTTCTCAGCTCCTGCATAGTCCTTGCTGTCATAGAGCGATTTGCCGATCTGGGCCAGGGAGGTTGCGATCTCCTTGGACTTGAGGATGTTGTAGGACTGCAGGTAGGCATCCAGGGCGCTCTTGGCGTTGCTTTCCTTCTTGTAGGCCTCGGCCTGGATGTAGTGTCCGGCTCCGATCAGCTGGTTCCAGACCTGGGCCTGGCCTTCCTGTTCCTTTTTCCCCTTGGCGGCGGTCGCAGCCTGGATCAGCTGGCCGGCATAATCCCTGGCTTTGGACGGGCTCTGCTGGAGGGAGACCGAGGCGAGCTGAACCAGGACCTGAGCCTTGGTGCTGTCGTCCAGGCCCCCGATCGAGAGGGCTTTTTCTCCATATTTGATGGCGTCTGCTGCGGTTTTTCCGGTATATGCCGCTGTGCATATGGTGGCGTTGGCGAAGTTTTCATACTGATGGCCGGCTCCGTATTGGTTGAGCCAATCCTTGAGCAGCCTGACCCGCTCTCCCTGGTCATTGCTGGTCATTGCTTTGATGTATTCATCGTTGGCCGGGTCCTGTGCAAGCAGGGGTGAGTAGGCGAAGAGCACTAAGGCGATCGCGATGAGGGCTGTCTTTTTCATTGCTGGCCTCTCCTTCAATGTTTATTTGCGTTTAGTCTCTCAAATTAGCGTCCCATCTGAAAAATGTCAACGCGGAAGTGTATAGAGACTACGACTGCATCTACAAGATATATATACTAGCAAAAAGCGTGCCAAATATCCAGCCCTTCCGCGCCAGGACCCTGCCGCAGAAGCGCCTGAGGCGAGAGGCTTTATGGTTTCTGTTTTTTGGTATACAATGCCCCTATGGCGCTGCAGAATTTCTCTGAGCGATTTCGATCCCATGTGGGCCGGCCTCCGAAGGAAGAGGTCAGCCTGAAAGACTACTCCCACTTCCGGATCGGCGGCCCCGCCGATTATTTTTTCGAGGCTGTTGGAGAGGATGAGCTGGTTCGGGCGGCGCTTTTCGCCCGGGAAGCAGGGCTGCGCCACCGGATCATCGGGGGAGGATACAACCTGCTCTTCGATGACCTGGGATTCCGTGGATTGATCCTGCGCAACGCGGTCAAGGGGATCCGGATGGAGGGCGCCTCTCGCATCGCTGTCGGCTCCGGTTCCACGCTGGAAGAGCTGATGACTTTCTGCCTGGACCAGGAGCTGGGTGGGCTGGAGTTCCTGGTCGGCATCCCCGGCACAATCGGCGGGGCGGTCTACGGGAATGCGGGGGCCTTCGACCAGGCCATCGGACAGGCCCTGAAGGAGGCGCGGATTCTCACCCTCTCTGGGGAAATCGTCCGGATCGAGAGGGATTTCTTTGCTTTTTCCTACAGAGACAGTGTCCTGAAAAGGGCCGGACACATCCTGCTCGAGGCCGTGCTGGAAGGCTTCGCGGCGGAGCGCACCCGCGTCCGGGATCAACAGGACGATTACCGCGGCAAGCGCGAGAACCGGCATCCACCCAGAGACGTGGCCTGTGCCGGGAGCTATTTCAAGAATCCCATCCTGCCATCGGGCGAAAAGGTGCCGGCCGCGTTTCTGCTGGACCAGATTGGGGCCAAAGGCATGGAGGAGGGGGGGGCTGCCGTATTTCGGGGGCATGCCAACTTCATCATCAACCGGGGCGGAGCCACTTCGCAGCAGGTCCGGGAGCTTGCCGTACGCTTGAAGTCACGCGTGAAAGAGCGGTTTCATGTCGATCTCGAGGAGGAGGTCATTTTCCTTTCAGCAGAGCCCTGATCCGCCGATAGCTCCGTTCGTTGATCGGATTCTCCGCCCGTGCCGTTTCCAGCGCCGCGAGGCCCAGTTCGCAGTAGATCCCCAGCGCCCGCGGATATCCCCGGAGTGCTTCCATCTGCAGCGCCACAGATTTTTCATCGCCGCGTGCCAGGGGACCCGTGAGGGCCCCGGATGTGTCAAAAATCTTTACGTTCTGTAAAGTTCCTTGCACGAGCGGGAGGAGTGCTTCCTTCGGATCTGGGAGCTCTATCCCGGTATCCTGGAGCAGGAGGCCGGCCTGATGGAGGAGGGAGACCAGGAGATTTGAGGCCAAGCTGTTGGCGGTGTGATACAGGGGTTTGTCCTCGGCTGCCAGCACAAATGGACGGCCCCCTAGGTCTTCGGCTATCGCTCGCCCCTTTTCCCTGGCAGGAGGGGAGCCTTCCAGGCCCACATATGTGCCGGAAAAGGATTCCGGCCCTGCTTGCTTGCTTGCGAAGGACTGCATGGGATGGAAAGAGGCGGTCACGGCCCCCTTCTCTGCGAGGGGGAGCAGGGCATCAGACGAGAGCAGACCGCTGCAGTGAAAGCAAAAGACACCCGTCCAGTCCTGTGGGCCGGAGGCCAGGTCGTCGGCTGCGCCCCGGATGGTGTCGTCCGGGACCGTCAGAAACACCACCTGGGAGCCTGCGGCGGCCTCCCGGATATCGGTCAAGGGCTTTCCCTCACCGATGATCCGCCGGCTCTCCTGCACGGATTCGAGCGTGAGGCAGGAAAGCGCCTGTATCCTGTAGCCGCAGCGGCGCAGGGCCGTGCCCAGGGTTGTCCCCAGCTTTCCTGCACCGAGGATGGACACGGTCGTCATGGTTTTTTCCCGAACATCTCTTTCCACTGCCGGATTTCGAGGGGCGTAGGCGATTCGTCCTCCTTCAGGAGTTCAGCGTCCTTCCGAAACTTCCGCATGGCCGCCTTCAGGTCCCGGTGAAATTCGGCGCAGCCCAGGCTTTTGGCTCCGTGTTTGTTCGCGAAATAACGGATCTCGCGGTCGGAGCTGACCACGAAGAAGCGCCGCAGGTCTGTCTGTTTGTCGATGATCTCCTCGATGAGACTGTCCGCGTTCCTGCCCGATTCCGGAAATAATACAGAGACCGGGCCTTGCTCTGCGCCTCCTGTCATCAGGTCTATCTCAGGAGTGCCGTCGAACACGACGCTCACACGTGTATTTTTGATCTTCTGGAACTGCCTCAGCCGCGAGACGAGCTGGGTGCGGCTCTGCCTGTCCGCCAGGTTCAGGTCCGGGATGTGTCCGATGAGATTGTTTCCGTCGATCAGGTACGGCATGATGATATCAGGGGCCTATCCAGTACGCCTCAGCTCTCGCAGCTGCCCTAGAATGAATACGTTTCCCCGGGCTTGAGGATGATCACCTCCGCCCTGTCTCCGACTTTGGCCTTGAAGGCCGCCGGATCTGCCGTGATGATGGGGAAGGTGTTGTAGTGGACAGGGATGACCTTCCTCGTTCCACAGAATTCCACGGCTTTGGCGGCGGAATTGATCCCCATGGTGTAGCGGTCCCCGATGGGAATAAAGCTCAGGTCCGGGGCGAAGAATTCCTTGACCAGTTCCATGTCATAGGTCAGGCCGGTGTCCCCAGCATGATAGATGGTCTTGCCGTCCAGCTCGATCACCACACCCGAGGGATCCCCGTTGCCGGCTGAGTGAACGGCCTGAACCATGTGGACCAGCACACCCTTGGATTCCACGGACCCACCGATGTTCATCCCCTCGGCCGTGATGCCCTCGGCTTCGGCCAAAACAGCGATCTCATGGATGGTGACGATCGTCGCTCCCGTCTTCTTGCATATAGGGAAGGCGTCACCCAGATGGTCTCCGTGGTCATGTGTCACGATGACCAGGTCCGCCTCTTGGATGGCATCGGGCCCGCAGCACGCCGCAGGATTCCCTGTGAGGAAGGGGTCGATGTATATGGTTTTGGATCCTTGGAGCTTGACCGCAGAATGCCCTAACCATGTGACTTCCATGCTCTTCTCCTCCTTTGTATATATACAGTATGATTATTATATGGATTCCTTCCGTTTTTCACAATCCGCATATTTTCGTGTTGTCCTCCGATCCGGAATGAGGATGCTGCAAAGACTGAAGTGGAGTGATGCAGCGACCATCGGGGGATTCATGGAATCCCACGGTAAGCAAGGCAATCTATCTCGGTCTTACCCGGGAGGCCAGCTCATCCGCCTCCCCCCAAGCAGGTGGAAATGGATGTGAAACACGGCCTGCCCGGCATCCCGGCCCGTATTGAGGACGACACGGTAGCCGCTGTCCTCGAGGCCCTTTTCCCGGGCGATTTCTTTGGCCTTGAGGAGGATCTGTCCGAGGAGGTCTTTTTCTGTCCCGGGAACGTCCTTCAGAGAGGCGAAGTGCTGCTTCGGGATGATCAGTATGTGTGTAGGGGCCTGGGGTCCGATGTCTTCGAAGGCCAGGATGGTGTCGTCTTCATACACCATCTTAGCCGGGATCTCGCCCGCGACGATCTTACAGAACAGGCAGTCCGTCATGGCTCTTCCCCCTATTCGCGGAAACGTTCGATGTGGGCCCCCAGGGCATTCAGCTTCTCTTCGATCTTTTCGTAGCCCCGGTCCAGATGGTAGGCATCGTTGATGATGGTCTCGCCGCTGGCGATCAGCCCCGCCAGAACCAGAGAGGCCGAGGCGCGCAGGTCCGTGGCCGTGGTTTCCGCTCCGGACAGAGGCGACCTGCCGCGCACGATGGCCTTGTCTCCCGAAACCTCGATCGACGCCCCCAGGCGCAGAAGTTCATTGATATGGGAAAACCGGCGGTCGAAGATGGTCTCTGTGATGATGGACGTCCCCTCGGCCTGGGTCATGAGGACCGTGAACTGTGCCTGCATGTCGGTGGGAAATCCCGGGTACGGTGAGGTGGTGATGTCCTGTGGCTTGATGCCCGGGCACCCTTTGACCCTGAGGGTCCGGCTGTTGATCCTCTCGATCTCTACACCGGAGCTGCGCATCCGTTCGATCAGGGTCCAGATGTGGTCGGGGCGAACGTGCGTGAGCACGATCTCGTCACTGGCCAGGGCCCCCGCGACGAGGAAGGTCCCGGCCTCGATGCGGTCCGGAATGATCTGGTGTGTCGCCCCGCCCAGCTCGGGTACCCCCTGGACGCGAATGGTCTCTTCCCCGATACCCTCGATCCTGGCTCCCATCTTGACCAGGAGCCGGCACAGTTCTGAGACCTCGGGTTCCACCGCGCAGTTTTTAAGAATGCTCTCACCCCGGGCCAAGGCGGCCGCCATGACCATGTTTTCGGTACCGCCAACGGTCTTTTTCTCGAACAGAATTTCGGTTCCGGTCAGCTGTTTGGCTTCGGCCTGGATGTATCCGTGCTCCAAGCTGATGGTGGCCCCCAACCTCTCGAATCCACCGATATGGAGGTCTGTGGGTCGGGAGCCGATAGCACAGCCTCCCGGCAGGGCTACGACCGCCTTCCCGTAGCGGGCCAGAAGAGGGCCCAGCACGAGGATGGATGCCCGCATGGCGCGCACCAGCTTGTAGGACGCTTCCGGGGAGTTGATGGTTCCCACCTGCAAGGACAGCGAATTTTTCCGTATGTTGTACTCAGCGCCCAGGTCCTTGAGCAGGGTCAGCATGGTGAAGACATCGGTCACGAGGGGGATGTTGCTGAGGCGCATCTTCTCACGGGTGAGCAGGGCGGCGGCGAGTGCCGGCAGGGCGGCGTTCTTGGCGCCGCTGATACGGACCTTGCCTTTCAGCTGAAGGCGGGGATCACCGAAGATCCTGATCTTTTCCATGGCAGCCTAAAGTGTGTTCAAGGCCTGGTCCAGATCGGCTATGACATCGTCCGGGTTTTCACCGCCCACGCAGAGCCGGATCAGCTGGGGCGGGACATCCGCTTTTCCCCGGGCCTCCTCTCCCTGCTGCTGGTGGGTCGAGATTGCCGGTATGGTTGCGACACTCTTGATGCGGCCGAGGTCGGTAGCCCGATAGATCATGCGGAAGCCGTCGAAGACCTTCCGTGCGTTCTCAGGGGGCCCGTCCACTCGAAAACTCATGAGGTGGCCGTAGCGGTTCACCTCGCTCCCGGTCCCGTCGTCCGAATCCACCAGCTTCAGGTAGCGTTTGGCCAGCTGATGCAGCGGGAAGCTCGGCAGGCCCAGGTAATCGACCTGATAGACCCGAGGGTGTGATTCAAGATACTCGGCAACCTTCTGTGTGTTGCGGCTGAACATGTCTATCCGAGAGCGCAGCGTGCGCAGGTCGTTGAGGGCGAACATGGCATTGGTCGGGGCCGAGGCCGGTCCGTTGTCTCGGTAGGGGAGGAACTTCACGTATTCGGCGAAGCTGTCCTTGAACAGGGGATGGTCGTTCTTGATCTTGGTGACGATGGGCTTGCGGCTGATGAGCGCTCCCCCGATGGCAAAGCCGGAGGAGGTGATGGTCTTGGTCATGGAGTGAACGACGATATCTGCTCCATGGGCGATGGGGCGCAGCAGGGCCGGAGTGGCACAGGTGGCATCGAATATGAGCGGGATCCCCCATGAATGAGCCAGCTCGGCCAGGGCCTGCACATCGCAGAACGACTGCTGGGGATTGCTGGGTGCCTCCACATACAGGAAGCGCGTGTCTTCATCGATCTTGGATTTCCATTCCTCGATGTCTTCGGGATTGAGGACCCAACGCACCTCGACGCCTCGCTCTTCCATCTTGCGGATCGCAAACTGCTGGAAGGTCCCTCCATAGACCTGGACTCCGGATACGAAGTTCATGGTCTCCGGTCCCTCTTTCTGCTTGACCAGGAAGGGATCCACGGCCGACATGATGGCCCCCATCCCCGACGCGGTCACCACACAGGATGTGTCGACGTCCGTTCCATAGCCTTCCAGGAGTGCCATGGTCCATTCCAGATAATAGGTGCTGGGATTGGCGATCCGGGTGTAGCACCAGGTGGGGATGAGGTAAGCCAGGGCGGCCTCCAGCTCGTCGGCGTCGCGGTAGGCCTGGGAGGCGGAAAGATACAGGGGTTCGATCAGGGCGCCCTGGTTGTTGTTGAGGGCCTCTTCCACCGAATAAAGGCCATGGACGGCCAGGGTGTCGAACTTGTATTTCTTTACGCGCTTCAGCAGGGCTTCCCGCTCGGCCATATATTTTTTGCCTTGTTCGATGTATTTCATGACTCCGGGGCTGAATTGAGGTGTATCAGACATGGCTCCTCCGTGCTGTGATTTGTGTGCTGCTTCATTATATGTCATCCTCGCCCCTTCGTTCAAATATTTCGTGCTTCAAGATCATTCTGGCTTCTTTCTCGTGCTTTCTAGTGAACAGAGTGGACAGGGCCCGGATTTGGACCTATAATATATATACGAGTTCTTCGTACAAAATCCAGCACCCGGGAGGAAAATATGCGATTACTCTTTGTAGGCTTCGGGACCGTCGGGCAGGGGCTTGCTGAACTGCTGATAGAAAAGGAAGACCACCTCAGGGAGGAGTTTGGGATCGAGTTCTCCGTGGTCGGCATCTCGGATATGCTCAAGGGCAGTCTGGTGAACGGCGACGGCATCGATCTCTCCGCAGCCCTGGACAAGGCCCGTTCCGATGAGAAGCTTTCGGGGTTCCCTGGGCAGGAATTCACAGGGGACGCGCTGGAAATGATCAAGTCCGTGGACGCCGATGTCGTATTTGAGGCCACATACACAGACATCAAGACCGGCGAGCCGGCCACCTCCCATATCCGAAAAGCCTTGGAGAGGGGCATGCATGTGGTGACCTCCAACAAGGGGCCTTTGGCACTCCACTATCAGGAGCTGGCCCTGCTGGCAAAAGAAAAGGGCGTCCGGTTCCTCTTCGAGGGCACGGTGATGAGCGGAACCCCGATCCTGAACCTGCTCCGGGAAACCCTGGCAGGTAGTGAAGTCAAGGAGATCAAGGGGATCCTCAACGGGACAACCAACTACATCCTGACGCGGATGGAGGAGGGGCTTTCGTATGATGATGCCCTGCAGAAGGCCCAGGAACTCGGTTATGCGGAAGCCGTTCCCGATGCAGACGTCCTGGGTTGGGACGCGCTAGCCAAGGTCACCATCCTGGCCAAGGTCGCGTACGATGCCAAGGGCGATCCCTTCGATTATCCCTGTGAGGGGATCACGCAGATCAGTGCCGCGGACATCGTGGAAGCCAAGGAACTCGGCCTGCGCTTCAAGCTGATCGGAAAGGTCTGGAAAGAAGGGAGCATGGTGAAGGCCGCCGTGGCCCCAGAGAAGGTCGAACTGAACCATCCCCTGGCAGCCGTCATGGGAGCCACCAACGCAGTGACCGTGACCACCGATACGCTGGGAGACGTGACCATCGTCGGCCCCGGAGCCGGCAAGCGCGAGACCGGCTTCAGCATGCTCATCGACCTGATCAAGATCGCTCGCCAGGACTAAGAATAATAAAGGGGAAATTGAAGGGGAAACAAAAAAGGGGACAGGTCCAATTATGACTCATAATTGGGCCTGTCCCCTTTTTTTCAGGATGTCCCCTT
>CBESWG010000063.1:0-16490 GCA_965533275.1 uncultured bacterium
GGGGCCGGCCCCCGCCACGGCTCCCCCATCACGCATGCACATCGGCTCGAGGGCAATCTCCTGATCGCGCACGGGACGGCCGACGACAACGTGCACTATCAGAGTTTCGAGGCCCTGGCCAACGAGCTCATCAAACACAACTTGGCCTTCACCATGATGTCATATCCCAATCGCACTCATGGGATCAATGAGGGAGAGAACACGTCCCTGCATCTATTCGAGCTGCTGACACGCTATCTGACAGAAAAAATGCCACCCGGGCAGGTCCGGTAGCGTATCGACATCGGAGCACAGGAGATCAGGGATTAGGAGGGAGATGTGAGAGGAAAAGTTATTTATGGAGTTTTTGTTATAGGCTTGACCGTCCTGGCGCTGACAGGCTGCACGGGAGAGAAGCCCGCTTTTCCCGAGAAGCCCAACATCCTGTTCATCATGACGGATGATCATGCCTCACATGCCATCGGCGCCTACGGCAGCCTCATCAACATGACCCCCAACATCGACCGCATCGCCTCGGCCGGCATGCGTTTCGAAAACTGTTTCTGCACCAACAGCATCTGCGCCCCCAGCCGGGCGGTGATCCTCACCGGCCGCTACTCCCACCTCAATGGGCTGCGCGACAACGCACTCCGGTTCGACGGGAGCCAGTTGACGTTTCCCAAACTGCTGCGGCAGGCCGGCTACCAGACCGCCATGATCGGCAAGTGGCACCTAAAGAGCGAGCCAACAGGCTTTGATTACTGGAACGTGCTTCCGGGGCAGGGCAGTTATTACAATCCGGACATGATCGAGATGGGGGAGGAAAAACGATTCCCGGGCTATGTCACCGACCTGGTCACCGACTTTGCCCTGGATTTCCTGGAAAACCGGAGGGACCCGGACAAACCCTTTCTCGTCATGCTGCACCACAAGGCCCCGCACCGCAACTGGCAGCCGGCAATGCGTCACTTGACCAAGTATGACGACACGGACTTCCCGGAACCGGAGACCCTCTTCGACGACTACGCCACGCGCTCCGATGCGGCACGTGAACAAGAAATGACCCTGCGGGATCACATGATCCCGGATTACGACCTCAAGATGGGGGAGGCCCCCCGCCGGCTTGATGAAGCGCAGAAGGCGGCCTGGGAGGCCGCCTACGCACCCAAGCGGGAGGCGTTCGCGAGCCTCGATCCCCAGGGCGATGACCTGGTTCGTTGGAAGTACAAGCGCTACATGGAGGACTATCTGGGCTGCATCGCGTCCGTAGACGAGAACATCGGCCGCGTGCTGGACTACCTGGAGAGCTCTGGGCTGGCAGAAAACACTCTGGTTGTCTACACCTCAGACCAGGGATTCTATCTGGGAGACCACGGCTGGTTCGATAAGCGATTCATGTACGAAGAGTCGCTGCGCATGCCACTGGTGATCCAGTTCCCGGGATCCATACGATCCGGCACGGTCAACGAGGAACTGGTCCTCAACCTCGATTTTGGGCCTACGTTCCTGGCCCTGGCCGGGATCCCCGTGCCCGAATCCATGCAGGGAGCACCCATGGTACCGCTCCTGCTAGATCCGCAGACCGGCGAATGGCGGAGCTCCGTGTATTATCACTACTACGAGTTCCCCGCCGTGCACCAGACCAAGAGACACTACGGCGTCCGGACGAAGCGGTTCAAGCTCATCCATTTCTATCATGACATCGACGCCTGGGAGCTCTATGACCTGGGAAACGATCCCAATGAGCTCAACAATGTGTATGCGGATCCCGCCTACCAGGACCAGGTGGCCGAGCTCAAGGAGGAATTGTCCAGGTTGAGGATCAAGTACGGCGATTCCGAGGAGCTGGACCGGCAGTTCATCGAGCAGGACCAGGAGAGGCGGGCCCGGAGGTGACATGTCTTCCCCCCCCCGGACATGGATCTAAGAAATCTTGCCGTGGAGAGTAATACTACAGGAGGTTGTCTATGCCTTTTATAAAAACGAGATGCGCATGTTTCCAGGTTGTGTTTATTGGGGTTCTCGTGCTGTTCTGCGGTACACTCCAAGCTGAGATCACCGTGCCTTCGGTCCTGGGATCACACATGGTGATCCAGCAGAACCAACCCATTGTCCTCTGGGGATGGGCGAGTCCCCAGGAGACCGTTAACGTCAAGTTCAAGGGGCAGACGGACTCTGCTGAAGCAGACGAGGACGGTTCCTGGCAGATAACACTGGACCCTGAGAAGGCTGACTCCAATCCCGCCTCTCTGACCATCAGCGGCAGCCGGAGCGCCTCGATCACACTGGTGGATGTACTCATCGGGGAGGTCTGGCTCTGCTCCGGCCAGTCCAATATGGAGTGGACCATGAACCGCACACATACGCCGCTCCCGGAGATCAATCGTGCCGATCACCCGGGCATCCGGCTCTTCAAGGTCCCCCGCAAAGCCATCTCCGAGCCTCAGGCAGATACGGAGGCCGACTGGGATGTCTGCTCCCCGGATACGGTGCGGGATTTCTCCGCTGTTGGCTACTACTTCGGATTGGATCTGCATCAAAAACTGGGGGTTCCCGTTGGCCTCATCAATTCGAGCTGGGGAGGGACGCGGATCGAGCCCTGGACACCACCCGAGGGATTCCATGCGGTGAGCGGGATGCTGGAGCCGATGGAAGAGATTGAAAAGGCGGAACAGGAATACAGAGATCTCCTGGCTGAGGCCCTGCCGGAATGGGAGGCCTGGATGAGGGCCGCCCAGGGAGCGCTGGACCGCGGGACGGCTCCCCCAGAGGCGCCCGAGCGGCCGCTGCACCCCTTGTCCGCGCCTCAACAGCCCACGGCACTCTACAACGGCATGATCCATCCTCTGGTCCCGTTCGCCATCCAGGGAGCCATATGGTACCAGGGGGAGGCGAACCGCGACGATGGCCCGCTCTACAGGACCAAGATGGAGGCCTTGATCCGCGGCTGGCGCAGCGTGTGGGACCGGAGAGACCTGGCGTTTTTATACGTGCAGCTGGCTCCCTTCAACTACGCCTTCAACTGGCAGGATACCGGGGGAGATGTCCCCGATTTCATGAGACTTCCTCTGATCTGGGAGGCGCAGCGAGATGTCCTGTCGCTGCCCCACACCGGGATGGCGGTGGTCACCGACATCACCAACCTGTATGACATCCATCCCCGGAACAAGAAAGAGGTTGGCAGGCGTCTTTCCCTGTGGGCCCTGGCAAAGACCTACGGCAGGGAAGACCTCGTGTTTTCCGGGCCCCTGTTTCGTTCCCTGCAGAAAGAAGGAGACCGTATCAGCCTGAGTTTCGATCACGCAGGCAGCGGCCTGATCAGCCTGAACGGGAAGCCTCTCAACTGGTTCGAGATCGCCGGACCGGACCGCGTGTTCTATAAGGCACAAGCGGAAATAGAGGGGGGTGACACCGTGCTGGTCTGGAGCCCCCGCGTCAAGGCACCGGTCGCGGTGCGTATGGGATGGCATCAGCTGGCCGTACCCAATCTTGGCAACCGGGAGGGACTCCCGGCTTCGCCCTTTCGCACCGATCGCCACCGCTAGGGATATGGATTTCTGCCCGAATATGACATAAACTAGAGCGTCAAAAGACTTGCCCCGGGAGAATCGGATGAGAGTAAAGAAAGGGATAACACGCAGAGAATTTGTGAAGCGCTCCTCTGTGGCCGCCGCGGCGCTGGCCATAGTCCCCCGGTCCGTCCTCGGTGGACAGGGATATACGCCACCCAGCGATGAACTGACCAACGCGGTCATCGGAGTTGGGGGCATGGGACAGGGACACCTCCGCTACGAGGGCGCCCGCCTGCTCGCCGTGTGTGACGTCGACACCGATCACCTGGCCCAGGCCCTGGAGATCGTCGGTCCCGGAGTCAAAGGCTACACAGATTTCCGTGAGGTCCTCGAGAGGAGCGATGTCGACATCGTGCATATCGTCACTCCTCCTCACTGGCACAGCCTGATGTCTATCGCGGCCGCTCAGGCCGGCAAGGATATCTGGTGTGAAAAACCCATGACCCGGACCATCGGGGAGGGCCAGAAGGTCGTGGATGCGGTCCGGCGCAACGGCAGGATCTTCCGGATCAACACCTGGTTCCGCTTCAGGAGCATCTACTACGGCATCGGTAAGCCTGTTAAACCTATAAAAAAGGCGGTCGAGAGCGGTCTTTTGGGCTGGCCCCTGACAGCGACCGTGAGCGGGATCACTGGCTTCAACTGGAAGTTCTACTGGAGCGGGAAAACATTCCTTCCTCCTCAGGACGTCCCCCAAGTTTTGGACTATGACATGTGGCTGGGGCCGGCCCCCTTCAAGCCCTATCACCCCCACAGGGTCCACGGGACGTTTCGCGGCTACTGGGACTACGACGGGGGAGGCCTGGGCGACATGGGTATGCACTACCTGGATCCGGTCCAGTACCTGCTGAACAAAGACGACACCAGCCCAGTCCGGATCGAGGCGGACTGCCCACAACAGCACCCCGACGCCTGCAGCAGTTGGCGCCGCATCGAACTGGTCTACGCGGACGGCTGCAAGATCATCCTGGACGGTGCCAACCGGGACCGGGAGGCCCCGTTTCTGGAAGGGCCGGGAGGCCGCCTCTATCCCGGGATGAGATCAGACATCCCAGAGTTGGACAAGAAGCTGTCTGCCCTGCCGGATCCGGCACCACAATTGATGGACTTTCACCATGCGGTCCGCACACGGACCCGCTTTTCCCTCAACGAGGAGAATGCACACCGGTCCTGCACACTGGTCAACCTCGCCAAGATCGCGGTTCGTCTGGGGAGGCCCCTGAGCTTCGATCCGGAAAAGCAACGATTTCTGGGAGATCCCGAAGCCAACCGATTGATCCATCAACCCATGCGTGCACCGTGGCACATGTGAATGGTGGAATGATGTCTGAGATAACATAGAAAGAGAGGACGAAGTGACCACCATAAGACGCTTCCGCAGCCTGCAGATAGTCTTCCTCGTCGGGATTCTCCTTTCAACGATGCTCGTCCTACCGGGAGAGGGAGGCAGCAAGCGCGGCATCGAGCAGAGAGCTGACGCGATCGTCGCCCGTTTCCCGGCAGAAAACGCACAGGACAGAGATCTTTGGGCGGGGGAGCTGATCGAGTTGGGCCGAGAGGGCCTCATGGCTGTGTGCGGTATGCTGGTTCCTTCCGGGGTGAGCGATGATTCCCAAGCCCGCTTCGCCTTGCATGGTGTGACCATGCTCGTGAACCGAAGCGGCCTCGAACGAGAAAGGAACCTCTTCACCAAATCCCTGCTGAAGGCGCTGGAACGGGAGCGCGAGAAAGAGGTCAAGGCCTTCCTGATCCGGCAGCTGCAGCTTACCGCCGGTGACGAGGCCGTTAAATCCCTCAAGGCGTATCTGCAGGATCGGCGCCTGTGTGATCCGGCTGCCCAGGCCCTTCAGGCCATAGCCACTCCCAAGGCTGAGGAAGCGCTGCTCAAGTCACTGAAGGACACCACGGGTGACCGAAGGATCATCCTGATACGGGCCTTGGGAGAGATGCGGAGCGAGAAGGCCGTCCCCCTGATCCTGCCCTTTGCTCTGGGCGAGGAATCCGGGCTGCGTCAGGTTTCCCTCTTCGCCCTGGCGAACATCGGAGATCCCGCCGCTGAAACGGCCCTGCTCCGCGCACCCCTGCTCGCCCCTCCCTTTGACCGCGCCCGGGCCCCTTCACTGCTGCTGCTCTATGCCAGGCGGTTGGGCGAGGCCGGTCACAAGAGGGAGTGCGCCCGGTACTGTCATCAGATTTTATACAATTACACGGCTCCCCAGGAGAGCCAGGTGGCATGCGCGGCCCTGACGATCCTGGTCGACATCCTGGGAGAGACCGCTTTGGGGGACCTGCTGCGGGCCATGGACAATCCGCTGAACGATGTCCGGAGCAGAGCCCTCGAACTGGCCCTGACCATGCGCGGCGAGTCCGTGACGGAGATCTGGATGAACGAGGTCACGGCAAGGGGCCCTGGAAGCTCAGCGGAGATCATCACCATGCTGGGGCTTCGGGGAGACTCCGTCGCCCTCCCCCGGGTCCACAGCTTCCTGGGATCACCGGTGCCCGGAGTACGGACAGCTGCAGTGAAGGCAGCAGCGCTCCTGGGAGGAGCGGAGATCCTGCCGGATATCTGGCCCCTCCTGAACGAGGGCGTGAGCGAAGCCGAGGTCGCCGTGATACGTGATGTCCTTCTGGGCCTGCCTGCAGAGGTGGTCGTCCCTCAGGCGGCGGCGCGCCTGGCACACGTGCCACCCCTTGCCCAGAAGGCCCTGATCGAGGTCCTGGCTGAACGCCGGGCCGTAGACTCCCTGGGTTATGTCCTGGCCCTGTCCAGGAGCGAAGATGCCGACCTGCGCAGGACTGCTCTAACGGCCCTGGAGAGCCTGGTGCGCGCTCGGGACGTAGATGCGATCCTGGGGCTGGTCTCCTCGATCCAGCAGCGCAGTGAGATCCCCCTGGCGCAGAACGCCCTGGTGGCGGCTGCACTCCAAGCACCGGAACCAGAGCAGCGTGCCGCCAGGATCCTGGAGGTCTATGAGGACACAGCAGCGGAGCAGCGCCCTGACCTCCTGCGTCCGCTCGCCCGCATCGGTGGAGACGCTGCCTTCCGGCTTGTTGTCAGAGAGGTTCGGAATCCCGACAACAGCCGGATCCGGGCCGCCGCCATGTATGCGCTGACCCAGTGGCCGGATCTACAGGCGGCGGATGAGCTGTTGGGACTGTGCCGGAGCGAGGATCACCGCCGTTATCTTTTCCAGGCCCTGCAGGGGTATGTGAGGCTGGTCCGGGATGCAGCGCTGCCGAATACAGAGAAGACAGCCATGCTGGAGAAAACTCTGGGGCTCCCGCTCGGCACACAGGAAAAAAATGCGATCGTCGCCGCGCTGGGCTCTGTTAAATCACTGGAGGGGCTGGAAATCGCCTCCCGCTTCCTGGACGATCCCAAGGTCCGCGGCCGGGCTGCGCGGACCATGCAGCGCATTGCACTGCCGGAACCTGGATCCGAGGGCTTGTATGAACCCGAAGTCGTGGCCTACCTGAGAAAGGCACAGAAGTACATCTCGGATGAGTATGAGCTGAACAGCATCGATGAACACATTGCGAAGATCATGACAAACGACGGATTTATGTCTCTTTTTAACGGACGGGACCTCCGAGGCTGGAGGGGCGATACCGTGGGATATGCGGCCGAAGACGGGCGGATCGTGGTCCACCCCGACCGCGGGAGCGGAAACCTCTACACAGCGGACGAATATGCGGACTTCATACTCCGTTTCGATTTCCGGCTGACACCCGGGGCCAACAACGGCCTGGGCATCCGTACGCCTCCCGAAGGGGATGCGGCCTATGTCGGCATGGAGCTGCAGATACTGGACAACAGCGCGGACAAGTATCGGGAACTCGAGGCCTACCAGTACCACGGCTCGATCTATGGTGTGGTCCCGGCCAAGCGTGGATTCCAGAGGCCGGTGGGGGAGTGGAACCATCAGGAAGTGATCGCACGTGGCCGACAGATCACCATCATCCTCAACGGAGAAACGATCGTGGATGCGGACATCGATGATGCCAGTGCCTCAGGCACCGTGGACGGGAGGGAGCATCCGGGCCTCCAGAGATCCAGTGGTCACATCGGATTTCTGGGACATGGTTCTCGGGTCGAGTTCCGGAACCTCTGGATCAAAGTTTTGAAATAGGGAACGTCCCGACTTCAGATAGCTGGGCTGTTTCATCAGGGCTTCGATGTCTTGGATCTCCTTGGGGGCTTCAGAAGAGAGGACTTCATATCCCTTTTTCGTGACCAGCACATCATCCTCGATACGGACTCCGATGTCCGCATATTTTTCCATTACTGGCTGGATCGCGGTGAGGAAGGCCTCCATCTCCGCCTGACGCTCGGGAGCTGCCCTCTGCATGCGCCTCTTCACGATCTCGAGGGAATGTTTTCCCACGTAGATACCGGGTTCTACCGTGAAGACCATCCCGGGTTGGAGTTTCATACCTTTGCCGTCTCTGGGGCCGCGGCCGCCGACATCGTGGACATCCAGGCCGATCCAGTGGTTGGTGTTGTACATCAACCAGACACCTGTCTGCCAGTCACTCTTCCGGTCCGTAATCAAGCCCAACCGAAAAAGCCCCTCCCGCACGATTTCAAGCGCCCGGGTGTGGATCTCGTAGAGTCCCACTCCGGGTTTGATGATCGCGATGGCTTCTCGGTTGGCCTCGAGAACGATCTCGTAGATCTCTCTCTGCGCGCTCGAGAATCTGCCGTTCACCGGGACTGTCCGCGTGACATCCGCGGTGTATCCTCCCACCTCGGCACCCACGTCCATCAGGACCAGGTCTCCGTCTCGGGTTTGCCTGCGGTTGGTCTCGTAGTGGAGGATAGTGGTGCTGGGTCCCGAACCCACTATGGATGGGAAGCCGGGACGGGGGGATCCCTTCCTGTGGAAGATATACTCCAGGATCGCCTCCAACTCATACTCGTACATGCCCGGTTCGGCCGCCTTCATGACCTCCTGCAGGGCCTCGCAGGTGATGGCTGCGGCTGTACGCAGTAGCCCTATCTCAAGCTCGTCTTTGACGACCCGCATGGCATGGATGTGCGGCGTGGGATCTGAGGTCGCAAGAGGAGAATCGGCCGTCTCACCCTCCAACCAGGGCTGGAGTATTTCCCGCAGATCGCGGTCCCGGGGACTGCAGAATATCCTGTCCTGGCCCCTGAGGTAACCTGGGAGGCGTTTTTTGAACAGGTCCAGGGGGAAGGCCTCATCTGCCCCGAAAATCTCCTTAGCGCCCTTCACACCGTACCTCTTGCCGGACCAGAGGGTGCGGGAGGGATCATCGGGCCTGACAAACAAAATGAAGCGTGCCTTTCCCTTAGGGATAAGCAGGCAGATCGCTTCCGGATCGGTGAAGCCGGTCAGATAGTAGAAATCCTTGCCGCCCGAGACCTGCTGCGTGATAATGGCGACACCACCTCCCATCTCCTGCATGAGGGCCGCCCGTCTGCTGGCAAACACCTCGGGCTCATAGCCCTCCGGTTTCTGAGCCCACAGGCCAGAGCCGAATGTGAGGATCACTATAACGATCAGAGAAGATCTGCGTGCCGCGTTCATGTTGTCTCCTTGAAATCGAGGCCAGGCCCTTCATTTTTGTTGGAGAAAGACTTAGTATATCATAGATGTTATCGGTAACGATTTGTTTTTAAGAGCGGAAAGCTATGGAAAAGATAAGCATTCTCAACGATGTCCTGGGGCCCATCATGAGGGGCCCAAGCAGTTCCCATACCGCCGGATCCTTTCGCATCGGAAGGATGGCCCGATCCCTTTGGGGAGGCGAGTCCTGCGAGTTCGTCCTCACCTTCGATCCGGGTGGATCGTATGCTCAGGTCTACCGTGAACAGGCCGTTGATCTGGCCTTTGCGGCGGGCTTTCTCGGCTGGTCCATCACGGACGAGCGTTTTTCCCTGGCGCTGGACGCGGCCCGTAGCGAGGGGAGGGGCCTCTCTTTCAAGGTCGAGGAGGTGGAGCGGGCCGATCACCCCAACTTCGTGCGCATGGGCCTGACCTCTCCTGAGGGGCGTCGAATGGACCTGGAGGCTCGCTCTACAGGAGGAGGAGGCGTCCGCCTGACCCGGTTCCAGGACTGGCCCGTCAACCTGGAAGGGAAGCGATTTGTCTATCTTCTGGAGTGTCCCCCCGGGCTGGCCGATCGGATATCGTCGATCGTAGCGGACCGCGGGGGGCAGAGCGAGAAAGAGGAAACACGGCAGCAGGATGACCGGATCCTCCTGAGCTTCTGCTCCGATGAGGAGTGGGACGCGGTCCTCCTGCAGGAGGTACAGGGCGCAGCTGGCCCCCAACCCGTGATCCAGTGTCCCCCCGTCTTCTACGTCACACCGGGGGAACCGGTTTTTGCAGGAGCTACCGAGATGGTATCACTCTGTGAAGACCGCGGCCTCAGCCTCGGCGCCCTGGCACTGGAGCACGAGTCCCGGCTGCTGGGGATCTCCCAAGACGAGGTCCTGGAGCGGATGAGTGAGAGACTGGGGATCATGCAGCGCTCTGTGGAACAGGGCCTGGCGCATCAAGACATCCAGATGCAGCTCCTCCTGCCCACGGCGGGAGACATCTTCCGTGCGGAAGAGGAGGGACGGCTGGCGGTGGGCGGGCTGCACACCCGTGCGGCCGCTCGGGCCCTGGCGGTCATGCACGTGTGCAACAGCCGGGGAGTGGTGTGTGCCGCACCTACCGGCGGGGCAGCCGGAGTCATCCCCGGAGTTGTCGTTTCCCTGCTGGAAGATCAAGATAGAACTAAGGAAGAGGCCGTGCGTGGCCTGCTGGCCGCCTCCGCGGTCGGCGTGGTCGTGGCTGCACGAGCAACCTTTGCCGCGGAGACCGCAGGCTGTCAGGTGGAGATCGGGGCGGCCGGCGCCATGTCCGCGGCCCTGGTGGTCGAGATGTACGGCGGCAGCGCACGTCAGGCAACCGATGCCGCTGCAATCTCGTTCCAGAATTCCATGGGATCCGTCTGTGACCTTGTCCAGGGAATGTGTGAGATTCCCTGCCACACCCGAAACGCGGCCGCGGCCTCTGGAGCATTCGTGTGTGCCGACCTGATCCTGGGTGGATACCTCAATCCCGTCCCCCTGGATGAGACCGTCGATGCCGTCCTCTCCAGCGGACGCATGCTGCCGCCCGAACTTCGCGTTACCTCAAAGGGAGGCCTGGCCCTGGCTCCCTCCGCAAAAGCCCTGCCGCGCTTGCGCCGTTGATTTTAATCCCGGGAGTTGGTATATAAAATACTTTGACATGGAAAATACTGAAAAGAGAATAATCAAACAAAATTTGGAATAGATAAGACAAACAAACAAATTACGACAGACAAGGAGAAAAAACATGTTCGAAACTGCCATCTATAAACAGAGGCGCGAGAGACTCAAGCAGCAGGTCGGTTCCGGTGTGCTGCTCTTCCTGGGTAATCAATACAGCCCCATGAACTATCCGGCCAATCCCTACCATTTCCGGCAGGACAGTTCTTTCCTCTATTTTTTTGGGCTGGATTCCGCGGACCTGGCCGGTGTGATCGACGTGGATGCGGACCGGGACATAATCTTCGGCAATGATGTGAGTGTAGATGATATCATCTGGATGGGAGATCAGCCCCTCCTGCGGGACCGTGCAGCCCAGGTGGGAATAGCGGAAACCCTGCCTCTGGACAAGCTTACGGAGATAGTAAAGGACGCTCGCGCTAAGGGAAAGAAGATCCACCTGCTGCCTGCCTACAGACCGGAAAACATCCTTAAGCTGCAGAGCCTCTTGGGAATCTCACCCGACCAGGTCCGAGACCATGTATCCGAAGATCTGGTCCTGGCAGTAGTCGAACAGCGTTCGATCAAAATAGCCGAAGAAGTGGAGCAGATCGAGCTGGCACTGGACGCGACCTATGCCATGCACACCACCGCCATGCGTATGGCCAAACCCGGTGTGCTCGAGAGCAATATCGCCGGTGCGGTGGAGGGGATCGCCCTCTCCCACGGTGGACACGTTTCGTTTCCAGTGATACTGACCATTAACGGACAGATCCTGCACAACCACTACCATGGCAACACTCTTCAGGAGGGGCGCCTGATGGTCAACGACAGCGGCGCGGAAACCGCCATGCGATATGCGGCTGATATCACCCGCACCATCCCAGTCAGCGGAAGTTTCAGCCAGAAGCAGAAGGATATCTATAACATCGTGCTGGACTCCCAGATGACAGCCATTGCCTCGCTGCGCCCCGGGATTTCGAATAAAGAGGTCCATCTCCGGGCCGTTACCACCATCGCGGACGGATTGAAAGGCCTGGGCTTGATGAAGGGCGATGCGGAAGAGGCCGTCCGGGCCGGCGCCCACGCCCTGTTCATGCCGCACGGGCTGGGGCACATGATGGGCCTGGATGTACACGACATGGAGGACCTGGGCGAGAAATACGTAGGCTATGACAAGACCGTTCAGCGCAGCGACCAGTTCGGTCTGGCCTTTCTCAGGCTGGCCAAGGAGCTGAAGCCGGGATATGTCCTGACCGTGGAGCCGGGGATCTACTTCATCCCCGCACTCATCGACAAGTGGAACAAGGAAGACAAACACACGGAGTTCATCGACTATGACCGTGTTGATGAGTACCGCGACTTCGGCGGCATCCGGATCGAGGATGATGTGCTGGTGACAGACGAGGGATGCCGCGTGCTGGGCAAGCCGATACCCAAGACGGTCGAGGAGCTTGAGGCGATCGTTGGGACCGGCTGAGCTGTCACACCCTATTTTTCATCTTGGGGAGGCCCAACGGTGACGAAAAGGCAGTCCTCAGGGGCCAGGCTGGAGCGAATGAAGTTGTTGATCTCGTCCAGGGTCACGGAATCGATCTCTCCCAGGCTCTCTTTCAGGAAGGAGTAGCCTAGACCCACGGTCTCATAGAATCCCAGCGTCCCGCTGCGGCTGACCTTGGTCTCGTTGTCACGCAGGATCTTGGCCTTGGCATAATTCCGTGTCATCTCCAACTCGGGGCCGTCAATGCCATTTTCGTAGAGTTCCAGAAGGACGGCCCGCAGGGCCTCCCGGGCTCTATCCGTCTTGGAGTGTTCCGTTTCCAGAAAAGCCTCGAGCAGCGTTCCCTGTCCCATATGTGTGATCCGGGACTGGACTGAGTAGGCGAGCTTCTGGCTCACACGGAGATCCCACAGGCGGGATTGGATCCCTTTTCCCAACAGGCAATCCAGGAGGTAGCCCAGGGCATATTCCCGGCGGTTGCGGATCTGCAGGGCAAAGGCCGCCGAGACAAAGGACTGTTCCTTGTCGCGTTCCTCGAAGATGGGATCCTCCGGGGGCGGCTTGGCCGTAATGGCAGGAAGATCCGGGGCAGGGCCGCTGGGAAAGGGCCCGTAATAGGTATCGATCAGGCCTGCTATGTCCTCCTCCCCCAGATCCGAAGTGACGACGACCAGCATGTTGCGGGCATGGAAATACCGCCGGTAGAAGCCGGTGATGTCGCTCTTCTTGATTGCCTTAAGAGAGTCTTCGCTGCCGAACACGGAAGAGGCGTATGGGCTCCCTGCAAAAAAGGCGGCCATGGTGGAGTTGTGGGCCAGGTTCACCGAATCGTCTTCCTCGGTCTTCTGCCGGTCCTCCATACGATCCTTTACCCGGTCGATGCGGATGCTGCTCATGAGGGGCTTTCGCATGATCTCGGACACCAGGTCGAGCGATTCCTCCAGGTTTTCGGAGAGGCAGGACAATGTGATGAAGGTGCAGTCCTCCCTGCATGCCATGTACATACTCGTCGCCTGATCCATGAGTTTCTGTGTCTTGGTGAAGTCCGGGACCTCGAGGGCCAGGCGTGTGGTCAGGTATGCGAGTCCGGATTTGCCTGCCGGCTCGGCCCGCTGACCTCCCTTTATGAAGAACTGGACGACCGTGATCCCGGACGAGTCGTCGTGTTCGTATATAAGGCGCATCCCATTCTCCAGGGTAGACTCCTTGGGGAGCGATCCCTGGGATTTGGCCTGGGCCGCGGTTGGACCTACGGTCAGGAGGATCAGCAGCGCTGCAGTGGTAAACGCGAGATTCGTGGGATGGAGAGGGGATTTTGTTCTAATCATTTTTTCTTTTGAGGCTCGATGGTCACGATTACACTGTATTTCTGGCTCAGGTATTTGCCTGCCGCCGTACGCAGATCCGTCGTATCGATCCCGGCTATGTGTTCGAGATAGTCCCCGCGATCGGCGATCTCGTTCAGGAGCATGTAGCGCGCCAGGGAATTGGCGATGGCCAGACCTCGCTCTCGGGCCTGTTCGCCGCGGAACCTGAGGCGGTTCTTGGCACTCTCCATAAAGTCCATGGCGTACATCTGGTCATCGCCAAACACATCGTCGCTGGAATAGTTTAATTTCCGTGCCTGCTTCAGGTACTTGGTGAGTTCCCGCTTGGCCCGTTTGAGGTGTTTGGGTTCCAGGGACAGGGCGATGATGATGGCCCCGCCGTAGCGGTGAGCGCTGTATCCCATCCTGAGCCCGCCGATCTGGATCCGGTTCCGGCTCAGGGGATGGTAGATCATAGGATTGATCCCGCCCCTGAAGATCTCGGTCAGGACGTCCATGGCGTACTGTTCGGTACTGTTATAATCCGGGCCCGTGAGACCGATGGCCAGGTAGGCCATCTGCACATCCATCGTGCGCTCGATCTCCACCGTCTCGGTCATGGGCGGGCACGGCTTAAAACTTGGGGGCGTGAATTCCGCATTGGGGACACCCGCGAACACAGCTTCGATCTTTTCCTCCATCTCGTCTAACGAAAAGTCTCCCACAACAGCCAGTGCGCCGTTGGATGGAACCAGTAAGCCGCTGTAGAACTGCGAGAGCTGTTCTACGGTGGCCTCCTCGATGACCTCCCGGGTCCCGTAGATCGGCCTCTGGTAGGGATGGTCCGGGAAGAGATTCTGATAGAGCAGTGCTGTCGACAGGCGAAAAGGATCGTCCTGGAGCTGGATCAACTCCTCCAGGATGACCTGTTTTTCTTCCTCCAACGCGTCCTGATCGAGCTCCAGATCGAAAAGGATCTCCTTGAGGGTCTGCAGGGCAAAGTCTGCATGATCTGAGGGGATCGTGATCTCGAAGCTTGCAAGGTCTCGCCCGGTGTGGGCATTGAAGTAGGCACCGTGTTTTCGCATATCGAGTGCGATCTCATCCCCGCTGTGCTTCTCGGTGCCGCGGAACAGGATGTAGTGCTCGAGGATGTGGACAAGTCCGCTGGTCGCCTCGGTCTCGTCCTTGGATCCCATGTTCACCGCGAATACGAAATTGAGCAGGGGGAGGGTCTTCTTCTCATACAAAAAAACCTTCAATCCATTCTCCAGGACGAAGGATCTGCTGGTTTCGGGTTCGTCCTGAAGGAGTGATGAGACGGGCTGGGTGAGGAATGCTGCCATCAGGGTTGCCAGGGCAAACCTCTTCCACGGAAAGCTCATGTCTTTGAGCCCCGAACGAAAAGGGTTTCGAAGGCCTTTTCGGAGTCTTCGTCCCCCAGCACGAGGAGGGTATCTCCCACCTGGATCTCGATCTCAGGCGAGGGATTGAATGTGATATCCTTGCCGGGCTTCTTGACCGCCACCACAATGACATTGGATTTCTGGCGGATCTGGCTCTGGGCCAAGCTCTTTCCGGCGATCTTCGCTCCCTTGGGGACCACGATCTCTTCCATGAGCAGCGACAGCTCCTGCCTGCGGATGATGAGGTCCATGAAGTCTACGAGAGCGGGGCGGAGCAGGCCCTGGGCGATCTTCAGCCCGCCGAGCTTGTAGGGGCTGACGATCTTGTTGGCGCCGATCTGGAGGATCTTCTTTTCGGCCTCGTCCTCCAGGGCCTTGGCCAGGACAAACACGGAGGGATTGATGAGCTTCGCGGTCAGGGTCAGGTAGAGGTTGTCCGCATCGGTAGGGAGAAGGGCTGCCAGCCCCCGCGCGCGCTTGAGCCCGGCCTGGATCAGCACATCCTCCAGAGGAACGTGCTCATGCCACCGCCGAACACCAGGTCTCCGATCCGGGTGAAGGCATAGATGAGAGTGCCAACACCACCCAGGATGAGGACCACCGTGAACAATTCCCCCACGGGGCTCAAGGGCCGGACCTCGCGGAAACCGACGGTGAAGATGGTGATGATGGTCATATAGAAACCGTCCAGGAAAGGCCAGCCTTCCAGGAAATAGTAGCCGACGGTCCCGATCAGGATCATGATCAGGATGAGGAACAGAGCATTCTTCATTGGCCTGATTTCATATTACACGAAGCTACACCGGTAAACAAGATTACCTCCGGATTGAAGTTTTGTAAGGGGTGTACTATCATTCCATTATGAGCAAACAGCGCAAGGAAAAGATCCTGATCGTGGATGACGAGGAAAACATCCGGAAGTCATTGAAGATGATCTTCGAATACGACGGCTATGCCATCCTGGAGGCCGGAGACGGAGAGCAAGCCATCAAGGTTATCGATGAGACCGTAGGGCTCGACGTTGTGCTGCTGGACATCAAGCTGCCCGGCATAGACGGCATGGAGGTCCTGGCCGAGCTGAAGAAGCGGCCCTATTCTCCTGAGGTGATCATGATCTCCGGCCACGGCACGGTCCACACCGCCGTGGAGGCCACGAAGCTGGGGGCCTTCGATTTTTTTGAGAAGCCCCTGCATCGGGAACGGGTTTTGCTCAGCGTCCGCAATGCCTTGAGCCAGAAGAGGCTGGTGCGGGAATGCCGCGACCTCCGGCAGAAGACGGAAAAAAAATACAGCCTGATCGGCAATCATCCCTCCATGAAAACTCTCTGGGAAGAGATTCAGAAGATCGCCCCCACCAATGCCACCATCATGATCTATGGCGAGAGCGGGACCGGGAAGGAGCTCATCGCCCGCGCGGTACATGCCCACAGCCTGCGCAGCAAGGATGCCTTCGTCCAGGTCAACTGTGCCGCCATC
>CBESWG010000064.1:0-16335 GCA_965533275.1 uncultured bacterium
GGTCCCAGAAGCTGGGCGTCTCGGAAGAGATCGTGGGCCGCATCTTCGACGGATCGGGCAATCCCAAGGACAAGGGCCCCCAGATAATCCCCGACAAAACGCTCGATATCAATGGCACCCCCATAAATCCCCAGGCGCGCGACTATCCCTCCGAATTCATCCAGACCGGGATCTCATCGATCGACGGGATGAATCCCCTGGTCCGGGGGCAGAAGCTGCCCCTCTTTTCGGGCAGCGGCCTGCCCCATTCCCGCATCGCGGCCCAGATAGCCCGGCAGGCGGCGGTCCTGGGCAAGGAGGAAAAGTTCGCCGTGGTGTTCGGGGCCATGGGTATCACCTTCGAGGAGGCCAACTTTTTCATCGAGGACTTCCGCAACACCGGGGCCCTGGAGAGGGCGGTGCTATTCCTCAACCTGGCCAACGAGCCGCCCATCGAGCGGATCGCCACGCCGCGGCTGTCGCTGACCTGTGCCGAATACCTGGCATTCGAGCTGGACATGCACGTGCTCGTGATCCTGGTGGACTACACGTTCTATGCCGAGGCCCTGCGTGAGATCTCCGCCGCCCGCAAGGAGGTGCCGGGCCGGCGCGGCTACCCCGGCTACCTGTATACGGACCTAGCGTCCATGTACGAAAGGGCCGGCCGCATCAAGAACAAGAAGGGATCCATCACCTTCATTCCCATACTGACCATGCCCGAGGACGACAAGACCCACCCCATCGCAGACCTCACGGGCTACATCACCGAAGGCCAGATCATACTCAGCCGGGAGCTGCACCGCAAGGGCATCTACCCTCCCATCGACGTGCTGCCTTCGCTCTCTCGGTTGAAGGACAAGGGGATCGGCGAGGACAAGACCCGGGAAGACCATGCGGACGTGCTCAACCAGCTGTTTGCCTGCTATGCCCGGGGGAAGGAGGCCCGGGAGCTGGCTCTGATCCTGGGTGAAGCCGCGCTATCGGATGTGGACAAGCTGTTTCTGACGTTCGCCGACCGCTACGAGGGCGAATTTGTCCGTCAGGGCGAATTCGAGGCCCGCTCCATCATCGATACCCTCGACACAGGTTGGAAGCTCCTCCGCACCATCCCCCGCGCCGAGCTGAAGCGGATCCGACCGGAGTTCATGGACAAATATTATCCTGAAGGCCAATGAGACTGAACGTCAATCCCAACCGCATGGAGCTGCTGCGCCTGCGCAAGCGCCTCGTCCTGGCGGAGCGGGGCCACAAGCTGCTCAAGGACAAACTCGAGGAGATCATGCGCCGCTTCCTGGAGATCATGCGGGAGCTCTCCCAGCGTCAAAAGGGAGTGGGCGAGAAGCTCGACAAGGTGTTCCTCTCGTTTGCCCTGGCCCGCTGCCGGCATTCCCAGGAGGACCTGGAAGCGCTCATCCCGGAGGGAGAGCTGCTCCTGGGCACCGAGCCCCAGAAGGTCTTCAACCTGTCCATCCCCAAGTTCGAAGTCAAGAGCCTGGAGATGTCGGACTATGACCTGATCGGTACAGAGAGCGAGATCGACGTGGGATTGAAGACCATGCAGGAGCTGCTTCCGGATCTCATGGAGATCGCGCGGCTCTGGAAGGCCGTGGAGCTGCTGGCCCGGGAGATCGAGGTCACGCGCCGCAGGGTCAACGCCCTGGAGCATATCCTCATCCCCAACATCAAGGAGACCATCAAGTACATCTCCAACCGGCTGGAAGAGATGGAGCGGTCGTTCCAGGTCCAGCTCATGCGCGTCAAGGAGATCGTGGGGGAGAATTGAAGATCATGAAAAAAATTTCACCGATGCTGGCCGTGTCCCTGGCGTTGTCGCTGAGTTTATTTTTCTCTGCCGCCTGTAAACCCGGGGGCGAGGCACAGGGGCCAGCCGCTGAGACCGACGCAACCGGTGGTGCCCGGACAGCTTCCGAAAGTGCCGCCGATGCGGCCGCCCTGCGTGACGCGGCACACGAAGGCCGGCTGCAGGCCGTGCGTACCGCCCTGGGGAAAGGAGTGAACGTCAATGCCCTGGACCAGGAAAAGCGCTCTGCACTCATGCTGGCCGCCTTCAACGGCCACACGGAGGTCGTGCGCTCCCTCCTAGAGAAAGGGGCCAACGTCCACTTCAAGGACAGCATGGGGCGGACGGCCCTGATGTTCGCGTCCAGCGGTCCCAGTCCGGACACGGCCCGGCTGCTCCTGGAGAACAAGTCGGACCCGGATATCCAGGATACTGGCGAAGGGTGGACGGCCCTGATGTTCGCGGCCGGCGAGGGGCTGGCCGAGGTGGTTCAGGTCCTCCTGGAGCACGGCGCGGACAGGAACATCAAGGACGTGGATGGCGAGTCGGCCCTGGATTTCGCCCAAAGGAACGGCCACACATTTGTCGTGAGGATCCTTTCGGATAAATAAACGGCCCCTACCTGTAGAGGAGGTAGGGCTTCCTCAGTCGGCGGAAGAGATCTTCGTCCCGCCTCACACCTTCCATCAGAGAGGAAAAGCTCAATTCTCCACTCAGATAGCGTGCCAGGTTTGCCGTGCCGAACATCAGGGTCAGGCTGTTCGAATCCTGGTAGATCCGGTCGGGATACAGCCCCTTGAGCGCACGGATGAGCTCCAAAGAGAAGTGGACCGAGGGAAAACGGCTCCTTTCCTCGAGAAGGATCCGCATCCCGTGACAGGCCCGGTCCTTGTAGGGCGGCTCCATGCTCTTCCCGGGGATCGCACGGGGCGTGTACGTCAGGCTTTCCAACCGCGCTCCTTCGAGGACCTCCGGGGGCAGCCGGTCCGCCACGTCCTCCGGATCCAGCCAGGGCGCTCCCCAGAGGAGGAAGGGCTCTTCTGTGCCCAGGCCCTGGTTCAGGATGATCCCCCCCAGCAGCCCGGTCCCCGGATAGGCCGCTGCTGCATCCGAGGTCGGGATATTCGGTGAGGTGGGGATCCACGGGAGGCCGGTATCCTGCCAGCTGAAGTGCCTCTGCCAGCCCTCCATGAGGATGAGGCGCAAGTCGACATCGCCCGGTACCCAGCCCTGTCCCTTCATCATGGCCGCCAGCTCGCCGCAGGTCAGGCCGTAGCGGATGGGGATCGGGAGGGCCCCGATAAAAGATTCAAACTCAGGTTCGAGGAGCGGCCCCTCCACCAATATTCCCCCCGTGGGATTGGGGCGGTCGAGCACGTAGACGGGGAGCCCCGCCAGAGCGGCCGCCTCCATCACGTATTTGAGGGTCGTGATGTAGGTATAAAACCGCGTCCCCACATCCTGGATATCGTACACGACGGCGTCGATGTGGGCCATCTGTTCCGGCGAGGGGCGCCGGGTCTTTCCATACAGGCTGAAGACCTTGATCCCCTCCAGTCGGGTGTCTTTGATCTCCTCCCCGCCCTCGATCCGGCCTGTGAAGCCGTGTTCAGGGGAAAATATGACCGAGACCTCGACGCCCCTGTCCAGGAGAGCCTGATACAGAGGCCTCCCGTCCGGGAGCACGGACGTGTGGTTGATGACCAGTCCCAGCCGTTTGTCTTTGAGCTCTGAGGGGAACTGTGCGACGAAGGACTCGTTTCCAAGAGTGACCCTGGTAGTCTCCAGAGGTGCCTGGTGTGACCGCGGCCCCGAAGGTGTGGCTGACAGCGAACAAAGGAGCGGGATGAGACATAGGGCCCTCAGCCTGATCGTGGAACCGAACCGCCCGACTCGTCCTCTCATCCGTATTGATGCTTGTCGTCGATGATGTCGTGATCCTTCCAGTCCTTGGCCCATTGGCTGATCCGGAATATCTTCATCTTGCCGTCGGCCGTGGAGCTGATCACGTGGTTCAGGCCGGAGTTGATGATCATCTTCTTGCAGATGAAGCAGGGGAACGCATCGATGGGTTTTTCTTCCCCGTAGATGCTGCCGTAGATGTACATGTCGCCGCCCAGAAGGCTTACCCCGGCCCGGGCGGCGTTGATGATGGCGTTCTGCTCGGCGTGGACGCTCCTGCAGAGCTCATAGCGCTGGCCGTGCGGGATATCCAGCTTGTCCCTGAGGCATCCTCCGTGTTCGAAACTGTCTTTGGTCTTGCGCGGCGCCCCCACATACCCGGTGGAGATGATCTGGTCGTCTCGGATGATGATGGCTCCGATGGAACGCCGGAAACAGGTGCTGCGGCGGGCCACTTCCTTGGCGATGCCCAGGTAATACTCGTGCTTGGTGGTGCGCTTTGGGGTCATAGGAACGCCTCCAGTTTCATTCGAAATTCTTCCAGGGTGCCGTCGTTCTGGATGGTAAAGTCCGCCATCCGCATGCAGGTCTCCAGCTGCTGGGCCATCCGGTCCCGGGTCTTTTCCTGGTCTTCCTTGGCCCTGAAGTCCTCGAGGGAATCCGCCGATTCATTGCGCCCCCTGGACACGGCCCGTTGAAAGCGGATCTCTACCGGCGCGTCGATGGCCATCAGCACAAAATTCTCCTGGCCGCGCCAGTATTCGATCTCACTCGGATTCCGGATGCTGTCGATGATGCTGTCACCCGTGATCTTGTCCATGACCCGCCGGGCCAGGATTTCGGGACCGAAGCGCTGCCTCAGCGCGTTCCCTTCCCGGATCAGGTTGTCCCGGTTGGGCTCCAGGCCTTTCTGCTGCAGCGCGTCCCTTATGACATCGGACTGAGAAAAATAGGCAAAGCCGCGCTCCACAAAAAATGCCGCAGCTTCTCCCTTGCCCGCGGCATTGGTGCCGGTCAGCCCGATGAGTCTTCTCCCCATCTTCATTTGGACAACACGTTGGGAATACTTTTGATGAAATTGCGCAGGGGGACCTTGCGCAGGAGTTCGCCCAGCCTGGGCGCGATGGCTCCCAAGGCCTTGGCCTTCCGGCCCTTGCGGGGATGGTGATACAGAGTTGCGGCGTTCTCCAATATGTCCAGCGTGCTCCGGCAGTACGGGAACCACCACACCATGTCTTTTTTTCTCGCAAAATCGAAGCTGGTGTATTTGATGTTCACCAGTTCCAGCATGCCGTAGGGACCGTGCGAGCGGCCCAGCCCCGTCTGTTTGATGCCCCCCCAGATGGCGTTCGGTTCCGGAAAGGTGGTCATGTGGTCGTTGACGGAGACCGTGCCGGCTTCGAGGGCGTCCGCCATACGGTTTGCCATCGCCCGGCTCCGGGTCCAGACCGATGCCGTGAGCCCGTACACCGAATCGTTGGCCAGCCCCACCGCCTCCTCGATCTCTGCAAACGGCATGATGGGGAGCGTGGGGCCGAAGGTCTCCTCCTGCATGATGAGCATGGAGTGATCCACGTTCGTGAGGACGGCCGGATTCAGGAAGTACCCCTTGAGCCCCCCCGATACCCGGTCGCCGCCGCAGAGGAGCTCCGCTCCCTTGTCCTGCGCGTCCCGGATATGTTCCTCGACCAGCCGCAGCTGGGGGAGTGTGGTCATCGGGCCGAGGTCTGTCCCTTCCGCCAAGGGATCGCCCACCCTCATCTCCCGGGTCAGTGCCGTGACCCGCTCCGTGAATTCCTCGACGACATCCTGGTGAACATAGGCCCGTTCGACGGAGCCGCAGCTCTGTCCGCAGTTGCAGAATGCGGCCCAGACGGCCCCGCGTGCCGCCCGCTCCACGTCCGCATCCTGGCACACGATCATGGGATCCTTGCCTCCCAGCTCGAGCGTCAGGTTGGTGAGGTTGCGGCTGGCCAGGCTCATGATGTGTTTGCCGATCCCGGAGCTCCCGGTGAACATCACCGTCTGCACGTCGGGGGATGTGATCATTCCCTCCGCGTACTGTGTCTTGCAGGGGACGACGTTCAGGACGCCGGGAGGGAGGCCTGCCTCCAGGAGTATCTCGCCCAGCAGCAGGCCGGTTAAGGCCGTACTGCTCGAGGGCCGCAGGACCACGGTGTTCCCGGCCGTGAGGGCACTCAGGCAGTCGAACGCCGGGATGAGGAAGGGGAAGTTCCAGGGGGAGATGATCAGAGTCGGCCCCAGGGGCTGAAAGCGAAATCCCGCGGTTCTATGAAAAAAGAGGAATGTATGGGGGCGGGACCTCCGGGGGCGCGAGTTCTTCACGGCGGCCCTGCCGTAATAGTCCAGCGCTTCGAGCACCGGGAAGATCTCCATGGCCCAGTTTTCGGTCAGGGGACCGCCCTTTTCCCTGGCGATGGTTTCTGCCACCTCCGTGCTCCGCTCCAGGAGGGCCTGCTTGGCGCGCCTGTAGATCTTTTGCTTCTCTCTTCCGGGCAGGTCTCGCCAGGTGGGGAAGGCCGCCTTAGCCGCCTGCACGGCCTGCTCACACTCTTGGGGGGAGGCCAGGCAGAAACGGCCCAGGGGCTCCAGGGATGCGGGATTCAGTGAGTCCTGAAAACCGGCGGTCTCGACGCGGCGGCCGGCTAATATCAGGCGACCGTCCATGGATTTCCGGTCTGCCGGGGCCTACCCGGAGAGGTCTCCCTCCGAATCCTCCTCGTCCCGGGCGCGCTGCTTCTGCTTCCCGACCACCAGGGCGATGAGGATGCTCAGGCCGTATAGACCCAGCATGGGCACGGCGATGATGCTCTGGGTGAACATGTCGGGGGTAGGAGTTATGACCGCTGCAATGACAAAAACGAGCAGTACGGCATACTTGAAGTGCTTGACCATCAGGCGTGCAGAGATGAGTCCCATGCGCGCCAGGAAATACACCAGAGTGGGCATCTCGAAGACAAGGGCGATCCCCAGGATGATGCGCATGGCCAGGCTGAAGTACTGATCGATGGTGATGAGGGCCTGAAATTCTCCGCCCATGTTCAGGAAGAAATTGCAGGCAAAAGGGAAGACCACCAGGAAGGCGAAGGCCGCCCCTCCGGAGAAAAAGATCGTGGTAAGCAGGACGAAGGGGACGACGTGCTTCCGTTCTTTCCTGTAGAGGCCCGGCGCTATGAAATACCAGAGCTGAAGGAACAGGAAGGGAGCCACCGCGAAGATGGCGGTCAGGAAGGAAACCTTCATATAGAGGAAGAAGGGGGCGGGGAGAGACGTGAATACGAGCTGTTCTCCCTCGGGAAGGAACCGGGTGATGGGCTTGGCCAGGAGGTTGAAGATGTCTTTGCTGAAGAACCAGGCGGGGATGACGCCCCCGACAACGGCGACAAAGGAGTAGAAGATCCGTTTGCGCAGGTCCTCGAGATGTTCGAGGAAGGTCATATTGTCAGGTGACTTGCTTTCCTTCCTCATCCGGCTCCGTGTCCTTTGGACTGTCTGCTTTTTCTGGGGGGGCTTCGTCTTGGGCTGTGTCCGGAAGGTCATAAGGATTATTGTCCTTGGGGGTGATGCTTCCGGTGATGTCGATCGTCTCTTTGATGTCTTTCTTGATCTCCCGGAAATCTTCCGCCTGGATCTCTTCCTCGATCTTTTCCTTGATCTCGTCTGAGGTCTTGCGGAATTCCCTCAGGGCTTTCCCGATCGATTTCCCCACTTCCGGCAACTTCTTGGGGCCAAAAACGAGCAGAGCGATGCTGAGGATGATGACGATTTCCTGAAATCCTATGCTTCCGAACATTTTTTGAGCCTCATTTGCCGCGAGCGGCAGGCTAGGGAACTATAACTTCTGACCGAAAATAAGTCAAGGTGGAGGACGACTCCACCGATCCTCTAAGGGTATCGGGGCCGAAATCCCCTGCCGCTCCCGGCGTCTCCCCTGCTGCCTTTACTTTGATGGAGTGCTCTGCTAATATTTAGGGCACGGAGTTTTCATGGCCAAGAAGTGGATATCCCTGGTTCTTTTCATCGGTGTGATCCTGCTGCAACCCCTGTGGGAAGAGGACATGTGGAAGCGGTCCCTCGATAAGCTTTCCACCATGTTCGCGCTCATCGGTGAGAACTATTACACGGAAACGGATCACAAGGAGTTGGCCTACGCCTCCATCAAGGGGATGCTGCCTACGCTCGATCCCCATTCCTATTTCCTGGATCCCACCAACCTGGCCACCATGACAGAGGACTACAGGGGAAAGTATTTCGGGATCGGCTGCCTGATCCAGAAACACGGAGACTACATCAAGGTCATCTCCCCCATCGAAGGGGGGCCTTCCTACAGGCTGGGCATCCTGCCGAACGACGTCATCTCTCACATCGATGGGGAGAGCACGCAGCCCATCACCAGCTTCCAGGCCATGCAGAAGCTTCGGGGCGAGAAGGGCACCGAGGTTGTCGTCACCATCCGGCGGGAAGGCGTCGACGAACCCATGGAATTCGTCATCGAGCGGGCGGAGATCCCCCTGGAGAGCATCCGCTATGCCTTCATCCTGGAGGACGATATCGGCTACATCTACATCCGGAACTTCGCCGAAACCACGGGGCGGGAGTTTCGGGACAAGATGGAGCTCCTGAAAAGCCAGGGCATGCAGAGGCTCGTCCTGGATTTTCGCTTGAACGGCGGGGGAACCTTCCTGCAGTCCCTGGAACTGTGCGAAGACCTGCTCCCTGAAGGGGCCGGGATCGTATCCATCCGGGGGCGGAACCAGTACTACAACCGGGTCTTCGAGACGGATAAAAAGGGCCGCTACAGCGACATACCGCTGGTCATCATCATCCATGAGGGAACGGCCAGCGCCCCAGAGATCGTGAGCGGAGCGGTCAAGGATAACGACCGGGGGCTGCTCGTGGGGAAGGATTCCTGGGGCAAGGGGCTGGTCCAGACCGTGTTCCGTGTGGGCCGAGACGCTGCCCTGGCCCTGACCACGGCCAAGTACTACACACCGAGCGGGCGCTCGATCCAGAGGGACTATTCGCAGATCGAGGACTACGTGAGCAACCAGGACGTGCCCGAGGATTCGCGGGATGTGGCCTACACGGCAGGTGGACGCCGGGTCCTGGGGCAGGGTGGGATCTCGCCGGATTATGAGATGGATTTCGGGTACAAGCCATTGACATTTTATCTGCTGACCCAGGGATCCTTCTTCAGCTATGCCCGGCACTTCTTCGAGAAGGACACGCCCCTGTCCGAGCAGGTGGTCCAGGACGGTTCCCTCCCCGCCGATTTTGAGATAGACGACGCCGTCGTGCTGGATTTTCGCGGATTTATAGAGGGCTTGAAGCTCAAATTCACGTTCACTGATGAGGATTTCGAGGAAGCCCTACCGCAGATGAAGCGGGAACTGGAAAAAGAGATCCATGCCTCCTTCTACGGACTCGACGAGGGCGAGCGTCTCTACAGGTTGAGCGATCCCTGGGTGCAGAAGGCTCTGGAGGTCCTGCCGGAGGCCGAGGCACTCATCCGCCGAGACTGATCGGCGGCGGCCCACCCACCTTCCCGGTCCCCGTATCTTTCGGGCCCATCCTATCTGGAACCTCAGGCTTCGGATTTCTGGGCAAGCCGCCCGGGTCGTGATATAATATGCCAACCGATCGACCGATACCCGGTCTGCATCGGATACCTCAAACGTGGAGGGAGCATGAGAGTCGGAGTGGCATCTGATCATGCCGGATACAAACTCAAGCCCGGTATCCTGGCGTTCCTTTCAGAGCAGGGAGTGGAGACGGTCGATTATGGCTGCGGCGAAGGGGAGCGCGTGGACTATGTGGAATATGCACTCAAAGCCCTGGCCGGCCAGGCAGCAGGCGAGTGTGACAGCCTGATCTTGATCTGCGGCACCGGAATCGGCATGTCCATGGTCGGCAACAAACACCGGGGGATCCGGGCGACTCTGTGCGTGGACGATTACATGGCCGAGATGAGCCGCGCGCACAACGATTCCAACTGCCTGGCTCTGGGTGGGCGGATCCTTCCCCTGGACGAGGCCCTGAACATCGTCGAGATCTGGTTCAATACCGAGTATGAGGGAGGGCGCCATCAGGAGCGCCTGGACAAGATCGCCCGCATCGAAGCAGAAAACTTCAAACCATAGTCAAGGAGTATGACAATGCCTTCATTTGGTGACAAAGTCGAGTCGCTATCAGAGCGCCTGATCGCGAACAATATCTGGAGACAGCACGAGTCCTTTAACCTGATCCCTTCGGAGTCGACGCCATCTCTGCTGGTCAAGATGTGCGAGATCTCCGATCCCGCGGGACGTTATGCCGAGCACAAGACCATGAAGGGTCAGGAAGTGTATTTCTACCAGGGGATCGATTTTATTAAAGACGTCGAGGAAGCGGCCCAGTCCGAGCTGGCCGATTTCTTTGGCTGCAGCGAAGTGGAGCTGAGGCCGGTCTCGGGGCAGATGGCCAATGAGGTGATCTTCAAGGGCATGGTGCGCTTCCTGAACCGCGGGCGCTCCGAGGGCCAGCCCATGCGCAAGATGCGGCTGGTCATGAACAACGACCTGAACAAGGGTGGCCATCTCAGCTCTCAGCCCATGGGTTCGCTGTTCAACTACGTGCAGGAAGACCCGGAAACGGGGAAGGAACGGGTGCTGAACTTCCCGGTCCTGGAGGGAAATCCCTACAAGCCCGATCCGGAGATGCTGGCCGAGATGCTGGAGGCCAATCGGCCCGACCTCATGGTGTTTGGCAAGAGCATGTTCCTCTACCCCGAACCCGTCGCCTTCGCGGCAGACCTGGTCAAGGATTGGGAGCGGCCGCCCGTCATCATGTTCGATATGGCGCATGTGCTGGGCCTTTACGGAGCCTTCCAGGCGCCCCTGGCAGACGGGGCCAATGTCATGACCGGGAGCACGCACAAGACATTCTTCGGACCCCAGAGGGGACTGATCGCCGGGAACTTCCCCAAAGGGCATCCCCTGCGCAAGCTCTGGATCGATATCAAGGGACGCGCATTCCCCGGCTCAACCTCCAACCACCACCTGGGAACGCTGGTGGGATTGTTGATGTCGGCCTATGAAATGAACGAGTTCAAGGATGTTTATCAACCGCAGGTCCGAGCCAATGCCAAGGCTTTTGCCCGGGCCCTGAAGGGCAAGGGCATCCAGGTCGAGGGAGACGAGTCCGATGGCTTCACCGAAACCCATCAGGTCCTGATCCGGATCGACAGCTTCGGCAACGGGATGGACATCGCCCGCAAGCTGGAAGACCACAACATCGTGACCAATTATCAGGCCCTGCCCGATGACGCGACCTTCCTGGAGCCGAGCGGCATCCGGATGGGCGTGCAGGAAATGACACGCTTCGGGATGATCGAGGACGATTTCGATACCCTTGCAGGCCTCATCGCCGACCTGATCATCAAGGGAAACGATGTCAAAGCGGAAGCCGCAAAATACAGACAGAATTTCATGAAGATGAAATACTGCCTGCCGTTCGACAAGGCCGTGCCGTTGGCGGCCAGGGTTATGAAAAGCATTTTTCCCTATCCGGGATTCGCCGATACATTTGCCGAAAATCTGCAGAAGATCTCGGAATAGCGGAGAAACACCCAGTCAACCAGAAGGGAGTTAGCCATGAAAGTCTTGGTAGTCGGAGGCGGAGGGCGTGAACACGCGCTGGCATGGAAGATATCCCAGAGTCCCAAGGTCAAGAAGGTATACTGTGCGCCGGGCAATGCCGGCACCAAGTCCCTGGCCGAGAACGTGGACATCCGGGCCGATGACATCCAGGCGTTGAAGAAGTTCGCCAGCCAGGAGAAGATCGACTTCACCGTGGTCGGGCCCGAAGGCCCCCTGAGCGAGGGCATCGTAGACGAATTCGAACAGGTTGGCCTCAAGTGCTTCGGTCCCTACAAGATCGCAGCCGAACTGGAGGGCAGCAAGGTCTTTGCCAAACAGTTTATGGACCGCCACAAGATCCCCACCGGGCAGTACCGGGTCGTGGACACGACCAAGGCCGCCCAGCAGATCCTGCAGTCAGGGGTTTTCACGTTCCCTGTGGTGATCAAAGCCGACGGTTTGGCCGCCGGAAAGGGAGTCATCCTCTGCCGGAGCCTGAGAGCGGCAGAGGAGGCCGTGGATTCCATGATCGTCGAGAAAAAATTCGGCGATGCCGGCAAGGTCGTCGTGATCGAGGAGTTCCTGAGAGGCGAAGAGGCGTCGTTCATTGTCGTGTCGGACGGCGTCAAGGTCCTGCCTTTCGTGACCACGATGGATCACAAGGCCGTCTTCGACGGGGACAAAGGCCCCAATACAGGCGGAATGGGCGCCATCTCCCCGAATCCCTTTGTTAAACAGGACCTGTTCAATCACATCATGAAGACCATCGTGTTCCCCACCGTGACGCGGATGCTCGAGGAAGAACGGAGGTATAAGGGAGTCCTCTATGTCGGCCTCATGCTGACGGAGCAGGGCCCCAAGGTCCTGGAGTACAACTGCCGATTCGGGGACCCGGAGACTCAGCCACAGATGCTCCGCCTGGAGTCCGACCTCATGGAGATCCTGGAGGCGGCCATGGAGGGGAATGTGCTCGACATCAAGCCCCAGTGGAATCGGAAGGCCTCCGGCTGCGTGGTGCTCGCATCGGGGGGCTATCCCTCCAAATATGAGAAGGGCAAGGTCATCGAAGGCTTGGATCGGGTGGGGAAGATGAAGGATGTCGTGGTTTTTCATGCCGGGACCGCGGAGGAGAAGGGCTGGACCCGGACCGCTGGAGGGCGCGTGTTGAATGTGTGTGCCTCCCGGGACACGCTCGAGGATACCATGCGGACCATCTATGATGCCGTGGACGAGCTGAAGTTCGAGGCCATGCACTATCGGAAAGACATCGGCGTGGAAAGAAAGGTGTAGTCATGAATAAAGTAGCCATTTTTATCGGAAGCGAGTCGGATTTTGACGTGATCGAGGGTGCCATCAAGGTCCTCAAGGAGTTCGAGGTGCCCTTTCTTTTGGAGGTGACCTCCGCGCACCGCACCCCGGAGCGCACTCAGAATCTCGTGTCGGAATTTGAGGCGGCCGGGGGCCAGGTGTTCATCGCCGCGGCGGGTATGGCCGCCCATCTGGCAGGGGTCGTGGCCTCCCATACCACGCTGCCCGTGATCGGGATCCCGGTGGGTGGATCTGCGGTCAACGGCCTGGACGCCCTCCTGGCGACCGTGCAGATGCCAAAAGGCATCCCCGTGGCCTCCATGGGGATCGGAAAACATGGTGCCATCAACGCCGCGCTGCTGGCCGTGCAGATCCTGAGCCTCCAGGACGAAACGTTGAAAACCAGGCTCAAGGCCCATCGCAGGGCGCAGGGCGCCAAGGTCGTACAAAGCTCGGAGAACATCAAAAGCCGGATATGAACTCGTTCTCCATTCAGAGTTTCGGCTGCCGCGTCAACCAGGCCGAGGCCTTTTCCTGGGCGGACGAATTCCAGAAGCGGGGGCTGCGTTTCGAGCAGGAACACGGACGCAGTGACCTGATCCTCGTCAACACCTGCACCGTCACCGCACGAGCCGACCGCGATGTCCGCAACTTCATCCGGAGGATGCACCGGGATAATCCCGCAGCCAAACTGGTGGTGACCGGATGTTTCGCAGAGAGGGCCGCGGAGGAATTGAAAAACTTCCCCGGTGTCTGGCAGGTCGTCTCCAACCTGGAAAAAGAGGCGCTGCCGGACCGCATCCTGTCCCAGACATCCCTGCCGGGAATAACGCGATCCAGGCCGTTCCGCTCTCGGGCCCTGATCAAGATCCAGGACGGGTGTGATTTCGGCTGCACCTTCTGTATCGTGCCTTCGGTCCGGGGGAAGAGTGTGAGCCATACACCTGACAAGATCCTGGCTGATGTGCGGGCCGTGGTCGAACAGGGATTTAAAGAGGTCGTGCTGGCCGGGGTACACATCACGCTCTACGGCCGTGACCTGGATCCGGCGCTCTCTTTCCGAGGGCTCCTGGAGGCCATCAGTGCGGTCGACGGACTGCACAGGGTGCGGCTCAGCTCCCTGGATCCGCGCTTCCTGGACGACGGACTCCTAGATTACCTGGTCTCCGAGCCCAGGATCTGCCCTCATTTTCACCTCTCGCTCCAGCACGGGGCAGACCGCATCATCGCCCGGATGGGGCGCAAGATCAAGACCGCGGATTACGAGAGGATCCTGGCTCGCCTGCACCGGGGGCTGCCGCGTGCGGCGCTGGGGACCGACATCATTGCGGGTTTTCCCGGGGAGAGCGATGAGGATTTCGCGGCCATGTGCGCCTTCCTGGAGCGCTCGCCGCTGACCTATTTCCATGTGTTCTCCTTCTCTCCGCGTCCCAACACACCCGCTGCGGGCTGGACACAGGTCCACCCGGAGACCAAAAAGGAGCGGGCCTCTCGGCTCCGGGCGCTGGCCCGGGAGAAGAACCTGGCGTTCCGGAGTGGGCTCATCGGCAGTGTGTGTGAGACGGTGATCATCTCGCATGCCGCGGCAGACGGCTCCGGCCGGGCCCTTTCCGACAACTACATCGACATCTCCCTGGCTGAGTGTCGTGTCCCGGAAATGGGATTGGCGGCTGTGGAGATCGTGTCTGTGGACGGAGCGCGGACGCAGGGCAGGGTGCTGGAGGCCGGAAAAACCCGGCCCGGGGGATAATCGATCATGGGGATCATTATAAAACTGGACCAGGATGTCGCTCGGAAGATCGCTGCCGGGGAAGTGGTTGAGCGTCCCGTCTCCGTGGTCAAGGAGCTGGTGGAAAATTCCCTGGATGCCGGAGCCACGGACATCCATGTGGAGCTCCTGGACGGGGGCAAGGGCCTGATCCGCGTCACAGACAACGGCGGGGGCATGCCCCCTGACGATGCCCTCCTCTGTTTCGAGTCCCACGCCACCAGCAAGATCTCTGGGGTGGACGACCTGGAGCGGATCCGGACTCTCGGATTCCGCGGGGAGGCCCTCTCCAGCATCGCAGCGGTGGCTCGTGTCACATTGAAAACCTCCGACGGGAAAGCGGAGAAGGGGACCCGGATCCGGATCGAGGGCAAGGAGCAGGGGGAGTCTGAGGACATCGCCTTCCCCAGGGGGACCAGCATCGAGGTCAAGGACCTGTTCTTCAACCTACCGGCTCGGAAGAAATTCCTGCGCTCAGACCGGGCCGAGCTCAACCGCATCACGCGGCTCCTGACAGACATGGCATTGGCCCTCCCCGGCGTTCGTTTCGCCCTACGGCACGGCGAGCGCAGGATCTTCGATTCCCCCGCCGTGGCGGGGGTGAAGGAGCGGTTGTATCAGGTGTTTGGCAGGGATTTTATTGAGGGCCTCCTCTCCTTTGACTATACGGAGGGAGGGAGGCGCTTCCATGGATTTGCTTCGCGCCCCCCCTCCGCCCGCCTGGACCGGAAGCGTCAGTTCATCTTCATAAACGGCCGCCTGGTCAAGGATCCCACGGTGCAAGCGGCCCTGAATCAGGCTTACAGAAACTTCCTGGAAAAGGGGCAGTCCTCCGAAGCGGTGGTCTTCCTGGAGATCCCGGCCCCGGAAGTGGATGTCAATGTCCACCCGGCCAAGTCCGAGGTTCGCTTCCAGGACTCCCGACAGATATTCTCCTTCGTGTACCGGAGCTTGGAGCAGGCGCTCCTGCGGGAACTGGGGATCAAGGAGGTCTATCCGGACAGGAGCGAAGGGCAGGCTGCGGCGCATGTGCAGGAGATGTCGCAGCCGGATCTGCTCGGGCAGCCCACCCGCAAGCAGAAGCCTGCGCCGCCGCCCTCTTCCCCGGATCTTAGGAGGGATGCGGAAGCGGAGAACGCTCCCCCCAGGGTCCTGGGCCAGTACCAGGACTTCTACATCGTTGCTGAGGATGCGGAGGGGATCCTCATCATCGACCAGCACAATGCCCACGAGCGAGTGCTTTTCGACCGCTATCTGGAGATCGACCGGAGACGGGAGTGGCCGCGCAAGATGGCCCTGCACCCGAAGATCGTGGAGCTTTCTCCGGCCCAGGCCCTGAGCCTGGAGGAGAACCGGGAGCTGCTGGAGGAGTCCGGATTCCGTGTAGATGACATGGGGGGGCGGAGTTTTGCGCTCAAGGAGTTCCCGGATATCTTCGAGGAAAAGGAGGCCGCCGATGCCCTGCTGGCCCTCCTGGAGGACGTGGAGCTGGAGAGTGCCGAGAAGAAGCGGGAGCGGATGCTTGCGACAATGGCCTGCCGGTCAGCGGTCAAGGCCGGCGAGCCCCTGGCGTTCGAGAAGATGGCCTACCTGGTGGAGGAGCTGTTCAAGACCTCCAACACCGCACTCTGTCCCCATGGGCGTCCCATCACCCTGCGCCTCCGCCGGGACGAGATCGACCGGGCACTCCGCCGCAAATAAATTCCCGTCGCTTCGCGGAAAAATCAGGGAATGTCTTCGTGTGGGCGCCTGAAATCCGAGCGGGAGGGGTTTTGACACAGACATCGGCTGGCTTGCATTTTCCTCCACTTCGGGTATCATAATGGCTGCTTTCGCCGCTTCGTGTGGCTGAGGGTTTCTCGAGTCGGGGAGTAGCGCAGCCTGGTAGCGCGCCTGCTTTGGGAGCAGGATGTCGTCGGTTCAAATCCGGCCTCCCCGAT
>CBESWG010000065.1:0-15583 GCA_965533275.1 uncultured bacterium
CCTTCAAGATGCCGGTGCCCTTCATGATGGACTCCCGGGCCTGTCTCTTGTTGGAGCGGTCGATCGGGAGGTAGCCGGCCAGGCTCATACACCAGCCGAAGAGCGGCATGGAGAACAGGAAGCTGGCCGTGAAAAATTTGAAGTGCAGCCGCAACGCTCGAGATGCAGCAAAGAGGTCGGCAGCGCTCTTGTGGTTGCCCAGGATAAGGTACTGCTCAGAACGGCGGTAATTTTCCCTCCCCTCGATCGTTATCCGCATCCCCACGATCCGGGACAGCGTGTTAACGTACCACATCTCCACGTAGTGAGCGATGCGTCCGGAGCGGTCCAGAAGCCAGCATGCGAATATCAGTGGAGTCCCCGGGATCAGGATGGGGATCCCGAATATAAGCATCAGTATCGTGCGCACTCTGGCCAGGAACATGGTTCTTCTCTGTCTCGCTTGGGTGGACAGCCCCTTTTATCCTCTATTTAGAGATAAAATGCAACATCCCGGCCGGCATTCGAATAAACCGTCCCTATCCTCGGTATTTTCAGGTGTGCCCACGTAACGATTTTCGCAGATATTCGTATTCACTTACATGGATGGAGGAGAAAACATGGACGAGAAACTGGATAAACACATTCATCTCCTGGGCATATTCTGGATCGCCCATGCCGCCCGGCTGTTCGAGCAGCGTGCCTGAAACCGAGATCCCGACTTTCAGAATAGGTGTCCGGGAATCCCGAATGTAGATATATTAAAGGAGAAAAAATATGAAAAAAACACTCACCATCACGATCCTGTTGTTTTTTGCGGCATCCTTGACCTCTCTCTCGGCCCAGTCCGCCGACGAGATCGTCAAGAAGATGATCGATGCTCAGGGCGGCAAGAAAGTCTACGAGAGCATCAAGGACATGACCGTCAAGGGCACTCTGGAGATCATTCCTCAAGGCATGGATGCCGATGTCACGATCTATAAAAAGGAGCCGACCCAACGGCGTTCGGATATCGAGATCATGGGGATGATGATCACCTCGGCCTATGATGGGAAGATGGCCTGGGGCACCAACCAGCAGACCATGGTGGTCGAAGAGTTCACGGGGGAGCAGGCCGCGAACATGAAGCGGGAGGCCATGCCCGTAATCGCCCCTGTTTACCCAGAGAAATACGGCCTCAAACACAAACTCAATGGCAAGAAAACCCTCGAGGGCAAGGAATACTGGGTCCTGGAGCGAATCTATCCCGACGATTATAAGATCACGATCTATCTGGACACAGAGACCAACCTGCCCTATAAAAGCTTTGCCACCGTCCTCGGCGCAGACGGCATGGAGCATGATGTCGAGACGATCCAGACCGACTACAAAAAGGTCAACGGTCTCGTGATGGCCCACACCACCAAGCAGATCGTCGATGGCACGGATTATCTCCTGATCACGGTGGCCGAGGTCACCCTTAACACCGGGCTCGAAGACTCGCTCTTCGTCATGGAGAAGTGATCCCCGAGCAGGGGTGATGCGGAAGGGGACGGGCTAGCCCCCCGTCTCCTGCCGGCCTCTCTCCGCCTTTTTTCCCTTCCTCCCGCCTTCCTCTGAAAACATCCTCTTTTGCTGCCGTTTTTATCATCCCGGGAATCACCCCAAAGGGTGATTGACGTTTTTTGGCATCGGCGTCATAACTATACCTGTAGTTTTAGAAAAGGCGGATCAGGGTAGTTTCCGTCGTCGCTAGCCCGGCTAGCCGCCCCCAACCGCGTTTTCACTAGGTCAATGAACTGACAGGATAGAACACGATGAAGGACAAAACAGTATTGATCGTAGACTTCGACGAACGATCCATCGAACCCCTCTCCAAGTTCCTGGAAGAGGAGGGATTTAGTGTCCTGGTCGCTCGTGACGGAGAAGAAGGCCTGGAGATGGCCAAGAAGGAGAGACCGCAGTTGGTCATCCTCGAACCCATGCTGCCTAAGCTCCATGGTTTCGAGTTGTGCGGCATCATTTCGCACGACCTTGAACCGAAAATCCCTGTTATCATCCTGACCAAGTTCTATCGGGAAGAGCAGTTCAAGATCGAGTCTGTCCGTTCCTTCGGGGCCTCCGCCTTTGTAAGCAAGCCTTTCAAGCATCCTGAGATGCGCGAACTGATCGGGAAGCTGTTGGCGGAAACAACTGAGGAGAAGCCGAAGCCGGAGCTTGGACAGGACCAGGACAAAGAAGAAATCAATGGAAGCACGATACCTGATGCGATCCCCGCAGAAACCATGAAGGAATTGCAGAAGGAAAAATTGCCCCCAATTTCTGAAAAAAAAGAAGAGGTCGAAGTGATCGAACAAGATAATTTAGCCAAAGATCTGAAGGATGCGATTTCTGAGGAAAAGCCTGCCGAATCCGAAGTCAAGAAGGAGCGCGATTTTGGCCAGGAACTCGATGCCATGCTGGAAGATGCGTTTTCTGATCTCAGCCTGGTTGAGCCCGAGAAAGAGGCTGCGTCCGTGGATGGCCCGAGTTTCCTGGAAAACTCACCGCCGTCCGCCTCGGATGTCGTCGCATTCAAATCGGAAACTCCGGCCGAAAAGAAAGAGCCGGCTCTGCCCGAGCTGAGTGTCGAAGAGCTGCTTGCTCCCGAGCCCAAGAGAGAGATGCCCCCCCAGGATGACGTCCTCTCGAAAATCGATGAGCTAGCCCAGAACACGATCGACAAACCCAAAGCCGACACCGCCTCTGTCCCGGTCGAAGATCCCAAGAATTCCCCGGAAAAGATCATGCAGAAAGCCGAGGCCGTTACCGAGATCCTCGAAAAAGAGCTCGAGAGCAAAGTCAAAGAGATGACCGCCAGGGAAGAGACCAAGAAGAGCGCCCGCAAGCAGAAGAAAGAAGCCGCGGCTCAGGCAAGCCCTACCTTTGCACGCGAGATTATGCCCGAGCCAGAAGCCAAAAAGACCATCGAGGAAAAAACTGCAGTCCAAAAGGCTGTCGAGGAAATAGTAACGAAGGAAAAGCCTGTAGAGGAAAAGGTCGCAGAGGAAAAGATCGAGCCCGCTGCCGTTGAAGAGGCCCGACCCGCTGCTGCCGCCTCGATCGAAGAGGAGCCTGCCAAGGCCGCGGAAACTGCCGCCAAGCCGGATCTCAAAGATGTGGTCGAGAAGGAAGGAATCTTCTCGGGATTCAATCCCTACGAAGAACCGGAGGAATCCTCTCCCAGCCTGGTTCAGAATATTCTGGCCAAGTTCAAGAAATCTCCCAAGAAATTCATCATCCCCATGGCTGCCGTTTTCCTGATCATAGCTGTTTCGGGAGTGATCATGATACCGAGCATGTCTAACAATACCCCCAGCGAGCAGGCCTCCCTGGGCTCTCCCACGGTGGAACAGCCCTCCACGGCCCCTGTTGACAAGCAGGATCCAGCCAATGCCGCTGCCGTGCCCACCGAGGACCTGAACGGAGCGGATAGCCAGATAGGGGAAGGGACAACCGAAGAGCAAGAACCCGCCGCCTCACAGCCAGCTCCTCCGCCTGAGGATAAACCCGAACCCAAGCCGGAACAGAAACCGGTAGCCAAGAGCACTCCTCCTCCTCCTGCCCCTGCCGTAGACGACATCGCCGAGACCCAGGTTGGCAACCAGCTGGCCGGAGAAATGGTCCCCACTAAATCCTCACTCGAAAGCGAAGCCGCAGCCCGGAAGTCTGCTCCAAAAAATGAGGCTGAAACGGGTGCCGCAGGGAACGAAACCGAAAGTGGAATCGCTGCGGCGAATCCCCCGGCTGCCAAGCCGGAGAACGAACCGGCTCCCGTCATCAGCAACGTACCAGCAAAGGCCGGCGTGGGTGATATCGTGTCTATTAAACAGGTGGACACGGCGCCTGAGCTCATCCAGCAGGAACTGCCCCGATATCCGGGCGCTGCGAGGGGCCGGGGCATCACCGGCACGGTCTTGCTCAATGCCTTGATCTCAGAGAACGGGGACGTGCTTCAGACTGTGGTCATCCGGAAGCTCAACAGCCCCTACGGCTTCAACGAGGCCGCCGAACGGGCCGTGAAACAATGGAAGTTTCGCCCGGCCTGGAAGGATGGCGTCCGCGTAAAGGTCTGGAAGGTCATCCCGATCAAATTTAAAGAAAATATGGACTATTAGCCTTTATTCTTTCTCCTCTTTTATAGATGAGGGCCCGCCCCCCCGGCGGGCCCTTTCTTTTTTGTGCGTTGACAATACTCGCCCAGCCCCGTAGATTGAGAGGGGGTATTTTCGTGACTTCCATCCGCCGGGACCCGGACCTGGATGCCCTCCAGAACTCGGATTTAGTGAGGGCCCAGGTGCTCAACGCTATCTCAGAACTCGTCGTCTATCAAGATACGGACCAGCGCATCATCTGGGTGAACAAGGCCGCCACGGAGTCGGCCGGATCGAAACTCGAGGAGATGCAGGGGCGCCACTGCTACGAGGTGTGGCACCAGCGCATCGAGCCCTGCGTGAACTGCCCCGTGTGCAAGGCCATGGAAAGCGGCCAGCCGGAAAAGGCGGAGATCATCAGTCCCGATGGACGCGCATGGTTGATCCGGGGCTATCCAGTCAAGGACAACGGCATTGAGGTGCTGGGGGCAGTGGAGGTCACGCTCGAGATTACGCAGCGCAAACAAGCCGAGCAGGCGTTGCGCGAGAGCGAGGACCGCTACAAGACCCTGATCCAGACCTCTCCCGACGCTGTGACCGTGACGGACATCGGCGGCCGCATCACCTATGTCTCGCACCAGACGCTCAAACTGCATGGATTCCGGCGCAAGGAAGAACTGCTTGGCCGGCAGTTCTCCGACCTGATCGCCCCCGAGTCCCGCGCACAGGCGATCATCTATCTGCGGAAGACCGTGAAGGAGGGCCTCACCCGCAACCTGGAGTACGCCCTGCTCAAGGAGAACGGCGACCGCTTCATCGGAGAGATCGACACCGCCGTGGTCAAGGATGCGCAGGGAAGCCCCCAGACCTTCATCTCCGTCACCCGCGACATAACAGACCGCAAGGAGACCCAGCTCCAGCTGGAAGCCTCAGTAAAGGAAAAGGAGTACCTCCTGCAGGAGATCCATCACCGCGTGAAAAACAACCTTCAGGTGATCTCCTCGATCCTCGATATGGGCCGCATGCGCACCGAGGATCCCGAGGCTGTCGATCTCATCACGAATGCACGCTCCAAGATCCAGAGCATGGCCTTTATCCACTCGCAGCTCTACCGAAGCGACCGGTTCGATCAGATCGAGATGGGGGCCCACATCCGGGAACTGCTGCGCTACCTGTCGAGCGTCTACTCCACGGTCGGGGCCGTGACCTGTCATGTCGACATCGACGAGGTCTACCTTTCGCTCACCCAGGCCATACCCTGCGCCTTAGTGGTGAACGAGCTCATCTCCAATGCCTTCAAACACGCCTTCAGCAACGGCCGGAAGGGTACAATCGAGATCTCCATGGAGATCGCTGCCGGCAACACCGTCCAGATCAGCGTCAAGGATGACGGCGCCGGCCCGGGCGAAAAATTCGACCTGGCAGCGGTGGACAGCCTCGGCCTCAAGCTGGTCCGCAACCTGGTGGAGAGACAGCTCAAGGGCAGCATCAAGCTGATACAGAAGCAGTACACCGAGTTCCTCATCCGGTTCCCGCTTCTGATACAGGAGGAAAAAGATGGCAAAGGTCCTGATCGTTGACGACGAAGCCGCCATTACAACTCAGCTGGAGGAACGGCTCTCTGTGATGGGCTACGAGGTGGTTGGCGCCGCCTCCTCTGGATCTGAGGCCGTTGCCATGGCCCGGTCCGAAGCCCCCGACATCATTTTGATGGACATCGTCATGCCGGGTGAAATGGACGGGATCGAGGCGGCTCGCATCATCCGCCAGGACATGGACATCCCGGTGGTCTTCCTGACGGCGTACGGGGACGACCGTTTCATCGAGAGGGCCAAGGATGTCGGGCCCTACGGCTACATCATCAAACCCTATCAGGAAAACGCCCTGAAGGCCGCCATCGAGATCGCGCTCTATAACCGGGAGATCACACGCTGCCTGGAAAAAACCGCTCTCGGTTGGAGGCGGCTGACCGAGAACATGGAGGAGGCGGTCATACTGTGTGATTCTGAGGGCCGGGTCTTCTTCTGGAACCGCGGCGCCGAGAACATTTTCGGCTACTCGGCCCCCGAGATCACCGGGCGGGCCTTCATGGAACTTGTATCGGAGGGGACCAAAAAGGAATACCTCCAGGAGATCGAGCGCCTCTTCGCACACGGCGACTCTCCCGTGTGTGACTGCTGGGTCGAGGTGCTGGGCGTGCGCAAGGACTACAGCCGTCTGCATATGGAGCTGTGCCTCAGCCCATGGGCCTATCGGGACGAGAGGGCATTTATCGGGGTGGTCCGGGATGTGACCGCGCGCAAGAAAGAGGAGACGCGCTTCGAGACAAGCCTCCAGGAAAAGGACCGGCTCCTCGACGACGTCCGGAGCAGCGTGCAGGAAAACCTGCAGCTCATCTACAACCTGATCGACATGCAGCAGGCCTGTGTGGAATCCCGCGAGGGGCTCAAGGGCCAGGGCATGGGGCGCTCCCGCCTCGAGGCCCTGCTCTATGCCCAGGAGCGTGTATCGGGGGAGGAGCCGCCCGCCAGGGTTGATTTTGCCGGCTATGTCGGGAACCTGCTCGCGCGCCTGGTCCGGTCCTACGGCGTGGACGAGGAGCGCATCGGCCTGTCTCTGGACATCGATCCCGTGCCCCTGGACCTGAGGACCGCGACAGCCTGCGGATTGATCATAAGCGAGCTGGTGTCCAACGCCTTCAAGTATGCCTTCCCGGATGCGGCGCACAAGGGGAACGTGCTCATCGACTTCCGCCGCAGCGGGCAGGAGTACCGGCTCAGGATCGAGGACGACGGGATCGGCTTCCCTCCGGAGCAAGCGTTTCCCGGGGACAAGACCCAGGGGCTGCGCGTTGTCACCGATCTGGTGGAACACCTCGGCGGGGATATCGCAGTGGCACGGGATGGGGGTGCGGCCTTCGCTATCGTTTTTCCGGCTTGACCGGCAGCTTTTGCCCGTGCGCTGCGTCGACTGCCCTCCTCACAGTTTGTTCCACGCCCAGCCCTAACCGCTTCCCCTCAGCGCCCAATTCGCAGCGTGCTGTTTGCACGCGCCTCACTTTTTCTGCCGTTCGGATAGGATGGCCTCCAGCCTGTCCCGGATCAGGGTTTCTATCATCTCGGTGAGCGCGATCTGAGAGGGAGAGACCTCGTCTTGGGGGGACAGGAAGAGGTCGGGGATCTCGCACCCCATCCCTTGCGCGATCTTGCTCAGGATCTCCCATGTGGGATTGCGGTATTTCCCGTTCTCGATGTTGCAGAGGCTCGAGGCCGGGATCCCGGCCAGGCCGGCCAGCTCCCGCTGCAGCATGGGCTTGCCGGGCTTGATTCGGCTGCCTATTCCCAGGCGCAGGCGTTTGATGTTCTGGCCCAGGTCCCTCAATCCGAACGACATAAAAAATTAATACCACACATAATTCATTAGTTCAACCCGTAATCGAATCCCAGCGCAAATTCTTGCCAGATTCCGGATGATTACCCTGGGAATCAAGTATGGGTGAAATAATTATTTGACATCTAAATAAAATGACATTAAATTATAACTATAGATAATCAATCACAAAAGTGGGAAGTTATTGACACATCACCTGCCTCGCCTGCCACGGATTCCAAACGATCCGTTTTTTCTATCGAATATCATCGATCGAGCAAATGTCACAAAGGAGGGACTGTATGACTAAGCTTACCATCGAAGGCTTAAAAGCCCTGAGAGACACGGCCAAGGGGAGAACCCTGCTGAGCCAGGACGGGCCTTACAAGGTCAAGGTGACCGTGCACATGGGCACCTGCGGTATCGCCGCCGGAGCCCGCAAGATCATGGAGGTCATGATGAACGCCATGGAGGAGAACGAGTCCCGGGATGTGTTCCTGACCACCTCGGGCTGTGCCGGTTTGTGCAGCAAGGAGCCCATGGCCACGATCGAGTTCGCCGATAACGTGCCCGTCAAGTATGTGGAGCTGACACCTGAAAAGGCCCAGGAGATCTTCGATCGCCACGTTATGGGCCAGAAACCTGTCACGGAATACGCCATTGCCACGGGCAGCGAGCGGTCGATATGAGGAGAACACGATGAATAAAAAGATCTATCGTATGCAGCTTCGCCTGTGCGGAGGGTCGGCCTGCCTGGCCAACCATTCCTTCGAGGTCTATCAGGCCCTGGAAGCAGAGCTGAAGAAGAACGGTCTGGAACAGGAGATCGAGCTGATCACCACCGGCTGCAACAGCTTCTGCGACACCGGGCCGCTCCTGGTCGTAAAGCCGGACAACATCTACTACAACCACCTGAGCGTCGACAAGATCCCCCACCTGGTCGAGGAGCACTTCATGAAGGGCCGCCCGGTGAAGGACATGATGTTCATCCCGCCCTCCGAGGAGGAGTTCCTGCCCAAGATCAGTGAGCTGAGCTTCTTCAAGAAGCAGATCCTGGTCGCCCTGCGTAACCGCGGGCTGATCGATGCGGAGAAGATCGACGACTACATCGCCCGCAACGGCTACATGGCCCTGTCCAAAGCCCTGACGGAGATGACCCCGGAGGGGATCGTCGACGAGGTCAAGGCCGCCGGTCTCCGGGGCCGGGGAGGGGCTGGTTTTTCAACCGGGCTCAAGTGGGAGCTCACTCGGAACGCTGTCGGGGACAAGAAGTACGTCATCTGCAACGCCGACGAGGGCGATCCCGGCGCCTACATGGACCGCAGCATCATAGAATCCGATCCCCACTCCGTGCTGGAGGGGATGTTGATCGGCGCGCGGGCCATGGGAGCGGACGAAGGCATCATCTACATCCGCAACGAGTATCCCATCGCCCTCCAGCGCGTGAACACGGCCATCGAACAGGCCCGCGAATACGGGCTCCTGGGTACGGACATCCTCGGCTCGGGATTCGACTTCGACATCAAGGTGGTGCGCGGCGCCGGCGCGTTCGTGTGCGGAGAGGAGACTTCGCTCATATCGTCGATCGAGGGCCGGCTGGGCGAACCCATGCCGCGGCCGCCTTTCCCGGCGGAGAGCGGCCTCTGGGGCAAACCCACCAACATCAATAACGTGGAGACCTGGGCCAATGTCCCGGTTATCATCGACCGGGGCGCCAGCTGGTACTCCTCGATCGGGACCGAGCTCAGCAAGGGCACCAAGGTCTTCTCGGTCGTGGGCAAGGTGAAAAACACAGGGCTGGTGGAGGTCCCCATGGGGATCACGCTGGGCGAGATCATCTTCGACATCTGCGGAGGCATCGACGAGGACAAGAAGTTCAAGGCCGTGCAGATCGGCGGCCCCTCGGGTGGCTGCCTCCCGGCCGAACACCTGAACCTGCCAGTAGACTATGAGAGCCTGACCGAGGCCGGGGCCATGATGGGCTCCGGCGGCATGGTCGTCACAGACGAGGCCACCTGCATGGTGGACATGGCCCACTTCTTCCTCAACTTCGTCAAGGACGAGTCCTGCGGCAAGTGCACGCCCTGCAGGGAGGGAATCCCTCAGATGCTGGGCTACCTGACCAAGATCAAGGAGGGGAAGGCCTCCTTGTCGGACCTTGACGAACTCAACGAGCTGGCCCTGGCCATCAAGGACACCTCCCTCTGCGGCCTGGGCAAGACGGCTCCCAATCCGTTCCTGACGACCTACCGGTATTTCAAGGACGAGTATGTGGACCACATCGAACACAAGCGCTGTGATGCCGGCGCGTGCAACCACCTCGTGTCCTCGCCCTGCCACCACACCTGCCCGATCGAGACGGAGGCCAGCTCCTACATCGCCCTGATCGCCCAGGGTAAGTACAAGGAGGCCCTTGACGTCAATGTGTGGGCCAATCCGCTGCCCAGCGTATGTGCGCGCGTGTGCCACCACCCCTGCGAGACCACCTGCAAGGCCGGGCAGTTCGGCCAGCCCATCGCCGTGCGCGACCTGAAGCGCTTTGTGACGGACTATGCGCGCGGGAACGGCGGCCTGCCCAAGGTCAAGCCCCCCGCCGAGAAGAAGGACAAGGTGGCCATCATAGGCGCGGGCCCGTCTGGCCTCATGGCAGGCTGGGAGCTCGGCAAGCAGGGATATCAGGTCACGATCTACGAGGCGGAATCCGTGCCGGGAGGGATGCTCTCCTGGGGCATCCCCGAGTATCGGCTGCCCAAGGATATCCTGTACTCCGAGATCGACCGCATCCAGGACGTTGGCGTGGAGATAAAGCTCAACACCCCGGTCGGCCCCAACCTGACCATCGCTGACCTGATGGCCGAGGGAAACAAGGCGGTCTTCATCGCCACCGGCACCCCTGTGAACATGAAGCTCGGCATCCCGGGCGAAGACACGGGCGGGGTGGTCGATCCCATCGCCTTCCTCAAGAAATACAACCTGGAAGGGGACGCCGTGGTCGGAAAGAAGGTCGCGGTCGTAGGTGGAGGCAACACCGCCTTCGATGCGGCGCGCACGGCCTGGAGGCTGGGCGCAGACGTCACCATCCTCTACCGCCGGACGCGCAAGGAGATGCCTGCCAACGAGGAGGACATCAGCGAAGCCATCGAGGAGGGAGTCAAGATCGAGTACCTGACCATCCCGGTGGAGGCTTTCTCAGAGGACGGCCAGCTGAACAAGCTGACCTGCCAGAGGATGGAACTCGGGCCGTTCGATAAATCCGGGCGCCGCCGCCCGATGCCCGTGGAAGGGAGCGAGTTCGAGCTTGAGGTCGACACCCTGATCCCCGCGATCGGGCAGGAACCCAACCTGTCGTTCATGATCGGCAAGGAAGACATCCGGATCTCCAAGTGGAATACTCTCGAAGTCGACGGGGAGACCATGGCCACCAACCTGCCCGCCATATTCGCCGGCGGGGATGTCGTGACCGGCCCGGCCACGGTGCTGGAAGCCATGCGCCAGGGGAAGATCGCAGCCGAATCCATGGACCGCTTCCTGCGGGACGAGAGCCTGGTGAGGGACTATCAGCCTACCTCGGCCCGCCTCGAGGTACCGCCCGTCCAGTTTATCCCGGCCGATGACGAAGAGCCCCTGCGGGTCGAGATGCCGAAGCTGGGTGTTCAGGAGCGCCGCGGGAACTTCAAGGAAGTGGAACAGGGTCTGACGCCCGAGGCGGCCATGGCCGAGGCCCAACGCTGCCTCCGGTGCGACCTGGAAAGCCTCAGAATGAGAGGAGATTCTTAGATGCCTGGTACAAAACTCTATGTGGGGAACATTTATTGTATGGCCCGAAAGGATCACCTGCGCGAGCTGTTTTCTCACTATGGCCGCGTGAGCGGGATCACCATGATCGAGGGGACGGGCTACGGCTACGTGGAGATGAACACCGTGAAGGAGGCGGTTGATGCGAAGAAGGCCCTGGACGGGGCCGACTTCCTAGAACGCGTGATCCGCGTCCGCTACGCCGACGAGCCCAATTACGTCGTATAAGAAGCCCGCCTGAGGGGACAGGCTGCTGCCTGCATCAACCGGTAGTGATATCGGGGAAAAAGCGGCCTGTCCCCATTTTTCCTAGGGGAAGGCACTAAGGATCTGGTTGACCCTGAAAAACCAGTAGAATTCCAGCGAAACCAGCGCAGTGTAGACAATAAGCACTGCATAGATCAAGGTGTTGATCCTGAAACGGCCCAGGAACTTGAAGTTCTTGTGCACCAGGAAAAAGATCATGCAGAGCACGGTGATCAAGTATTTCGACACCAGCGCCAGCACGATGTCCTTGTTCATCAGGGCCAGCATCACGGGATTGAGCTCAGATCCCCCGAAACGCATGAGAGTCAGGGTCAGGTAGGCATCCGCGAAACACAGCACCAGGATGGCGGCTATGATGAAAAGGTAGCGGAGCTCGTATCGGTCGACGTAGTAGCTGTCTCCCTCGCACTCCCTCCGGGCAAGGCGGCGCTGGCCCCTGAGGATATACCTGCTCAAAGGGGGGGTAGGACGAGTTCGTCTGTCACCACAGTTGCGTCGATCTTCGTTCAAATGAAACCCCGAGCTTCCTTGTCAGCCATCGTGTGATGGCTGTTCCTTCCCATTGATATAAATACGCAACTGAGCATAGTTTGTCAATAAGCACAGGGGGTGATATTCGAAGATCATCGTCCTCTATTGGGGGGGGTATCCAAGGGGAAAAACTAAAGGAGTAGTTCATTTAGAGCGTAAATGTACTACTCCGCTTTTTCTTAGTACAATACTTGAGAGGAGCACAGCCATGAAGATCATTAACGAGACTTTGAGCCTGGTGACCCAGGGATATAATGATATGCACGATATAACCCAGGACATCGTGCAGAGGCTTGCCGAACACGAGCTGGACTGCGGCCTGGCAACCATATTCGTCTCTGGCTCCACGGGCGGCCTGACCACCATCGAGTATGAACCAGGGCTCGAGCAGGACTTTGCCGAACTCATGGACAGGATCGCCCCACATGGTGTCGGCTACCACCACGACGCCCGCTGGGGCGACGGAAACGGCTTCTCGCATGTGCGTGCCTCACTCCTGGGGCCGTCCCTCTCCGTCCCCATCGCCGACGGCCGCATGACACTCGGCACCTGGCAGCAGATCGTGTTCATCGACTTCGACAACCGCTCCCGCTCCCGCACCCTGATGCTCCAGTTCATGGGTGAGTAAGAATGAAGGGGACAGATCCTGAAAAAAGGGGACAGGTCCAATTTTGGTACAAAATTGGACCTGTCCCCTTTTTTCTCTGTTCCCCTTCATTCTTTCCCTTTTTTCTCCCCTGTTCCCCTAGAATTTTGCTACAATATATTGTCGTGAAAATCCGATGAACGATCTCAAAGACAAGCTCCGCCAGCTCAAACGCGAACGCGATGCCCGCTCGAAGTCTCAGGCCATCCAGGACGCGATGACCGAGCTCGATAAAGAGGGCAGCCTGACCACACGCGACAAGCTCGAGCAGCTCATAAAGCTCCGGCCCGACCGTGCCTCGCGCGCTCCCCAACCTCCTCAGGTGAAGCCTACGCCGTCACTAGACCGCGAGCCGCTGCAGTTCACCGAAAATCCCTATGCCCTGGATGCCCGCTACGGCAGCATCAGCGTGGGAGAGGGCCTCAAGATAAGCGGCCATATCCTGGCCTGCTTGAGCCGGGAACCGGAATTCGAGGACCTCGATCTATCCACGGCCCTTTTCTTCGACCTCGAAACCACGGGCCTATCTGGCGGAACCGGCACGATCCCCTTCAATATCGGGCTCGGATACTACCGAGACGACAAGTTCTGGGTGGGCCAGTACTTCCTGAGCGAGCTTGCCTCGGAGCGACAGATGCTCGAGGATTTCTCCCTCCTCCTGGAAGACATGGACTTCAAGTCCATCGTCACGTTCAACGGCAAGACGTTCGATGTGCCCCTGCTCGAGACTCGCTTCATCCTCCACCGGATGCCCTTTAAACTGGACGGGCTGCCACACCTGGACTTTTTGTTCCCAGCGCGCAACTTCTGGAAGCACAAATACGACAACTGCCGCCTCTCCTACCTGGCCCGTGAGGTCCTGGCCACAGGACGCGACGATGACATCCCCTCGTCCGAGGTTCCCTGGCGGTATTTCCAGTATCTCCAGACAGGAAATTACGATCTCATCGAGCCCGTGCTCTACCATAATGCCGAGGACATCCTCTCGCTGCTCGGTCTCGTCGTCCTGGGCGCTTCGATCCTGTCCGAAGACCCGGAAGCCTGTTCGGCAGACGCCATGGACTTTTTCGGGGCAGCCAAGGTCATGGAAAAGGTCGGACAGACCGAGAAGGCCGCCGACTTCTATCAGCGCGCCCTGAACGGCTCGCTCTCCCATGAGGTGGGTCTCTCCACACGCCGCCGCTTGGCCACTCAGTATAAGCGCGGCGAAAAGTGGGACAAGGCCGTGTCTTTGTGGACGGAGATGACCGAATCCGAAGAAGCCTCGGGAGATCTCCTCTACTCACTCCGTGAGCTCTCCATGTATTATGAACACCGGGCTAAGATATTCGATAGGGCTCACGGGTTTGCAGAAGAAGGCTTTGTCCTGGCCATGGGATTTTCTGAATACTACGAGCGCGATTTCACCCGCCGCCGCGAACGCCTGAAGAAGAAGATGAAAGGAAAGAAGGAATAGCCTGAGATAGTCCCATGAAAGCCATGCAGCTCCGGCACTTCGCCCCCATCGAACAGGATCCCCTCTCTCCCGTGGATCTCCCCATGCCCCGGCCCGGAGCCCATGAGATACTCGTCCGCGTCAATGTCTGCGGCGTCTGCCACACGGATCTCCACACAGTAGAAGGCGAACTCCCCGATGTCCGGCTGCCTATCATACCGGGCCATCAGATCGTGGGGACTGTCGAAGACCTGGGAGAAAATGCCTCCCGTTTCAAGGTCGGCGACCGCGTAGGCATCGCCTGGCTGCATTCGGTCTGTGAGGATTGCGGTTACTGCGACAAGGAGAGGGAGAATCTCTGCGAATCGGCCCGCTTCACCGGCTATCATGTGGATGGGGGCTATGCCGAATACACGGTAGTACCGGAAAAGTTTGCGTATGAGATCCCTGCCGTCTTTTCAGACGAAGAGGCCTCTCCGCTCCTCTGTGCGGGCATCATCGGTTTCCGTGCCCTCCGCCTGAGCGAGATCAAGCCCGGCCAGAAACTGGGACTCTATGGTTTCGGGGCCTCGGCCCATGTGGCCATCCAGGTAGCCCTTCACTGGGGATGTGAGATCTATGTGTTCAGCAGGAGCCTGGCCCACCAGGCCCATGCTCTAGAACTCGGAGCGACTTGGGCCGGGACCTCAACAGACGATCCCCCGGAAAAGCTCGATGCCTCCGTAAACTTCACTCCGGCTGGGGCAACAGTGCTCGAAGGTATGCGCCACTTGGACAAGGGGGGCACACATACCCTGGCCGGCATCTACATGTCTCCCATTGCCGAGATGGACTACGCAAAATACCTATATCACGAGAAGACACTCCGGAGCGTGGCCAATGCCACTCGCCAGGATGGGGAAGAGCTGCTCAAGGTGGTGGCCGAGATTCCCATCCGGACCACCACAACGGCCTTCCCCCTGGAGGAGGCCAACCAGGCCCTCAAGCTCGTCAAGGACAGCGCCATCGACGGCGCCTCCATCTTGAGAGTATCGGGATAAACACCATGTCATGGCGAGTCGCGCAGCAACGAAGCCATCTCATGCTATACTAGGATAACAATGCGCAAATGGCTCTTTCTCTTTGGCCTCCTCGTGCTGGTCTATCTCATCTCCAAGCTCAACAACAGCAAAAAGCAGGAGAAGTCTCCTTTCTTCAAGCGCATGAATGAGACCGTGACCATACTTGTGTGGGCCCTGTCAATCGCGTATGTGTTAGCCTTCCTCTACTGGCTCTACGGCGTGATCTTCAAGTAGTCTCATCCCCCGTTTTCAGCAGAACAAAGCGCTTGCCTCGAATCCGCTTTTTGCTATAATATGCGCATCATTCGGGTGCGCCCGTAGCTCAGCTGGATAGAGCGTCTGACTACGAATCAGAAGGTCGGCAGTTCGAATCTGTCCGGGCGTACCA
>CBESWG010000066.1:0-15131 GCA_965533275.1 uncultured bacterium
CACTTCGCACGTTGCTGTAGGAGGTGCAATCTATTTGAACCGCATGGGGTGGTTGGGTGGGTCTTCCGATTCAATACAAAAACTACTCCTACAACCTTTCTTTGAGACTCCTGAACGCACACTCATACTCCTGGATCAATCCCTGGTCAGCAAAGCTGAAATACCGATTGTTGCCGATGATGATGTGGTCGAGCACGCTGATCTGCATCATCTGGACGGCAAAGACCAGCTCACGCGTGATGGCCCGGTCGCTCTCCGAAGGAGCGGGATCCCCCGAGGGATGATTGTGCACGAAGATCAGCGAGGAGGCATGATAGCGCAGTGCAGAGCGGATGATCTCGCGGGGATACACAGCGCTCGAATCCACCGTCCCCTCAGACAGGATTTTCTCTTCCAGCACCTGATTCTTGGCGTCCAGGAACATGACCCGGAACTGCTCCTGCTTGGCGTCCCGCAGAGAATGATAGAGATAGTCGAACACCTCCCGGGAGGATTGGCAAACCGGCCGCTCCAGCATCCTCTCCCTGAGGAAGCGGCGGGACACGTCCTGTATGAGCCGAATGCCGAAAACATTCTGCAGCCCGATCCCATCGATCTCCTGGAGCTCCTCAGACGGTGCCTCTAATACGGCACTCAGTGTTTTGAATCTCTGCATGGCCGCCTTGGCCTGCCGCTTGCAGTCCCTTCTGGGGGTCCCCAGAGTCAGCAGCAGCTCAATGACCTCATAGTCCAGAAATCCCCGGAGCCCGTTCTCAAGAAACTTCTCCCTCAACCGTGACCTGTGTCCTTCGATTCCGTCGTGCTGTCCAGACATTCCTGTATAACAGAAGACGTAATGCAACGGGAAATAATCACAGGTTGAGCAATATCTGGTACCCAATGCTCAGGAAGTTCCGATTCAGGAAGAAAAGGGCGCACCGGCAGGCTAATCCAGCCCATAGGTGCGGATCTTGTAACTGAGGATGCGTTCGGTTATTCCCAGTGATTTGGCAGCACGGCTTTTAACGCCTCCGCTCTCCCTGAGTGCCTTCCGGATCTCCTTCGACTCCAAAACACGCACCTTTTCCTTTAGGGAAAGCCCGGCCGTCTGCTCATCTTCCTCAGGAGGCTCGGTCAGGAAGACCGGTAGGTCGGCGGAAACGATATCTGTTCCCTCTGCGAACACCACAGCCCTTTCCACGATGTTCTCCAGTTCGCGGATGTTCCCGGGGAAGGGATAGCGCAGCAGCAGGCCCATGGCCTCGGACGAGATCCCGGCGATGGACTTGTCTTCCCGTTTGGCATACTTCCGTATGAAATGGTCCACCAAAGGGGGAATATCGTCACGACGGTCCCCCAAGGGAGGCACATGGATGCGGACGACATTGAGGCGGTAGTACAGGTCCTGGCGGAATGTCTCGGCCTTCATCATTGCCTCGAGGTCGCGGTTGGTGGCGGCGATGATGCGGACATCCGCCCGGACTGAACTGGAGGACCCGAGCCGGTAGAACTCCTTTTCCTGGAGGAACCGCAAGAGTTTGACCTGCAAATGAAGCGGCAGGTCTCCGATCTCATCCAGGAAGAGGGTTCCCCCGGCCGCTGCCTCGAATTTCCCGATGCGGCGTTCGTGCGCCCCGGTAAACGCGCCCTTTTCGGCGCCGAAAAGCTCGCTCTCGATCAGGGTCTCGGGCAGCGAGGGGATGTTGACCGCCATATAGGGTCCGTCCTTGCGGCGGGAGGAGAAATGGATGGACTTGGCCACCAGGTCTTTGCCGGTGCCCGTTTCCCCGGAGATGAGGACGGTGGCATCGCTGCGGGCAGCTTTGCCTATCAAACGAGCCACCTCTTCCATGTGAGAGGAGGTGAACACGAAATTCTTGGCGCTGAAACGCTCCTCAAGAGAATCCCGCAGCACGGATATCTCCCGGCGCAGGGTCTGCCTTTCGAGCGCCCGCTTGATGACCAGCAGGAATTTCTCAAAATCGATCGGCTTGACGATATAGTCGTAGGCCCCGTTTTTCAGGGCGGTCACCGCGTTCTCGACGTTGCCGTATGCGGTCACCATGATGGGAGTGAGCAGAGGATTCTGCTTCAGCATCTCCTGGATGACCTCCAGCCCGTTCTCCTCTTTCCCCAGTTTGTGGTCCACGATCGCCACATCCACTGGATAGGTGCGCAGCGTGGCCAGGGCCTCGGCCCCGTTCGCCACATCGAAAACCAGGAATCCCTCGCCCTCCAGGTGCTCCTTGATCAACCGCCGCTGAAGGGGATCGTCTTCCACAATGATCAGGCTGGCCTCTGACATTTCACTCTCCTGGTAGTTCTATCACAAATTCCGCGCCCTTCCCCGGCGTGCTGCCGGCATGGATCTGACCGCCGTGGGCCTCGAGGATCTTCCTGGACAGATAGAGTCCTATGCCCAGGCCGCCCTTGGTGCCTCCGTAGAAAGGATCGAATATATGAGGAAGGTCGCGCGGAGACACACCTGCACCAGAATCCCGGACTGAGATGGAGACTTTCTTTTTCTGCCGCCAGCTCTTCAGCACGATCATGCTCTCCGGGGAAGACTGGTGAGCGTTTTTCAGCAGATTCAGGAGGACCTGCCCCAACAGTCCCCGGTCCGCGGTAAGCAACTCTCCCGTGCTTCCCTCAATCTTCACATCCTCTGGAGGCCTGGCGTATTCCCTCAAGAATGAATCCCGCACTTCCTGGTTCAGCTCATCCAGTTCGAATCGCTCCAGCTGCAGGTTCAAGGGCCTGAGCGAGGCTGAGAACTGGTCTACGATACGCGAGATCTTGCGAACCTCCGCTTTCCCAGACAGCACATCCTGCTTCAAGCCTTCTGGAACTTTCTTTTCAAACAGGTCACAAAGCAAAGACAGGCTGTTCAGTGGATTCTTGATCTCGTGGGCCACTCCGGAAGTAAACGCCGAGATTTCCTTGAACCGCTCCTTCTCCTGAGTCTGTTTCTCAAGCTCGCGAGTTTTGTGCAGATAGCGTCCCTGCAGCCTGTACATCCCGATGAAAAAGAGGAGGCCCACTCCGCAGAGGCCAATGAATATGGTCCAGAAGGTTTGTCGGGAACGGGACAGCATGGTCTCCAGGCTCCCCAGGGAATACCCCAGGTAAAGGAAATAGGTCTGTCCGTCCGAGGCGGAAAAGGAAGAAAAATGATTCTGGATCCGGCCGATAGGAGAATCCAGCACCCAGGAGCGCCGGTTCTCCGTTTCCTTGAGGGACAAAGGGAGATATCCCTCGAAGCGCGAGCTCCATCCCAGAATGTTCCGTTCCCTGTCCAGCAGCGCCATGAAATAGATGTTCTCCTCCCCGATGTTCAGGGGGAAAATCTCGACGGCGGGCGTGCCCTCGGACAAAAGAAGGGAGACCTGATTGCTGAGGATGTCGGAGGTGGCCTGCAGCTGCTCCTCCACCAGGTCCTCCACTTGGTTCCGAATGGCGTAACGGTTCAGTTGGGAGGACACCAGGAAAAGCGCGATGAGCCCCAGGAAGGGGAGTGAAAAAACAAGGAAAGGCCGATTCCGCTTCAAATGCACTTACCTTTTCCAGCGCTTCTTCTGCTGGGCCCGCCCCCCCCTCCAATTGGGGAATCCATGCTTGTCCCTCACCGCCATCATCTCTCCCCGCATCCGGACCTGTCGGGCCATGACCAGGTTCACCCTGCCCTCCCTTACCAAAGAGCCCGTGATCCTCAGGGCCTCTCCCTGATGGAGGTCCTGTTCGAAGAACCAGGCCGGACTTATCTCGACCGTGAACCGTTTCCCGGTCTTTTTGTCCTCTAAGACGACCGTCAGGAAGGCGGCCTTGTCCTGATAACGGGGCTCCATGATGACCTCGCGTACTGTGCCGTTGATGTCCACCTCCCGGTCCACGTTGTAGAAATGCGGCGGCTCCTGCGATGAGGCGATCAGCACACAACACAGGGCCAGCCCTGCCACGGTAATAGCCACACGATTTCTCAGCCTCATTGTTTGTCTCCAAAGAAGAGGTTCCATTCGATCCCCAAGGCGATAAAATTTCCCAGCCATTCGAACATAGGATCATTGGAGCCGTTGTTGACGAAGTTATAGGTCAACATCAGGGAAAAGCGGTGGAAGTCTTTAGAGAGTCGGACCTGCCAGTGATGGCGGCTGTCCTCCCGCCCCACCCCAGTGGCAACTCCGTCCTGATCCAAGACCTCGACCCCTGGAAATTCCTTCCGGGAGTATTCATACTTCAGCTTCGTCTGGATATCTCCGGGAAGCAGATATGTGACCTGGGCCCCGAGTTCATGGCCGATCCAGGAAAAGCGGTCGTAGAAGGGATTTTCCACCATGTAGAACTCCCAGACATACATGAACGGGTTCTCTCCGGAAAGCGGCCATTGCTTGACACCGGTGACCTGCACGCCCAGACGGTCGCCGATCCCCTGTGCGATCAGGGCATTAAACGCCAGCGTATGGATCCCCTGGCCGCCCTGCTGTCCTCCCGTTTGAGGGAGGGAAGAAACCAGGGGATCAGAGCCGACCGGCCGGCCAGGGCCCATGCCTCGATCCATGCCGGGTCCATTGCTGGGGCCATCATTCTGATCCTGGCCGGAACCGCTGCCGGAACCTGTTCCCTGATCCATGCCAGGGCCAGTCCCCTGGTCAGTGCCAGGGCCAGTCCCCTGGTCAGTGCCTGGGCCGGTTCCCTGATCCATACCCGGTCCCGTCCCCTTGTCCATGCCCGGACCATTCTCAAACCCGAGCGCTTGAATCGTATATTTTGCCAGGCTCGAATCCTGGAAGGTATTCTCATCCACCGCGGGCTCTACCTCATCTGAAAAGGGATGGAAGTAGTGTTTGAATCCCCAGCCCAGTCCCGCCTTGAGGGTTGTTCGCGAGGGAAAATACTTGTCCATGGTAACATTCAAAGCTTGGCTGACATAGTCAAACTGCGACCACCGGTAGTCCCGTAAGGTCAGGGCGTAGTCGGCTTTGAGAATGGATGTGGGGGTGAGATAGGACTTAAAGGCCCCATACGCATTGAGGGCCCCATAGTTAAAATCGCTGAACTCAGAGCGGTAAAAGGCGCCGCGGCCGGTCAGGGACACGTAAAGTCCCGAGGCTTTTCCAACCACCCAGACATGGTCAAGTCCCAGGTCCTGGATGTAATATGTGAGATCCGGATTTTCATAGAGGTAGGAAAAGCTCCCCTGTGCAAAGAGGGAGACGCCTCCCACGTCCTTGTCCAGAGAAAATCCCATACTCGACACGTGATCGGATTGGGAATAGGTGGTCTGGAAGAGGTTGTCCGTGGCATACTGATTGTAGGAAAGCGTGAGCATGTCGGCGCGAAGATAGACGAAGGATGTCAGGATCAACACGAGGAGCATTCCGCTCTTTTTCATAAGCTCGATCTCTTTAACAAAAATAAAGAAAGAAAAATAGGGCCGGCGCCGGGCCGGCCCTCAAAGTTTACTTTCCGCCGCGTTTTTGTGTGCCGCCATTTGGCCCGGAGCCATCGCCGGCCGGGCTGCCCGACTGATTCCAGTTGTAACGGAAAGAGCGTTTGTTCTTGCTGTTTTCTCCCTCTTCCTGGAACGAATTCCGGTGGGTCAATGATCTTCGATTTTGCTCGCCGGTCCCGTCTTTGGGCTGCTCCCAGTCCGGGTCCTGGCCGTTGGGGATGCCGTCCCCGTCATGATCCTGGAAGTGGTCACAGATCCCATCTCCGTCCTCGTCCATGAAGAAGAGGCGGGCTCCGGGCCGGTTCTCAGTCACGTGTACACGGACACCTTTGCGGGATGTCTTGCCTTCCTGAGCCATCAGGGTCGATCCGAAGCTAAGGCTCAGGATCATGACCGATACGGTGAAAATAATTTTGATACGCATGTGCATCTCCTTAATTTGATTTCACCGAGACCTATGCATGATCGGTGCCAAATACTATTTTCTTTATTTTCTACAAGTTGCATAACTTGCACTATAAGCCATTTTAACATAAAAGTCGGAAGCATGACAATTTTGTAGACAATCTGAATGCATGTCCAAATCAGTGTTGATCGTAAGCTCGCCTGACTTCCGCTTTATCTCGGCATTAGAAATGGCTCCGGAAATTAACCACAAATCCCCGCAAACGTTCGACAAAGGCTGGATATATTGCCCGAATTTGGGAAGAAATTCCGCCGTCTCTAGGTCTAAAGTATGGTAATCTAAGAATATCTACACTTTTTTAAGGAGAGAGAGAATGAAGAAGACCTTGACCGCATTGTTTGTTGCCCTGGCCCTGGTGTCCCTCGCGGCATATGCGCTGGTAGATGTCAGCGGCACCTGGGAGATGACACGAGAAGGCCGGGATGGGCCGATGACCTCGGATTTCACCATCGAGCAGGACGGCAGCAAGATCAAAGTCACCATGCCGGGACGGCAGGGCGGCGAGATGGTAGGAGAAGGAACCATCGAAGGCAACGACCTCCAGTGGACCATCACCCGGGAAACCCCGCGTGGTGAAATGGTTATGGAGTACAAGGGCACGGTGGACGGCGACTCCATGAGCGGGACCATGTCTGTTATGGACCGCGAGATGGAATGGACCGCCAAGAAAAAATAGCGGCAAGCGAAACCGTCTGCATAAGACAAGGCTGATTTCCCCTTTGTTATTAGAAAAAGGAAGGAGGGCGATCCCTCCTTCCTTTTTCTATATCTGGCAACCCGAATGAACCAGGGGGGAAAAAGAGCCGGAGCAACGCAATCGCGCTTAACAGAGATCAGGAGATGCGATAATATAGGGTCCTGATCGAGGTGGCAGGCCGGACTAGAGGGCCGGTAGGGAAGAAAGTTCACTCGTCTCCGTCTAATGAGTGTACGGAGGCGAATATATCGTGATAGCTAATGGACGACAGAGAGCTGGTCAAAAAGGCGCAGGCCGGAAATCAGGATGCGTTCGGCGCTCTCGTCGAGAAATACAGGATGAAGATGTTTAATCTCGCTTACAGCCTGACGCGCAACCGCGAAGCTGCAGACGACCTGGCCCAAGACGTGTTTATCAAGGCCTATCTGGCGCTGAATAGTTTCAAGTTCCAGTCCGCCTTCAGCACCTGGCTCTACCGCATCGCGGTGAATGCGTCCAAGGACTTCCTGCGCAAGGAGACCCGGGTGCGGAAGATCCCGCTGGAGGACAGCCCTCCGGGCACCTTGATGCAGGAGGACACGACATCCCAGATCGATGAGGCCAGAGAGAAAGAGAAACAGAAGAAGATGGTACACAAGGCCCTCGAGTCCCTTCCGGAGAAATACCAGGTCATCCTGAGCCTGAGGGATATCCAGGGCTTTCCATATAACGAGATCAGTCAGATGCTCGAAATATCACCCGGGACAGTGGACTCTAGGCTCCACCGGGCCCGGAAAATGTTGCGCAAAAAGGTTCATCAACTCTCGGCTCGCTTGGGAGGCGACTATGCGGTGTAAAACGGCGGAAAAATGGATACTGCGCTCCCTGGATCTTCCTCTGGATGAGGAACAGGAGCAGGCGCTGGCAGCGCATCGGCGTGAATGCGCCGCCTGCCACGCCCTGGAAGAGGAGTACTTCAGCCTGCGCCAGACCCTGCAGAGCGAGGACTTCCCCGCTCCCAATCCCTATTTCTGGGAACGCCTGCAGCCCCGGCTCGCTGAGGCAGGCCGGCCCGGACTCCAAGCTCTGTGGAAGCAGCTGGGCCTCAGGGCCATGCCCTGCTCTCTGGCCGTCATCGTCTTTGTCGTCCTGGCAGCGACTTTCCTGATCTCTCCTGAGCCAGCTGAGCTGAGCCAGTCCGGCATGCTGCTGCGCGACCAGAACCCCTTCCAGGACTCGCTTCTGCCGGCCGAGGATGTTCAGGGAAATCCCAACATGGCACTCCTGTTTTCCTCCCTGGATGAGGACGGATCGCTGAGGAGGCAGTCCCCATGAAGAATAACTACAAGTTCTGGATCGTGCTCTCTTTCCTGGTGGTCTTCGCCGCCGGGCTCGTGAGCGGTGTGATCCTGGAGAAGAATATATTGAATCCGAAACCCGCACGGCGCTCGAACGACGCCCACCGGGGAGACCGGCCCCACTTCCCGACCGTCACCGAATTGGCGGAAACGCTCGGACTGAGTGCGGAACAGCAGGACCAAGTACAGGAGGTGTTCCAGCAGGGTGAGGAGCGCATCAAGAAGGTACGCGAAGACATCGGCGACCAGTACCGGGCCCTGCAGATTCAATTCCTGGAAGAGATCAAGGCCGTACTCGATCCGGGCCAAGTCGAAAAATTCGATGCAATGCTGGAAGAATATAGAGCACAGAGACACGCTGAAGCTGAGAGGCGTCAGCAGCGCTCTCCCAGACCAAAGAAAAAAGAAGAGGATCGATAGAGAAGGAAGAAAGGAGAATCCCCATGAAAAAGAAGATCATCATCAGCATACTGATCGTGGCAGCCGCCGCGGTAACTCTATACTTCACCGTGCTAAGGACCGGCGATGCAGCAGAGATCGGCTACAACATCGAAGCCCTGAAGACAGGCTCGATAGAAGCCCTGGTCGACACCACCGGAACCCTCAACGCCGTGACCATGGTAGATGTGGGTGCCCAGGTATCGGGGAAGATCAACAACATATATGTGGATTTCAACTCCGAGGTCAAGGCTGGGGAGATCATCGCCCGCATCGATCCGGAACAGTTCCAGACCCGGATCAAACAGAGCGAGGCCAATTACCGCAGTGCCAAGTCCCGAATGGACAACTCCAAGATCAACCTGGAAAACACAAAGAAAAAATTGGAACGGGCCAAAAACCTATTCGAGAAGGACCTGATCTCCATCGAGGAGATGGACACGGCCGAGACCAACTACTACGGCGCGGTATCCGACCTCCAGATGGCAGAGGCCACCCTGGAGCAGCAGCAGTCCGCGCTGGATTCGAGCAAAGTCGACCTGAGCTACACCGTCATCAAATCTCCCATCGACGGAGTCATCATCAACCGCAACATCAACGAGGGCCAGACCGTGGCCTCCAGCCTGCAGGCCCCCGTGCTCTTCCAGATCGCCAAGGACCTGACCGAGATGCAGGTGGAGTGTGTGGTGGACGAAGCCGACATCGGCCGGGTCTCGGAAGGCCAGTCCGTCCGCTTCACCGTGGACGCCTATCCCAACGAGAACTTCGGCGGGACGGTCAAACAGGTCCGCTACGCTCCCGAGGTAGTCTCGAACGTCGTGACCTACACCACCATCGTGGAGGTGGCCAATCCGGAGATGAAACTGCGACCCGGGATGACCGCCACCGTGTCCATCGTGGTCGGCGAGGCCCGCAATAAACTGCTGGTGCCCAACACGGCCATGCGCTTCACGCCCGATCTTTCCCAGGATGAAATGCAGGCCCTGTTCCAGGAGATGCGCGGTGGACAAGAGGGCGGCCAGGCGACCCAGAAGGCACGGCCCGAAGGGCAGCAGGGCGGCGAGAGCCAGCGGCCCCAGGGTCAGATGGGCATGCAGGCCGGCATGGGCGGCGGGCGCCGGGGCAGCAGTCAGGACATGGGCCGCGTGTGGCTCGAAGACGAAACCGGTAAGCTGCGCATGCTCTTTTTCAAGATGGGTGTGACAGACAACGTCTACACCGAAGTGGTGAGCGGCGACCTCACGGAAGGCCAGGAGGTCATCATCGGTCAGATCGAATCCGGCTCCGGATCACGCAGGAGCAACGACGCCATGCGCATGATGCGCTTCATGCGTTAATCACCACTGTCAGGACATAGAAAAAAACACATCCAAGGACCAATACATGGACAACAACAGCCTAATCGAATTGGATAATGTCGCCAAGATCTATGAGATGGGGGAAACACGGGTCCACGCCCTGAAGAGTGTGAACTACACTATCCACCAGGGCGACCTGCTTGCCATCATGGGGCCCTCGGGTTCGGGCAAGTCCACGCTCATGAACATCATCGGATGCCTGGACAAGCCCTCCTCGGGCCGTTACCTCCTCGACGGCAAAGAGGTCTCCACCTTCGACCGGAACCAGCTGGCCGAGATCCGAAACAAGAAGATCGGTTTCGTGTTCCAGAACTTTAACCTGCTGGCCCGCACCTCGGCCCTGGAGAACACCGAGTTGCCCCTCCTCTACTCCAATGTCAATGCCAAAAAAGCGCGGGAGATGGCCCTCAAATCCCTGGAGATCGTGGGCCTCAAGGGCCGGGAGCACCACAAGACCAACCAGCTATCGGGAGGCGAGAAACAGCGTGTGGCCATCGCCCGGGCCCTGGTCAACAGCCCCTCCGTGATCCTGGCCGACGAGCCAACCGGAAACCTGGACACCAAAACAGGGGACGAGATCATGAAGATCTTCACTGACCTCAACGAAAAGGAAGGGATCACCATCATCCTGGTGACCCACGATCCGGAGGTGTCGGAGGTGGCCAAGAAGGTCATGTACCTCCGAGACGGCCTCGTCGAACGGATCGAGGGAGAATAGACCATGAACATCATGAAAACGAACCGAGTGGCGCTTATGGCGCTGGCCCGCAACAAAATGCGCTCCTTCCTGACCGCCCTGGGCATCATCATTGGCGTCGGCGCCGTGATCGCCATGGTCAGCATCGGCCAGGGGGCCAAGGCCGACGTGGAGAAGCGCTTCGAAGATATGGGCACCAACCTGCTTACGGTTAGGCCGGGCAGCATGTCATACAGAGGCAGGCACGGAGGAGGGGGTAGCACACAGACCCTGACCGAGAGCGATGCCGAGGCGATCCTGGATAGCTGCGATGCAGTGGAGTATGTGTCTCCCAACGTCAACACTCGGAAGCAGGTGATCTACCAAAGCAAGAACTGGAACACCTCCATCTACGGTGTCGGGGCGGACTACCCGCTGGTCCGCAACTGGGAGATCGCTGAAGGGCAGTTCCTCAACGCACAGCAGGTCCGGGGAGGGCAGAAGATCTGCGTCCTGGGCTCGGAAGTCTCCCAGAACCTGTTCGAGGGGGCACCCGCCCTAGGACAGGTCATCCGCATCGACAAGATCCCCTTCCGTATCATCGGGGTCATGAAGGAGAAGGGCGAATCCGGCTGGGGCAGCCAGGACGACGTGATCTTCATCCCCTACACCGCCGCCCAGATGCGCTTGCTGGGCATCAAGCACATCCAGTCCATCGACCTCTCCTCATATAAAGACAGGACAGCGGAGGCCCAGGCCCAGATCGAGGAGCTGCTGCGCCTCCGGCACAAGATCGCTCCCGGTTCCGAGGATGACTTCTATGTCCGAGACATGTCGGATATCGCCGAGAGCGCGGCCGAGTCCACCCAGATCTTGACGCTCCTGCTGGGAGGCATCGCCTCCATCTCGCTGCTCGTGGGCGGGATCGGGATCATGAACATCATGCTGGTCTCGGTGACCGAACGGATCCGCGAGATCGGCATCCGCATGTCGGTAGGAGCCAAGGAGAAGGACATCCTGCTCCAGTTCCTGACGGAGGCCATCGTACTGAGCCTCCTGGGAGGCATCCTGGGCATCGCCCTGGGGATCGGGAGCTCGAAGCTCATCGCCCACCTTTCCCCGATGTCGACCGTGGTCTCGATCGGGGCCATCGTGCTGGCGTTTCTCTTCTCCGGATCGGTCGGCATCTTCTTCGGCTTCTACCCGGCCCGCAAGGCCTCGAAGCTGGATCCCATCGACGCCCTGAGATATGAATAAAACACAGAGACTAGGGTATTTAGATTGAGAACACAGGGTCATGCCGTCACTTTGTCAGCATTCCCCGATGTATTCTCGATCCATTCTCTGTATAATAAGTGGTTCTATAGAAGATTTTCGAAACCAAATACTGGAAACTGACGTATCAAAACAATGAACAACCAAACACAGACCTGCCGTCATGCCGGAGAGGAGATGCTTTTCTCTGTCCTGCCGGGCCTGTTCGCTTAGGAGGCACCAATGACAAAACGATTATTCGTGTGGATCGCAATCTTATTGATCACGCCGGCCCTTGTGGTCGCACAGGCAGCGGAAAACCCGCCCATGAAGCTCTCCCTACAGGAAGCTCTGGCCAAGGCCATGCACAACAACCTGGGAGTGGCCGTCCAGATGCTGACACCGGAACTTCGGGAATCGGACATGATGCAGGCCAAGGAGAAGTTCCTGCCTACAGTGACCCTTGACTTCGGCAGGTCAAGCACTCAGAATGCCTCGGCCAACTTCCTCGATGCGGCCGATATCGCAACCCAGGATTTCAATGTCTACACAGGCACTGTCAGGCAGGAGATCCCCGGCGGCGGTAACCTCTCGCTGCGCCTCAACTCCTCCAGGTACAACACCAACCGTACCGGATCGACGGTCAACCCGCGCTTCAATTCCGAGCTGCGCTTCACATTCACTCAGCCGTTGCTTAGAAACTTCGGCCTGAAGACCTCCAAGCGGGAGATCATCGTGGCGGCAACGCGTTTGGATCAGTCGGAACAGGACCTGCAGAGGTCTCTGCAGCAGACCATCTACAACGTGGAGCAGGCCTACTGGAACCTCGTCTATGCCGTGGAAAACTATAAGGCCACCGAGCAGTCACTCGACTACGCCAGGGACCTACTGGATCGCAACCAGCGTAGCGTGGAAGTGGGCACAATGGCCCCCATCGAGGTCATCAGCGCCGAGGCCGAGGTGGCCTCTCGCGAGGCCGACATGCTGGTGGCCGAGGCCCAGATCCGCAACGAGGAGGACCGGCTCAAGCAGATCCTCAACCTCCGGGCGGAGGACCCCCAGTACGACCTCATCCGGATCGAGCCAACAGACATCCCCGATGAGGGATCCTTCGAGATCTCCCTGGACGAGGCCCTCAACACGGCGCTCCAGCACCGGCCCGACCTGAAATCCGCAAGGCTGGGCATCGAGACGACCGAGTTCGACGTGGGATACCAGAAAAACCAGCTGCTCCCCAACCTGAGCTTCGACGCCTCCTACTGGAGCCCCGGGCTGTCCGGGACACAGCTCATCCTGGATCCCAACAATCCCTTCGGCCCTCCCCTGACACAGATACCGGGCGGGATATCCGATTCCTTCAAGGACGTCTTCGGTTTCACCTACAAAAACTGGTCCCTGGGCTTCACACTGGACATCCCCTTCAACGCCATCTTCTCCCGCGCTGCCCTGGCCCAGGCCCAGATCAACCTGGATACTGCCATACTCCAGCTCAAGGAACAGGAACTCCAGATCTACACGGACATCAAGATCGCGGTGCGCAATGTGGAGACCGCCTACAAGACCATCCAGGCTCTCAAGATCGCCCGGCAGCTGTCCGAGAGGCAGCTGGAAGCGGTGACCGAGAAGCTCAAGGTGGGGCTCTCCACAAACTTCGAGGTCCTGCAGTACCAGAGAGACCTGGCTTCGGCGCGTGCGCGCGAGCTCAATGCAGTCATTCAATACAACATGGCCCTGGCCGGCCTGGAGCGGGACATGGGCATCAGCCTGGACGAGCAGAACGTCACGATCGCCAACACCAACACCGGAGGGAGATAGACTTTATTTTTCAGGGGAAACCTGCTATAATCGAGACTCATTTAGACTGATATCCAGGCTTACACAATCACAGGTGCGAATCGAAGGACATGGACATTTTTAAACAGGCGCTGACAACGATCTTGATCATCCTGGCCTGCTTTTCTCTGTCCTGGGCCGAAAAGGACGACGAGCCCAACCCCGCGGACTATCTGGTGGTAGCCACGGAAGCGACCTCACCCCCCGTAATTGACGGGATCCTGGACGACGAATTCTGGGCAGAGGCGGCCGTCCTGGACATGTTCACGCAGTTCGAACCCCGGGAAGGCGCCGAGCCCTCCGAAAAAACCATCGCTTACATCGGCTACGACCGCAACAACCTCTACATCGGGATCCGGGCCTTCGACTCCAATCCCAAGGCCGTACGCGCCTGCCTGACCCAGAGGGATAAGTCCATGGGGGACGACGAGATCACCGTCTACCTGGACACCTTCAACGACAAGAAACGGGCCTTCGCCTTCCTCGTCAACCCCTGCGGCGTGCAGTCCGACGGCGTATACAACGAGACACAGCGCCGACACCGCGGGGGTGGAGGCGGGGGCTTCAACCGCATCGACAAAAACTGGGACACCTTCTTCCAGACCGACGCGACCATGGACGACGAGGGCTACTCCGCGGAGATCGCCATCCCCTTCAAGAGCCTTCGCTTTCCCGACTCTACTTCCCAGGCCTGGGGCCTTCAGATCCAGCGCACGATCCGGCGCAAGAACGAAGAGATCTACTGGTATCCCCGTTCCCGCAATGTGAACGGCTTCCTGATCCAGGCCGGACAGCTCCAGATCGAGGGCGAGCTGGAAAAGGGTAAGAACCTGGAGATCATGCCGGTCCTGACCGCTCTCAAGAAAGGCTCGGGCACGATCGATCCCGAGGCAGGGCTCAACCTGAAATACGGCATCACCTCCAACATGACCGCAGACGTGGCTATCAACCCCGATTTCAGCCAGATCGAAGCGGACATACCCAAGATCGACGTGAACCAGCGGTATGCGGTCTATTATCCCGAGAAACGCCCCTTCTTCCTCGAGGGCAAGGACTACTTCGACACTCCCATCGAGCTGATCTACACACGGAACATAAGCACCCCCATGTGGGGAGGCAAGCTGACCGGCAAGGCCGGCAAGACCACCATGGGCTTCATGAGCACCTATGATGCCGCCCCCACTGACATCGACATCCCCGGGGCCCCCGAGCAGGAAACCAGCCGCGGATTCGTCAACATCTTCCGGCTCAAGCAAGACATCTACGCGGAGTCCTACATCGGAGCCATCTACACAGACAAGCGGACCGGAGAGGACTGGAGCTCCATCAACTCCAACTACAACCAGGTGGGGGGCGTGGACGGCCACCTCAAGCTGGGCCGGTTCAACCGCTTCACCTTCCAGGTCGTGGGATCCCAGAGCAAGGTGGAGGAACAGAAGACGGACGTGGTGCCGGGCATGCAGTTCGACCTCAGCCATGCGTCGCGCCGCTGGAGCATGTCCGCCTCCTATACGCACCTCCCCCCGGATTTCGACGCCTCGGTGGGCTTCATCCGGCGCAAGGACATCCGCCAGGCCCGGGCCCGCGTGGGATACAACATCCTGCCCATGAACGACATCATCGTGGACATCAGGCCCTCCATCG
>CBESWG010000067.1:0-14344 GCA_965533275.1 uncultured bacterium
GTGGACGGAGGTAGGCAGGGAGGGGGTGATCTCTCACCCTACAATTCACCCTCAAAGGTGGTTGACAGGATGAATGATTCATCTTATTGTATTAAGCGAATAATACAATTAACGCGAGAGAAACCCATGTTTCGATTCAAAATTGACTACGGATCGCCGCTGCCCCTCTACAGGCAGCTCATCTACCTGGTAAAATTGGAGATACTCTCGGGCCGGCTCGAACTGGGTGATCAGCTCCCTCCCATCCGAGAACTGGCCAAGAGCCTCAAGATCAATCCCAACACTGTCGCAAAGGCCTACTACACTTTGGAAGAAGAAGGCTTTGTCGAAAGCCGGAGAGGGAGCGGCAATTGGGTGAACTACAAAGCCGGCCGCCTCGATGGGCTCCGCGAGGGCATGGTGGAGGACGAATGGAGGGGCTTCCTGGAAAGGGCCGTTTCCCTTGGAGCCTCCCCCCAGCTCATCCGAGATCTTGTGAAGAGGGATTTAAACCATGACTGAAATAATCCTGAATGTTAAAGGGCTGAAGGTCAAGATCGGGAAGAAGACCATCCTGGATGATATAGAGGTCTCCTTCGCCAAGGGGGAGTGTGTACTGCTCGCCGGTGCCAACGGCGCGGGCAAGAGCACATTCCTAAAATGCTTGGCGGGTGCCATCCTTCCGGACCAGGGGATTGTCGGCTATACCGAGGGCCTCGGTCCAGAGAAGATCGGATTCATCTCCGACCGCCTCAGCCTGTTCGAAAATTATTCAATCAAGCAGGGGATCGATTTTCACTCCCGGATTTTCGGGATCGAAAATCTCGACACCACCCTGATAGAGGAGCTGAGCTTCGATCAGTCACAGAAGATCAAGCACCTCTCCGCGGGTGAAAGGACGCTGTTTAACCTGTCATTGGTTTGGTCACAGGAGCCGCAAGTCCTGTTGATCGATGAGGTGATCCATGTGATCGATCCCTATCTGCGGGACAAGTTCCTCGAAGCCGTGATCGAACTCATGGACCGTTGCGGCACCACGGTCTTCATGGTCAACCACACCTTCTCGGAGATCGAGAGGATCCCGGAACGGGTCCTGGTCATGGCTGACGGCCGCTTCATCCTGGATGAGAAGACCGAGGTCCTAGCTGCGAAGCTCAAGAAGGTGGCCTCTGTTAAAGATATCCCCGCTGATGTCCCCTGCATCTACCACCAGAAGGCGGCCGGAACCCGCGAATATTATGTCTATCCATTCAGCCCGGAGCTGAAGAAAAAGCATCCCCTGGAATATCAGGACATCGATCTCAATGAGATCATCAAAGCCTACATCGGAGGCGAGTATGCAAAAAAAAGAATGGCTTGAGGTACTGAAATCAGGGCTGTTTTTTACGGCCGCGATGTTTATGATGCCCGTGTTCATCCTCTTGGCCCGATTAGCTCCGGGATGCACGTACAGCGATGTATTCTTCCTTGTCAGCCAGTTCGGCCTCTTCTTCTGGGCCTTCTTCATGGGCGCTTCCTTTCTGATGTCGGAGCGCCTACAGAGGAGCGAGATCTATCTGTTGTCTCTCCCCTACACAAAATCCCGGCTCCTGTTTATCAAGGTCCTGCCGCGGCTGGTGGGAGCGCTGGTATTTTTCGGGCTGTATACTTCGGCCTACCTTTCCTGGGGAGAAAACTCGACCGCCTTCTCGTTCATCTCCTTCGCCCTTATTTATTTTTCCCTGTTCTGCATCTCGCTCTCTTTCTCACTGAGCTCAGAAAATTTCCTGGTGCTGTTTTTCTTATCCCTGTTCGGGCTGATGGCCTTCCTGGGATTGTTGGTCATGGTGGTCCGGATCGTCCTTTACATCAAGGACTACTATCTCTATGAGCCGGAGGTATTCACGTTCTTCAATGGAGAACTCGACGAGATCTTCGTCCGGCTCCTCCCCTGGACGGCGGCGATCCTACTGCTCCCTTTGATTGTGTCGTTCAATCGGGCGTTTAAGAAATGGGACGCCCGGCCTGTTTTGGTTCACAACCTGAGATTCATCAAGACGCTCGTCCCGTGGGGCGTGGTTTCCCTGATCGCTGCCGTGTTCTTTTTGAATCTAACGCTGAACACCGGGTTCAGGATCTTCCATCTGACACGAGGACACCAACTGATCGAGAATCACGCGTTATCCGGTGTAAAGATCTATGCTGGCTCCCGAGCCCATAAGATCAGGGAGCTGGGCGACTATGTTTGGGGTTTCGCAGATTTTGAGGGGGCGGCCTACTGCCAGACACCGCGGGGGATCGGCCGCATCGATCTTTCGGATTATTCCCAGGAACTCGTTTATGAACTGCTTCCCGGAAGAGAGATCGAGGGAGGATTCAGATATTTCGACGGCTGCCTGGCGTTTTTCACCAATCGACGGACCGGAAAAGACCAGAAGTTCGAGGTCCTGGACGTGTCCACCAGGGAACTCCGGAGCGTGGAATGGGACCTGGATCACTTTGCCCGATATTACCGGCCCTGGCTGTTTGCCGCAGACGTCGAGGACGGGGAGCGCTTCTGGCTCTTTCGTCTGGGTGATAAGGAACGGATACAGCATATATACAGGCTGTGGGAGGACGGCCGCTATGAACGCGTGGCCGAAAGCCGGAACAGCACCCGTTACTTGAACGGGACGCTCATGACCTATTCGGATGGGCATATCACCTTTCTGAAGATCGATGCGAGAGGAACTCGGATTGTCAGGAACATCCCCAATCCGGATGGATTCGATTTCGGCAGCGGCTGGAACCGGGATTTGGGACAAAACCTCGTCCCCCGTGTCGAGATATATGGATATCAACGGATCCTCCGCCAGGAAATGAGATCAGATTACCGGTTCGCACGGCTTGACCTTGAGGACTTTATTATCGTGGAAGTAGACAACATGAAGATCTGGGATACGGAATTCGGTGCAGGCAATCACTTCCTCATCGAGCAGCCGGACCGCTCTTCCCGGGATCTGAACATCTACAGCTTATCCGGAGGCGAGATCACGTTCATGAAGACACTCGCCAGTATCGATAGAGAAAAAACCGAGTGGAATCTGAATACCTTTGAGACCGGCCTGGTCATAGAGGAGGGAAGGAGCGTGACGGTATTTTCTGTGCCTGCCCTGGAGGAGTTGAAGTACAAAAAACTCGACTGACAATCCCCGTTCCGCTGGGTGCTGGCTCACGGATCCCAAGCCTTGCCTGCAAACATCATTGTGCTATACAATGGCTGCCTCTGTGTGAATTGATGCTATTGAGGAGGCCGCCATCACCGTCTTCGATTTCTTTCAGAACCTGAAGCTCCTGAGGCTTCCTAAAAACCACTATCCGGTAGAGGCAACGGTAGCCAGGGAGATCAAACACACCCTGGCTGCGCAGGCCGAGATCCAGCTCGCATCATCCGAAGGCTTCCGGTCCGAGGGCGGTGCCCTGAATATCCTGGTGGTATCTCTCTCCCAACAGGAATCCTCGTCCTTGCCCCCAGCCTGGCCCCGAAAAGGGGACACGGACACCCTGTTTTTCCATGTGGATGATGAGGGCTGCGGTTGGCTGTTGGCTTCGCAGCCGGCCTTCCTCTACCTGGCCTGGACACACATAGTCGAGGACCTCCTGGACCTGGATGTCTCGGAATTGACCTGGTCGGCCTCCCCTGCGTTCACTCGCGAGAAGTCCACCTTCGACCTCTTCCTGACCCAATATGCCCGTCTTATACGTGGATTCGACCGAGAGCTCTACCTGCGCGAATATGCCCGCCTGGGATTCACACATGTGGAGGTCAATGCCCTGGCGGGGCCATTCCCCGCCGAGACAGGAGTGGAGGGGGAGTTCTACCCGGATTTCTACACCTACTGCCCGGCCCTCGACCAGTTCGTGTCGAGCCGCCTGAATCAGGGGCTCTATCCCGAAGAGCATCTCGAGGCCAACCTGGAGCGCCTGCGCCAGAACGCGCTCCTGGCGCTCAAGTATGGGCTGACACCCGGGCTTCTGTGCTTCGAGCCGAGGTCCGTACCGGAGTCGATCTTCGAGAAATATCCCACACTACGAGGCGCTCGCGTCGACCATCCCTTCCGCAGCTTCAAGCCGCGTTACAACCTGTCCATCGCCCATCCCCTGGTCAGGCGCCACTATGCCGAGCTCATCCAGAACCTCCTCGCGCAGGTCCCGGCCCTGGAGTTCCTCTCCATCTGGACCAACGACTCCGGCGCCGGATTCGAACACACCCAGTCGCTTTATGTCGGGCGGAACGGCGGAGCCTACCTGATCCGGGAGTGGAAGGACAACGACGAGATCGCCCGCACAGCGGCTGCCAACACCGTGCGTTTCTTCCGCACGCTGAGGGATGCCGCCCGTGAGATCAATCCCAGGTTCCGGATCACAACCCGCCTGGAGTCCTTCTACGGCGAGCTGCCTCATCTTTGGCCGGAGTTGGGCAGAGGAGTGGATGTGGAAGCCAACTCCCTCCTGGCTGTGGGATGGGAGGCGGACTATCCCCATCCCCGCTATCCAGATGTCAAGGTCATGGGGTCTCTCTATCACAACACCCTCAAGAAGGGGGAAGGGGAGAAGGCGGATGAACTGGGTGAGCGGGACGGCTTGAGCTACTTCTATCACATGTTCGGACCCCACGCCAACCATGAGCCCCTCCTGGGGATTCCCTTCCCCTGGCTGACATATGAAAAACTCATATCCGCCCAAGCCCTGGATCTTAAAAATCTGGCCCACGTGGGGGGGATCCAGCCTCCGGACAAGGTCCCCTATGCGGTGAACCAGGAGGTCTTCCGCCGCTTCCAGCTGGATCCGGGGCTGGACATCGATCGGACCGTGGGAAACCTGGCGGCCGGATGGGTGGGCGAAGACCTCGCAGAGAGCCTCAGGGAGGGCTGGCGGGCCGTCGAGGAGGCGGTGCGGTCCTTCGTACCCCTCTCGATCTACTCGCACTACGGCGTGGTCTGGCAGCGGCTTTTTGCCCGTCCCCTGGTCCCGGATATAGGGATCATCCCGGAGCCCGAGCGGGCCTTTTACGAGGACTTCATGTGCACATCGATCCACAATCCCAACCGCGTGGACCTGGCGCAGGATGTCCTGTTCGAGCTTATCAGCCCGGACTACGCCCGAACGGCGGTGGAGAGGATCGATGCCTCCGTATGGGATCCTCTGGAGAAAGCTTTGGAGCTCTTCGAGAGGGGTAGAAAAAACTCATCGGCCGCCGGCAGCGAGGGCTCTGAAAAAGTGTTCCGGGATCAGCACACTCGAATCCGGGCCCTGCAGTCTTTGTACGAGACGCTGAGGAACACGGCACTCTGGATCTATGCGGTCCATACGTATGTCAAGAGTGCGGACCCTGAAGAGCGGGCCCGCATGCGTGATCAGCTGGCTGGGATGATCGAAAGGGAGATCCGGAACTGTGTGAAGCTCAAGGAACTGTGGGAGGAGGCCGAGATCGAGTGGATGATCGTTTCCGGCTCCGAAGAAACTCCGTTCATCTATGCCCCCAATCTGGGCACGCTCCTGGAGCGCAAGGTCGAGCTCATGCGGGAGTACGGAGACCACGAGCCCCGGATCGATCCGGAGTACATGTTCCGGGTGGCATCCGATCCCTATGCCGAATCCTCACCCGATTGATGCTCCCTCGAAAAAGCCGAAGACCTCGCCCCGCAACCCTACTCATCCTTTTTGTATCCCAATCTGAGACTGCCTACCACTCCTTCCTGGGACCCTTGACCCGCTCGAGGTTCCGAGAGAACCATTCCGCCCCAGTTTGGTCGTGGCAGCTCATGCTACGGCCCAGGCCCCCGCTGCAGGAGTGGGGGAGGTTCTCCTCCACACGGAAGTTGTGGAACCGCTCCACGTGTCCATCGGTCAGGGCGTAGGCCGACATGTGGCAGTCGATGCACCGGAGGTCCCCGGCGGCCAGCATTTCTGCTTTTTCCTCGATCAGCAGGTCGTGGGACTCGTGGTGACAGAAGCGGCACTGCGTGTTCATGGACTTACCGTCCGTTCGATCCCGGAAAATGTAGTTGTCTGGATTTGTGGGATCCGTTCCGGGTTCGTAGTTGGCAACCAGTGATTTGCGTCTGCTCTGCTCCACGGAACCGGGGTGGCAGGCTCCGCAGGTGACACCCTGCCAGGTGCCCTTGGGGATGGGCCGGGCCTTGTCCTCATCCCGTGTGGCACCTTCTGCCAGAGGGGCGTGACAGACGGCACAGGAGGTGTTGACCCGTTCCCCGTGACTCTGAGAACGGGCATGGACGCTGGCCAGCCACCCTCGGCTGTCCAGGGCAGGCGGCTTGTGGCTCAAGTCGACGCCCGCGGCCCGCGCCATGAACGCGTTCTGGTCTCCCTTGCAGCCGGCACACCGCTCCGCCTCACGGTAGGCATAGTTCTCTGGTGCAAGGTGATCGAGGGAGACGTCCATCCGTTCCGGGGCTTGGAGCGCAGCCAGCGCTGCACAGATCAGGACATACATCACGAAAGCGGGGATGGGATTTTTCAATGGGTTGTCTCCAATCCTATCAAGATGGCCTCTTGCGAGTATTCATACGCATTGTAGCATTTCAAGTTCGCTGCGCAAATCAGATGTTGCTTCCCCGCCTGTTTTTGTATATGTATGACCTGAAACCGCTATGAGACCGAATCGAGCGTGAAAGGAGTGATCATGCGCCAATCCCGAATGATTGCCAATCTGGTTGTCGTTTCCCTATTTGTTGTGCTAGCGACCGGGCTTTCCGGAATGCCTGTCAGCGATGGCCCACAGGAAGAACCTCCCTCAGGATACAGCTCCGCCCTGTTCGCTGGATTAAAATACAGAAACATAGGTCCTTCCAGGGGCGGGCGCGTGACCACAGTGACCGGGATCCCTTCTCAGCCCTCGACCTTCTATATGGGCACCGTAGGCGGTGGGGTCTGGAAGACGATCGATTACGGCCAGACTTGGCGCAATGTCTCCGATGGCTATTTCGCCACCGGCTCTATCGGGGCCATGCGGGTGGCACTCTCCGATCCGAATGTCGTGTATGTGGGGACGGGGTCCGATGGCATCCGCAGCAACGTCGTTACCGGCCGCGGAGTGTACAAGTCAACAAACGCCGGTAAGACCTGGACGTTCCTAGGCCTCCGTACCGTCGGACAGATCGGGGCTGTCGAGATCCATCCTGAGAATCCGGACATCGTGTTCGTAGCGGCCATGGGCCAGGCCTTCAGCCCGGGGCCGGACAGAGGAGTGTACCGCACGCTGGACGGCGGAGAATCCTGGGACAAGGTGCTGTTCGTGTCCGAGACCTGCGGGGCCGTGGACCTGGAGTTTGCTCCGGACAATCCCCAAACCATCTACGCCTGCCTGTGGAGGGCGGAACGCAAGCCCTGGACGATCATCAGCGGCGGCATGGAGGGCGGCGTGTACCGTTCCCTGGATGGGGGACAGACCTGGGCGCAGCTTCAGAATGGCCTGCCGCAGGGGCTCCGCGGCAAGGGCGACCTGGCCGTTTCACGGAGCGCACCCGACCGGGTGTACGTGCTCCTGGAGGCGCCGCCTCCGGACGGAGGGCTCTACCGCTCCGACAACCGCGGCGAAACCTTCAGCCAGGTCACCGACAATGCCCGGCTGCTCGACAGGCCCTTCTATTACCTCAACCTGGACGTGGATCCCAGCGATGCGGATGTGCTCTATGTCAACACCACCGGCTATTTCAGATCGAGTGATGCCGGAAAGACCTGGCGGAGGGGCTCCACTCCCCACGGCGACAATCACGACATGTGGATCAATCCCAGCAACCCGGACCTCTTCATCCAGTCCAATGACGGCGGTGCCAATGTGACCCGGGATGGGGGAAAGACCTGGTCGACCCAGAACAATCAGCCCACGGCCGAGCTCTACCAGGTGGCCGTGGACGACCAGTTCCCCTACTGGGTCTATGCCGGCCAGCAGGACAACTCCACCATCATGGTGCCCAGCCTCCCCCCCTACAGCCCGTCCGTAGGACCTACCGGATTCTGGCGGGCCATAGGCGGCTGCGAGACCGGGCCGGCGGTCCCCAAGCCCGGCAACCACAACATCGTCTATGCCAACTGCAAGGGCCGCTTCGGGCGCTACAACAAGCTGACCGGCCAGGAAAAACAGTACTATGTGGGTGCCGCCAACCTGTACGGCCACAATCCTAAGGACCTCAAGTACCGCTTCCAGCGTGTCTCGCCCATCCATGTGTCTCCACACGATCCCGATGTGGTCTATCATGCCTCTCAGTACCTCCACAAGACCACGGATGAAGGCGTGACCTGGGAGACCATCTCGCCAGACCTCACGGCCTTCGAGCCCGACAAACAGGTCATCTCGGGGTCTCCCATAACTCGCGACATCACGGGCGAAGAGTACTACAGCACTATCTATGCCGTGCAGGAATCTCCCCTGGAAAAAGGACTCATCTGGGTGGGAGCCAACGACGGCCCTGTCCACGTTACACGGAACGGCGGGGAGACCTGGGCCGAGGTGACGCCAAGCGGCCTCCCTCCGGGAGGGCGCGTCCAGACGATCGAGCCCTCGCCCCATCGCCCGGAAAAAGCTTACTTTGCCACCTATCGGTACCTGCTCGGGGACTGGGAGCCCTATATCTATCGGACCGAGGATTACGGGAATAGCTGGCAGCGCCTGACCACAGGCGGTAACGGCATCCCCGCGGACTCACCCACACGGGTCATCCGGGAGGATCCGGACCGTGAGGGCCTCCTCTACGCCGGCACCGAGTTCGGCATGTATGTCTCCTTCGATGACGGTGAAAACTGGCAGCCCTTCCAGCTCAACCTGCCTGTCACGCCGGTGACCGACATCAAGGTCTATCGACAGGACCTTGTCCTGTCCACCATGGGCCGATCTTTCTGGATAATGGACAACATCCGGCCCTTGCATCAGATGACAGTGGAAACGGAAAATTCAGACGCCTTCCTCTTTGCCCCGCGTGATGCCTATCGGATGCGCTTCAGGGGCAGAGGGCGCTCGCCGGCTGATCCCGAGTACCCTGCCCCCAGCGTGATGATCGATACCTACTTCGCAGAAAAACCTGCTGCAGAGGCTACCCTAGAGATCCTGGATGCCTCGGGTGGCGTCGTCCGGATGTTTTCCAGCGATTCCACGACCTCCCGGCTGAAAACCAGCGCCGGCATGCAGCGCTTGAACTGGGACATGCGGCACTACTACGAGTCTCCGGATGCAGAGGACGGCGGGCGTCCTTCCAGGCGCCGGGGCCCCCTCGTAGTTCCAGGTGCATATCAGGCCAGGCTCTCGGTCGGTGACTGGAGTCAGACGGTACAGTTCGATATCCTAATGGATCCCCGAGTGGCTGCCGACGGAGTGACCCTGGCAGACATGAAGGCCCAGGAACAGCTCTGCCTGAAGGTGCTCGACCTGCAGGGAGAGGCCCGCAGCACCCAGAAACAGATCGACTCGCTGGACAAGGAACTGGAAGCTCAGGCCGAGGAGGGAGGGCGCCAGGCCCGCCGGGCCCGCGCGGTCCGGGAACGCCTCGCCAAGATCCGGTCGAAGATGGTGACTGCCGAAGGCCGCTATCCCCAACCCAAACTCATCGATCAGATCGGATACCTCCTCGGTATGATCGACCGAGCGGACCAGAAGCTGGGAAGGGACGCCTACCTCCGTTACGATGAGCTGGGGAACATGCTCCAGGAATGCCGGAAGGAACACGAAGAGGCCCTGAAAAATCGCTGAATACAGCATTGACTTTAGCAAAATGCTGTGCTATAAAACAGGCTTGGTTTTACCCATGTTATTGTTTGCCCAGGAACTGACCCGCCTTCAAGAGTGATTCCCCGTGTTATCAGTTTCCCCCTTTTCTGCATCTCCCACCACCCATCGCAGTATGATGTGGTGCAGAGTTGGTCTTGCCGTATGGCCAAAGGCCCGATCTTGGTTGGGGTCTGTTTCATCGCAAAGGATCGCTCCCTTTAGCGAGGTGGAGACCTGATGTCTTGGGTAAGGTATTTTTATTAAGGAGGTCCTGCTGTGGCTAAAGGGACTATCAAATGGTTTGACGAGCGGAAGGGATACGGCTTCATCGCCCAGGAAGACGGAAAGGATGTCTTCCTGCATTTCTCATCCATCACCATGGCCGGGTTCAAAACCCTCGCTGAGGGTGACGAGGTCACCTTCGATGTCGAGGAGAACGAGCGCGGTTTGGTCGCAAAGAACGTCGCCAAGGCTTAACACAGACTTCAGTATCCAGCTGAACTGAGCAGACGGAGGAGTGCACATTGAGCCTCCTTCTAATCCATTTTGTATAATTTTCTCTTGACGCATCTCTGTCGAAAAACATATATCTAATTTGTGTCAGGCCTTGGCATTCGTGAGGGTGACCGCGGCCAGATGAGAGGAGTTTTTCCATCCGCATTATGTCCTGGAGGTGCCATGTCAGATAAGATCATCAAATCCTGCCGCGTTTTCTTCATCCTTGTCGTTCTCCTTTCGTTCCTGGGCTCCACCGGGTATACAGGAGAGGATTCACAGAACGCTCTCTTGAAGGATTTCGAGTGGCGCAACATAGGACCAGCCAACATGGGAGGCCGGATCTCCGATATCCAGGCTCTGGATGCAGACTTCCGTATCGTGATCGTGGCATCCGCCTCCGGTGGTGTCTGGAAGACCCTCAACGCCGGGACCACCTGGGAACCGATCTTCGATGACTACGGCTCCGGCTCCATAGGTGCCGTGGGGCTGTTCCAGCAGGATCCGGATATCATCTGGGTGGGGACCGGGGAAGCCAATGTGCGCAACAGCGTGGGCTGGGGCGATGGCATCTACAGATCCACAGACGGAGGCAAGACCTTCACGAATCTGGGCCTGAAGGAAACACACCACATCGCCAAGATCGCCACCCATCCCACGGATCCGGATGTCGCATACGTCGCGGCCCAGGGCCACCTCTGGGGGCATACCGGCCAACGGGGCCTTTTCCGCACGTTGGATGGGGGAAAGACATGGGAGAAGCTCGCGGGAGGCCTTCCCGACGATGGCCGGACCGGATGCACGCATGTGCTGCTCGATCCCGAAAATGCCGACACTATCTATACCGTTTTCTGGGAGAGGCTGCGGAAGCCCTACCGCTTCGACAGCGGCGGGCCCAACGGGGGCCTTTTCAAGTCGGTGGACGCCGGCCGCACCTGGAAGAAACTGACCAACGGGCTGCCTGAGGGAGACATCGGGAGGATCGGCATCGCGGTCTTCCGCAGCGATCCCCGCATCGTGATGGCCATCGTCGAGCACGGCTACCAGCCGCGCCGCCGCTCAGAAGAATACGAGGACCTGGCCAAACCGGGCACCGGGATCTATCGTTCGGAAGACGGAGGGGAGACCTGGACCTATCTCAACCGCTACAATGTGCGCCCGTTCTACTACAGCCAGATCTACATCAATCCTCTGGATGCGGACAGGGTCTATGTCATGGGAACCCAGGCCATGGTCTCTTTTGATGGTGGAAAGACCCTGACGGCCGGCATGCCGGGCATAGCCGGAGATTTCCATGTCATGTGGTTCGATCCCGATAACCGGGACCGCTACTATGTGGGCAACGACAAGGGGATCTCGATCACGCACGATCACGGAGAACACTACAATTTCTTCGACAACTTCTGCATATCCCAGATCTACAACGTCTCGGCAAATCTCCGCGATCCCTACACCGTGTATGTGGGGCTGCAGGACAATGGGATATGGGGGGGACCCTCCAACAGCCGCGACATCGCCGGCATCACCAACGATAACTGGCACAAATTCCACAGCGGAGACGGATTTGTCACGGCCGTCGATCCCCTGGATTGGACCACAGTCTACTCCGAGAGCCAGGGCGGCCGGATCCGGCGCAACCATGCCGTGTTCCGTCAGGTCTCCGCCGGGATCAGCCCCAGCCTGCGGAACACTCTCAACTGGAAGGAGGCGATCCCCAAGGCACCCGACGCTGCCCATCCCTCTCTGCGCATGAACTGGAACACGCCTTTCATCATATCTCCACACAATCCGCGGACGCTTTTCTATGGGGCCAATTTCCTGTTCAAGAGCGTCGATCGTGGAGATACCTGGCTGATCATCAGCCCGGATCTGTCCACCAATGATCCTGTCATGACAAACCGGGAGAGCGGGGGGCTGACCAGGGACGTGACCAGCGCAGAGACCCACTGCACCATCGTCACTCTCTCGGAATCTCCCCTGAAACCGGGCGTGCTCTGGGCCGGGACCGACGATGGCAACCTCCAGCTCACGCAGGATGATGGGGCTTCCTGGGTCAACCTGAGAGACCGGATCTCCCCCAACGTTCCGAAGGGACTCTGGGTGAGCCGGGTGGAGGCGTCTCATCACGACCTCGAGACCTGTTACGTGACCTTCGACGGGCACCGCAGCGACGTGTTCCGGCCCTTCGTGTTCCGCACTCGTGACCTGGGACAGACCTGGGAGGATATCACTTCCGATCTGCCCGCAGGCCACTGCACCTACGTCATCAAGGAGGATCTCAAGAATCCGGAACTCCTGTTCCTGGGGACCGAGTTCTCTGCCTTCGTGTCGTTGGATGGGGGAAATGCCTGGCATCGCCTCGACAACCAGCTGCCGACGGTTGCTGTCCATGACCTGCTCATCCATCCCAGCGGCGACCTCATTGCCGGAACACACGGCCGGGGGGCCTGGATCCTGGACAACATCACGCCCCTGCAGCAGCTAAAAGAGGATGTGATGCAGAAGCCGGCTTTTGTGTTCGAAGGCCCCACGGCCACCCTCTGGAAGGGGATCAGCCGGGGCGGCACACGAGGGCACCAGCTCTTCATCGGCCGTAATCCGCTGACCATGGCGCAGATCGAGCCGTCCAATTCCCCGCCCCAGATACAGAACTGGGCCATGGTGGACTTCTATCTCCGCGAACCATCCTCCGATAAACTCGAGCTGATCATCAGGGATCTGACAGGCCAAAAATCATACACTGCCCGCCTGGATGGGTCTCCCGGGATCAACCGTTTCCTCTGGAACCTGCAGTTCTCTCCCACCAAGTCGCAGCAGGAGTCCTTTAGGAAACGTCTCGAGGGTATCTTTGATCAGCTGGATGAGAGCGTAGATGCGGAGGCGAAAAAGCGGCTGAAAGAGCTGAAGGCGGAGTTCCAGGACGCAACGACTGCGAATGAGTGGAACCGGATCCGCAGAGAGCTTGTAAGTGAATTTCGTGAGTTCGCTCCCGATTTCCGATTCTTCGGGAACGAGCTGCGTGGGCCTGCGGCCTCTACGGGCCTCTACCGCCTCGAATTAAAAGTTAACGGCCAAGTGTATGAGGGTTTCCTGCGGGTCAGGGAGGATCCCAAACTGGAGACCTACTTGCGAAACTAGCGCCCTTCCTGTAGCTTGGTTGCTGTGAATGAGCCATGAAGATCCTGCAAAACCTGAACAACAAACTTATCCGACTCTTCATCCGGGACTATCAACAGACTGACAACAAGAGGGTCCGTGTGCAATACGGACTGCTGGCCGGATGGGTCTCGGTATTTTCTATCCTTGCGCTGTTCACGATCAAGATGTACCTCGGGATCAAGGCCAATTCGATCTCGGTCATGGCCAACGCCTTTCATCTGCTAACGCACCTTGTGAACTCCGTGATTCTTATCGTAAGCTTCCATGTCACAGCCCGGCCCGCCACAGAGAAAAATCCCTTCGGGCACGGCCGTATGGAGCACATAGCTCCGTTGATCATGTCGATCTTCCTGTTCGTCTCCGGATTCCAGTTGGCCGAGACCTCGATCCACAGGATCCTGGAGCCGCACGGTGTCCATTATTGGCCGGCCCTCATTTGGATACTCCTGGCATCCATCCTGGTCAAACAGCTCGTTGCCCAGTTCGTGCTCGACTTGGGACACCGCGTGGATTCGCATGCCATCCTGACGAACGCGCATCATATTCGGATCGAGGCGGTGATGTCCCTGGCTGTGATCGGGGGGCTGGTGGCCGGTCATTACTTCCACAGTCCGCAGCTGGACGGATTTCTCGGGATCCTGGTCTCGCTGTGGCTGCTCTACCTTGGTTTTGCACACGGAAAAGAGGCCCTGGTACCGCTCCTGGGGCAGGCCCCAAACCGGGAGATGATCGGCCGCATCCGCAAGACCGCCCGTTCGGTCGAGGGCGTCGAGGGCGTCCACGAGATCATCGTGCACGACTACGGCTCTCTCTACTCCCTGTCTGCTCATCTAGAGGTGCCCGAACGGCACGGATCCGCTGAGATGCATGAGATCACGGAGCGCTGCGAGGCCCTGCTGCGCAAGGAATACGGCGGCGAGGGGGTGTGTCACACGGACCCCTTGATGGACAAATCTCCCGAGACCCAGC
>CBESWG010000068.1:0-14058 GCA_965533275.1 uncultured bacterium
CCAAGAAGGCCCGGGCCCGCGCCCGGGGCCGCGGCCTCCATGAGCGCGATCAACATGGGGGTGGCCAAGACATCGACCGATCCCGAACCCAGCTCGCTGGCCGTGTGCTCCCGCTCCACGATGAGGGATCGCCGCTCCGTCGTGTTCAAGGGGATGAGTGCATCCATTGTCCGACTCTACTTTTTCCCCATCCGCTCCAGGATCCAGTCTCCGACCAGCTGCAGCACATCCGGCGAGATGGTCTCTTCGATCTTCGCGTATTCGCTCACGGCACCCGTTTCCGCGGTCTGAAACAGATGGTTCAATCCCGACATCTCTTTCAGCGTGACATCGGTGTTGCCTCCCGCCTTCAATGCCTTTCCGATCTCGGCCAGGTTTTCTTTTGGGGGGACCTGGAGGTCCTTCTCGCCGTTCAGGGCCAGTACAGGGCAGTGTACCTCTTGCAGGACCGGCCGCGGGTCATAGGTCAGGAAGTAGAGGAACCAGTCGGAGAGGACCTGCTGGAGCTGGGCCTCGAAGGCTTTTTCGGTGATCTCTTCATCTTTGCGTTCCTCGTCACTCAGTTTGGCCATGTCCTCCTCATACATGTGCCGCAGTTTCTCTTCCATGGCCTCCTTGCCCAGGCCGGACTTCAAGACGCCATAGATTCGTCTCGCATCGTCGAGACTTTTCTGGATGTCCTCTTCGCTCATGCCCTCTGCCCGGGCGATGAGTTCTGTCTGCATGTAGAGGATTTCCTCGCCGGTCAGCCCCGTACCCGCCAGAAGGACCGCGAAGGATACGTCTTCGGAACGGGCTGCGGTGATGGGGGCGATGATGCCGCCCTCGCTGTGTCCGATCAGGCCGATGCGCGCGGGATCGACCTCCTTATGGTCCTTCAGGTACGCCACGCCCGTCAGCACGTCTCCGGCCAGGTCATCCGTGGTAGATTCACCCAGCTTCCCGGTCGTGCCGCCTATCCCCCGGTCATCCACTCGCAGCACCGCGATGCCGCGCCGCGTGAGGTAGTCCGCGATCACCAGGAATGGCTTGTGGCCCATGAGCGATTCATCCCGGTCCTGGGCGCCCGAGCCCGTGATCAGGAGCGCGGCCGGGAACGGGCCCTCGCCCGCTGGCAGGGTCAGGGTGCCAGCCAGAGTGACGCCTCCCTCTGTGTTTTCGTAGGAAACCTCCTCCTCCCGGTAGGGGAAGGGCTTCTGGGGGGTCTGCGGACGCCTGACCTCCTCGGCCTTTTCCACCTTCTCGAGAGGCAGGGGAAGTTCCATGCCTCCCTGTTTCAAGACGGCCTGCATGTGCTCCCCATCGGGCTGGAGCGTGCCCCTGACCTCGATCCCAGCCTGCTTGTAGACCAAGACCAGTGTGTCTTCCTCCACCGTGACCGAGTCCAAGACCAGGCCGCTGGCGCCCTGGTCCGGGCTGTCCATCGTGCCCTTGTACCCGCCTTCTTCAGCCTTCTCTATCTTGAAAACGATCCTCAGTTCCGTTGTTTGGATCTTCAGGGTTCCCTGCCAGATGCCCGCGTAGTCTCTCTCGGCTTGTACAGCGGCCGATGTGCCTGAGCTCATCAGTAAGCCGATCATGCTCGATATGATCGCCATTCGTCTCATAGTCTGTCCTCCTAAATATACAAATCTCATATGGATTTAAAGTATTCTTCACGTGACCGCCTCACTGACATCAAGGCCGGCAGGCTGCGGTCCGTTCAAAGCCTATCTACGCACTTCCCCTCTGTTTTATTCGAAATCTACCGGATCGTGGTCATGATCCACAGCAGCAGGATGATGACACCCACCAGCACCCAGCTACCAAAGAATCCCACGTAGTCCAGCTTCTTCCATTTGAGCAGCTCCCAGTTGGAGCGCGGGAACATCTTCTGACTGTCATACATTCGGGGATTCGCATAGGCGGCCTCAAGGGCCCTCTGCTCCTCTTCGGGTGTCTTCTGAACCGGGGTGTGCAGCTTGGCGAAAAAGCGGTCGACCGAGTCCCTCGATACGGGCCGCGTCAGGAGGGACAGCAGGAAGAGAAGGACAAAGGGGAGGAGGGCGTCGAAGAAGAAGCGGGTGGCCACCAGCTGGGACTTGTGGAAGCCGGAAAAATCGATGCCCAGCCAGCTCAGGACCCAGATCTCGGCGTGGAAGCGTCCGATTCCGATCTTGGCCGAGTCTGGATCCTCCGGATCGATGCGCGCAATGCTCTCGAAGAACACGCCGGCGGGCTCGATCACATGGGGCTTCTCGATGGTCTGTCCCACGGAACCAGCCCGTCCCTCCTCCACGTCCTCGGTCAGGGCCGCGGTCTTGATGACCACGGTCTTCGGCCGAGTCTCCTGCAGGAAGGACGGATTCGTGCGTGCCCAGTTCCATCCCTGGAACAGGTTGGGGATGAGGGCATAGATCGCAAGGCAGACGAAAACCTGGACAACGACCGCCGGCTTGGACAGCCTCCGCCACATGAATCCCAGCCAGATGGAGGCGCCAAATATGGCAGGGATCGAGATGCTGTACTTGAAAAGAACGAGCAGGTTGTCGATAAAGAGCGCCACCACGATCCCGCCCAGCAGGATCGCTGCGATAGCGTACTTGCTCACAAGGAGATAGTGTTTATCCGTCAGGGAGGGACGGAGGGGCTGATAGATGTTCTTGATGAACAGGGCGGCGTGCGACACGGAACTGGCGTCCAGGGTCGACATGTTGGCGGCCAGGATGCCTACCAGCATGAGCCCGATGGCACCGGGAAAAAGCAGGTCCTTTGTCATGTAGCCCCAGATCAGGTCCGGGTCGTGCAGCCGGCCCATGTAGAGCCCGATGGCGAGCAGCCCTGCCAGGGCCCAGAAGATCATGATCAGGCGCTTGAAGAACATCCCCCCGATCATGCCCAGGCGGGCGGTCATCTCGTCCTTGGCTGAGCCTGCCGTGGCCATGCCGGGGGCCACCGCAATGATAGACACCAGATTCGCCATCACCATGGCCGCGATCGTGTACCAGGCATAGTCGCTCATGGTGACCGAACCGAAGAGCTCGAACATGTAGTCCGGCACGGATGCGTGCAGGCCGGCGAATCCCCCGATCCTGGAGAGCCCGATCGGGATCAGGATGAGGGAGAAGAAGATGATCAAGACCCCCTGTATGGCGTCGGTGATGGCCGCTGCCCGGAATCCGCCCAACATGGTGTAGATCCCCACGATCACCGCGTAGACGAAATAGAACAGTAGGGGATCGGTGTAGGAGACAAAGGAGTGCAGCTCGCCCCGCTTGTTCTTCTCATTGAGGACTTCGTACCGTGTCTGCTCCTCCTGGTCCAACCCCTCATCCACTTGGGCCCGGAGTGCCTGGTATTCCCTGAACTGCTCAATGCTCAGGCGTTCCTCCACCGAACACTTCTCCAGGGGCTTGGGGGTCATAGCCATCATAGTCTTCGCCGCCACCATGTAGCCGATGCCCCCGCTCAGGAATGCCATGATCAGGATGAAGACCGCGTAGCTTCCTCCCAGGAACTCGCTCTTGAAGCGCTCGGTGAAATAGTCGCCGATCGTGACCAGCCTCACCCGGCGGAAAAAATAGGTGGAAAACCAGTAGAATGGCGTCAGGAAAAGCACCAAGTACTGGATCCACATGCCGCCGATGCCCTGCCGGTAGATCTCGCGGGAGACCGCCACCGCCTGGTCCGCATTGGTGGAGCAGCCGAAGTTGAGGAAAAACTGGTAGAACTTGCCCAGTTTGCGGCCGGCCAGGTAAAAGTCGTCGGTGGTCTTGTTGCCGGCGCCGGCCCTCTTGCCAAGCCAGAGTATAACCACTACATAGAGGAGGATGATGGCAACATCGATGGGGTGAAGGCCGAACATTTTGCTCTCTCTGTCCCTTAAGCGGGTCAGGTAGAAATATGTATCAGATATCGAGGAGGATGTCGAATTATTTGAGGAGTGTTTCTGGTCTTATAGCGGCGGAAGACCCACCCAACCGCCCCATGCGGCATACGTAGGATGAAAAAGCACTCAAGTTGTACTCAGTGCTTTTCCCTATGTGTTCTACAGGCTTCTTTCTGAGGGGGTTTTTCAGGATAATTTATACATTTTCCCGGCCTGGACTCATAGACACCGCAGGAAAAACAGCCATCGTTGTCTTTTAAAAAATAACAGTCTCCGTTTGCCTGAAACAGCAGGAAATATCCTTCAGTGGCCTTGCCTTTAGGGTAGGCAAACGCTACCCAAGGCAATTGCGTTGCGAGTTCCAACACATGGATTTCAGAAAAGGAAAGTTCGACATATGGATGATTTTTGCAGCATTTTCCGCATTTCTGACATATCTCGGATGAGATTACATTCTGCATTTGTGAGGTGTCCTGCACCCATTATACAGGTTTCGGGAAAAATTACTTTCAATCAGCGCGGGAACTCGTGGGCGAGTTTGTGTGGTGTGTGCGTACCGAAGCGGAGGCGGAGGACTCGGGCCTGGCCCGCAGCAGGGACAGAGACGATAAATAGGTTGTCGTATACGGCATCATCCAGCTTAGCATATTCCTCACGCCCCAGGAGTTCATTGGCCAGTATCGGGATGGTGTTGGAATGGCCGCAGATGAGGACCGTGCCGCCCTTGTAGTTTTTCAGCACCCTGTCCAGGAAGTCTTTCTGGTCGGCCCGGTAAGGCAGGACCTCGAGCCCCTTGGCCCGGGCCGATGGCAGGACTGTATCCTGCGTGCGCTTGAAGGGGGTCGAATACACGGCATCCAGCTCCACATGGCCCAGGAGGTAGGCCAGTTCCTCTGCCCGGGCGGTCCCCTTTTCAGTCAGGGGAGGATTCAGCGTGCCGTCCGCGGCCTTTTCCGCGTGCCGGACCAGGATCAGGGTGGTTGGTGTCCCCTCATCCGCCGAAGCGGCTGCCAGGGGCGCGATATGTCCAGAGACCAGGATCAGGCTCAGGATCAAGATCGGTTTCAATTTTTGTTTCAGCATCGGTTGTTTCCTTTACGGCCGGATCGACCCGCCGTTTGTTTCTGAGGGATAGATATATACTAAAGCCGGGGGAGTGTACAGGCTCGGAAGAATTTTGATATCTTCCCGATTTTCTTATACCATGGACACGATCATGAGGGAGAGAGCAGGGACTTTCATCCGCACCGGACAAAAAGAATTTGATGGCCTGATCCCCTTGATTCAGGGCTTCCTGGAGCGGGACCTCTTGGAGGTCGTGATCGACGGCAGATCCATCCGAGGCTATCGGGCACCGGATGCGCGCTCCATCTGGCTCCGGGACTACAGCGACATGCTGCGGGGGATCCGGTATTTCGAACCCGATCTCCAGAGCACCGTGGAACACTTCGCCGAGACCCAGGCCCGAAATGGGCGTATCTTCGATTACTTCACCACTTTTCCGGAAAAACTCCCCTGCGAGCGCGAGAACTGGACCAAGTATGTCCGGGTTCCGGTCGAGGCGGACGTGGAGTTCCGGTTCGTCAAGGCAGCCTGGCTTGCCTGGCAGGCCACTGGGGACGATGACTGGATCCAGACGCTTATCCCCTCCATGGAGCGGGCTCTTGAATATATCCGTTCCCATCCCTGGCGATGGGATGAGGAGACCGGGCTGGTCAAGAGGCCCTACACCATCGACACCTGGGATTTTGCCTACACCGCCGGAGCACACGATTGGCTGCAGTTCCAAATAGACGACAGCACCTTCTGGGGCATCATGCACGGGGACAACAGCGGATACTACGAAGCGTTCCGGATTTTGGAGCGGCTCCATCTCCGTTTCGGAGACAGGGAGGCGGCCGAGATGTGGGCGGAGAGGGCGGGCGCCCTGCTGGCCAACTTGAACCGGATATGCTGGAACGGCCGTTTCTACACGCACTTTGTGAAGCTAACACCGGTCAATATTTCCGGTGTGGAGGAGGCTCAGCAGCTCAGCCTCAGCAATCCCATGGCCGTGAACCGGGGGGCTGCCGACCTCGGTCAAGCCGCGGCCATCCTTGAGGAGTATCAGGAACGCGGAAAAACAGGGCGTTCCTTTGCCGAGTGGTTTTCCATCGATCCTCCGTTCCCAGACGGCATCTTCGGCGATGAGAAGCTCCGTGCCGGGGCCTACATCAACGGAGGCATCCTGCCCTTGGTGGGGGGGGAACTGGCCCGGGCCGCCTTCGAATCGGGGTATGAGGAATACGGCGTCGACATCTTGAGGCGGTATTCCGACCTGATCTCAGAATCGGGGGAATCCTACCTGTGGTATTTCCCTGACGGGCGCCCCTCGAGCGCCGAGGCCAGCACCAGCCCAGAGGCCACATCGACCGATGGCTGGGGTTCGAGCGCTATGCTGTATGCCCTGATGGAGGGCCTGGCCGGGATCCAGGACCAGGACACACTTTTTCGCAAGGCCAGGGTGGCCCCGCGCTGGCCCGCAGCAGGGATCTCCCGGGCAGAGGCCCGCGCCGAATACGCAGCCTCCGGAGCCTTCCTGGCCTACACCTATGTCGTGGAGGGGTCTAGGCTCGTTCTTGAGCTCTCTGCGAGCGAGTCTGAGGTGGATTGCCACATCTTGATCCCCGGGCAGCAGAGGCCGGTAGCGGCCCGGATCGAAAACCGGATGGCTGCCTTCGAAACAGGGACCATAGGAGGTAGCCTCTATCTGGATATGACCGTGAGTGTCAGGGACAGCGTTCGATTGGAGATCACCCTGGAGGAGGGGAGATGAGCACACTGAGATGGGGAGGAGCGTTTTTTGCCTGCCTGGCCCTGCTGGTCGGCTGCGGGGGAGGCGCGCAGCAGACACAGTCCTATCAGATCAGGATCGAGTCCAGCGCAGAGCTCGTGGCCGGGCAGGCATCGGCCTGCCTGAACCAGATCCGGTCCTATTGGGCGATTGCAGAGTATGCCAAGGTGTCGGAACTGAGTTTTGAGGAGGCGGCCAAAGAGATGCAGACCGGGCAGACTCGGCGGAACCTGCGCACCATGGAGGAAATGAAAGCCCGGATCGACGGACTCATGGAGCGACTGAGCGAGCCCCCGGAGGAATTCACCGAGGCGCTGCCCCTTATGGAGGAACTCTACGCCTCATATGTGAAGATCCACGAATTTGCCCTGAAACCGAGCGGAGACATGGGGAAACTGGCCGAATCCATCTCTGCTCTGGAAGAGGATCTTTTCGAAATAAAGGCCGCGCTGGACCGCGAGCTGGCGATAGCGGTCCTGAGATAGACGGAGGAAATTATGAGCGGACACCTAGGCGAGCAGGAACTACTGGACCGGCTCACGGCACTGGGCATCGCCTTTACGCGCGTCGAGCACCCCCCCGTGTACACGGTGGAGGAGGCACGTGCCCACTGGAGCGACCTGGAGGGCACCCACTGCAAGAACCTGTTCCTTCGCAACAAAAAGGGGAACCGCCACTACCTCGTCATCCTGGAGGATTCCAAGAGCGCGGACCTTAAGGCCCTGACCCGGCACATGGGGGAAGACCGACTGAGTTTCGCTTCCCCCCAGCGGCTGGAGAGGCTGCTGGGCTTGGAGCCGGGTGCGGTCTCTCCCTTCGGATTGATCAACGACAGCGCAGGGGAGGTCCGCGTGATGATCGACCAGGATCTCAAGAGTGCCTCCAAAATCTACTTCCACCCCAACGTCAACACGGCGACCGTGGGCCTCAGCTTCGCAGACTTCGAGCGCTTCCTCCAGCACTGCGGACAGGACGTCCGGTATTTCCCGGGATAGCACTTGGGGGATGTCAGGAAGCTTGGGGCTTGTCGCTCCCTGTCGACCGTTCCAGGAAGCGGATCCTCCAGATCCAGACTCCCAGAATGAGGAGCGAGCCCAGTACGCGCAGCCCGGGCGACGTGGTCAGGTAATTGAAGAGTCCGTGACACAATCCTGCCAGGATCAGGCCGATCACGGCCGCCCGGACTCGGGATCGATTCATCATGTGGGCTGATCCCACGGCATATCCCCAGATGCTGGCGAAGATGGTGTGAGTGAGCGGAGAGGCGAAGGCACGCCCGAACAACGCGAAGCCTTCCAGCGTAGGCAGATAAAGGATATTCTCGTAGGATGCGAATCCCAGGGCGATGAAACTGGCGTAGATCACTCCATCGCTCCTCTCGTTGAAGGATGGGAACCGCAGTACGAGGAATGCGAAGGGCAGAAACTTGAACATCTCCTCTACAATACCGGTGATGCCCACGCTGTAGAGCAGCCAGGAAAGGCGGTCCGCCTCCATCAAGGCGCTGGGATCGTAGGGCAGGCCCAGGGGAGGGAGGGCCAACCGCAGTGTGTGGGCACAGGCGAGGGCGGCGGCGATACCCAGCAGGTAGGACACACCTATGCGGATAAGCGGCTCCGGCCGGTAGCGGTCCTTGGTGTAGAAATATCCGATCCAGAACAGGGCCGGAGTGAAGATACCGGAGATGATGATCCAGACAGTCATGTGATCATCGCCGATTCTATCATATCCCCTCAAGGTTTCCTCGAAAAAATTGGATCGGATCGCTGGAGCTGACAGGTCGCCATCCCCTTGATCTGGCTCTCAGAGGCCGGTCTAGTCCTCCGGTTTGAACGCAGGACCCGATTCCACTATAATCATCATGTTCTCGGGGTTTTCCCTAAGTCTTCGAACGAGGAGGTCGGATATGAGACGTTTCCCATCAAAAAAGTGCCTGAAGGTGATTGCACTAAATGCCACATGCGGGATGATCCTCGCGACAGCTCTGCTTTCGGTACCGGTTATGGCGCAGGAGGCCAACGCCCTGCTGCGCTTCCCGGATGTCCACGGCGACCAGGTCGTGTTCGTCTACGGGGAGGACATCTGGTCCGTGCCCGCGGCTGGCGGGACCGCCACACGTCTCAGCATCCATGAGGGGGAAGAGCGCTACCCGAAGTTTTCTCCCGATGGCAAACTCATCGCTTTCACTGGGCAGTATGACGGGAATTCCGACGTGTATGTGATGAACCGGCATGGCGGGGAGATCACACGTGTCACCTTCCACCCCGGGACAGACGAGGTGGTGGGATGGCACCCTGGCAAGGGGAAGATCCTGTTCAGCTCCACCCGGCACAGCTTCAGCCGATTCAGCCGGCTGTTCCTCATATCTCCGGACGGGACAGGACTGGAAGAGCTCGTCCTCTACGAAGCCGCCCGCGGGAGCTTCTCCCCGGACGGGACCAAGATCGCCTACAACCGTGTGGCTCGGGAGCACCGCACCTGGAAGCGCTACCGGGGCGGACTGGCCCAGGAAATCTATCTCTATGATTTCGCGACACAGGAGGATACAAACCTCACGGAGTATGCCGGCACCGACCGCGTCCCCATGTGGATCGACGAACTGATCTGCTTCAGTTCCGACCGGGAGGGCGCGCTCAACCTCTATGCTTACCATATGGCTAGCGGTGAGACCGAACAGCTCACACAGCACGAGGATTTCGATGTCCGGCGCCCCAGTCACGGCGGAGAGAGGATCGTGTATGAGTTGGGCGGAAGTATCTGGCTCCTGGATGTCCGCAGCAAACAGAACCGCCGGATCCCCATCTCTGTCCAGGCCGACATGCCGGAGACCCGCCCCCGCTGGAAGAGGGTCGACGGTTATGTCACGGGATTCGATGTCTCTCCCAGCGGGCAGCGGGCGCTGATCGTGGCCAGGGGAGAGGTGTTCACCGTCCCCAGGAAGGAAGGCCCCACCCGCAACCTCACACGTTCCTCGGGGGCCCGGGACAAGGACGCCGCCTGGTCCCCGGACGGAAAAACCATCGCCTACCTGTCGGATGCCGGCGGGGAATACGAGATCTTCCTGACCGACCCACAGGGCCGGTCGGAAACCATAAAGCTCACCCAGCATAAAAATGGATACCGCCACACGCTGCGCTGGTCGCCGGACAGCCGGAAGATCGCGTTCACCGATCAGACCCTGCGCTGCTATTATCTGGACGTCGGATCAAAAAAGATCACTGAGGTGGACCGTGCGGAATTCGAAAATGTGGACGTCTCCCTGGACCTCAAGCCCATCCACGACTTTGTGTGGTCACCGGACAGCCGTTTCCTGGCCTACTCCAAGTTGGATTCCGACCTGGTCACCAAGGTCTACATCTATGCTCTCGAAACCGGGGAGATCCACTGTGCGAGCCAGGGGATCTTCAACGACTTCGGACCGGAGTTTTCCCGGGACGGCCGCTTCCTATTCTTCGTCTCCAACCGCCGCTTCGATCCCACCTACTGTGATTTCGAATGGGAGGTGGTATACAAGGATGCGGCCGGGATCTACGCCGTAGCCCTGCAGAATAAGGGGGAGGCCCTGCTTCCCTTCCGGAGCGATGAGGAGCCAGCAGAGGGTGGAATAAACGAAACGGATGCGACAGAAGCCGGTTCCAAGATAGCCATCGACTTCGATGGCCTAGCCGAGAGGATCGAGGCTCTCCCGCTGCCGGCAGGGAACTACCGCAGCCTGAGGGCCGGACCAGATGTACTCTTCTATCTGAACGGAGAGGACGGGGACTACAACCGATTCGAATACCGTGGGCCAGGGTCCCAAGACCTCTTCGCTTTTTCGTTCTCCGAACGATCTCCCCGTGCTGTTATAAAGGGGGTCAGCGCTTTTAAGCTGTCAGCCGACGGCTCCACGCTGATCTACCGGCAGGGTCGCTCCTTAGGTCTGATTCCCTCCGGTGCCCGGGAATCCAAAGGTTCACCACTGGGCTTCTCAGGCCTGACCATGTGGTTCGAGCCCCTCAAGGAATGGGGGCAGATCTTCCACGAAGCCTGGCGCATGGAACGGGACATGTACTACGAACCCGACATGCACGGCGTGAACTGGGAGGCCATGCGGGCCAAGTATGCGAGCCTCCTGCCTTTCGTGAGCTGCCGGCAGGACCTGCGCTTCCTGATCGGCGAGCTCATCGGCGAGCTCAACACCTCTCACACATACATCTCGGGAGGCGATATCCTGCGCGGGGCCGACCGTATCAACGTGGGGCTGCTGGGAACGGACTGGGAGAGCGATACGGCCAGTCGGCGTTACCGCTTCAAGAAGATCTATCGAGTGGCCGATTACACGCGCGGGATCTATCCCCCCTTGGTGCGGCTGGGTATGAATCTGAAGGATGGGGACTACCTGCTGGCCGTGAATGGAGTGGACGTCACCGTCGACCGCAACATCTACTCCTACTTTGAAGGGCTGGCCGGACATCAGGTCACACTCCTCGTCAACAGCTCCCCTGAGAGCTCGGGCGCGCGTGAGATCGTGGCGCAGCCCCTGGGTAGGGACAACACTCTCCGGTACCTGGACTGGGTCGAGCACAACCGCCTGAAGGCTGAAGAGGCTTCCGGCGGGAAGATCGGATACATCCACCTGCCCGATACCTATCTGGGCTCGAGTGTGGAGTTTCCCAAATACTTCTATGCCCAGATGCGCAAGCAGGGGCTCATCATCGACGGGCGCTTCAACGGAGGCGGCCTGGACCCGGACATCTTCCTGCGCCGCCTGGACAAGCCCCTGCACGCCTTCTGGACCCGGCGCTATTCGGCCGACCAGACTATCCCGGATTTCTTGACCACGGCCCACATGGCCTGCCTCACCAACCGCCAGGCAGGCTCCGGCGGAGACATGCTGCCCATGGAGTTCAAGAAGCGCGGCCTTGGACCCGTGATCGGCACGCGCAGCTGGGGAGGCCTGGTGGGCGTTTCCACGCCCATCCCTCTCATCGACGGAGGCAGCCTGACAGCTCCCGACTACCGCATCTATGACATAGATGGCACCTGGATCGTGGAAAACGAGGGCGTGCAGCCGGATGTGGTCGTGGACCTGCATACGGCCGAGGTGGCCCGCGGGCACGATGCCCAGATGGAGAAGGCCATCCAGGTCCTGATGGAGAAGATCGAGTCCGATCCCCGTCCCTGGCCCCGGCACGGTCCCTATCCCAGGGACAAGCAGGTCAAAAAAAAGTGATGCCATGCGGATCGGTATAGACAGCTACGGGCTCCTTCCCCTGGGCCTGGCCCCCATGGATGTCCTGCGCTGGGCCCTGGACCATGGGGCCGAGGGAGTCCAATTCTCGGGACTCAGTGAAGAGGAAGGAAAATGTGTGGACGGGGCATATCTCGACGACATGGCCATGTTCGCGGCCGAGCACGACCTCTACCTGGAGTGGGGCGGCGGCCGGCACATCCCCCTCAATATGGGAACCTGGCAGAGTGAGGATATCTTTGCTCCCAACCAAAACGCGGCTGTGCAGGCATCCCGCCTTGGGACCCGGGTAGTGCGCTCCTGTTCCGGGGGAATGATGCGGTGGAGCGCCACCAGCCCTTCGACCGAGGCGCTGCTGGAGCTCGCGGCCGGGGCCTTGAGGGAACAGAGATCCATGCTCAAGGACCACGGCGTGGTGCTGGCGCTCGAGACCCACTTCGAATTCACCACCTTCGAGCTCCTGAGGCTCTTCGAGATGTGCGACACGGAACCCGGAGAGTATCTGGGAATCTGCCTGGACACCATGAACCTGCTCACCATGCTGGAAGATCCCCTAGCTGCCGCACACCGGCTCCTGCCCTGGGTGGTGGCCACGCATGTCAAGGACGGCGGCATCCTACTTCGGGACGAAGGCATCATCACCTTTCCCTGCCGGATCGGAACGGGCGTCGTAGACCTCGATGGGATTTTCGGTTTTCTCCAAACCCTGCCTCAGGAAGTCACGCTCTCCATCGAGGACCACGGCGGGGAGTTCATGCTCCCCATCTTCGATCCGCGCTTCCTGGATGAGTTCCCGGATCTCACTCTGGAGGAGTATGTGGAGCTCGGCCGCCTGACCCGATCGACCGAGAAACGCCTCCGTCAAGGTTCCCTGGAAATGACCTCACGGGAAGAGTGGCCGACGGTCTGTGAGGACCGGATCGTGCAGGACCTCGCGGCCCTGAAAGCGATGGGATCGTCTCCCTCAAACACACCCTAGATTAGGGATATCCCCTGCGTTGGTGTATCTCGAGGGAGGACGTCCCCTAGCTGCCCAGCGCCTGATCCAGGTCTTCGATGAGGTCTTCCACGGCCTCGATCCCGATGGAGAAACGGATCAACGAATCCGAGATCCCGATGCGGCGGCGTTCTTCGGGATCCATGCCCAGGTGGGAGGTCGTGGCCGGACGCGTGACCAGGCTCTCCACACCTCCCAGGCTGGGAGCGACGATGGGTATATGGATGCGGTCGAAGAATGCCTCGGCCGCCTCGGTGCCGCCGAAGAGCTCGAAGCTGATCATCCCACCGAATCCCTCGAAGAGGCGAGCGGCCCGCTCGTGGCCGGGATGGCTTTGCAGCCCGGGGTAGTTCACTCCCGCGACCGCAGGATGCTGCTCGAGATAGCCGGCTATGCGGAACGCACTCTCATTCTGGAAGCGTACCCGCAAGGCCAGGGTCTTGAGGCTCCGGTAGAGAAGGAAGCAGGCATGGGGATCGAGGGAACCCCCCAGGTGGTTGAGTGTGTGTGTCACGCGTTCCACCAGGTCTTCCCGCCCGATCACGGCCCCGGCCACGATGTCCGAATGTCCGTTGAGGTACTTGGTGCAGCTGTGGAGCGAGAGGTCGAATCCCAGTTCCGGGGGGCGGAAGTTCACGGGAGTGGCAAAGGTGTTGTCTATGAGGGAGACGAGTCCATGCTCCCGTGCAAACGCAACCACGCCCTCCAGGTCGGGGATCCGAAGCAGGGGATTGGTTATGCTTTCTACGTAAATGGCGCGGGTTGAGGGCCTGAGCCTGCCGGACCACGTTTCCGGTGCCGCCCCGTCGATGAAGTCGTAGGAGATGCCGAATCCCTCGAGCTCACGGAAGATAAAATCCAGAGTACCGCCGTAGAGGCTGTCCTGGGCCAGGAGGTGATCTCCGTTCCTCAGGACCGTGAGCAGCGAGGTGGTGATGGCGGCCATTCCGCTGGCCGTTACCAGGGCTGATTCTGCGTTCTCCAAGGCAGAGAGTTTGGCATGCAGAGCCTTGTGGTTGGGTGTGTTGTTCATCCGGATGTAGGAGATGTCATGGTAGCTCCCGGCCGGGACATACTCGTAGTTGGCCGACTGAAAGATGGGCATGCTGACCGCTCCCAGCACACGGGGT
>CBESWG010000069.1:0-14002 GCA_965533275.1 uncultured bacterium
CATCCCCGGTCTTCTGTTCGAGAAAACCCAGGGTGTAGAGTATCAACGGAGGCCGCCCCGCGCCCACTGCCATATCTTCTCGCACACCCTCCAGATATTGTCCAAGGACCGCCTTCGCCTCTGCCCAGAGTCCGCAGCCCATGTAGTCCGCGGCCAGTTCCAGCCACGACTGCGCCTCGGCCCGCATGAGGTGCCCCAGTTGACGGAGCAGTTCCGCTTTGCCGGCCCCTCCTTCTCGGCCGGCTCCCCGTGCCAGCGCCAGCTCGCGTACCGCCCAGAAATCCAGGGGATTGAACTTGAGGGCCGCGGAGGCCGCCTCCTTCGCCTCCTCGAATCTGCCCAGATGCCGCAGCACCGCCGCCCTGAAAGGTGCGTGAACGGCACCCGCGGTCTTAAGCGCCGGGGCGGACCGGTCCAGAAAGTCCAGAGCTTCGACAAACCGGCCCCGGGCACAGGCCATCTGGGCCAGGCTTGTGAAGGCGGCCGTCCTCCATGCTGGGTCCCAGGCTGCCCTCTCCAGGGCATCGACCGCTTCTGTGCGGCGGCCCCCACTCCGTAAGGCCTGCCCCAGATAATAGAGGGCCTCGCCGTCCTTGGGACGAGTGTGGTTCCATCCCAGCCGCGCGACCGCTCGTTGCAGATGTGCCTCGGCCTCATCCGCCATGCCGCGCATAAAATATTGGATCCCCACGCGCGTGTTCACCCGGGCGTCTCCGGGATCACGTTTCAGGGCCTCCTGATAGTAGGCGATCGGATCGCGGGCGGGATTGTGGAACTGCTCAAGGCGCAGGCCCGCAAGATAGAGCTCCTCGATGGTCTTCACAACCTCTGGCGCAGGAGGCGGCTCCACTTCCTGTGGCATGGATTTGCCCTCTGGATCCCTGGGCGCATAGTCCAGGACGATCCGTTCCCCCGATCTGAGCTCGAGTCTCAGTTTCCCGGGATCCACGCTTTCTGTGAGCTCGACCTCTCCATGGAAGGGCCGGTCCGGCGCCAGCTCGAGCTCCTTCTTCCATACTTGGCGGTCCCCTGCCCAAAACAATGCCTCTGCATCAAGCAAGGGAGCGGAGACATTGATACCGATCTTCGCCGTTGACTTCAGGACTTCCAGGTTCAGGGCAGCCTCGAGGTTGGCCGCCTTCACGCCTCCCAACTCCCGGAGCGGATACCACGTGTGTGTCACGGATCTCGTCTCATAGGGCTCGATCCAGCTGTAGTCCGGTTGATTGTCTGAGAAGGCCCCCACCATGAGCTCGAGATAGGGTCCGTCATCGTCGCTCAGGATCGTGTCCCACCGGCGTCCCTGAACCGCGGTGCCCCAGGTCCAGAATTTCTTCCCTGGCATCACGTGGTGATCCGCCACATGGATCACTCCGGACTTCTTCCCGTGGTCGTACCCGGCAAGGAAATCGTCCGTACAGTCCCACGCAAAAAAAGACTGAGGAGCCGGGTGGTTCTTCCACCAGCTGATGTCCACCCCCCCGCTGTAGTCCACCCTGTTATAGCTCTCTCGTGCAAAGGGCCAGTGCACGAACTGGTTTTTTCCGTGGTAAGTAGCATATTCGGTCCCGGGTGGGAAGATCACCTGGTAGTCCTCGTTGGTGTGCACGGCCACGTTGGCCCAATAGAGCAGGGAATGGGCGACCGGGGTCCGGTTCATGACACGTACTCGGCTCTCGATCCGGGAGCTGTCCGGATACAGTGTTAGCCCGATGGCCCAGGTCATGCGGTGCCTCAGTTCCAGCTCGCCGACCCACACGGTCTTGCTCCCGTCCGCGTTCTCTTCAAGGGTGTAGTCCATCGGCATTAAGGATGTGGCGCGGTGGTGGTGGGGTATGTTCCACTCCACACCGCCTGACCACCAGGCTCCCAGCATGCCGATCAGGGCTGGCTTGACCACGGTCTGGCGGTAGAAGAGATCATATCCATTGCTTTTGTCCTGCGCAGAAAAGATGCGGCCGCCCAGTTCGGGCAGCACACAGAGCTTGATGTAGCGGTTTTCGAGATACACGGCTTTGTGGGCAACGTCCCGGCATTCATCTGTCAGCTCATCCGAAAAGGCATAGGGATAGATCCTGCCCTGCGCTCCCTGATACGCCCGGCCGTTGTAGAAGATGGGGAAGATGCTGGGCTCTCCGGTCAGATAGGTGGGAAGTACGAGGTCCTCCTCCCAGATCCGGACTTCCTGTGCCTCCATCCGCACGGCAGCGGCCAGACAGAACACGATCCCAAGGCCCACAGACAGGTTTCGAATACAAAGCGGCATGGTCGCTCTCCCCTGCCTGATATATATATCAATTCCTCCCCCAAGACAATACGATCGTGTTTCCTTCGAGGCTTCTTATTTATCAGATGAAAAGACCGGTCCCTTTGGAGGACCGGTGATTTGAATTAATTGGGCTTAGACAACACGGGAACTAGGAAGGATCCCTTTTGTTCAGCCGTTCTTCCAGCTCTTTAAAGAATCGGATCAGAAAATCGCGGCTCGAGTCGATCTTTTCCGGATCTTGAGCCATGAGGCAGTCCACCCGGATCTGACCGATCGTTTCATTGATCATGATGTTCATCAGGGGGGCCTGCCCGTTGGCATAGGCGTCGTGTCCGGATTCTGCATCCATGAATCCCTTTTCCCTGTCTTCCTTCCTGATCCTGAACCCGATTTCCACCACGGTCTCGCGCGCGGCCTCCCAGACTTCATCGAGAGTGACGTCTTCGTAAATCACCGCATGCCGCGAGACGGCGTGCCTTCCCTTCTGCTGCACTGTCGAGCACATGATCCCGGCGGAAACCGCTGTGATCAGCACCAGCCAGGTCCATTTGTATTTCATTGGTTTATTCCTCTGTTATTCATAATCTAATATGGATAGGGCTAGCCGTAAATCACCCTTGGGGGTGATTCAGGGGGGTGAAATCGTGGGTCTGGAGAAGGAATGCCAGGGCATGGCCCTGGCCGTAATTCTATTTATTTCGAGTGGTTTGGCGAAAATGGCTGTACTACCGATCATTCCACCTCGGGAAACATGCTGTCTACGCCGGCAAATATCTCCTCGCACAGGGTATCGAAGTCCATGTCGGCCTTGACCACAAGTATCTTGCCGTTGTCCATGAATACGTTGAATTCGTCCTTTTTCTCTCCCTGCTGCAGATAGATCAGGGCCCGGACCTTGCCCTTGCCCTCGGAAAATTTGCTGGCTACGTTGAGGTTGACGTCGATCTTCACATCCATGCGGATCCTCCTCGTTTCTTCCTTGGACCATCGGCCCCCTGGCCGACAGCCGCATCTTCATAGACTTCTTATCACAGGTGAGGAGAAAAGCTCAAATGATTTTGGAAAAAAGGCGGGAGCGAAAAAACGGGAGCTAGCCCAGATAGCTCTCAAGGGCCTCGCGGTTGGCCGAGGAGATATCCACGAATTCCAGCCCGGTCTCGTACATGGCATCCCTCTCATGGAGCATGAACCAGCGGACATTTCCCTTGGGTGTAATGGACCGGCCCGTCCCCGGTAGAGAGATCTTGAGGAGAAGGTCCGTGTTCTGGAGCAGGTATTTGTCGGTGAGGATGCGGACGCCGCCCATCGAGATGTCGTGGGTCAGGGAAAACAGGCCTTCCGGTCCGACTTCGACCCGTCCTGCCAGGATATCACGCTTGACTCTGCGTCGTTCTTTCATCGTCTCGTCTCTCGCATGTCGAAAAACACCAATATACGCGATTTTCCAGAGATGTCAACCGGCTAGGGTGCCGGCTGAAAACACCGCTCCCGACGGCCGGATATCCAGGATCACGCCCTCCTTGACTGTGGGTCCAATAGAGAGGACGACCCGGACCTGTCCGTTATTCTCGCGGAGAGCGCTCATTCCCATTATCCATGTATGCAGTGAATTTTAAAAGATATTTGATGGGAACAGTATTGATTAGTGTGGTTTCTTTCCTATAGAATACCATCCAACTGGATCCTTTGGGAGGGAAAACCATGAAAGTCTGCTTTTGCCGCTTCCTATTGGCTGCCGCCATCATCGTGATCGCGCTGTTCTTCTGGACCGCCACCTGGGCCAAGATCGCGATCATCATCGCCGCCGCTCTGCTGGCCATAACCGCCCTATTCTACAAGAGCTGCTGCTGCGCCAAGAAAAAGGGTGCAGCCGAAGCTCCGGCACCACCGCCACCTTCCGCGCCATCCGAAGAATAGTCATCGCTCAATGATCCACAGGAGGCCTGTGCGAGGGGCCTCCATCTGAAGATACCCGTCTATCTGAACTTAATCTTGCGGGAGATAAAAGGACAAGCAGCTTTCAGATCAGTTGTCATCAATCAGAGAGCCGCTGCCCGTGATCTCCACTGTGATCGAGGGATACCCCCGGTAGTGGACATTTCCGGTACCCGTGATCTTGACATTGAGCAGCTGAGTCGCGAGGACCTCAGCCTTACCCGAGCCGCTCAGCGAAACGACAGTCGTCCCTGTAGAGAGTCCGAAGGCCTGGAGGCGCCCGGCTCCCGGGATCTCGATGTTGTGTATCGTGGCAGCCCCGCTGAGAGTGATCCTGCCGGCTCCAGTCAGGAAAGATCTCAACTCATCGGCCTCGATCTCAAGGGTGATGTTCCCTGCCCCTTTCAGATTCAAGACCGCTGCATCCACTTGGAACAGGTTCTTCCCATAGAAATTCCCTGCCCCGTTCATTTCCAGGCTCTCAAGATCGGTCATCGTGAGGTCGACCGTGAGGTTCAGGTCCCTGATCTGGACACCCGGAGCCACGTCGATCATGAGCTGCCCCCCACTCACCGTGGTCGTGATGTACTCCATCAGGTTCTCGTTCACCGTGATCGAAACTCGCTGAGTCGCACCAGAAGTCAGATTCACGATCCCGGCAGGATTGAATATGACGCCCTGGAAACTCGCCACAGATCTCACCTCTGTGGTGAGCGTATTCGATCCTTTGATACTGTCTGACGATGAAGAGGAAGTATTCTCACAGCTTGATAGGAAAACAAGGACGATCCCCAAGCCAAACACGACGCCCAACCAGAGCCTCATTTTTTTCGGGAGCATGCAGCCAGTATAGCATGCAGGAGGAATATTGAAAGCTGGCGGGACGGAGAATTCCCTGAGGGATCTAGTCCTTTGGAGGCGAGCCCCCGCTTCCGAAGTTGTTGGACTGAGCCTCCCTCTCTGTGAACTCTCGCTCACAGTCCCGGCAGGTGTATATCTTAACCCGTACCTCGAGAGGCGCTCTCCCTGGGTTCTTGACCTTGATCATCGAGGCATGCAGGGCTGAGCTTTCCTCTATCCGGGTCGACTTGCACCAGGGACATCGAATCTCAGTCATGTCTGAAAATACCGCCCTTTTCCAAAAGTGGTCCTTGCACGAAAGAATCATTAAAACCGACTGAGATTGGCAAGTCAATTAAAACTTTTCCCTAAGAAAGCATCCAGGCAACCGAACCCACACGCGATGTGTCCGTATATAGTAGAGGAGATACAATGAATCCCGCTGCCTATACAAAGGTGACCATCCCCTGCTCCAAATGCGGGGATACTCTCCGGGTTTTCCCGCATGAACTGGAAGAAGGCCAGAAGCTCCACTGCCCCCGCTGCGATCAGGACTTCATCCCCTCCAAGATCCTGATCGAGATGGTCTCCAAGATGGTCCAGAATAATAATGAGAACGGGGATTGAGCTTCCCCGAGAGACATTCGTTCATATTGTACTAAAGTCCAATTGTTTTGGCCGTTTTGCTGTGATAATTTATAAGCAATGGACACAGGGACGGCCCGAATCATTTAGCCCATTCAGGGCTATCAATTACCCCCTTTTGCTAATAGGGCCGTCCCTTATCACCCTTTTATGTCTCCTCAGCAATGGAACATTTCTCTCAGTTTGAGCGGACCACATTTAAAACAATGGAAATTTCAACAGGTGAGTCCACCGTATCCTTGCTGATCACCTCGATTATTCCTTGATGCACACCCGCGGAAAGGCCTGTGGGATCCACTTCGATTGTGAATTCGTCCCATTCCCCCGTTGAAGATCCTCGTTTAGGCTTGATCGAGAACCAGGGATTCATGGCCTTGAGCTTGACGACCAGCTGGGCCGGGCTGTTGTAAGCATCCGTACCCCCCCCAAAAAGGGTTGAGTAGGCACCGGCTGTCGTGGGGAAGTCAAAGGAAGCGGTCTTGCCTGTCACATAGGCGGCCCCAAAGGAATCAACGACCAGGCCATAGGCGGAATCATCGTCAATCCCTCCCATATAGGTGGAATAAAGGACAGTGCCATCAGAGGTTTTCAGCTTGGTGATGTAGAGATCAGACTGTATTCATTTAGAAGAAAATAGATATGCCCGATACGACCGCATTCAATCCCCACTTGGAGTCACCAACAATATAGCGGCGATATTCGGTCCGCCAGGCATACCGAGGAGATATTTTCACCTTAACGCCGCCGCCCACGTAGAATCCCAATCCACCATAGGAGGAGGTCCACAACCCACCGGTCGCATAGGGTATGTATCGCTTGCTGTCAAACAGCCCCGCAACCAGATTGGCGCCAAAGACTCCAACTCCCCCGATGTAGGCACCATTCACCTCTACCCCGACATATTTGGACGTATAACCGAGGGACAGTCCACCGGCTGGCCCATAGCCCCCACTGCTGAACAAGGCGCCTCCCGCAATACAGAGCTCCACCTTTTTCCTTTCCTGTGCTGCTAAATTCCCTGAAGCCGCAAACACAAAAAAAACGATCAGCCAGATCATGTGTTTTCTCATCTCATGCCTCCTGATTCCTCATCTTCACTCCAAAGATAAGGCAGAGGCACAGATCAGTTGTCAAAACAAAGGTAAGAAAATGTTAAGAGAATGTTATGAAAATTGTTGGCGCAAAATGGATGAGAGTACTATTGAATGTCGCGCACCCGGGCATCGAGGCGCAACAGTTTCAGTTCTTCTCTGATCCCCTCCTCGGGGCGCCCTGCGATCTGGATCTTTTTGTCCGTTCCCAGAATCGCTCCTACCACGGCTCCCACGACAAGACCCGGAATCCCAAAAAACAGCGCCAGAACCAATGGGCCTCCGCCCTCGGGATCCGTGAAAAATTCATCGTCCGTTGCCCAGGCAAGTGCGCTGAGGCTGACGGATGATACCACGAAGCCTAAACCGGCTCCCTGCCAGGATTTGCTCCTTTTCACAATTCGGATGAGTTGTATGTCCAGTGTAGCGATAGTCACATCCACACCGGATTCCGACAACAGCAGCAGTGAAACCTCGTTTGCCTTGACTGCGATGAGTTCGCCTCTTACCGTGCTGCCATCCAGTCTAGTGACCAGCAGGTCGACACCTTTTTTCTCTTTGGAAACAAGAAGGACTGGTAAAACCAGAATGCAGGCCAATACGAGGATCAGGAATTTCTTGGACATAGTTGTCCCCTTTTTTGTGTTCCCTAATCCTAATATAGAACTCTCTACGGGAAAATCAATGTTTAGAACAATAATGTGAGTCTATATCAGTGTACCAATCAGGATCGGGAAAGCTCATCTGTAGTGTGGGCTTGACGAACGTCATGTGTAGTCTTATGTTTGGAATGAATCCTGAAGTTTGGGATGGGGGGAAAGATGAAGTATATCGCCTTATCAATCAGCCTCGTTTTCTGTCTCTTGAGTGCCTCGATGTATTCGAGTGCCGAGCAGGACAAAATCCAATGGGAAAACAACTTTGAGCAGGGAATCGAAACAGCCAAGGCAGAAGGAAAGCCTGTCATGATCGATTTCTGGGCAACCTGGTGTGGACCCTGTAAGCAGATGGATGTGGATATCTGGCCTGATGTGGAGATCATCAAACACTCTCAGAAGTTTGTCTGTATTGCCGTCAACGTGGACAACCACAGGAACATCGTGGAACGCTACCGCATCGAAGTGATTCCTACCTTGGTTTTTACAGATCCCTGGGGCAAGGAATTGAACCGACGCAAGGGGTACCTGCCGGTCGCACAGCTGGCACCCCTGATGCAGGTCTTCCCAGCAGACTTCTCCGGTATGAACCAGTGGATGATCAAACTCGAGCAAGACGAAGACAGCACGGAGGCCCTCTCGGGCCTCGCGGAGTTCTACCGTCGCATCGGTATCTGTGACCTCAGCAACCAGTATTTTAAGAAGGCTCTCAAGACTGCAGGTGCTGAGCAGGACCCTCTGGTCAAGGAAAACCTATATCTGGGCATGGGGCTGAACTACATGAAAATGAAGGACTACAAGAATGCCCAGAAGACCTTCGAGAAATGTATCAAGGAGATCCCGGATGGCCAGGCCTGCGACAAGGCACTGCTGGGGACCATAATGGCTCAGCTTAGGCAGGGAAAGCTCAAGGCTGCGGAAAAGACTTTTGCAAAGCTGGAATCGAGATACCCTGAGTCCCGGGCGACCGTTCAAGCCGCAAAAAGCCTGGAGGCGGTCAGGGCCGCGAAAAGATAGTCCAAATTTATAGGGGGAAGGAGAAGTACGCCTGGCCCGATTCGAACGGGCGACTTCCGGTTCCGGAGACCGGCGCTCTATCCCCTGAGCTACAGGCGCACATCAATATCAGAGGTTTTATAGCCTATATAGCGTTGAAAAGCAAGCTGGGTCGACTGAAAGGAAGCAACCTATCATTGGATAGTGAATCCGGTACAGCCCGGGGCAGGTGTCAGCCCATTTATATCATCCGTAAAACTTCCGATACAGATATTGTTACTTGTGCTGGAACCAATGATCCGGAACCGTATCTCGATCAGAGTTCCTGTGCTTCCTACTGATACAAAATTGCCCCCTCCCCATCCCCCGGCTTTAATCAAACCGCCGCCGACGTGATTCGCCTGTACACCGGCTCCCCAGGAGGATGTGAGGGTGCCGTTGCTGAAGCCAACAAAAGCAAACATCGTGCTATCAAATGTAACATCCAAACCGAAAGCCGCGATCGCGTTCAGGTTGCCTCTGACACCAATCTTGTATGTGAGCACCGTACCATTGATACCGGAACTGGGAGTCATGGACACCCAGATATGGTTATCTGTACTCGGCGGTGGAGGTGGCGGAGGAGGCGGGACATCGGTGATATTGAGTTCGACCGGAATAGTCAGAGGATTGTTCGTGGCTGACGGATCGGACACGGTGATTGTGTCCGTGTATCTTCCATCTCCCAATCCCTGTACCGAAACTGAAACTGTGTGATTTCGTGCCTTGCTCTTGGTACTTCCGGTCGTAGGAGACACCTTGAGCCAATGAGCACTCGAATCGATCTGATAATTTAGCTTGCCCTCTCCGCTGTTTAACACCTGCATGATCTGCGCCGCAGGGTTGACCCCGGTCTGGGCATTGAATTCAAGGTTCCCGGGCTGGACACCGATCGTCGGGGGAGGCTCATCAGTGATATTGAGCGATACATTGATATTCTGAGGAGTATTGGAGGCACCCACGGCATTGACACTGATTCGGCCCTCATGTTCACCAAGCCCGAGGTTACTGCTGTTGACCAGCACCGTGTGTGTGATGGAACCGCTGTCTAGTCTCCCCAGGGATGGTGTGACCGTGATCCACTCCACATCCATTTCCAAAATATACTCGAGTGTCAGCTCCCCAGTATTTCGAATGACAAAGGTCTTGGGTTCGGGGATCGAGCCGCCTCTCCTCGCAGAGAACTCGAGGTTGTGTGTGTTTAATGCAATTGCCGCAGGGATATCGTCGGTGACCATAAAGGAGACATCCACGTATTGAGGCGAATTGTATGCGTTAGTGCTTTCGACCTTGATCTTGGCATTGTATGGTTCAGCTCGAGACTCAAGGCCTTCCTTGTTGATCTGTATATTGTGGTGGATCTCCTGTCCGGATGAAGACCCATTGCCTGGCAATATGGTCAGCCAGTCTGCATCATAAAAACTGGCATCATCACTTATGAAATACGAAAGAGTTTCATAACCTGTATTTTTAATAGTGAGGACCCTGTTCGTCGGATTCGGCCCGATGGCAGTGGCACTCATACTCAAGGATGACATGTTGACCCAGATTACCGGGAGTTCCTCTGGAGTGACGATTCCTTCCTTACAACTGATGGGGAACAACAGCAATAGAAACAGTCCCGCGATCAACACCGAAACAACTGACCGTCCCAACCCTATTACATCCCAGATATGTCTTCTCATCTCTTGCTCATCCTAACGTGTTATACAATATTTGAGGTCATCGTAGGCCTGAAGAATTCGGAGATCAGGATTTTCGTTGATGGTGGAAAAAACCAACTCAAAAAGTGCCGTGGGGGCATTTCTCTGTATAGGGCTCAGACCAAATCCTCCGATCCTCAAGATACCGAGATCGATCTCAGTCGCATCCAGGGCAGCAAAACCGCGCGTCGCTCCGGTCTTTCGAATCCCAAGGAACATCATTTCATCAACTGCATAGTCCATCTCCAGCCCGAATGCCTTAATGCCGAAGGGATTGTCGACACGTACTGGAACCCGATAGGTTCCATCCGTATGGATGTATGCACTTCCCATCCGCAATGTGCGCTCGATCTCGACATCCGGGTCCCAGCTGAAAATCTGCCCAGCATCGAGCGTGGAGTCATAGATATCTCCACCTGGATTCATCAGCTCAAGAGGAAATTTCCCCCAGGCATTTTCTTTAATTTTGAATACCACCACCATCAAGGCATCGACACCTGTTTTCTTGACAATGCGGGGGGACCAGGCCTCGACGTGGACATACCCAGATATGGCATCGTGCTGGCGATCGAGTACGAATTCCTGGCAGAGAGGACTCAGCTCGATCCCCACGAGTTCCATACACTCAGGGATGTACAGAAGATCAAAACTGAATTCCCGAAGCCCCTGAGCATCATCGATGACGATCGGGATGCGCACTTTCTTGCCGGGTTCAGTGATCACATCCAAGGGAAAGATATGCCTCACCTGAGCATCCATCCCGTTGGGATCGAAGGGCAAGGTGTCATAATACGTGATCGCTGCTGGAGGAGAAATTGGGGAGGCAGCACCACCACAGCATTCAGGAAGGATCTGTTTGCGCAGGAAATGTTCGAAGATATCCTGAGCATCCCCTGGAGTCGTACTTCCTCCGCAGTCTGCATCCGACACACTTTCCTGGCAGAAATTTGGAGTGATCTTTCTCAGAAAGATCTCGAACGCCTGCTGTGCATCTCCAGGCGTTACGGACGAGTCCCCATTGACATCTCCCAGTCGTGAACAGGGCATGAATGTAATGTTGGTTGTGTATGGTTCGGGCGAAAAAGCGTCCTGGAGATCCTGGGTGTAGGCGTTGAGCCTCAGCTGTGTGCTAAACTGGCCTGCACTTGAGCATATCACCTGCAGCCCGATCAGTACGAGGGATCCTTGACTAGCCTGGGGAACTATGGAACCAGAGCCTTGGATGGTGAGGGTGCCAGGATCTCCTGCATCCGGAGTATGGGTCAGCGGCCAGCCCGGGTTCAACGATCCGGGGAGGACTTCGATCAGGTTAAACACAGTCTCGTCAAATCTAAAATCCAGGCCGATACTGTCCAGAGGTTGGACATTGCCGGAGATGTTGACAGCCACGAGCACTACATCACCAGAGGTCACCTGTGTGGCTGGAAGTCCCAGAGCGATGGCTCCATTGGAGGCATCATCGTCATCTTCAATGGCTGAGATATCCCGATCTGGGACTCCTGCTGCAGATATACGAAAAGTAGCCGTTCCGTTTGTCGCATCACCGTCTTCAGCTGCTGCCAGAGTAACCGGCTGATAAGTATTCCAGCTGGTGGACGTGAAAGTCAGGTTTCCACCCAATTGTACGGTGATGTTTGTATCCCCGGAGATCCGTCCGATGGCTGCGGTGACGTTTGCTGTTGGTTGGGCGGTCAGCCTCACCCGGAAAATTTCTGATCCACCTTCAGGTACGGAGACGCTGCTGGTATCTGTCTCGAAATTCAAGGTGTCATTGTCGACTTCGTTCGCAGTGATATCTTTGTTCGGGACCGAGGCTGCAGAGATCCGGATGACCGCCGTTCCGTTCTCGATATCTGTGTCCTCAGACGCGGCCAGCGTAACTTCCTGATAAACATCCCAATTAGCGGAAGTAAATGTCAGGCTGGCACCGGATTGAATCGAGATATTCGCATCTCCCGAGAATCGGATCACCGAAACGGAAACATTCGATGATGGCTGAGCAGTCAACCTCACCTCGAGTATAGATGTTGCCCCTTCTGTGACAGAAACGCTGGAAGGAGGATTGGCATCAAACTCCAAGGTATCATCGTCCTGCTCTGTTGCTGTGACCGAAACGCTTGGGATACCTGTCGCGCTGACCTGGATTGTGGCGGTGTCATCCTCGATATCGGGGTCCTGGCCGGCTTCGAGGCCCACATCCTGATAAACATTCCAATCCGAGGAGCTGAACGACAGTGAAGCGCCTGAAGTGACGGCGATGTCGCTGTCGCCGCTGATGCGAACCACTGTCACATTGACACCGGAGGAAGGCTGTGCCGTGAGCCGGACCCGGAATATCGCAGGCGGGCCTCCCTCTGGCACGGGCACAGACAAGGAGTCAACATCAAACTCCAGGGTATCGTCATCTCCTTCGGTGGCGGTCACATCCTGGTCCGGTAGGCCTGTCGCACTGACCCGGATAATGGCCGTGCTGTTCTGAATGTCGACGTCCTGGGCAGCGGCCAATGTAACCGGCTGGAAGGAATTCCAATTCGCCGATGAAAAGGTCAAACTGGAGCCACTCTGAACGGTAATGTCAGTATCGCCGGTCTGGCGGGCTACGGAAGTATTCACATTGGCAGAGGGCTGTGCTGTCAGCCTAACCTGGAACTGTGCTGTACTGCCCTCCGGAACGGTAACGGATACCGTACTCACCTCGAATTCGAGGGTGTCGTCGTCTAGTTCCGTGGCATTGACGTCCTTATTTGAAATCCCGCTCGCTGAAAGCCTGAAAACCGCCGATCCATTCTCCACATCGGCATCCTGTGCAGCAGCCAAAGTGACAGTCTGGAATGAGTCCCAGGTACTGGTAGTGAACTGAAGTGAACCGCCGGACTGTACGGTGAGATTGGCATCTCCGCTGATCCTCGCCACATTCACAGTTGTGGTGGAAGAGGGCTGGGCAGACAGTCGGACCTGGAAGGGAGCCGTCCCCCCCTCCGGGACGTTGACGTCATTCACATCGGTCACGATGTTCAGTGTATCGTCGTCCTGTTCCGTGGCCGTAACTGGGACATTCGGGACGCCCGATGCTGAGACGGTTATGGTGGCCGAGCCGTTCTCAATGTCCACATCCTGGGCAGCTGCCAAAGTGACGGGCTGAAAGGTCCCCCAGGTCGATGTAGTAAAAGTCAGGCTGGTCCCGCTCTGTACGGTGATATCCGTGTCCCCACTCGTCCTGGTGACAGAAGTTGTGACATCGGATGAAGGCTGCGCCGTGAGTCTCACCTGGAATTGCACAGTCGATCCTTCCTCAACTGTCACGCTGGTAGGATTGATCTCGAACTCGAGTGTGTCATCATCCTGTTCCGTGGCTGTGACACTTTTATTGGGGTGACCAGATGCACTGATCTGGATGGTTGCCGTGCCGTTCACGACATCGTCGTCTTGGGCAGCAGCTAGAGTAACAGGCTGGAAGGTGTCCCAATTGACAGAATTAAAGGATAAGGAAGCTCCGGACTGCACGGTGATGTTTGTATCACCGCTTGTCCTGGCAACGGTTGTGGACACCGGCGAGGCGGGTTGATAGGACAGCTTCACATAGACGATGGCAGTGCCCCCTTCTGGGACATTGATGCTGTCTGTATCGGTGAGAAACTCTTGATAGGTTGCCGTATAGTCTTGCGCAGCAGTGCTGCCCGATACATTGGTGTAAGGCCGATTCGTCGGGGAAAATGCGTAGCCGGCCAGTATAGGTGTAGCAGTGCCGGTCCAACCATGATCCACGGTGGCGGTGTAGAAGCCAGAGCCATCGGTTACAGGGCTCCCGGGCAGGCCTCCTACAGTAAC
>CBESWG010000070.1:0-12856 GCA_965533275.1 uncultured bacterium
CCGGAGGCGCGGGAGGTCATCGACATGGCCCGACGGTGCGGAGCCTGCGGCTGGAAGGTCAATGGGGCCGGAGGGCGGGGAGGGTCCCTGACCCTGCTTATCGGCCCGGAACCGGGCGCGCGGGAGGAGATACGGACCGCCCTCGAAGCCATGGGAAAGGGCATCCGAATCCTTCCATTGAGGCTATCTGATTCCGGATTGACGATCCAGTCCGGTTGAGATTGCCATGCCTCCCGCAAACCTTTATAATCGGGCCTAAGTTATGGTGAGTTTCAAATGAAGAACAGATAAGCTGGAGGACTGATGAGAAAATACCTGATATGCCTTATGCTGGTGCTGGCGCTTGGATCCTCGACCCTGCTGGCCGATATTTATATCAAACAGATCTCCCACACCGACGCCTTTTCCATCCAGGGACGGGAGCAGCCCGCCCAGGACGATGTCGTCCACATGTGGATGGGGAAAGACAAGATGTCCGTGGAAATGCCCCAGCAGAAGATCATCATCGACCTGGAAAAGAACGTGATGATCTGGATCAACCATCAGAGCAAGAGCTATGTGGAGATGGCGCTTCCTCTCGACCTGGAAAAGTATTTCCCTTCTCAGATGATGCAGATGATGAACAACATCAAGGTGGCGGTGAGTCCGACCGGCGAAAAACAGAAGATCGGTGATTGGGAGTGCGAGGGCTATGAGATGTCGATGACGGTCATGATGATGGACATGAAGCAGCTGATCTGGGCCAGCACGGATGTCCCCTTCGACTGGAAGGATTATACGCAGAATATGCTGCCGAAGCTGAGCCAGGCCACCATGTTTCTGGGCGAAGAGTCGATCGCCGAACTGCTAAAGATCCAGGGATTTCAGATCAAGACCGAGACCAGCATGGATGCCATGGGGAGCACGATGAAGTCCTTCCAGGAAGTGCAGGAGATCGAAAAGAAGGATGCCCCGGCCGGCACCTACTCCGCTCCCGAGGGATATGCCAAGAAGGACAAGCTGGATATGATGGATATCCAGAGATAGGAGTCAGATCCAAGAGAGATGATACTTTCCTGAAGCTGATCTCGATGTCGGTGAGAATCGTCCAGGCCGGTCTTGAAATAGGGCTGAGCGAATGAAGGATCTGACGGAAACGAGGCTGGTCTCGCTGGATGCTTTCCGCGGTGCCACCATCGCCGCCATGATCCTGGTGAACAATCCCGGGAGCTGGAAGTTCGTGTATCCTCCCCTGCGGCATGCCGTTTGGCATGGGTGGACGCCCACCGACCTCATCTTCCCGTTTTTCCTGTTCATAGTCGGGGTTTCGCTGTCCTTTTCATTGACTCGCCGCCGGGAGTCGGCATCCTCGGAAGGCCCCTTGCTGGTCAAGATTTTGATCCGTTCTCTGATCCTGTTTGTGTTGGGGCTTTTGCTGACCCTGTTCCCTCGCTTCGATTTCGGAACACTCAGGATCCCCGGCGTGCTGCAGAGGATCGCGCTCTGTTACCTGGTCGGATCGCTCATTTTCCTCAAAACAGGCAGCCGTGCGAGGGTGTTCATCGCATCCGGCCTGCTGGCTGCCTATGGGGCTGCCCTGCAGTGGATACCGGTCCCGGGACACGGTGCAGGAGCGCTGTCCCCCGACGGGAACCTGTGCGGCTGGATCGACGTCCAACTCCTGGGCGGCCATCTTTACACTCCCAACTTCGATCCCGAGGGGATCCTGAGCACGATACCTGCCATCGCCACCGTGCTGTTCGGTACGCTGGCCGGGGACTGGCTGCGCACCGCGGCAGGGGCCCGGATGCGCTTCTGGGGATTGATGGCGGGAGGGGCGCTGCTGACCGTGTCCGGGCTCTGGCTGCACACCTTGATCCCGATCAACAAACAGCTGTGGACCAGCAGCTTTGTACTGTTCACGGGAGGCGCGGCCTGGCTGGCCCTGGGCATCTGTTACGGAGTGATGGATGTCCTCCGCTGGCGAAAGGCGGCGCTCCCGTTCCTGGTGTTCGGTACCAATGCCATCCTCGTGTATGTGGGCTCCGGTTTTCTGGCGCGCGTACTGCAGCTTGTCCGTGTCCCGTTGGAAGGCGGGACCGTGTCGGCCAAGGCTTATGTTTTTCAATCCTGGCTGGTTCCCTGGGCAGGTCCTCAGCTGGGGTCCCTGCTCTTTCCACTCCTTCTACTCGTCCTGTGGTTCTGCCTGACCTATCCCCTCTACAGGAAGCGGATTTTTCTCAAGGTCTGATCCGGGCGGTTTTCTCTGGCTGTTTGGGAGGACACCCATGTCACCATCCGAGAACAGTTTTCTCGCGGACGAAAGATCTCTCCCTGGAAATGCTTGGCACGGATCATGCATTCTATCCCCGTCACTTCGGTGATCCGGGCATACGCGGATCTTGGATCCGGAGCCCGAACGGGAGGTTCCATCCGGTTGCATGCGATGGGATTATCCTTTAACATATTATGTGAAGATCAGGAGTTGATATGGTTCGCTTAATCAGAGCTCGATGGATTTTGCAGGCGATCTTGTTCTTTGCCTTGGTTGGCCTGCTGGCCTCTCCGGCCAGCTCCCAGTATTTTGGCCGCAACAAGGTCAAGTACCAGAAGTTCGATTTCAAGGTCCTGAAGACAGATCATTTCGACATCTATTACTATCCCGAGATGCGCCTCTCTGCGGAGAGGTCCGCCCGCATGGCCGAGCGCTGGTACAAGCGTCTTTCGAGAATGCTGGAGCATGAGCTGCGGGGAAGGCAGCCCCTGATCCTGTATGCGAATTCTCCCCATTTCCAGCAGACCACGGCAGTGGCCGGCGAGCTGGGGGAGGGCGTGGGCGGCGTCACTGAGATGTTCAAGCGGAGGATCGTTCTCCCCATGGGCCCCTCCCTGCTCGATACTGACCATGTGATCGGACATGAGCTTGTCCATGCCTTCCAGCTGGATGTCACTTCTGCCGGGGCCCCCGGGCTGGCCGGGGCGGCGCCCACGGCCCTGATGCTCCCGCTCTGGATGATCGAGGGGATGTCCGAATATTTGACCCTGGGACACGATGATCCCAACACCGCCATGTGGATGCGGGACGCGGTTCGGCGGGACGAGCAGGAGGAGCTCCCGACCATCAAGAAACTGGCGGATTCCTATACCTATTTCCCCTACCGCTGGGGCCAGTCCCTCTGGTCCTATATCACGGGCAAATGGGGGGACGAATCGGTGGGCCGGATCATCAAATCCGCGGGCCGCGTGGGGGGATTCGAGGGATCGATCCGCAGGGTCACCGGCATGAGCATGGACGCCTTGTCCAAGGAATGGCATGAGGCCATGAAAGAGGCGTACCAGCCTTGGCTCGAAAAGACCGACACCAGGGATCCGGACAGCCAGATCCTCTTCGAGTCGAACAAGTACAACCGTTTAAACGTGTCTCCCTCCCTGAGCCCGAACGGAGACAAGATCGTGCTTCTGTCCACCAAGGATCTGTTCTCCATCGACCTGTATCTGGCGGATGCCCGTACAGGAAAGATCGAAAAAAAACTGATCAGCATGGCTGCCGATCCCGAATTCGAAAGCCTCCAGTTCATCAAATCCTCCGGCAGTTGGGACGCCTCGGGCAAGAGATTCGTGTTTGGGGCCATCATCAAGGGCAGACCGGTCTTGACCATCTTCGACATGGAGCGCAAGAAACGCATCAAGCAGATCGAATTCGACAGGGCTGGCGAGATCCTCAATCCCACCTGGTCTTCGGACGGCCGCCACATCGCATTTTCCGCCCAGGCCGGAGGCGTGACCGACATCTTTCTGTTCGACATGGAGTCCGAAACGCTGGAGAATCTGACCAATGATCCCTACGGAGACCTCATGCCGGACTGGTCCCCGGATGGCCGCCACATCGCGTTCATCACGGAGCGCTTCAACTCAGACCTGGCCCTGCTGAGCATCGGCCCCATGCAGTTGGCTGTGCTCGAAGTGGAGACCGGCGAGGTCAAGCCCGTCCCTTGTTTCGGATCCGCCAAAAACATCAACCCTCAGTGGGCGCCCGATTCCCGAAGCCTCTATTTCATCTCCGACCAGAGCGGGATCTCGAATGTCTACAACGTGGAGCTGGACGGAGGCGAGATCTCCCAGGTCACGAACCTGTTCACGGGAGTCGCAGGGATCACGGAGTCCAGCCCCGCGCTTTCCATCGCCCAGGATTCGGGCCGGATGGCCTACACGGCCTACGAAGAAGGCAGGTACAGTGTCTTTACCATCGAAGCGCTGGATCTGGAAACCAAGCGGGCCGAACCGGCATCTCCCAACGGATCCTCCCCGTCGCTGCTGCCACCGCGGGATGATCAGGAAAGCGAGGTGCGGGGCCTCCTCAATAATCCCCTGTTCGGTCTCGTTGAAGAAGGGGAATACGAGATCGATCAATACCGCGCCAAGCTCAAGCTCGATTACGTCAGCCAGCCCCAGCTGGGGCTAGGGATCGACCGCTTCGGCACCTATGCCGCTGGGGGTATCTCTCTCAATTTCAGCGACATGCTGGGATTCCACAACCTGGCCACAACGCTCATGCTGACCAGCCGGATCCAGGACACGGCGGCCGTGGTCGCCTACCAGAACTCGCGCTCGCGGCTGAACTGGGGGGCATCCCTGCAGCGCATCCCCTATGTGTATGGGGGGTATGGCGCCTTCATAGATGAGCTGCAAGGTGTATACCTCGAACAGGAGATCATCTACCGCCAGGTCAATTATGACGCCTCCACCTTCGCGGCGTACCCTTTGAGCAAGGTCCAGCGCTTCGAGCTCTGGGGTGGCTTCAGGGCCATCGATTTCCAGAATGAGGTCCGCACCCGCACGTATGCGTGGCCTAACGGAACGCTCCTCACCTATGACAAGCAGAACCTGCCAGCGCCGGAAACGCTGTACCTCGCCTATGCCAACGCCGCCCTCGTGTACGACACCTCCATGTTCGGCGCCACGGCGCCTATCCTGGGCCAGAGCTATATCCTGCAGGCCTCCCCCTATACCGGATCCCTCAAATATCTTGGCGTGCTGGCCGATTACCGCCGCTATCTCATGCCTGTACGGCCGTTCACGCTGGCGTTCCGCTTGATGCACTACGGACGTTATGGCCTGGACGATTCCCAGAACCGTTTCTATCCCATTTTTATGGGATATGAGAACATGATCCGCGGCTACAGCTACGGATCGATCCTCCCAACCGAGACCGATGTTTACAATCAGTTGTACGGGAACATGATCCTTGTGGGCAACGTGGAGCTCCGCTTCCCGCTCTTCCAGGTGCTCGGCGTCGGCCAGGGATGGTACGGGATCCTGCCCATGGATTTCATGGCCTTTTTCGACACCGGTGTGGCCTGGTATGGAGACAAGGAGCTCCAGCCCTGGTTCATGGGTGGCACGCGCCATCCCGTGTCGAGTGCTGGAGTCGGACTGCGCATGAACCTCTTCGGCTATTTTGTGCTGGGTGTCTCCTATGTGTATCCCTTTGACCGTCCCGATAAGGGCCCCTATTTTCAGGTGACCCTGTTCCCGGGTTTCTAGGCATGCAGACGCGAAGGATCGTCAGGACCGGGGCCCTCAACATCCTCTTCCTCGCGGGATTCCTCCTGCTCATGTTCCTGGTCGGAAATCGCGTGCTCCTCAGCGGCGGAGAAAGCCTGAAGTTCATCCTGTTGGTGCTGCTGGCCTTTATCCCCAGCCTCGTTTCCATGATATTCTATTATCTCCAGGACCGGGCGGAACCGGAACCCGTGGCCTATGTGGTCTATGCCTTCCTGGCCGGGATGGCGGCGGCAGTACTGGGAGCGATCCCTCTATGGCACCTCGTTTTCCGGCTCCGGGAATGGATCTTTGGCACTTCCGGTCTGTTCATCGCGGGCTCGTTCCTGGTGCTGGCTCCGGTGGCGAGCCTGTTGATCTATGCCGTCCTGCGCTATGGTTTCTATGCTCTCGAGGAGTTCGACGAGCCAGTGGACGGCATGGTCTACGGGGCCGCAGCCGGTGTGGGCATGGCTTTCACCCTGAGCGTCCACAGCCTGAGCAGCCGCCCTGACTGCACGCTGTTTGTGATCGCCCATGTCTCGACCACCAATATCCTGATCTACTCTGCTGTAGGGGCACTGATCGGCTATGTGATGGGCCGGACAAAATTTTGCCGCCGTCATGTCGACAGCAGTTCTCTGTTCGCCTTGCTCCTGGGCACTGTGCTCTTGGGAATCTACTACACCGTGAACGATTTCATCTTCATTTCAGGATTCGAGGCCGCCTATTGGCTCTCCTTTGCCCTCACCATGGTCTATGCGCTTCTCGTCCTGGGATACGGGGTTATCATGATGCGCCGGTTGTCCAGGCAGGGGAGGGGACAGAAGAGGCATGCCTGTCCCCGGGTCGATCTCCTCACCCTCCTCGCCGCCTTGGCCCTGCTTCTTGCGGCGGGTGTGGTCTCTGACCAGGGGATTAAGGGCAAAGTATTTCATGACCCGGATACGGGGCTCACGTTCCGCTATCCCCATGCTCTGTCCCGGATGCCCTTCGGGACACCGGCCGGGCCGGGGCGTCTGCTGGCGGGGCGCATGAAAACGCTCCTTGTTCGGGAAGGGGGCTCGGAGCTTCCGGTCTATGTGGCCGTCCTGATGTATGTCCCCCTCCCTGGAGAGGAGGCCCCTGAACTGACGCGTTTCGTGGAGGCCATGGAGACAGAGAGCATGACAGTCGAGGACACCCGGATCGGGGGGAAAAAGGGCACGCGACTGAGCTACAGCTTCCTCCAGGGAGACGAAGACGCCAACGAAATTTTTCCCCGGCTCGTCCAGGTCCACGCCGATCTGATCCCGCTCAACGGCGCCTTCCAGATCTTCGTGTATCGGGCCTCGGCCGAGCATTTTTCTCGGGGCCTTCCCCTGTATGAGGGGATACTGCGCAGCGTGCGGTGGGAGGAGGCAGCCAAGTGAAGGCCGTGAAGGGAAGGGGACTGAAGGCCCTCTGCCTGGCAGTTGTTCTCTGGGCGCCCCCATCTGTCACCGGCCGGGCGGCCGAGATACCGACGGATTTCACTCCCTATGTGCGTTTGGGGCACCTGCTCAAGATCTCAGTCTACCAGGATCCCATACTCGACCCCTCCGGTCAAGGAATCGTGAATCCGGGAGAGTTGGTGCGGGAAGAAGGCCCCATCGCCATGCCGGTGGGCTCTGGCACGATCATCAGCGCCGAGGGGCTGATCCTGACCAACTGGCATGTCTATGCTATCGAGGACCAGGTCCAGTACGATCCCCGGACCCGTCTCCTTAGGGTGGCCGAACGGGCCAGCACGACCATGCTGGTCTACCAGCTCTATGATAATGATCCGTTGAAGGTCCCCGTCGTCCAATTCCGGGCCGCTCCCGTGAGCCTGGATGAAGAACACGACACGGCTCTGCTGAAGATCGTCGAGGACGCGGAGGGGAATCGGATCGACCGGCGAGATTTTTCCCATATCTCCCTGGCCAATCCCTTCGGCATGAAGATCAATTCCGACCTGACCGTCCTCGGATATCCGGGCAAGGGTGGGGACACCATCACGATCACGGACGGAAAGTTCCTGGGGTATTATCGTGACGAAGGCTTCCCAGGCCAGGACGGCTTTATCAAGACGGATGCGGCCATGTCTCCGGGAAACAGCGGGGGCGCGGCCCTCAACGGTCAGGGGCTCGTAGGCGTGCCGACCGCCGTGACCCTTCCTCAACTGGCGGGCTCTGATATGGGCTACATCCACCCCGTGACCTGGGCGCTCAAAGGCTTTGTGGTGGCACAGCACAAGTTCGGGCTCCATCCCCCGGTGATCCCCCTGGAATGGCTTTCCAGTCCCTACAATTCGGATGAGACGGCCGGGAGCGTCTTCCTCGCCGGGCATGTCCAGGCAGCCGATTCCGGGAAGGGCACCGAGACGCAGGTCATCGCGATCCGCCCGGATCGGAGCCTCGAAGAGATCGGAAGGCTGCACCAGGACCTGCAGGCTGCGGCGCTGGTCTTTCTCATCCAGCAGATGCACGAGTACGGAGTCCCGGAGGAAGACATCGCTCACCGTTTCGAGGTCCCGATCGACAGGGTAAAGGAGATGCTGGGGGTTGAACTCTCGGATGAATCCGTGTCCGAGGACATCCGAAAATATTTGGGAGGCGAGTTCTATTACACAAATTCCGAAAGCGACGAGGATGGCTTTTTCATCTTGTCTGTCCCGCGGGAGAGCGAAGTCGTGCTGCATGTGCTGGGAGACGGCTTCTTCCCCTTCCATCGAGATATCCGGGCAGGCGAGGGGGCGTTCCAGGACCTCGGACGCCTCCGGATCTACCGCCGTTGACTCGCATTATCCAGTTTGATATAAGCGAAGTGGCTTCGGCCGAATAAACAAGGAGGGAGGCATATGGAAATCTCCATCAATTATCTTGCCATATTGGTATGTGGTGTGTTGCACCAGGTGCTGGGGGCACTGTGGTATTCGCCGCTCCTGTTCGGCCGTCCCTGGCTGAAGGCCATGGGAAAAACCGAAGAGGAGGTCAAAGCGATGGGTCCACCCAACTGGGTCGGATACCTCATGAGCTTCCTCGGGGCCCTGGTCATGGCGTTTGTCCTGTCCCATGTCCTGCAGGCGTTTCAGGCCACGACGGTATCCGCTGGGCTCCAGGGCGGATTCTGGGTGTGGCTGGGATTCGTGATCATGGGTGGGCTGGGTGCGGTCCTTTTCGAGGGGCGGCGGTTCTCTCTCTATGTTATCTATAACGGCTACTTTCTGGTCTCACTCCTCCTGATGGGGATCATCCTGACTCTGTGGAATTGAGCGAGAGTGAAGCAATAGAGAATCCCTCTCGACAGCTGATCCTGTCCCAGACGGGCGCACCTTGAGATGGGCAAAGGAACAACGGATGGAATGGCAAGCCCCTGAGCATGAAGACCGCATCGCATCGCGGCTGTCAGACTGGGCGGATTCCTCTGTACTGCAGCGGATGTGGGAACGAGATCCCACTGTCTGGTTCGCCGATCCCCACCCAGAGATCGTGGACCGCTTGGGCTGGCTAGATCTCCCGGCAAACACGGCACACAGGGCCGAGGAATGGACCGACCTGGGCGAAGAGATAAGGCAGGACGGATTTAAACATGTCGTCCTGCTCGGCATGGGCGGTTCCAGCCTGGCTCCGGAGGTGTTCTCCTCGCTCCTGGGGCATGCTCCGGGGTACCCGGAGATACTTGTCCTCGACAGCACACATCCTGACGAGATCCTCGCCCTCGAGAGCCGCATCCGACCTGGTCGGACACTGTTCCTGGTCTCGAGCAAGTCCGGGACCACCCTGGAGACTCTTTCCCTTTTCCGGTATTTCTGGCACGGGCTCTCGAGCGGCGGGAGAGGCGCAGGATTCCAGTTCGCTGCGATCACGGATCCCGGCTCAGAACTCGAGACGCTGGCCCATGTCCGAGGTTTCCGCAGCACGGTCCTCTCGCCCCCCGATGTGGGAGGCCGCTATTCCGCCCTCGCTCCCTTCGGGCTGGTCCCCGCTGCGATGGCGGGCCTGGATATCGGTGAACTCCTGAAGCAGGGCCAGAAGGCGGCCCGAGCGCACGCTCCGTCCGCAGTGCCGGATCAGGCCCCTGGCGCTGTACTGGGTGCGCTGCTGGGCGAACTGGCCGGAGTCCGCAACAAGCTCACCATCCTTGTCTCGAGCTCGCTGACCGCCTTCCCTTCCTGGCTAGAACAGCTGATCGCCGAAAGCACCGGGAAAGACAAGCGGGGCATCCTCCCTGTCATAGAGGAGCCGGGATTCGTGGATCGGTCGGGAGCTGCGGATCGTATCTATGTGTTTTTATCCCTCGAAGGAGACGACTTTTCTGTCCAGGCTTCTCTGGCCGAATCCCTGGAGAGGAGGGGGCAGCCCGTGATCCACAGGCACCTTGGTTCTCCGTATGCGATCGCAGCCGAGATGTATGTCTGGGAGATTGCAACCGCTCTGGCTTCGTCCGTCCTGGGTGTCAATCCCTTTGACCAGCCCGATGTACAGCTGTCTAAGGAGCTTACGGCTCGGGCCATGAGGGGGGGAGCCAGAGAGGGATTGGACCGGGGCGGGAACGAGATCTCAGCTTCGGAAGCCCGGGCGCTGGATCGCTCCCTGCAGGAACTGCTCAGGGGGATGGAACCGGGGGGATATGTTTCGCTGCAGGCTTTTTTACCCCGCTCGCCGGAGATCTCCGCTGCCCTGCACGAGATCAAGGAACGCTTGAACGAGCTGACCGGGCTGGCCTGTACTCTCGGATTCGGTCCCCGCTTCCTGCATTCCACCGGGCAGCTGCACAAGGGCGGTTTCGGTGGAGGAGTGTTCCTGCAACTGGTGGACGAACCGGTCCAAGACCTGGCTGTTCCTGAGACGGAATACAGCTTCGGCCGGATGATCGCTGCCCAGTCCATGGGAGATCTGCATGCCCTGCGTCAGCGGGGGCGCCGTGTTCTCCGGATATCTCTGGGAAGGGATCGGGAAAAGGGATTGGACCGTATACTTGAGGCCTTATCCCACATTCCCTCCGGCGTATAGCGCGGATCCGATCAAACACCACTCTCGGGCGGAGGGAAATCTCTGTCGAGCGGGTGAACCCCCTGGGGATCAAAACGCGTTGAAGAGCTTGAGAGCGATGAGTAGGATCCCTGCACCCAGCACGATGCGAATGAACTTTTCCCCACCTTTCACTGCGAAATGCGCTCCCCACCAGCCGCCGAGGGCATTGCCTGCCGCCAGGACGAGGCCGAAGCGCCAGTTTACGTTCCCGGTAAATGCGAAAACAGCCAGGGCTGCGATGGTGTAGATAAGGATGATGAAAACCTTGTGCATGTTGACCTTGACCAGGTTCACCCGCAGGAGGTGATAGAGGGCGGCCATGAAGAGGAATCCCACTCCGACCTGGATGAATCCTCCGTAGAAGCCGATGACGAACAAGGCCGGATAGATCAGTTTGCTGTGTGGGCCTCTGCGGGGGTGCTCCGAAATGTATGAACGGGAGAAGAACATGGAAATGACGATCAGGATCAGCGCCCCTCCCAGGATGCGCTGAAAGGTGACGCCGGAGACCCTGGTGGCCATGAGGGCTCCCAGTACGGCTCCTGGTAGAGTGAACACAGCCAGTGTCAAACTGGACTTGAACTCGAAGACCTTGTTCTTGTGGAAGGAGCCCACGGCAGAGATGTTCTGCAGGATCAGGGCGATCCGGTTCGTGCCGTTGGCCACGGCCCAATCGAGCCCCATGAAGTACAGAGCAGGTAACGTGAGGCTTGATCCACCCCCGGCATTCACATTGATGAAACCAGCCACTGCGCCCACGGCAAATAACAGGATCATGTGCAGCCAGTCCATCGCGTAGGTATTCCTTTGTTTTACGGAGTCTGCATGATACTGCACTCGTCTCAAAAACTCAATTGCGGCGCTATTCTGCAGGTTGAATTTTGCCGAGGTTTGGTTTAGGATAACGGGACCGCCATGGAAGAGACCAAGATCAGGAAGGAACAGCAGAGCGAGATCACCAGGCTTAAAAAGAGGATCGTCTCTCTCGAATCGGCCGTTGTAGAGCTTAAGCTGACGACCGAATCCCTGCAGAAAAATGAGATAAACCTCCTCTCTCTCCTGAGATCCCTGGGGGATCTGGTTTTTCTGATCGGTATGGACGGCAGCTTCGCTCGCTATTATCAGGATCCCAACCGGGATGACCTTTTCCTGCCTCCCAAACAGTTCCTGGGAAAATCTGTCAGAGAGGTCTTTCCTCCTGACCTGGCTGAGCTTTTCCAAAAGGCCATCAACGCTGTCGAGTCCTATGGTCAGCCCCAGGCCTTCGATTTTTTTATTGCCATGAAGAACCGCGAACTCTGGTTCAATGCCAGGATCTCTCTTTACAGACCGACCTCCGGTGACTTTTTCGGCTATCTCTGCGAGATGCACAACATCACGGAACGTAAGCAGGTCGAAGAAGTATTGCGTGAGAGCGAAGAACGATTCCGGGCGGTGATGCAGCAGAGCATACTGTGCATCTTCCTTGCGGATATCGACACACGTGTCATCCTGGAGGCCAATCAATCCATGCAGAAGCTGCTGGGATACTCCCGCGAGGAAATATCTGGTCTCAGCCTCTACGATTTCATGGAAAAGGAAAAAGAGGATATTTACCGGAAGATTCTGCAGATCCTCAAAGACCGGTCGTATTTTATCGGTGAACGCCGGTTCCGCCGCAAAGACGGCACGGCCGTGGAAGTGGAGATCAGCGTCAACCTGATCAGCTACCGGGGGAAGGAGGTCATGTGCGTGGTGGCGAGGGACGTTTCCCCGCGGCGGCTGGCAGAACGCCAGCTTATCCACACGGCTACGCACGATCCCTTGACCAATCTGGTCAACCGGCTTCTTCTGTATGATCGTCTCGCCCAGGAGCTGGCCCGGGCCCGAAGGCACAACCGGAAGATCGCCTTGATCAACATCGACCTCGACAGGTTCAAGCGTGTCAATGATACCCTGGGGCATGGAGTGGGAGACCAGCTGCTCAAGGCTGTCGGTTCGCGCCTGAAGTCTCTCCTGCGCGAGTCGGACACTCTGGCTCGGATGGGAGGCGATGAGTTCATGATCGTCCTTCCCGATATCAAGCAGGAAGAAGACGTGGTAGGGGTCGCGCATAACATCCTGCAGTCCCTGCGCAAGCCGTTTGACCTGGAAAGTTTCAAGATACCCATCACGGCCAGTGTGGGGCTCGCTTTTTATCCCGTTGACGGCAAGGATTCCGAGGCGCTGATGAAGGCCGCGGACCTGGCCATGTATGAGGCCAAAGGCCAGGGCGGGGACGTGCACTGCCGATACAGTTCTGAGCTCAAGGCCAAGGCACT
>CBESWG010000071.1:0-12553 GCA_965533275.1 uncultured bacterium
CGCTGCTATCGTCACCCCCCTGATGAACCCCTCCAACCTCCATGATGTTGAGGTTTACAGCGCCTTTCTCGCGCCCCCCCCACCTCCGCCTCCCCCGCCCCCTCCGCCAGCTAAGAAAAGCACTCGGAAGAAGCGTACAACCCGCATCAAACCCGTTCAGGCCAAGACCACCATCCAACCCGGACAGCTGGTCGCGCCCATCGAGATCCCCGATGAGATCGCTGAGGAAGAACTCACCGACATCGGGATCGAAGGCGGAGTGGAAGGCGGAGTGGAGGGTGGTGTGATCGGTGGTGTCCTCGGTGGTGTCGTCGGTGGCATCCTCGGTGGCGTGGTCGGCGAAGTGGAAGCCCCTATCCGGGCCGTGGGAGAGATCAAGCCTCCCAGACTTGTCCGACGTGTCGATCCTCTCTATCCTGAGATCGCCCGTCAGGCCCGGGTGGAAGGTGTAGTCATCGTCGAAGCTACGACCGATATGTACGGCCGGGTGCAGCGGGTCAAGGTTCTCCGCTCTATCCCTCTTCTTGACCAGGCGGCCATCGATGCCGTCCGACAGTGGGTTTACGAACCCATGGTCATCAATGGACGCCCCCGCGGCATTATTTTCACTGTTACCGTCAGGTTTAAACTCAAATAATCCCATAATAGAGAAGCTTTCAATGGCTTTCGATATTTAAAAGGAGGTACCAAAAATGCAATTTGGTCTGATTGAAATGTGGCACGCCATGGGAATGGTCGCAAAATCCGTCGCTATTCTCCTGATCGCACTGTCAGTCATCACACTCTATCTCTTCGTGGAAAGACAGATGGTCTTTGTTCGGGCTAAGGCAAAATCCAAACAGCTCGCCCCCAAGCTCGCTGAGTTGATGAAAGCCGGAAAGATCCAGGAAGCCCTGACTCTTGCCAGCAAGAAAGAATACAAGGGCAGCCATCTGGCTCGCGTAACTGCAGCCGGGATCAAGGAATTCCTTGAAGGCGGCGAAGCTGGTTTACCCCTAGAGGGACAGATCGAGACCGCGGCAAGAGGATGTGACAGAGCAACCAACGTGTTCATGCAGGAACTCAAGAGAGGCCTGCCTGTCGTGGCTACGGTCGCGACATCTTCTCCCTTTATCGGCCTGTTTGGAACCATCGCCGGAATCATCAACGCGTTCCGCGGCATGGCTCTGACCGGCTCCGGCGGAATCGGAGCTGTGGCCGGGGGTATTTCCGAGGCCCTGATCACTACGGCTTTCGGTATCGGTGTGGCTATTATCGCGCTGTGGTGCTATAACAGCTTGAACTCCAAGACAGAAGTCATCGACGCGGAGATGCGGAATGCCAGCTCCGAAGTCATCGACTTCTTCGTGAGAAAAGCAGGGGTACACAGCTAAATAACGCAGTGAATAAGAGGCAAACATGAGTGTTTCAGTAGGCAATAAAAATGGCGAACAAAGCGCCGAACCGAACGTCGTTCCCCTTTGCGACGTTCTCCTTGTCCTTCTGATCATCTTCATGGTGGTGACACCGCTGGTCCAACAGGGTGTCGATGTTCAGCTGCCCACAGCGATGAATACGATCGACATGCCGGAAAACCCGGATATCGTCCTCTACATCAGGGCTGATGGAGTCATGTTCGTGAATGAAGAACAGACGACTGCCGACGGCCTTCAACTGATGCTGGAAGATGCCATGATGACCGCCACTGACAAAAAGCTCTATCTGAAGGCAGACCAGGAGCTGGAGTACGGCAGCATCGTGGACGTCGTGGATATCCTCAAGGAAGCCGGAGTGGAGCTTATCGGGATTATCGCAGATAAGAAGACAGAGGAAATCAAGTAGACTGATATAAGCCTGGAGGCGAGACGAGATACTCTTCAATCTCTTCCTCGCCTCCAGGTTCTTTTTTTAACACCCGCCTCCAGATCTCACCGCTCTCCATACACAGGTACAGCGGCACTTCTCTGCCCAGCCCTTCCCTGAGCCGCTCTGCCGTGAAGCGGAACAACTCCAGGCGGAGCGGCTTGAAATACCTGAGTTTCCCGTCCAGGCCCCGGATGAACTCTTCGTAGAGAAGAGGACGACTGCCCGGATGGCGCTTGGACATGATCTCTTTTAGGGCCGGAGGAAACCGCAGTGCTCCCAGGCTGATCCAGGCGATCCGATCGGCGTCGATCCGCTCGGACAGCCGCTTTATAACCCCTGCATAACCTTCCTGCCACCCAGGATGAAGGATGAGCGGATCAAAATGGAACGCCACCCTGTAACCCCGTTCCACGACCTGCCGTGCCGCCTCGATCCGATCTGAAACTGGAGGGGCGCCTCGCTCTTCCTGCTGCGCCACGGCCGGGGCATTCAGGGACCATGCGACTATGATGTTGGGTGCGGGCTCCATTTCCAGCAGATTCTGGATATGGGTGGATTTTGTCTTGAGTTCGAACAGGGCTTGGGGCCGCTCCCGGAAATAGGAGACGAGCTCCCGGGACCGCCCCGTTATGGGGTCCAGGACCAGGGAATCACCCAGCTCTCCGGTCCCGATCCGGACCGGGATTCCCTTCGGCCGGCGGCCCAGGAACGCGTCCAGCTCTCGCCAGAGGTCCGGTGTGTTGACGGATACGGTCAGGAGGGGGTTGGAGAGATAGAGCTGAAGGATACAGTACGAACAGTCGAGGGGACAGTTCAGGTCCAGGTTGATGACGGCATACCCGCATCCCAGATACTCCGGAGTGCAGGGGCAGGGCTTGATGAAGTCTCCCTTCTGACGGGTCAGCCAGAGGGCACGTTTCCCCTCCCCAGTAGGATCGGCCCGGTTCTGCCGGAAATCCTGCAGGAAAGCCTCGGGATCGCGGACGATCTCCTCTGGAGTTCCCGAGAGCCGCTCCCGGATCTCCCGGGTGAGGTCGTAATCCAGGCAGGAGGCATCGAGAAAGAGTCTTTCGATCCGCACATCCGGATCATTCATCGCCCGGGTCCTTGAAAAGTCCGGCAAATTCGGGCCTGTCCGCCATACCTTTGAGGCGCGCCAGCCTCTCCAGGAACTCCTCCCGCGACCTGAAGCTGAAGTGCAGGGCCAGGTCCTCACCCTCGAAAAAGGGGCTCGGATCGATGACGATCCCCTTTTCTATCCCCAGGTTCCGGAGGGCGGCCTCGAAGGCTTGGGACCAGGCCGTCAGAGTAGGATTCCGCTGCCCGCGCAGGTGGATCAGGAGCTTTTCCGCCTGCTGCCGGGGCGAGAGTTTTTTCTCTTCCGCTAGATCCCGGATCCGGGGATGGGCCAGCACCCGCCCGGGGGAGATGCCATCGCGGGCCGCGATCTCTCTGAGTATGCCCAGGAGCTCCTTCTGCTTGTTCTGCCCGAGGGTCCACAGCCAGGGCGAAAGGTGGGCTCGCTCCTCTGAGCTGTAGGAGAGAAATGCCTGGAGCACGGCCGGGCTCGGATCCTTCTGGTGCACGAGTTTTTTTTCTGCCGGATCCATTCCCGCTGCAGCCAGGAAGAGGTCCAGGTACTCTTTTGTGGACGGGATCCCGAGCAGCGGGAGAGCTCGGCGGAGGAGTTCGTCTTGAGGGGCCCCGAATTCCTTGAGACGCGCCAGGATCTCGGCCTTCTCCACCACAGAGAGCGAGCGGCTGGAGGTGTTCTCGTACACCGCGTTCCAGAAGAGCTCGAGATCGTCTTTCCCCTCCTCCACAAACACGGATATGGGACTCAGCGCCAGCGCGCTGCAGGCCAGGATCCTCCGCCATCCCGTCACCAGGACCAGCCGGTCTTCCCTCTTTGTAAGTACAGGAGGATTGAGCAGCCCCACATCCCGGATGGAGTCGGTCAACTCATCCAGGGAATCCGGGAATGAAACGCGGAATCGCTCATCGGAGAGGTCGATCTCTGCCGGATCTATCTGCTTGAAACGCATCAGGTTATTTCGGTGATGAAACCAGGTTAGGGGGTACATCTCCCGACAGGCAGGCCGCCAGGTTGCGGGCCGCTGTCATGGCCATGGCTTGGCGGGTCTCGAAGCTTGCGCTCCCGATGTGTGGGAGCACGACCACGTTGTCCAGCTCGAGGAGGCCCGGCTCGATGTCCGGCTCGGCCTCGAACACATCCAGGCCAGCCGCCCAGATCTCGCCCGCCTCGAGCGCACGGACCAGGGCCTTTTCATCCACCACTGGCCCACGCGACGCGTTGACCAGGATGGCGCTCTTCTTCATCCGGGCCAGTTCGCTCTTGCCCATGAGGTGATGTGTCTCAGCCGTGAGGCTGGTGTGGAGCGTCACGATGTCGGACCGTTCCAGGAGCTCCTCCATGGGAACGTGGGCGGCCTTAAGTTCACGTTCCTCGTCCGGGCTCAGCGGGTGGGGATCGAAGTAGATGGTTTCCATCCGGAAAGCCTGGGCCCTGAGCGCAACGGCCCGGCCGATGCGCCCCATGCCGACGATGCCCAGGCATTTACCAGTGATATCGCGGCCCAGGAAGAGGTCCAGGGCCCAGCCCTCGAACCGCCCCGCTCGAGCGAATCGGTCCGCTTGAGGCAGGCGCCGAGCCACTGCCAGGATCAGGGCCCAGGTCAGGTCCGCGGTGGTGTCAGTGAGCACTCCCGGCGTGTTCGTCACCAGGATCCCCTTCTCCTCAGCACAGGCGAGGTCGATGTTGTTATAGCCAACGGCACAGTTGGCGATGATCTTGAGCCGGGGCGCGGCATCCATCACTTCCCTGTCGACCGAATCCACCAGCAGGGAAAGCATCCCGTCCTTGTCCCGGATCTTGTCGATCAACTCCTCCCGGGTCAGGTTGCGGCCCTCTGCACCGATCTCAACATCCAGGTGTCGGTCCAGGAATTCGTGGGCTTCGGGTAGGAGTTTCCGGGTGACAAGCGCCCGGGGCCTCATTCGGATGCCTCGCAGATGAAGGGCAGGAAGTATCCCTGCAGGATCTCGGGCATCCTGGGGTGGTTGAACGCCCGGTTGTGACCCAGGTCGTCAAGCTCGTCGCTCACGATCAAAAGGGACCCGGCCCGTATGCCGCGGAATTCAGCCAGGGCAAAGACCGCAGAGGTCTCCATGTCCACACCGTCCACACCGCTGTCCAACCAGTTTTCGCGCCAGGAAGGCGTCTCCCGGTAGGGAGCGTCGGTGGACACCACTGCGCCGGGGAGCAGAGGGTGGCCCAGGGAACGGACCTTCTGCTCCATGTCTTCTTTGAGTTCGAGAGACGGGCAGAATTCCGATCTCTCCGCAAAATAGTGCCGCGAGGTCCCCTCATCAGAGAGTGCCTCTGTCACGATCACGGCATCCAGCAGGCGCGCGCGGCGGCAGAGAGAGCCGCAGAAACCGAGCAGTTTGATCTCCTCGGCTCCACCGGAGATCAGGCTCTCGAGGGCCAGCACCGCAGCTGGAGCTCCGATGCAGCCGTAGAGCACGGCCGCGTCCCTCAGGCCGTAGAGGTGCCCCATGGGCAGCTCCAGCTCTCTCTCCGCTCGTTCCTTGAGGGCTCTTTCGATCACTCGCGCGTTCGAGTCCGCGGGGATGTAGAGCACGGTCTTCTGCGCGAAACCCTTGAAGGCGGGCGCATTGACGATCGAATCCTCCGGCTTTCCCATCAGGAATCCTTTTTCTGATCTTCGGTGAGCGTCTCGTTCAGGCTTCCGGTCCTGTATCCGGCCAGGTCCAGCGTCACATAGGCATACCCGAGCTCCTTAAGCCGGTGGACCACCGCCTCCCTGAGCTGAGGATCCATCAGCCGGGCGATGTCTTCTTTAGGAACCTCGATTCGGGCGATTGTCTCATGGTGCCGTACCCGCAGCTGCGAAAGGCCGAGGGACCGTAGGTACTCCTCGGCCTGCTCGATCTGGCCCAGGGCCTCGGAATGGATGCGGGTGTAATAGGGGAAGCGGGACGACAGGCAGGCCATGGCAGGCTTGTCCCAGGTAGTAAGCCCCAGGTGCCGGGACAGTTCCCGGATCTCGTCCTTCACAAACCCGATCTCCTTGAGGGGAGACCTGACCTTGAGTTCCTCGGCTGCCCGAGAGCCGGGCCGGTAGTCGCCCGTGTCCTCAAAATTTGCCCCATCGAGGACATGGGGAATGCCTTCCTTGTCGGCAACGGCCTGCATCCGGGAGAAGAGCTCCCTCTTGCAGTGATAACAGCGGTCCGGGGGATTGGCCACAAAGTCCGGATTCTCCATCTCGCAGCTCTGGATGACCCGGTAGTCCACATTCATGGATTCCGCCAGCAGGACCGCATCCTGGATCTCCTTCTCCGGGTAGGTCTCGGACGTCGCAATGACAGCGAGGACATTCTCGCCCAGCTCATCACGGGCCACCTTGAGGAGAAAACTGCTGTCCACTCCTCCGGAGAAAGCCACCAGCACACGCTCGAGTTCCCGGAGGAGGGCTTTGAGGCGGTCGTATTTCTCAGAGAGAGCCGCGGGGATCGGTTTTTCGGACATGAGGATAAATTATAGCGAAACGGTCAGATTATAGCCAGCCGGAGCTCAGGCTCAAAAAGAGTGGCTCAGCCATCGGCCAGGAGCAGGGCCTCGGAGACCAGCACTTCCACGATCTCCCCTTCCTCGAGCTTGCGCACGATCTCACCCTGCTTGAAGAGGACGGCGGAACCGCGCCCGCAGGCCACTCCGATATCGGCTTCCTTGGCCTCGCCGGGGCCATTGACCATGCAGCCCATGACCGCTACCGTGAGGGGCGCCGTGACGGATGCCAGCCTCCGCTCCACCTCTTCCGCGATACCGGCTATGTCCACCTCGCTGCGCCCGCACACTGGACATGAGATGATATCCGGCCCCCTCCGCCTGATCCCGAGGCTGGACAGGATGCGAAAGGCAACACGCACTTCGTTCTCGGGAGGAGCGGTCAAGGAGACCCTGAACGTGTCCACCAGACCTTCGGCCAGGAGCAGGGTCAGGCCGGCCGCGGACTTCACGCTGCCGGAGAGAAGACCACCGGCCTCGGTTATGCCGGCATGGAAGGGATAGTCGACCTCTTCGCCGAGAAGCCGGTAGGCCTTGAGGGTGCGAGGGATGTCCGAGGCCTTGAGAGACACCTTGATGGCCCGGAAATCCAGCTCTTCGAGGATCCGGATATGACGCAGGGCGCTCTCGACCATGGCCTCGGCCGTCGCCCCCCCGTGCTGTTTCATCAGGTCCTTCTCGAGTGATCCGGAGTTGACGCCTATGCGAACAGGGACAGGGATGTCTCGGTCCGCGGCGGCCGTGACCACCTGCCGGACACGCTCCCTGGACCCGATATTCCCCGGATTGATCCGGAGCCCGTCGACACCCGCGGCCAAAGACTCCAGGGCCAGCTGATAATCGAAGTGGATATCGGCGATCAGGGGAATGTGGATCCGCTTCCTGATCGCGGCCAACGCGACGGCCGCTTCCCTGTCCGGGACCGCGACACGCACGATCTCACAGCCCTGTTCCTCCAGCCTCCGGATCTGAGCGGCTGTGGCTTCAACATCCCGCGTATCGGTGTCGGTCATGGATTGGACGACGATGGGCGCCCCTCCCCCGATCTTGACGCCGCCCACATCGATCTGCCGCGTCTCTCTCCGGGGAAACTCCAGTTTTTCCTTCACTTCACTCATCGGCCCGGCTGTAACTGTAACGTGTTCTCTTTCCCCGGTCAACTCTAGAAGGGGATGATAGAACTCCACCCGTTCGGGAGCCTCTTCACCACGTCGTTGAGGATGATGAACACCACAAGGAAGATGAAGATGGCGAATCCGATCTGCATGATGATCTGCTTGACCTTGGGCGGGAAGTCCTTCCGGGCTGCCCCCTCCAGTCCCAAAACGAGGATCTGTCCCCCGTCGAACACGGGCACCGGAAAGAGATTGATGATGCCGAGCTGGAGGCTGATAAACGCGATCCAGTTCATCATGGCGAGCAGCCCCATGCGGAAGAAGGCATAGGAGATGTTGGCGATTTCGATGGGCCCGCCCAACTGCCTCGTGGAGGCCTCTCCCTGGATCAGGTTCTTGAGGAAATCGAAGATCGCGAAGAGCAGCCTGCGGTTCTCATTGAAGCTCTGGGCAAAGGCCGCAAAAAAACCGAATTTCTTTTCCCTGGTCAGCGGCGTGTGATAGATCCCGATCTTCCCGATGTCCCCCTCCTTGCGGGGAACAACGGTCAGGTGCAGGGATTCTCCGTTCCGATCCACGAGGAAGTCCAGTTCCTGGTCCGGGCTCTTCTCGAGCAGCTCGATGAACTGGTAGGTGTAGATCGGCTCTCCGTTTATAGCCGTCACCACATCGCCCGCCTGGAGGCCGGCCTCTTCCGCCGGAGAATTGGCCATCACCATGGTCACCTGGACCTGAATCTTGCCGTAGAAACCGGCGTATCCCCACTGAAAACGCGTGATGCTCTCGGTCTGCAGGTCCACGACCCGGATCTCGCTCCCCCGCTGGATCTCGACCTGGATGGTCTTCTCCGGCTGCATGGCCACGGCCAGCTCCACATCGTTCCAGGTGGGGACCTGATCCCCATTGATGCTCAGGATCGTGTCATCGATTTTGAGGTCGGACTTGGAAGCGGGGGAATCCGGCTCGATCCAGCCGATCACCGGTGTTTTCTCCATCCACACGGGCACGTCCACGCCCACCATGTTGATCACGGCAACAAGCAGGAGGGCCAGGATAAGGTTCATGACAGGACCGCACAGGATCACCAGGAAACGCTGCCAGCGCTTGGCCGCCAGATAGTCTCCGGGTTTGACCTCCCCGCCGGTCTTGAGGCCTTCCAGGGCCGCCTCTTCCCCGGCAAAGCGCACATATCCTCCCATGGGGATCAGGCTGATGCGGTAGTCGGTGCCCTTTTTCTTGAATCCGAAGAGCCTTTTTCCATATCCGAACGAGAACACCTCGACATTGATGCCCACCAGCTTGGCCATGAAAAAATGGCCGAATTCGTGTACGAAAACCAGAATTCCAAATACGATGGCGAATGAGAAAATCGTTCCTAATATCGATGTCATGTCAATTCCTCTTCTGCAGCAGCTGCCGGGTACGCTCGCGCGCTTCCCGATCGACCGCAAATATGTCGTCCAGGGTCCGGACGTCTCGACTCGGTTCCTGAGAAGCCAGGGACTCGGCCACGACCTCATGGATCTGGAAAAAATCGATCTGTTTATTCAGGTAGGCCTCCACCGCCAGTTCATTAGCGGCATTGAGACCCACGGAGAAGGCCTGCTCCCGCTCCAGTGCCTTAAGAGCCAGGCGGACCATGGGAAACTGTTCGAAGTCCACATCATAGAATTCCAGCTCCCTGATGCGGCCCAGGTCGAGGGCCGGAAGCCCTGAATCGGATCTCTCCGGGAAGGTCAGGGCATACTGGATTGGGATCCTCATATCGGTCTGACTCAGCTGGGCCAGCACCGATCCGTCGCGCATCTCGACCAGCGAGTGGACGATGCTCTGGGGATGGATCAGGACGCCCAGCTGGTCCCGCGCCAGGTCGAACAACCACCGCGCCTCGATCAGCTCGAGCCCCTTGTTCATCATGGTGGCCGAGTCGATGGTCACTTTCTTGCCCATCTTCCAACGCGGATGATTCAGCGCTTCCTCGGGAGGCTTGGACCGCATCTCTTCGGGGGTCAGCCTGAAGAAGGGGCCGCCAGAGGCCGTGAGGATAACCCTGCGGACATCCTGTGGGCGTTCCTTGGCCAGGCACTGGAACACGGCGCTGTGTTCGCTGTCCACGGGAATGATCTCTGCTCCGGAGCGGGCCGAGGCCTCTCTCAGGAGGAATCCTCCCACAACAAGAGATTCCTTGTTGGCCAGGGCCACGCGGGCCCCGGATTCCACGGCTGCGAGTGTCGGCCTGAGCCCATTGATGCCTGTGATGGCGGACACCACGATGTCGCTGCGCGTGTCACCGGCCACTTCGACAGCCCCCTCTGCACCCCACACGATCTTGGGGGGCAGATACGAGCCGGCCTGGCGCAGGGCTTCCACGTCCTCTTCCCGTTCCAGCGCCAGGATCTCAGGGCGGAAGCGTTCCGCCTGCTCGGCCAGGAGGGTAATGTTGCGCCCCGCCGCCAGCCCGACGACACGGAAAGCTCCGCCATGATTGGCCGCAACCGCAAGGGTGGTGCGGCCGATGGATCCAGTGGAGCCGAGGACTGTGAGTTTTTTCATGTGGTGGGGCCTCGGATCACTGCATGCCGATGTATTCCAGGAGATAGTAGAACAGAGGGATGGCCAGGATCAGGCTGTCCACCCTATCAAAGAAACCGCCGTGTCCGGGCAGCAGGTTGGACGAGTCCTTGACACCGGAGGCCCGCTTGAACAGCGATTCGAAGGGATCGCTGACCTGGGCGATCATCTGGAGGAGCAGGGCAAAAACCACCACCTTCCATATGACGGCATCTGCCGGAAAAAACAACTGCTGAAAAGCCAGGCCTCCCGCAGCGCCCGTGACCAGGCCGCCGATGCTGCCTTCCCAGGTCTTGTTGGGGCTGGCCAGGGGTGTCATTTTGTGTTTTCCCAGCCACCGGCCCACAAGCATCGCTCCGGTGTCCCCGATAAAGATCACGGCCAGCATATAGATGATGAGAATAGGATCGTATCGGTCGCGCAGCCAGAGGATGTGGTTCAGCATGAAGCACAGGTAAACGGCTCCGAAGTAGGTCAGGGCCATGGAGGCGGGGAAGGAAGCCAGCTTTTCCACCGTGGTCACGGTCTTCACATAGTAAAACGCACAGAGGGCCAGGCCCACGAACAGGGCCATTCCGATCGTGAACGATTGAAAATAAAACGAGGCAGAGAAGAGCAGGGCCACGAGGATCCCAAGGCCCTTGGTGGGAAATATCTTCTTACGCCGGGGCAGGCCGTAAAACTCCACCAGCGCGGCAAAGATGATGGCCTGGATCAAGACAAAAAACCAGATCCTGGGAAAAAACAGGATGGCTGTTACGGTCAGGGGAAGAAGCACCAGGGCCGTAAGTGTTCTCTTCAGCATATTCATGGTCTCTGTCCTTTTCCTGCCCTGGGAATTATAAGAACCCGGGGGATCTATGAAGCCTGGATGTCTCCAAACCTCCTCTCCCTCGACTGATAATCTAGGATCGCCTGCAAATACTGTTTTTTCTTGAAGTCAGGCCAGTAGAGAGGCGTGACATGGATCTCGGCATAGGCGATCTGCCACAGGAGAAAATTCGAGATGCGCAGCTCGCCGCTGGTCCGGATCAGAAGGTCGGGGTCCGGGATACCAGCCGTGTACAGGTAGCCAGAGAATGTGTCTTCATCCAGGTCGTCTATATTTTGATCGCCGCCCGAGGCCCATTTTTTCACAGCATCCACGATCTCTGCCCTGCCCCCGTAATTGAGCGCTCCGATCACGGTGAGCCGGTCATTCTCTCTGGTCAGCTCCATGACACGGTCCAGCTCGCGTTGGGCAGAGGCCGGGAGGGCCTCGATCTGCCCGATCACCTGGAGCCGGACCCGGTTCTTCATCATGGTCTTGTCTTCTCTTTTCAGATAGTCTTCGAGCAGCTTCCAGAGCGTACTGACCTCGGCACGTGGCCTCTTCCAGTTCTCCTTGGAGAACGCGTATAGGGTCAGGTATCGGATCCCCAGTCGGGCCGAGGTCTCCACTACCTCACGCACCGATTTGGAGCCGGAGCGGTGCCCCTCTACCCGGGGAAGATTCCGTTTCTTAGCCCAGCGGCCGTTGCCGTCCATGATCACGGCGACATGCCGAGGAAGGCGGTCGAAATCTATCTGCCGGGCGAGGTCTTCCTCTTCGCTCCCGGATCGGATGAATCCCTTCAAGCTCTCAAGCATGGCCACATTATACCTACTCTTCCCCCAAACCTCAATTGCACGGAAACAGGCTCCACCATGTCTTCGCTGCTGCTGAGAGTACACGAAGGGGCGGACAAACGAATTCCGTTTACCGGCTGTACTTGTAATGGGCCAGGCAGGCTCCCTCATAGGAAACCATGCAGGGGCCATAGGGTGAATCCGGGCGGCAGGTCATGCCATAGAGCGGACATTCCGGCGGAGAAAGCTTGCCCTGCAGCACCTCGCCGCAGCGACAGCCGGGCAGGTCACCACTCCCCGGCTCGATTGCAAGGTCGTATTTGATCTCGGCATCATAGTCCCTGTATTCCGGCTTCAACCTCAGACCGCTCTGAGGGATGACACCGAGTCCCCGCCAGTGGCTGTCCGTGACCTCGAGCATGTCCCGCATCACGGCCAGGGCGGCCGGATTGCCTTCCCGGCGAACGACCCGTGTGTACTCGTTGTCCACGGCCGGGCGCCCCGCTGTCATCTGGTCCAGGATGGCATCGATGGCCAGGAGGATGTCACCGGGCTCGAATCCGGCAATGGCACCGGGTACACCGAAATCATCAGCGATGAAGCGATAGGGTTCTTCGCCGATTATGGCGCTCACGTGGCCCGGATACAGGAAGCCCTGCACGCGGACGTCCTCGGCCTGGAGCAGTGCTTTCAGGGGTGGAGGGACCAGCCAGAACGCCGTGAGTACCGAAAAATTAAGAATCTTCTCCTCAGCGGCAGCCCCAGCGGTCAGGGCCACGGCCGGGATCGTGGTCTCGAA
>CBESWG010000072.1:0-12549 GCA_965533275.1 uncultured bacterium
GATCATCCCTCAGGGTCGGGATTTTTCCCCCTTCACCCAGCCAGGGGAGCAGGATTTTCTGTGCCGGGAGCTCGGTCTGGATCCGGATATCCGGTTGATCGGTGTAAAAACCCGGTTCAAAGGCGCACGAACGTGGTCCTTCCTGAAGAGGCTGCAGCAGGCCCTGGGAGGAGCCCCCTCCGGGATACGTGTGGTCGTTCTGGGGGAGGGCGACCTGGAGATGAAGAAAGGGGGCAAAGGAGCAGCCCCGCCGGAGGATGTCCTCTACTATTTGGGTGGGGACGCATTTTCCCCGAGAGTGATCGCCTCGATCGACCTCATGGTGATCCTCAATTCGGGAGTCGATGACAGGGAGCGGCTCCAGGCAGTCATGGCCGCCGGGGTGCCACTGGTCGCGGCCTCGAAACGAGGGCTGCCTCGAGAGCTTGTGCATGAGAAGACCGGCCTCCGGTTTTCTCCTGAAGATCCCCTGGCGCTGGTGCCATCTCTAACCGGATTCATAAAAAACAGGGAGCTGGGCAGACGGCTGGCGAGAGAGGGACAGCTGGCCGTACTGGGAAAACATTCGGTGCAGGCCATGGCCCGCCGGCTCATCAAGGAATATGAGCGGATCGCACGTCGGAAGGGGGTGTCGTTTTTTCGGCGGCCCGTATCCGAGGAACCATCGTAAAAAAAAAGATGGTAGAAGGAAAAAACGGATAAAAGTGAGAGGATAACCATTGGGTGTTGAGCGGATCGAACTGATTCAGGTAGAGATCCCTTACCTCCATTTCTTTGAGACCAGTTTTGGCAGGGAGCACAGCAAATCCTGCCTGCTGGTGAAGGCCTTCTCCGAGGGAGTCGTAGGATATGGCGAGGTGGTCGCGGAGAGGTCTCCCCTTTACAGCTATGAGACCACAGCAACCGCCTGGCTGATGCTCGAAGAGGTATTCATACCAGACATCCTGGCTGCGGATTCCGAGGATCCAGCTTCCTTCTACAGGCGCACCCGCAGTCTCAAGGGCCACCCCATGGCTCGGGCAGGGCTGGAACTGGCCCTGTGGGACCTGGCATCCAAGAAACGGGGAGTCAGCCTGTCCCGACTGTACGGCGGGGACAAGTCGGAAGTCGTGTCCGGAGTCAGCGTCGGCATCCAGGATTCTCCCGAGCAGCTCCTGCGTCGGATCCAGGATTTTCTGGATGAAGGGTACCCCCGCATCAAGATCAAGATCAAACCCGATTGGGATGTCCGGATCTGTGAAACGGTCAGGTCCCGGTTTCCAGACATTCTCCTGCAGGTGGATGCCAATGCTGCCTACACGCTCGCATCCCTGCCCCTCTTGAAAGAATTGGACCGCTTCCAGCTCCAGATGCTGGAACAGCCCTTCTCGGATCAAGACCTTTGGGACCACAGCAGGCTCCAGCGGGAGATGCAGACTCCGATCTGCCTGGATGAGAGCGCAAAATCCCTGGATTGGGTCAGGCAGGCCCACACCCTGGAGAGCTGCCGCATCATCAACATCAAGGTGGGGCGCGTGGGCGGGATCGTGGAGGCCCGGAAGATCCATAATTTCTGCCGGGAGCAGGGAGTGCCGGTCTGGTGCGGCGGCATGCTGGAGACCGGGATCGGGAGGGCGCACAATGTTCACTTGGCCTCCCTGCCCGGATTCACGCTGTCCAATGACATATCCGCCAGTTCCCGCTACTATGCACAGGATCTGGTGGAGCCGGAATTTGCGCTCACGGATGAGGGGACAATCCGCGTGCCCGAGGGACTGGGCATCGGAGTGGAGCCCCGGGAAGATCGCATCGCCGCCTGCACTCTCAGGCGCGAAGTGTTTTTGGCCTGATCGCTAAATCCGATTGCACAGATAATAATACTCGTATATAATGGAATTCAAATATAGAAATCTAGGGTTTCGATAATAATTTTCATTTCAATCAGAGGAGTGCACGGATGGCAAGAATCGGCGGAAAAGACAGGACTTGGCTGGAAGAGAAGTTCGGTGATCGCGCCAACTTCAATCCCAAGGAGAGGATGCTTTACGGCCACGACATCGCGGCCATGCCCAGCCTGTTCAAACCCCTTGTCGGCAATACGGTTCCAGACGCGGTGGTCCAGCCCGAGAGCGAAGACGAGCTCGTGGAGCTCATCCGCTGGTCGGCACAGAATAACATCCCGGTCGTACCGCGGGGGAAAGGCTCCTCCGGTTATGGCGGGATCATCCCCACGAAGAAGGGCCTCGTGATCGATTTCTTCCGGATGAAGGACGTCATCGAGATCGATCGGGATAAGGAAACCGTGACGGTCCAGCCCGGGATCACCTGGGAACAGCTGGACAAAAAGCTCAAGCCCCATGACCTGAGCATCCGCCTCTATCCCACGAGTTATCCCTCTTCCTCGGCGGGCGGCTGGCTGGCCCAGGGGGGAGCCGGGATCGGTTCCTACGAATATGGCTGGTTCGTCGAGAACGTCGTCAGTGCGCGTGTTGTCCTCCCCAGCGGAGAAACTCGGGATATGACCGACGATGAGCTGCAATTGATCTCCGATGCCGAGGGCACGACCGGCATCATCAGTCAGATGACGATCCGGATCCAGAAGCTTACCGAGCTGGGCGTGACCGCCATCGCCTGCCCGGATGCGGCCGCCCTTGGAAGGATCTTCCAGGATCTGATCGACAGGGAAGTGCCGGTCTGGTCGGTGGTGTTCATCAATCCCCGCATGGCCGAGATGAAGAACCGCTCCCCGGTCATGACCCACATGGGCCATCCCGTGGAGCACAAGGTCATCCTGCCCGCAGCCTACATCGCAACCCTGGCCTACCGGGAGGCGGACCGGGAAGTGGTGATGGGCCATCTGTCCGAGATCGTCAAACGCTGTGAGGGTGAGATCCTGAAGCAGGAGATCGCCGACCACGAGTGGGAGAACCGGTTCAAGCTGATGGTGGTGAAGCGCCTGGGGCCCTCCTTGGTCCCGGCGGAAGTGGTCGTCCCCCTGGACAAGATGGCGGATGTGCTGGAAGAGATCGAGGACAAGATCAACCAGCCCGTGGTCAAGGAGGGGGTCATCATCAAGAAGGGGCAGGACGGCAAACCCGAGGCTGTTCTCCTGGGTTTTATCCCCAGCGACCAGCGCAAGTTCTCGTACAACTTCGTGTTCGGGCTGGTCCTGACCATCATAAAGATCGCCAAGAAACATGGAGGCCGCCCCTATTCCACCGGGCTGTACTTCACGCGTGAGATCAACAAGATCCTGGGCCGGGAGAGGGCCGACCGCCTCAAGGCCTTCCAGAAGAAGGTCGATCCCAAGAACATCCTCAACCCGGACAAGGTGATGAAGACCAACTTGGTGAGCCGCGCGCTCGGAATCGCCAAGGTGTTCGAGCCGCTGGTCAGGCCCTTCGGCAACTCGGTGAGCACGCGCGTCGGCGAGCACTTCGACAAGCCCGTGCGCGGCATCCCGCCGGATGTCGCCTGGTATGCCTACGGTTGTTCGCAGTGTGGTTACTGCCTGGACGAGTGCGACCAGTTCTTCGGGCGCGGCTGGGAGAGCCAGTCCCCGCGCGGAAAATGGTACTGGCTGCGAGAGTACATGGAAGGCCGGCAGGAGTGGGATCAGTTCATGGTGGACACCTTCCTGGTGTGCACGACCTGTGAGTTCTGCAATCACCGCTGTTCCGCCGCTTTGCCCATCGAGCCGTCCTGGATGAAGCTGCGCGGCAAGCTTATCCACGAGGACAAGAAGATGACCTTTCCTCCCTTTGAGATGATGGCGGAGGCCACACGGACCGAGGGCAACATCTGGGCAGGATACCGCAAGGACCGTACCGAGTGGTTCCCCGAGGAATTGAAGGAAAAACACGGCCCGGGCGTCCCGAGCAAGAACGTTTACTTTGCCGGATGCACGGTGTCCTATGTGGAGCACGACATCGGGCAGGCCACGACCACCCTGCTGGATGCGGCGGGAGTGGATTTTACATATTTGGGAAACGTCGAGAACTGCTGCGGCACTCCCATGCTGGTGGCGGGCAAGTGGGAGCTCTTCGAGGACATCATGCGCAAGAACATCGCCGCGGTCAAGGCCATCGGGGCAGACACGGTGATCGCCTCTTGCCCGGCCTGTGACATGATGTGGCGGCACACCTACCGCCAATGGGCAGAGAAGCTGGGTATCGAGTACGACATCCAGTGCAAGCACTACAGCGAGCTGGTGTCCGACAAGATCAAGTCCGGGGAATTCGAGTTTACGCACCCCGTCAACAAGAAGGTGACCTGGCACGACTCCTGCCACATCGGCCGTGTCTCCGGGATCTATGAAGAGCCTCGCGAGCTGATCAAGGCCGTACCCGGAGTGGAGTTCGAAGAGATGGCGCACAACCGCGACGAGGGCCACTGCTGCGGCAGCGTCCTGACGCTGATCAAGGACCCTCCCGTCGCCGCAGACATCGGAAAATCCCGGCTGGACGAGGCCGTGGATATCAACGCCGAGGAAGTCATGTCGCTCTGCCCCTGCTGCCAGTTCCAGTTGCGCGTCTCACAGGAGAAGAAGGATATCCCTATCAAGATCACAGACCTGGCCGCGTTTGCCTGCCGGGGCCTGGGCAAGGAGTTCAAAGATCCCCATCCTGAGGTCCAGCGCCAGTGGGCCGTTTTCGAGGCCATGATCGCGCTCATGACGCCCCAGGGTTTTGCAGAGCTCATGAGCACCATGTGGCCCGAGATGCTGGATGCCATGCCGATGGGCATGGGCAAGATGATGCGGGCCATCGGCAAGATGGGCTTCTTGGGGGATGCCATGTTCGCGCTGATGAAGCCCGTGTTCCCCATCCTCTTCCCCAAGCTCCTGCCCGGCATGATGCCCAAGATCATGCCCACGATGCTGGCCCGCGTGGCGGACAAGATCCCCATGCCGGACTATATGGCCGAACAGATGCCGGACATGATGCCCAAGGTCATGGACAACCTCATGCCCCACATGATCCCTGATGTTGTGCCGCTGGCGGTCCCCAAGATGATCGATTTCCTGCGCGGCCGCACCGCCGCCTGAATGACTCTCATAAAAGCTGATTGATCCGTCATCGTGAGCGGACCGAAGTGTCCGCTGCTTGTCAGATAAAAAAAAAGGGCTCCCTTGGGAGCCCTTTTCTATATTCCTATCCCTTATTTCTTGCGGATGTAGATGTCGCCATTGAAGGTCTTGAAGGTGAACATCGGTCCGCCTCCGTTGATCGCACCATAGATGGTCTTGTCGAACCGGATCCGGTATCTTGCCCGTTCCCTTCGATCCCCACGGCCCTCATCCTCGTCTTGCTCCTGATCTTCCTCCTGCGCCTGGGAGGGCTGAGACTTGATCTGGACATCGAAGTCGCTGTAGATGTCTCCCTGTTCTGAACTCATCTTGACGTCGGCCTTGAGGGAACCGGGCAGGGTTATATCCACATCGCCGTTCCAGGTCGAGAAGGACATGGGCTTGTCGGGCGTGAGGTTCAAGAACGAGACCTTGAGCTCGCCGTTGAAGGTGTTGGCCACGACACTGCCGGTGATGTCGGTCAGGGTGATCGCCCCGTTGTGGTTGTTGACCTCGACCTCACCGGTGACCTTTTCCACGGTGATGTCGCCGTTGTTGTAACATCCCAGCTTGAGTGTGGTCTTGAACGGTACCTGGATGAAGATGTCGATTGCGGTTTTCATGGACTGGGAGCCGATGCTCATCACGTTGTCTTCTTCTGTTATGGACAGTCCCGAGGCCGAGGAGCGGATGAGGCGCATCCCTTTGGCCTTTTCATTGACCTCTTCGCCTTCCTGTTCCTGGAGTGCTGTGCTGCGCACGTGGGCCTCCACGATGACCTCCTTGCCGGAGTACCCCGTGACCGTGATCCCTCCCCGGAAGACGGTGACCTTGACCGTCCCGGGTGCGGAGGGGTCGCTGAACGGGACGGTCGCCCGGTCCACCTTTCCTTCCTGCGCCAGGGCAAGGGCGCTGAATGCCATTAGCAGGCTGAAACCGAGAATGAGGCTGATTCGGTTGTGTTTTTTCATTTAAATTCTCCTTTTGTTCTGAGCTAGCGTTTATGGATCAGGATATCCCCGTTCAGGGTATCCATGGTCATTTCGGGTCCGCCGCTGCCGGTCTGTACGCCCACGAAGCGGTTGCCCTTGTACACGTATTTGCCACCCTTCCGCTCCCCCTGAGGTGCGGATTTCAGGGGCAGGTACTTGACCGGATAATCGGTGAGCATGTCGCCGTGGAAGGTCTTGAGCTGGAAATCGGCAGATAGGTTGTCTGTGAAGTACACATCCACATCCCCGTTTACGGTTTTGAAGGAGCAGTCCTCTCGGGGGTTGCGTGTGAACACGACTTTGACCGCACCGTTGACCGTGTGGGCCCGGCCGCTGCCGGTGATCTCCGTGATGGTCACCTTGCCGTTGACGTTGCGGACATCGAAGTCTCCCTCGACGCCGTTCACGACGATGTCTCCTTCGGTCACTGTCTTGAGGGAGATGTTCACCCGCTGCGGGACCTTGATCGCGAAGTCATACTGCACCTGATAGCCGGGATTGCGCCATTCGTTCCTGCCGTCCTCGTCCCTGTCCCGGAAAGGACCGTCCACGTACAGGTTGATGGTGCGGCCTTCGGTCGATATGTCAAGCATGACCTCCTTCCGAGCCCGCTCCAGGGTCTCCTGGCTTTTGGCCTTGATGGTCTTGTGGACCGTAAGCTTGACGTCGTTTCCTGTGTATCCTTCGACCGTGATGGATCCGAAGATGTTGTCTACCACGATCTCTCCGGTTCCGCTGCGATCGGCAAATGTGAGAGTCTTCTGGATATCTTCAGTCTTCTGGATCTGGTATTTTTCCGCTGCGGCCGGCTGGATGAGGATCAGCCCGGCCAGGATCAGCAGCCAGCTTATTTTCTTCATCGATACATCTCCTTTACAAGAGCTTTTCCAGGCCCTGGTTGGCCCGCAGCTTGACCTCCGGGTCCAGCCGGTCGGTCTCGATCAGGGCCCTCAGGGCCTCGGCGGCCCTGCGTTCCTGCATGTTGACGAGCAGATCGATGAGGGCCACCTGCACGAGCGGTGAAGTCTGTTTTGCCAGGGAGTCGCTCACGCGTTCCCCCACGCCCGGCTGGCGGTGAAAGAGGTAGAGGGAATCGACCACGGCCAGCCTCACGTTGATGTTGGGATCGGTGTCCAGGGTCTGGAGCAGGCTCTCCAGCAGCCTCGCATCCGGCTGATCCAGGCGGGAGCTGAGGTTCACTCCCCGCAGCCGTTCGCTGGCCGATCCGTGGTCCAGGAGGGACATGGCCAGTGTTGTCTGCATGGTCTGCACCTCCAGCCTTAGAGGCGCGATGTCTGCGGTCGTGTAGGACGCCGGCCTCAGCCAGAGACCGGCAGTCAGGCCGACGGCCATGATCAGCAGTGCTGCCCCGAACTGGACCACTGGGTTTCGGGGCCACCAGGCCTCCAGCCACCGGCCGAAGGACCGGACCAGGCCGGCTACCGGTTTATCCTGCTCCATCCCCTGCTTATAGGCCTCGAGCATGATATAGAACCGTGAACGCAGGCCTTCGCTGGGATGTTCTTCTGCCAGGACACCGAGCTTGGTCCAGATCTCGCTCAGGCTCTCCAGCTCGCCGCGGCAGTCGGAGCAGTCCGTCAGGTGGGCCTGGACCATGATGGTGTTCTTGTCTTCGAGATCCCCGATTAGGTAATCGGGGAACATATCTTTTATCGTAGGGCAATTCATGTGACTACCTCCCCGGAAAGATCGCAGTAGATCTTGCGCAGGTCCTTGATGGCCCGGTGCACGTGGGCCTTGACCGTGCCGATGTGACAATCGAGAAGCTCGGCGATCTCCCTGTATTTGAGGTTCTGGAACCGGCTCAGGATCAGGATCTCCCGCTTCTTCAAAGGAAGACGGGAGAGGGCCTCCTGGACAAGAGCGATATCGTAGGCCTGTTCGACGCTTTCTGAAGGCGTCAGCTCCCGGCTGGGCGCCTCGTCCCACTGCTCATCGAGCGGAAGCTCCTCTTTCCTTTTCCGCAGATAATCGATGTGCGTGTTGCGGGCGATCTGGTACATCCAGAGCGGGAATTTACTGGTTCCTCTGTAGGTGGCCCGGTATTTCAGGATCCGGCAGAAGACCTCCTGGACCAGGTCCTCGCTCACGCTCCGGTTTCCTGTCAAGCGCAGCAGGAAGTTGAAGAGCCGGATATGATGGCGTTCGAACAGGACGGCCAGCTTTTCCACTCGGCCGTCTCTGACTTGTTCCATCAGTTCGTTGTCGGTCACAGGATGGTCCTCCGTTGTCCTCTCGTTTTGAGATTCAATACTATAGACTGTTCTTTAAAAAAAAGGTTACATCATGCCGACAAAAATTGCACGCCGCCTGCGTCCTCAACAGGCCCGAATTGACTTGCCGGGAGGCCGGTGTTATAAGGATTATACCTAATTTATATGAAGTGAGAGAAGGACGAAGCATGGCTGGACTGACCTATAAAAAAGCCGGGGTGGATATCGACAAGGCCGATGCCTTCATCCACAGGATCGGGCCGCTCCTCTCCGGGACGGGACGGGCCGAGGTGCTAGGCAAGGTCGGGGGATTCAGCGGGATGTTCCAGCCGCGCCTGGGCAGGATGCGGGAGCCCGTGCTGGTCTCCTCCACGGACGGCGTGGGGACCAAGCTGCTGTTGGCAGAGGCGCTCGGGAAGTTCGATACGGTCGGCATCGACCTGGTTGCCATGTGTGTCAACGATGTGTTGGTCACCGGGGCGGAACCGCTCTTCTTCCTGGACTACATCGCCTGTGGTCGGCTGGACAACGACAAGATGATCTCTGTTGTGAAGGGCATCGCCCGAGGCTGCCGTCAGGCCGGCTGCGCCCTCCTGGGGGGGGAAACTGCGGAGCTCCCGGGGATGTATCCCGGGGGAGAGTTCGACCTGGCCGGTTTCTGCGTGGGGATGGTAGACCGGGCCCGCATTATCGACGGCCAGGGATGTCGCCCGGGAGACGTGCTCATCGGCCTGGCCTCCAGCGGACTCCACAGCAACGGATTCTCCCTAGCCCGCAAGGTCTTCCGCGCCTCCGAGCTCAAATCGGATGCGGGCCTCACTCTGCTCAAGCCCACGAAGATCTATGTCAAGCCGGTCCGGGAATTGCTCAAGAAAGTCCGCGTGAAAGCCATGGCCCACATCACGGGCGGCGGCTTCACCGACAACATCCCCCGCGTTCTGCCGCGAGAGTTGGGGGCGGCCATCCAGCGGGGGAGCTGGACAGTGCCACGGATCTTCCGCACGATCCAGGAGCGTGGGAAGATCGCAGATCAGGAGATGTTCCGGACGTTCAACATGGGAGTGGGAATGGTCCTGGTCGTGAGCCGCAGGAGTGTCGCCCCCGCCCTGGAGCGGCTCCGGGAACAGAGGCAGAAGGCCTGGGCTATCGGCGAGTTGACCGCAGGGGGCCCCGGAGTCCGGATCTCGACCTAGTGCGAGTCCCCCTTGAGTGATACTCCCTCCTCCCTGGATGGCTTCCGCTTCCGGGACCTGCATCCCGCGCTGTTCATGGGGACCATGAGCGACCGCTATGCGGGATGGCTCGGCCAGATCTACACCCCCGAGAGGTATCGGGGCCGCATCACAAGCCGCACCAAGACACTGCGCGGACGCAGGTTCATAGAAGAGGTCCTGCCGGTGGAGAGTGTCTCCGAGTATTTTGCACATTTCCCGGTACTGGAGCTCGACTTCACGTTCTACAGGCCTCTCCTGGATCCCGAGGGCGAGCCCACACAGAATTTCCACGTGCTGCGGAGCTATAGCCAGCATATGTCTGAAAAGGACCGAGTGTTCGTGAAGGTTCCCCAGGCCGTGTGCGCGCGCAAGCTCTGGAAGGGGGGAGAGTTCGTGCCCAATCCCAGCTACCTGGATGCCGAACTCTACACAAAGAGGTTCTACGAGCCGGCCCGCGAGATCCTTGAGGGGGCCTTGCACGGCCTGATCTTCGAACAGGAATACCAGCGCCGGGACGACCAGGCCACACCTGAAGGGACAGCAGAGGAGTGGGATCGCTTTTTCTCCGCAGTACCCCCCGACCCCCGCCGTCATCTCGAGATCCGCACCGGCCGGCTCCTCGACAAATCCCTCTTCGAAGTGCTCAGGAGGCACGGAGTGGGTCAGGTCCTTTCCCACTGGACCTGGCTGCCGTCCCTTCGCAGCCAGCTGGAGATGTCAGGGGGAGGATTGCCGAGCGAGGATGGAGCCCAGGTCATCCGGTTGGCCACTCCCCGGGGGAAGACCTATGAGGAGACCTATTCCTCCGCGTTTCCTTTCGATGCTTTGGTCGAGGGCATGCTGCATGACAGCACCGTGGAGGAGACCGTGGAGATCATTCGCGGAGTCGTCCAGCGGGGGAGCCGCCTCTACCTGTTCATCAACAACCGGGCCGGCGGCAACGCCCCCCTGATCGCACAGAGGATCGCCAGGGAGTTCATGGACGCTGAGGGTGGCCTTCCCCGTCCCTGTCCCGCTTGATCAGGGATTCCCACTCAAACAGGCCCGGATCCCAGCGATACCCAGCCAGAGCCTTCGCCGTCTGGGGGGAGATCTCCCGGAGCCGCGATCCGATCGATTTCTGCCGGGCCGTCCCGATCTCGACCATGGAGACCACCTCGACCGTGACCCGGGTCTCTGGATACCGGTCCCGTGTCTCGGGCAAGAACAGGAAATCCAGCATCCGAGCGTTGGGATTCAGGAAGGCGGCGGGCTGGACACCCTGGTCCTCGAAGGCGCGGCGCCAGAGATCCAGGGAATATCCGTAGTGTGTGCAGTTGAGGCTGATCAGGACAGGAGCGGCGGAATCCGGCAGATTTGCGAGTGCTTCGCTAGTGTAGGCGTTGATGAGCATCTCGGTCTCATCGCTGTCGGCGCCCCTTTCGATGTAGGGAACCAGGTCCGGGCAGGCCTGCAGGAAGATCCTATCCGGCAGAAATCCCTTGCGCTGGAGCTCCCGCTTGTAGGTCCCGTCTGCGACAGTAGTCTGGGTCCCGAAGATGAGGACCCGGGAGTCCGGGTGCTCCTTGAGTCCCTGCGCCATCAGGTCGACTCCCGCTCCCACGATCCCTGCCACCTCGGTGTCGGAGTCCCGGGTAAAATCCGTATCAGGATAGAGGACCGACAGCGTGTTGCACCCGATGAGGATCTGGTCGGGCTCATATTTTGTTGCCATGCTGCGGAGCGCGCTGTCGAACACACGGATCTTTTCGGAGCGGGACTCGAGGCCGTTGTACCCGCCCTGCTCCGAGAAGAGTGCGTTGAAGAACACCAGCCGGACGCTGCGGAAGTTTTTGAATTCACGCAGCCGCATCTCTGCGTCAGCGAGGATGGACAGCCCGCCCAAACCCGAGTCCGTGACCACGATGGTCACATCTTCCTTGCGGAAGAGATCCCCAAGCTGGTCCAGGCCTGCAAAACCCGGAGTTTCCATGCAGGCAGAGCTTAACAGTATGAAAATGAGGAGGCCGGCAAAAGTGTGGGTGACTTTGGATCTCATGGCGAGCTCGAGCCGTTCTGTGTCTATTTCCTCTCGATAAGACTGGCGAATATACCACCTGACCCAGGTGCATGTCAATTTCCTATGCAACCTTCTTGGTTTGTTGAGGTTTTAGCATATGAGAGACCATCATGGGGAGGGGGACGATGGCAAATATCTTAAGGCTCATCTGCGGCACTGCCGCCCTGGCGGCATTGCTTGGCCTGGCATTTTGGGGGATGCAGACGGAGGAGGATCCTCCTCCGCTCACTCAGATCGAGGATTTCTACTCGGATTACAATTTCGTCAGCTCCCTGACCACGATCGGAGAAAGAACCAGTTTGGCGGCTGGTTTGAAAACATACACACTGCCGGAAGATATGGACAGCAAGAGGCTGCGGGAGGTCTTCCAGCGGATGATCCGCGTGTCTCAGCGCATCCACGTGGTAGATCGGGGGATGCTGCATCCCCGGGATCGGTCCTGGGATCCCCTGAAGCAGCTCTTCCGCGCGCAGTTCTTCGATGTCCAGACCATGCGGACCACCAAAGACGGCGTAGCAGTGTCGGTTACGACTCACGCTGTCGAGCCCCAGGAGGTCCTGCGCTTCATCCAGGTCTATGAGGATCCCCCCGAAGGCTGGAAGCATCCATCGGAGGAGGAGTTATTGGCGCGTTTGGGTCGAGGTAATATCCGGTCTCGGGAGATCCACCTCTGGCAAGTCAAGGGAGGCCGCTGGATGAAGCTCGACAGCCACTTCACATATTTGGACCAGAAAAAACGATAGCGCTATCCCCTCGGCCGGCACGCCCCTGTGAGAGCCGGGCAAGATCCATGTATCAGCGCATCTTCAAGAGAGTGATCTCGTAGACCAATGTCGTGTTGGGCGAGATGATGAAGCGTTTCTCTCCCTCCTCCTGCCTGGCGTAGAATCCCGAGGTCCCGTAGGCCTGGTCCGCGGGGACGATCAGGAGCCGCTTTTCCCCGGTGCGCATGGTCTTGAGAGCTTCCTTGAGGGCAGGGATGACTCGGGTTTTTCCGGGTTCA
>CBESWG010000073.1:0-12127 GCA_965533275.1 uncultured bacterium
AAGGCCTCTTCCTGACGGGGGGGGGCGGGCAAGAGAAGGAAAAAAGAAAGCTAGATAGAAAGAAAAAAGAGATATTGGGGAGAACAAGGCTGGAAATGGACAATCTGTGGACGCGCTGCAATAACTGCCGGCGCATTCAGTACAAGCAGGACATCCTCGACAACCTGTCCGTCTGCCCTGCCTGCAGCTTTCATTTCCGGCTCACTGCTCGCGAGCGGCTGGACATGCTCTTCGATGACGGGAAATTCGAGCTGTATGATGAGAACATCCAGCCGCTCGATCCATTGAAATTCGAGGATTCCGAAAAATATTCAGACCGGATACGAAAAAACCAGGCCAAGACTTCCCTGTCGGACGCCGTATTGAATGCCGAAGGCAGCATGGGAGGCATCCCCGTGTTGATCTCGGCCATGGCGTTTGCCTTCATGGGGGGCAGCATGGGATCCGTGGTGGGTGAGAAAATCACACGGGCGCTGGAAAGAGCCCTTAAAGAAGAGCTCCCGGTCATCGTGGTCTCCTGTTCCGGCGGAGCGCGCATGCAGGAAGGTATTCTGTCCCTGATGCAGTTGATGAAGACCAGCGCCGCCATCGCCCGGCTCGAAGAGGCCGGCATCCCCTACATCTCCGTCTTGACCGATCCCACCACCGGGGGGACGACTGCCAGCTATGCCATGCTGGGGGACATCAATATCGCCGAACCCAATGCCCTGATCGGATTCGCCGGGCCCCGCGTCATCGAGCAGACCATCAAAGAAAAACTGCCCAAGGGATTTCAGCGCTCGGAATTTCTGCTCCAACACGGCATGCTGGATGCAGTGGTGGGGAGAGGGGAACTCAGCGAGTACCTCATCCGGGCCCTGCATCTCTTTCTCAACCGGGCGCGATGAACTACCGGCAGTGCCTGGATTATCTGGAGCAGATCCAGACCCTGGGTATCAAATTCGGGCTGGACAATGTCCGGGCCATCCTCTCGTCTCTGGGGAATCCCCATCACAGCTATCCGAGCGTCCTGGTGGCCGGTTCCAATGGGAAGGGTTCGGTGTGCGCCATGCTGACCCGCATCCTGACCCTGCACGGGCTCAAGGCCGGGCTGTACACGTCGCCCCACCTGGTCCGCTATGAAGAACGGATCCGGATCGGCGAGAATCCTGTTCCGGCCAAGGCGTTCAGCAGGGTTCTGACTCGGCTGCGCTCGCAGATCGAACGGCTGATCGGAGCGGGCAAGCTGGCCTCCCCCCCCACGCATTTTGAATTTCTCACATGCGCAGCCTTGATGTATTTCGAGGAGGAACGCGTTGACATGGCGGTTCTCGAGGTCGGCATGGGAGGCCGCTTCGATGCCACCAATGTCGCGACACCCGCATTGTCTGTCATCACCACCATATCCGAGGAGCATCAAAGCTCCCTGGGCGATTCCCTGGCGGAGATCGCCTTCGAGAAGGCCGGTATCATCAAGCCCGGCACGCCCTTGGTGTGCGGTGTCGAACCCGATGAGGCGGTCCGGACGATCCGGGAGCGGGCCGTGGAGATGGATGCGCCCTTCCTCCAGGTCTTCGGCCCGGACAGCACTCTGGAGCCCGACCCTTCGTCCCCTGGCGGCGGATTCCGCTATGTTTCCTCAGGGGAGACCCATGTGTTCACTCCCTCGCTACCCGGCCGGCATCAGGCCAGGAACGGGGCCGTGGCCCTGGCTGCTGCGCTCGAGCTAGGCCGTTCGTGGCAGCCCCTCTCCAGGGAGAAGATCATCGAGGGGATCCAGACGACACGCTGGGAGGGCCGCCTGGAGTCGTTTCTCGAACAACCCCGAGTCGTCCTGGATGGGGCCCACAATCCTGAGGGGGCGGAGGCGCTGCGGGAATATATACGGGAACACCTGGCCCCTCCCGTGATCCTGGTCTTCGCCACCATGCAGGACAAGAAGATCGAGGACCTGGCCCGGTTGCTCTTCCCACTCGCCGAGCGGATCATACTCACGCGCTATCCCTATTCGCGGGCGGCCTCCCCGGAAGAGATCGCACGGCGGGCCCATCACTTCCGGGACAGGTTCGAACTGGTGCTGGACACCGCGGAAGCCGTGAGCCGCGGTTTGGAGCTGGCCCGGGAACGGGGTTCGGTCGTCATCACCGGATCGCTTTTTCTCGTGGGCGAGGTCAAAAAGCTGTTCCCCGATCCGCAGGGCGCTTTGAGTTAGGGCGTTTGCTTTTTTATCTGAAAAATGGTAAGTATTCCTTCTGATTTTTGGCCCTTTTTTACGCCTGAACTCAAAAGAAAATAGAAAATGCTGCAGATCGATCCGAGCATAATCCTCGTCTTCGCCATCGTCTGGATCCTTGTCCTGGTGTTGACCAAGACGGTCTTCAATCCCATCCGACGCGTCATGCGAGACCGGGACGAGGGTATCCGAGCGGATCGGGAGGCGGGGGAACAGGCAGAGCGGGAATACACGGACGGCCTCCAGAAGATCGAAGACGATGTCAAGAAGGCCCGCGCGGCGGCCTATGCGATCCAGGACTCGCTGGAAAAAGCGGCCCTGAAGGAAAAAGAGGCACTGCTCGCGGAGGTTTCCAAAGAGTGCCGGGTCCAGGTCGACGAAGCCCGCAAGGAACTGCAGAAGCAGGTCCAGGACCTCAAGTCCGAACTCGAAAAGGAGAGCGGGCGGCTGGCCGAGAAGATCGAGGAGAAGCTGCTCTCGTGAAAAAACCCCGTCGGCCTCTCCTCCTGATCCTGCTGGTGCTGCCGACTCTGATGTTCATGTCCAGCGAAGAGGAAGTTCACGGATCCAATTCCATGGAGTTCCTGGGCAAGGTCGTGAATTTCGTCATCCTGTTCGGCGGGCTCGGATTCCTCATGTACAAGCCCCTCAAAAAATTCCTCGAGGGCCGGGGGCGGGAGATCGAGCGATCCATCAAGGACACGAACGAAACGCGCAAGGCCTCGGAGGCGCGGTTGGGCGAGGCCCGGGTCCGGCTGGAGGAACTGACCGGGGAGATCGAGCGCATCCGGTCCGAGGCGGATGAGAGGGGACAGGCCGAAAAGGAGGGTATCATCGGCCGTGCCCGGGAGGAAGCCGAAAGGCTTAAACTGCTGGCTCAACAGGAGATCGGCCTGATCTCCCAGAGTGTCACACGGGAGCTGCGGGAATATGCTGCGGGGCTGGCCACCGATCAGGCCCGGGAGAGGATCCGGGCCCGGCTCACGTCAGAGAGCCAGGCGCGGCTCATCGATAGATCCATCGAAAGACTCGAGAGTCTCTATGAAAAGCCAGGTTCTGGTTAAGCGCTATTGTCAGGGGCTGCTGGGTTCGCTCCGGACCGAGGAGGAGTTTGCCTTGGTGCTCGCAGAACTGCGTTCTCTCTCCACCCTGATGGCGGAACATAAGCAGCTGGGGGATGTCCTGCTGACCCCGTTCGTTCCGCCCTCGCGGAAGCAGAAGATCGCGGAGGATATCATGGAGCGGCTCTCTCTGCAGCCCAAGGCCCGGCGGTTTTTCTCGCTGCTCCTGGAAAAGGACCGGCTCGACCTCCTGCCCGAGATCATCGCCTTGCTCCCCGACCTGTGGAACGAGGCCCGCGGGGTCTCCACCCTCGAGGTTTTCTCGGTCGTGCCGCTGACCCCGGCCCAGAGAACAGCCCTGCAGGAAAAGCTTGAAAAGATCGAGCAGCGGCCAGTGGCCCTGAAGTATCGGCAGGATCCCTCCCTCATCGGGGGGCTGACTCTGCGCAAGGGAAATTTCGAGTACGATGTCTCGTTGAAGGGCAGCCTGGAAAGGCTTAAGGACCATATCATAGAAGGGTAGACGGAACCATGCAAATCAAAGCAGACGAAATAAGCAAGATCATTCGGCACCAGATCGAGGGATATGAGACCGACATCGATATCAAGGAGATGGGGACCGTGATCTCCGTGGGCGATGGCATCGCCCGCGTCTACGGGCTCGACCGGGTCATGTCCAACGAGCTTTTGGAGTTTCCCAGTGACGTCTTCGGGCTGGCTCTGAACCTGGAAGAGGACAGCGTGGGGGTCGTTCTGCTGGGCGAGAGCCACATGATCAAAGAGGGCGACATCGTCAAACGCACGCATAAGATCATGCAGGTCCCCTCGGGTCAGGGGATGGTGGGCCGCGTGGTGAGCCCATTGGGCCTGCCCCTGGATGGCAAGGGCCCCATCCAGACCGATGCCCACATGATGGTGGAGCGCCTCGCGCCTGGAGTCGTGGAACGGATGCCCGTGCGGGAACCGCTCCAGACCGGCCTCAAGGCCATCGACAGCATGATCCCCATCGGCCGAGGCCAGCGTGAGTTGATCATCGGTGACCGCCAGACCGGCAAGACCGCGATAGCGATCGACACCATCATCAACCAGAAGGGCAAGGACGTCATCTGCATCTATGTGGCCATCGGGCAGAAAAACTCCACCGTCGCTCAGATCCTCAAGGTGCTGGAGGACCACGGGGCCATGGAGTATTCCATCGTGGTGGCCTCCTCGGCGAGCGACAGTTCGTCCCTGCAGTATCTGGCGCCCTACAGCGGTTGCGCCATCGGCGAGTTTTTCCGGGACAAGGGCCAGCATGCCCTGCTGGTGTATGACGACCTCTCCAAACACGCCGCCGCCTACCGCGAGATCTCGCTGCTGCTGAGGCGGCCGCCGGGGCGGGAGGCCTACCCCGGCGACATCTTCTACCTGCATGCCCGCCTGCTGGAGCGGGCCGCCAAGTACAACGAGGAGAACGGGGGCGGGTCCCTGACCGCCCTGCCGATCATCGAGACCCAGGCCGGGGATGTGTCCGGCTACATCCCCACCAACGTGATCTCCATCACGGACGGCCAGATCTACCTGGAACCGGAGCTCTTCAACCAGGGAGTCCGGCCGGCCGTCAACGTGGGGATCTCAGTCTCCCGCGTGGGCGGCAATGCCCAGATCAAGGCCATGAAGCAGGTGGCGGGGCAGCTGAAGATGGACCTGGCTCAGTACAGGGAGCTGATGACCTTCGCCCAGTTCGGGACCGAGCTGGACAAGGCCAGCCAGGCCCAGCTGGACCGGGGGGCGCGGCTGACCGAGATCCTGAAGCAGGACCAGTACTCATCGCTGTCGGTCGAGAAACAGGTCTTGATCATCTATGCCGGGAACCGCGGCTTCCTGGACGCGTTCTCCGTGGATCAGATCCAGGACTATGAACAGAAGCTCTTCGCCCACTTCGAAAGGGAGCTGCCCCATGTGCTCAAGCAGATCATGGTGGAAAAGAAGATCGACGCCGAGCTGGACGAGGCCATCGCGCAGGAACTGACCGCGTTCAATCAGGCCTTCGCCGGAGAGACGGAGTAAAGCCTGTGCCCGCCCTGATCGACCTGAGGCGCCGCATCAAGAGCGTGCGCAATACTCAGCAGATCACGCAGGCCATGAAGTCCGTGGCCACGGCCAAGTTCAAAAAGGCACAGCGGACAGTCCTGGAAGGGCGTCCCTATTGGCACCATTCCCCGGAGCTGGCTGCGGCCGCGCTGGCAGCGGCGCAGAGGAGCGGACACCCCCTGCTGGAAAAACGTCCTGAGAAGAAGATCCAGGTGCTGGTCGTCACGTCCGATAAGGGACTGGCCGGCGCCTTCAACTCCAACCTGCTTGAGAGCACACATGGGTTCCTTCGGGAGAAGAGGGAGCGGTGCGACATCCGGCTCTCCCTGCTGGGGAAGAAGGCGGCCCAGTTCTTCAAGCGGCTGGATTACAGGGTCGACCTCAGCCTCGTGGGCCGGGTCCAGAAGCTGGAGGAGCAGGAGATCCGGGACCTGGCCAGGGAACTGATGCGGGACTACGTGCTCAACCGGACGGATGCGGTCTACATCGCCTACAACGAATTCAAGTCCATCCTCGCCCCTCGTGTGACGATCGCCCCGCTCCTCCCCCTGCAGCCTTCAGACGAGACGCCCGCCGGCTCCGAAGTGTCCGATTGGGAGCCAGGTGTGGAGTCCTTCCTGAGGACACTTCTCCCCCTGTATTTCGAAGACCAGGTCTGCCACTGTGTGTACGAATCCATCGCGGCCGAGCATGCCGCCCGCATGATGGCCATGGATAACGCCACCAATAACGCCGAGGAACTGATCAGTGACCTGACGCTGGTCCTGAACAAGATCCGACAGGCTTCCATCACCAAAGAACTGCTGGAGATCATTTCCGCCGTGGAAGCCCTGGCTAAAAACCGATAGACACGGAGTTCATCATGGAAGACAAAGCCAAACAGAGTTCATCCCCCGAGGCGACGGATACGAAGAAGGCCGAGATCCCGGCACCTGAGGCCAAAGCCGCAGACGGATCGAACGGGAGGGTCGGCCGTGTGGTCCAGGTGATCGGCCCCGTGGTGGATGTGGAATTCAAGGAGGTGGGGCTTCCCGAGATCTACAACGCCATCCGCATCACGAGCGAGGGCTTCGAGACCGACAATCCCATCGACATCATCGTCGAGGTGGAGCAGCACCTGGGCGAGGACCGGGTCCGCTGCGTGTCCATGCACCCGACCGATGGCCTGGCTCGAGGCATGAAAGCGGTGGACCAGGATGCTCCCATCCAGGTGCCGGTGGGGGAGGCCACACTGGGCCGGATGCTCAATGTCATCGGCGAGCCGGTGGATAACATGGGACCGATCGAGACCGACCTGCGCTACCCCATCCACCGCCAGCCCCCCAGCCTGGAAGACCAGAGCACCGAGCTCGAGATGTTCGAGACCGGGATCAAGGTGATCGACCTGATCCAGCCCTTCCTCAAGGGCGGCAAGATCGGGCTGTTCGGCGGCGCGGGAGTCGGCAAGACGGTCATCATCATGGAGCTCATCCACAACGTGGCCCAGAAGCACGGGGGGTATTCCGTGTTCGCAGGCGTGGGGGAACGGACCCGGGAGGGCAATGACCTGTGGCTGGAGATGAAGGAATCGGGGGTCATCGACAAGACCGCCCTGGTCTTCGGGCAGATGACCGAGCCCCCGGGGGCCCGGCTCCGCGTGGGGCTGACCGCCCTGTCCGTGGCCGAATATTTCCGGGATGTCATGAACCAGGACATCCTGCTGTTCATCGACAACATCTTCCGCTTCGTCCAAGCCGGAGCCGAGGTCTCGGCCCTGCTGGGGCGCATGCCCTCGGCCGTGGGTTACCAGCCGAACCTCGCCTCCGAACTGGGAGAGCTGGAGGAGCGTATCACCTCGACCAAGAAGGGATCCATCACCTCGGTCCAGGCCATATATGTCCCGGCCGACGACTTCACCGATCCCGCACCGGCCACTACCTTCTCCCACCTGGATGCGACCACCAACCTGTCCCGCGCCCTGACCGAGAAGGGGATCTATCCGGCGGTGGATCCGCTGGACTCCTTTTCCCGCATCCTGGACCCGAGGATCATCGGCCCGGAGCACTACCAAGTGGCCCGGGACGTCAAGGAGGTCCTGCAGCGCTACAAGGACCTGCAGGATATCATCACAATCCTGGGCATGGAGGAACTCTCCGAGGAGGACAAGCTGGTCGTAGCCCGGGCCCGGAAGATCGAGCGGTTCTTTTCCCAACCCTTCAACGTCGCCAGGGAATTCACCGGGCGAGAAGGCAAGTATGTGGCCGTCGCGGACACGGTGCGTGGATTCAAGGAGATCGTGGACGGGCAGCACGACGACAAGCCGGAACAGGCGTTCTATATGGTCGGCGGGATCGAGGATGTCGTGGAAAAGGCAGAGGAGCTGAAGGCGCAATGAGCGAGGCCCTCCCTCCCCCCACATCCCTGCGGCTCCGGGTCATCACGTCCCACAAACTGCTGGCCGAGGAAGAGGTCCAGGAGGTGACCCTCCCGAGCCTGGATGGGTACGTGGGCATATTCCCCGGACACCGTCCCTTGATGCTGGCATTGGGCCGCGGCGAGCTTGTGTACCGTTCCTCGGGCAGGGAAGAACGCTTCTCCGTGGAGGGAGGCTACGCCGAGGTGAGGCCCGACCTGGTGCTGGTCTTTACCGAACCCCTCCGGGGCGAATCCGATGGACCTCAATCCGGCTGACGATGAGACTCTGGATCGCTTCTATCACGGGCGAATTCGCGTGCTCCAGAAAAGAAAGGGCTACCGCTTCTCCCTGGATGCCCCCCTGCTGGCGGATTTCATTCAGACCCGCGTGGATGACGAGGGACTGGAACTGGGGACCGGCAGCGGCATCATTGCGCTCCTTCTGAGCATCAAGCCCTTCCGCCACATCTCGGCGCTCGAGCTCCAGCCCGCCCTGTTTTCACTGGCAGCGAAGAATGTCCGGCTGAACGGGCTCGAAGACCGCATCACCGTTCTGCAGCAGGACCTGGTCACATTCAACCCCGCGCGTGCCTTCTCGCTTATCTTCGCGAATCCTCCCTACCATGCCCGCGGGCGGGGGAACCTCTCCGGCTCGATCGAGAAGTCCATCGCCAAACATGAGTTAAAATGTGATATTTTTGCTATAATGCGCAAGACGGCGGAACTGCTGACCCCCCGCGGGCGGGCTTGTTTCGTGTTTCCGGAAGCCCGGCGAGCCGAATTTTCTGAAGCCGCTGCCGCCTCCGGGCTGGGGCTTCGCCGGGAGCGTACGGTGCGGCCGCGCAGCGGGGAGAGACCCAATCTGTTCCTGACGGAATTTGGGCTTGAAGCGGCAACGCCCCTGATCGAGAGGCCGCTCGTGCTCCTCCGAAAGGACGGAGAGTATACGCGGGAGGCCCGCGAGATATTTGCCGGGAGAACACATGCTCAACCTGACAGCTAGGGTCAAGGACCTGTACAAGTACCGGGTGCTCATCCAGAGCCTGGTGAGCCGCGAGCTCAAGGCCCGGTACCGGGGCACCGTTCTGGGCTTTCTGTGGTCCTTCATCAACCCGATGCTCCTCCTGATCATCTACACGTTTGTCTTCGGATACATCATCCCGGCGCGCTGGGAGGCGATGCAGAATTCACCCTCCCTCTATGCCCTTTTCCTGTTTTGCGGGGTCCTCCCCTGGCAGGTGTGGTTCGCGCCCTCGATCCTGGAGTCGTCCAATGTGCTGCTCACGCAGGGGAACCTGATCAAGAAGATGCTGTTTCCCACAGAGATCCTGCCCATCGTCGCTGTCACCAGCAATTTCGTACACTTCCTGTTCGGGCTGCCGATCCTGCTGCTTTTCATCCCCATCCTGGGAAAGCCCTTCACGCCCTTCCTGCTTTTCCTGCCCGTCGTGATCCTCGTGCAGTACGTGTTCACGTTGGGGTTGGCCCTCCTGGTCTCGGCCCTCACCGTTCACTTCCGCGACATCCGGGATATCCTGGCCAACCTCCTGACTTTCTGGTTTTTCGCCTCCCCCATAATCTACCCGGTCAGCTGGGAGCGCATCCAGAGCCATCAGGCCTTCAAGGTGCTGATGGATCTGAATCCCATGACCCATATCATGTGGGGCTATCAGAACTGTGTGTTCTTCGGAGAGATGATCCGTTGGAAACGCCTGGGCGTCACCTTTCTGGTATCTCTGGTCCTGTTGTTCGTCGGGTATTACGTTTTTGACAAGCTGCGGGATTCCTTTCCGGAGGAGGTCTAAGTGATCGCCATCGAGATCGAGAACCTCACACGCATCTATCAGAAGTATTCCTCCCAGCACCGCTTCAAGACCTTCAAGAGCGCCCTGCTCAAGGGCGATCTGTTCCGGTCGCTGCGGCCCGATGAGCTGGTCCATGCCCTGGACGATGTCTCCTTCGATATCGAAACCGGCACCACCTTCGGCGTGATCGGTGAGAACGGTTCGGGCAAGAGCACTCTGCTCAAGGTGGTGGCGGGCATCGCCAAGCCCACTTCCGGCCGTGTCGAGGTTCGTGGCAAGGTGGCTGCTCTCATCGAACTGGGGGCCGGATTCCATCCCGAGATCACGGGACGGGAAAACATCACGATCAACGGCATCATGCTGGGTCTCTCCAAGAAGCAGATCCACGATAAATACGACGACATCGTGCGCTTCGCGGAGCTCGAGGAGTTCATCGACGCTCCGGTCAAGACCTACTCCTCCGGTATGTACATGCGTCTGGGCTTCTCCATCGCCATCAACGTCAGCCCGGACGTCCTGCTGGTGGACGAGGTGCTGGCCGTGGGGGACGCCTCTTTTGTTCCCAGGTGCCTGGAACGGATCGATGATTTCCGCCGCCGCAAGAAGACCATCCTGTTCGTCAGCCATGACCTGAGCACCGTGGAGAAGATCTGCGACCGCGTGGCCTGGATGAAGAACGGGAGCGTGCAGACCATCGGGGAGCCGCGCCGCGTCATCGACGCCTATCTCCAGGACGTGGCGGAAAAGGCAGAGGACGAGTTCGAACACCGGCAGCAGGAGATCGAACTGGAGCAGGACTTCGCAGAGGCGGAGGAGCGCAGGGAGAACCGCTGGGGCAAGCGGGAGATCGAGATCAGAAAGGTCCGCCTGAAGGGGCTGGATGGCAAGGAAAAACATGTCTTCTCGCCAGACGAGGGCATGGTTCTCGAGTTGGATGTGGAGGCCTATTCCCGGATCAAGGATTTCGCCTTCGGGATCGGGATCTTCAACTCGCAGGGGATCCTGGTCTACGGGACCAATACGCTGCTGGAGGATTACGCCGCCATCGAGGCCCAGGGAAAAGGCAGGGTCGCCTGCAGGATGGAGCGCATGAACCTGGTGAACGGCACTTACTACCTGGATGTTGCGATCCACAAACGGGACGGGTATCCGTTTGACTACCACAGGAGCCTGTACTCGTTCATGGTATCGTCCCGGCTCAAGGACGACGGCATCTTCCGACCCGACCACACCTGGGAATTTTCAGAGAATATCCGGCTGAAGCCCCCGGCGAGGAAAATCACTTGAGCATGGTCTGCAGGTCCTTGGGAAGAGCCGGAGGCTCAATAATTTGCGTGGACAGCCTAGGTGAATCGGGCGTCAGGAGTCGAAAATGTCGAGAAGTATGAAAGGCAAACTGGGAGAGACTCATACACGGACCGTGCTGAAGGCCATCAGCTGGCGCGTGATCGCATCCCTCACCACCATGACCATCATCTATGTCCTGACGCGCGAATGGGTCTTGACACTGGGAGCCGGCCTGGTGGAGGCTTCCTCCAAGATGTTGTTTTATTATCTGCACGAACGGGCCTGGGGCAAGATCGGCTGGGGAAAACAGACACACCCCCTGGAAAACATCCCGGTGACCCGGGAGCTGGAGCCGCAGGATCGGGACAAGATCGAGCAGCAGCTCCGCGATCTGGGCTACATGGACTGACCCCCCCCATGCAGTGGAGCTCACCAGTGAAGGCCAGGAACGAACCTAAACACTTTCAGCTGGAACAGCTGTGCGTTGTCCGCCGGGACTGGCGGCGCCGAGGCCTCAGGGTCGTCTTCACCAACGGCTGTTTCGACCTGCTGCATGGGGGGCATATCCACCTGCTGACCTATGCCCGGCAGCAGGGCGACATTCTGGTCGTGGCCGTGAACGAGGATGACTCCATCCGCAGGCTCAAGGGAGAGGGACGTCCCATTTTTCCCCTGGAAGAGCGGATCGAGATCCTGGCCGCGCTGGAAAGTGTCGACGCCGTGATCTCATTTTCCGATGAGACGCCCCTGCGGCTCATCGAAGAGATCGTGCCGGACGTGCTGGTCAAGGGCGGGGACTGGAAACCCGAGGAAGTGGTGGGCAAACCCGAAGTGGAGGCCGCCGGAGGCCGGGTGGTCATCGTTCCCTATCGGCCCGGCCACTCCTCTTCCGGGATCATCGAACGCATATCGGAGCAGGAGGGCTGAGGCCCCACTTCTCAAAAACAAAACAATCAAAAAACAAACAAATAAGTGAACCAACAAAAAACCCGCTGCACTCCCCCCGTTTAGGAAGAGGACAGCGGGCCTCTTGTTTATCTAGTACCTCTGTTTAAATCCTGCGAGTAGTTTTGTATCGTACTCAGGATCCGGTATGGCAGCCTTCGGAACAGTGTGCTGCTCTGGGAACTGTGAATCTCTTCATCTCTTCGTTCCTCCCTTAGTATTGGATCGAACCTGAACCTCCGAAACTTGGGGGTTCAGGTACCCTATTCTAGCGCATTTTTGCCGCCAAAAAAAGGTTTATCCGATTCTCTATATAATCTATGTAATATATAAAGATTTGTCAAGTGTTG
>CBESWG010000074.1:0-12116 GCA_965533275.1 uncultured bacterium
ACTGCCTTGAGGTTTCGCTCGGTCGCACTCTCCCCGAGCAGAAGCCGGGTGCGGTGGAGGTGCGGTTGGAGGAAGGCGAGGAGGCGGCGGCGGCCAAGAACGTGGAGCTGATCCTGGATGCGTCCAACTCCATGTGGGGGCAGATCGCGGGCACGGCCAAGATCGCTATCGCCAAGGAGGTCCTAAAAGAGATCATCAGGGGACTGCCGGATGAGATGAACGTCGGGCTGCGGCTCTACGGGCATCGATACGGTTTGAACGACAGCAAGGCCTGCCAGGATACGGAGCTGGTGACGCCGATCGGTTTGATCAACAAGGCGCAGCTGAAGGACGAGGTGGAAGCCATTACGCCGCGTGGGAAGACACCTCTGGTGTATTCCGTGCTGGAGGGGATCAAGGATTTTAAGGAGATCGGGAGCGGTACCATCGTCCTGATCAGCGACGGAGTGGAAAGCTGCGATGGGGACATCGACTCGATCGCGCCGGCGTTGGAGGAGGCCGGTCTGGATCTGCAGGTCAACATCGTGGGATTCGACATCAAGGAAGTGGATGCACGGAAGCAGCTGGAAGCCATTGCTGTGTCGACAGGGGGGATCTACCTGGATGCCAAGGATTCGGAGCAGCTGCTGGATTCGCTGGAGCAGACGCTGCGGATCGAATTCGTGCTGCTGGACGACCGGGGCGGAGTGAAAGCCCGGGGTGTCGTCGGGGGAGAGCCGGTGCAGATTATGGAGGGCACGTACACGTTGAAGCTGCTGCTACAGCCCGAACCTCTGGAGATCCGCATCACCATCAAGCCCGATGCCAAAGCAACCCTGACGCTCAAGAAAGAGGGCGATCAGTGGATATTAAAGTAGCGTCAGAAAATTCAGAGTGCTCATGCACTCACAAGGAAGTAGTCACCTGCGCAAGGCAGTAGTCACCTGCGTGTGCGAGTGCTCTGGCGGATCTCTTCGAGGCGTTTTTTCATCTGCTCGGCCCGGTCCGGGAATTGATCGATGAGGTTTATCGTCTCGGCAGGATCCTGTGCAAGGTTGAAGAGCTCGAACTGGCCGGGGCCCTTCTCGTAGGTCAGGGACTTGACCGGCTTGTCATTTGGGTGCTGCAGGAACTTCCAGTCGCCCATGCGTAGGGCCAGGCCGCGACCCTGCTCCACCAGGTGGTCACGACCCTTGGCTCCGGGTTCACCCAGGAGTGCCTGGAGCAGGTCGAAGCTGTCCGGGCATGCGTCCCCTATGAGCGTCTGCCCGACCAGGCTCGCCATGCTGGCCGCGATGTCGATCACACAGACGATCTCCTCCGAGGTCCCCGGCACGATGGTTTCCGGCCAGCGGGTGATAAACGGCGTGCGGGTGCCCCCTTCGTAGATGCCATATTTTCCGCCGCGAAAGGGACCGGACTGCCTGTGGCCGCCTAGCTTCTCTATGGCGCCGTCCTGATAGCCGTCGTCCAGCACAGGGCCGTTGTCGCTGCAAAATATGACGAGAGTGTTCTCCACCAGATCCAGCCGGTCAAGAGTGTCGAGGAGCTGGCCAACACACCAGTCCGTCTCCACGATGGCATCCCCGCGGAAGCCGAGTTCGGTCTTGCCCTGGAACCTCTCGTGGGGCATGCGGGGCACATGGATGTCATGGGTGGAAAAGAACAGAAAAAATGGCTCCTCCGCATGCTTTTCAATGTATGCGACCGCCTTCTCTGTAAAGACGTCGGCCATGTCCTCGTCGCGCCAGCGGGCCTCGTGTCCTCCTGTCATGAATCCGATCCGGCTTATACCATTTATGATCGAGGAATTGTGCCCGTGGCTCCAGTCCATCTTGAGTGAGTCGCGGTGTGTTTGACCGGAGGGTTGGCCGTCAGGATTGTCGTTCGTCACGGTGATGGGATCGTCGGGATCGAGGTTGACGACCCTGTGGTTTTCCACATACACGCACGGCACACGGTCGCCCGTGGTGGGCATGAGGAAGCAGTAGTCGAATCCGATCTCGAGGGGCCCGGGTTTGAGCTCCCCGTTCCAGTCCGGTGCGGGCGTTTCGCCCAGTCCCAAGTGCCATTTGCCGACGATACCTGTGGCGTATCCCGCCTGCTGCATGATGGAGGGGAGCGTCATGGTTCCTGGCTGGATGAGGGCGGTCGCATTGGGAGGCGCGATCCCGGTGCCCTCCTGCCGCCAGGCATATTTTCCTGTCAGGAACGCGAAGCGGGTGGGCGTACACGTGGCTGCGGAAGTGTAGCCGCTTGTGAAGCGAATGCCTTCCGCGGCCAGGCGGTCGATGTGCGGCGTTTCGACCGCAGTGGCACCATAGCTCCCCACATCGCCGTATCCGAGGTCATCCACCATGATGACGATGACATTGGGCTGCTGGATGACGGCCGGCGCTGGCTGGCAAGCAGCTGTCATCAAGGCCGAAGCCAAAACCATATACAACGTGAATCTCATGTGTCCGTGGCTGGTTTTTCTCATGGCTACTCCTATTCCTCCGTAAGTTTCAGAGATGAATATTTCCTTAAATGCACGAAAACACCCCCAAAAGTGGCGTTTTAAGCCTTAAAAATGGGCCTTCTAAGGTGTTAACTCCTTTATAATCAGCAGGATTTCATGGTCCGACCCCGAATTATTTCTTTTTATCCAGGAAGGAGATGCCGCGGGTCATCCAGTCGGGGGCGTCGGCGCCCTTCAGGTGGTGGTCGAAGTACTGTTTCATCCTCACCTGGAAGTCCTTCTGGTTTTCGACCTTGCTCAGGTGGTGCGGCTCTCCCGGGTAGGACAGCAGGATCACTTCCTTGCCCAGCCGGCGCGCCGCCGTGTAGTACTCGAGCCCCTGGTTCCAGTCCACGGCCCCGTCTTCTGTGCCGTGCAGGATCAGGAACGGCACCTTGATGCCCTCGGCCTGGTGCACGGGCGACTGGCCGAGGTAGTGGTCCATGTCTTCCCAGGGGGTCTTGCCCAGGCGGCCCTGGCCGAACTGGATCAGCGGCTGGTTGGTGTTGCCCGAGCCCTTGTAGAGGATGTTGTACATGCTGATCAAGTTGGTGAGCGGCGCCCCAGTCACGACACAGGCGAAGATCTCGGTCTGTGTCACCATGAAGGACGACTGATATCCGCCCCAGCTGTGGCCCTGCAGCCCGATCCGCTCGGGATCGGCATAGCCGAGCTCGATGACCTTTTCGACCGCCGGCACCACGCACTCCAGCGCGTTCGATCCGGGCGTCCCATCCGCGTACACGATGTCGGGCATCAGGACCAGGTACCCGTCGCTGGCATAGGTCGACATGTGGGGGCGGTCGTCATAGACCGGCATGGAATACTGGTGGTGGCGCTGGGACATCTTTTCGTAGTGATAGACCAGCATGGGGTAGGTTTTGCCCTGTTCGTAGCCCGCCGGCAGCGTGAGCGTGGCCTGGAGCTTCTTCCCGCGGGTGCTTTCGTAGTCGATCAGGACCCGCCGGCCCCAGGCATACTCAGCCTGCTGCGGATTGGCGTCCGTGATCTTGGAGGGTGAGCGGAACTCGGGGTCCACGGCATAGTAGTCTGGGAAATCCGTAAATGTCTCGCACGAATAGATCAGGACCTCGGCATCCTTGGCCTTCTGGAGGCGGCCGTAGCGGCAGTCGTCGAAGGTGAGGCTCCTGAGCTTGCCCGCTGCCGAGAGGTCGTAGAATCCGCTCTTTTTGGTCCACTCTCCGTAGGCCGACAGAAGGAGCGTCGAGGTTGTGTCGATGTACTCCTCCTCGGGGTCCAGCCGCATGTATCCGAACCGGATCTCTTCCTGAGTGCCGGTCCCGCCGGTCAGATTCTTGACGCCGCTCCCATCCAGCGCGACCTGATACAGGTCGTACTTGTGGGACATGATGACGGATCTTCCATCCTTGGCCCATCCTGCAGGGCGGTACCCGGGCTTGGCATCGTACTGGTGGTCATCGTCCTCGTTCACGAAGAATCCGGGTGTCTCTCCCTTGAGCAGGGTCGCCGCTCCTGTCTCCATGTCATAGGCATGGAGCTCCTTGTCCTTCAGATACAGGAAGAAGCGCCCGTCGGGCGAGGATCCCAGGGGGCGCTCGAGCCTCTTCGCGATCTCCTGTTTCTTGTTTGTGCGCGTATCGATGCGGGTGTAGTCGGCCTTGCCGCGGCTTATGTCGAGCTGGAGTAGATACGGCGTGTCGTCCCTGCCCAGCCCCCAGCGGCCGTCCTTGGTCGTGGTCACGGTCCGCATCTTCTCGTCTGCCAGCCGCACGAACAGCTTGTCCCTCAGGTGGAACACAGACCGATAGGTGAATTCCCGGTTGCGGCGCGCGCGGATCATCTGCACAGACTGGATCTCCTTGTCCTTCCAGTGCCACACGTCCACGTTTGCCACCTTGTCCTTGCCGGGCTTGGCCTTCTCTTTCTGTTCCTTGATGCCAAGGAAGACGCTGGTGGCGTCCTTGTCCCAGAACAGGGAACCGAACTGGCTGATCACCATGTCTTCTGGGAACTCGGGATCGTTCTTCGGATCGTACGAGGCGGCCGCCACCCGGTTCTGATCGATCCCGGTGAAGGCCAGCAGCACATTGGACTTCTGGAACTTGTCTTCCTCTTCCGTTCCTTTGAGCGCCGCCACCGCTGTGCCTTCCTCGTCCCAGGTGAGCCGGCTGTAGTCGCTCTCTCCCGTGTCGAGTGGGTGCATGCTGCCGGTGTTGAGCGTGAGCAGGTAGAGGCCGTTGCCCGACTTCCCGTCCGCGTCCACGATGTAGGCCAGGTGCGTGCCCGGCTTGTTGAATGCAAACTGGGAGACGTTACCCAGGTTGAGCGTGGGGCCGTCCTTGAGCGAGTGCAGGATCAGGTCGCTGCCCCCATGCTTTGCCTTGGCGTCGGCTTTCCGTTTCTTGATCGCCAGGGTGTAGGCACCCTTGGAAAACACGAACGAATCCGCGGCCTCCACGGTGTATTTGTCACCCGATCCCAGGTTGAGGAGCTCTGCCTTGAAGGTGATCGGCGTCTTGGCCTTCCGCAGCTTTTCCTTTTCTTCCTTTAGCAGCTCGATCCGGTAGGCGGCCCAGCGGGAGTCGTCGGAAAAGGCCGGGCGTGAACCGCCGGCGATCTCGTAGACCGTATCCGTGGTCAGGCTCTTGATGTAGAGTGTGTTGTCCCCGTCGTTGGGTTGATATCCGTAGGTCGCCCACTTGCCGTTGGGCGCGATGCCCGGAGCCGTGATGCGAGACCACTTGGGGTAGTCCTCGAGGGTCAGGACCTTTTTGCCTCCTTCCTGGGCCGCGAGATCCGGCGCCAGGAAGCCTCCTGCCGCCAGGATGAGGATCACGGCCAGTACGGCCGGCCATCTGTGTGTGCTGCGGTTGCGGATATTCATGGTGTCTCCTTTATTTGTTTGCTATCATGCGCAACAATTCTATTTACACGCGGGTCTTTTGTCTATCTTTTTGGGGACGGACCATGAAATCTTATTGATTTCAATAGAGTTAGATGCTTAAAGGCATGGTTTTTTGGCCTTAAAACGCTATTTTTGGCCCTAAAAACGTGGATGTAAGGGACAATACCGGAGAATCAGTTCTATCCAGGCGGCTCAAAGCGATGGGATGATATAGCCCAGCCCGCGGCTGAAATGGAGGCCAGCCAACAGGCCGGGGATGCGGAACAGCGCGCCAAAGGAGCGGAGCTTGAGGCTGCCGTGCAGTCCGGCCGCAGCGAGTAGAGCGGCGTAGGCACCCGGGATGACGAGCACGATCCCTCCCAGCGTACCGTTCATCAGGGCGGCCGCCAGGCTGGCTCCTGTCCCCAGCACGAGCAGGGCGAGCAGCGTCTGAGCGAGGCGATGTGTCCCCAATCTCCGGCACGCTCCGCCCAACCGAAAGTTGCGCATGAGAAAGCTGCGCCAGTTCGTGTCCCGAAAGTGTTTGACGTAGACATCCTCGGCAAAAATGAGCTTGCGGCCGCTTTTCCCGATCCTTTCCCCAAGGTCGACATCCTCGTGGACCTTGAGAGCCTCATCGAACACACAAAGTGTCTCAGTCTCTCTTATCCCAGCCGACTCACTCATCCTGGCACTGGAGATGTCCAGGGCCGCTCTGCGTGAGATCCCCATATTGAAGAGCTTGGGATAGTACTTGACCAAACGCCTCCCGGGGAGCAGGGACGATCTCCCCCGGACCAGGGGGGATCGCAGGACATAGTCCAGGGAGTGGTCGAATCCGGAGGCTCCCTCTTCCAGGATATCCGGTCCTCCTACCAATCCGATCAGGGGATCCCCCGTCAAGGCCTCTTGGTAGCGGCCCAGCCAGTCGGGGATGAACCGGCAGTCGTCGTCTGTGAAGATCCAGAACCGGCCCCGAGCTTCCCTGCAGGCCGCGTTAAGGAACGCCGCCTTGTGATCGAACGGACTCGGAACGTAGCGGACGCTTACAGCAGCGTCACCTGCTTCCTCGACAACAATGCGCCGGCTCTCCTCATCATCCCGACTTCCGGCCACCAACACTTCGAATTCGTCGGTGGGATAATCAAGTTCCTTCAGAGAGCGTAGAGCCGCCCTCAGGAACCGCCCGCTGTGGCAGACGGGGAGGATGACGGAGAAATCAAGGTCTTCAGGCATGGGCTACTCTAACACGGGAGGTTCGATCGTATACCACCTAAATCCGGAATGCAATCTGCCCCACACCTCAACCGCTGCTGCGAAACCTTTGCTCCTCTTGTTTGCCTCGATTCCTCCCTATCGGTCATGACGTATCAAATGAAAATTGCAGTTGTGGATGATGAATCGCATTGATATAATCCATTGCGAGCTGCAAAAGGGAGCATTAAAAAAAATGGGTACACTGCCGAGCCGTGTTCTCGTGATCGCAGACTATGGCAAGCCCCATTTTGAAGAACATTTGGGTGGAGGCATCGAATTCGTGCTTTCTCTCGGGGATGTCCCGTTCCACATCCTGCAGGAGATCTTCGACGTCTTCACACAGCCGATCTATGCGGTCAAGGGCAATCACGATCCGACCGGCCCGTTTCCCGAGTGTGTGGAGGACATCCACCGCAAGATCGTACAGCAGCGGAATTGGGTGATCGGGGGGTATCATGGCGCCCCGTCCTCCAAACCTACGGGTGCCTATGAGTGGGACGATGCCAAGGCCGGCTTCGAGCTCAACCACTTTCCCTACGTGGATATCTTCATCACGCATGCCCCGGTCTTTCGCATAACCGACCAGCCGGATTCTGTGCATGAGGGCAGCCAGTCCCTGCGCCGCTACATCGAGGACAAACAGCCCCGCTATGTCTATCACGGGCATGTGTACTCAGAGATCGGGGCCATGTTGGGGGAGAGCGCCGTGGTGAGCGTGTTCGGAGCCAAGGTCGTCACCCTCCGCTAGAACTTTTGTTTTACAAATCCGTAAATTCTACTATAATGGTAGGCATTCCACAGCAAGAAGTTTGGAAAGCCTTGCATTATGAGATTTTAAATCTATTTTCTGCCTTACTGGAGGAGGACATGAAACGTTTCAGCAATTTAGGTATTACCGTGGTTCTGGGTTTGCTCCTGATCCTGCCTGCCCTGTCATTCGCGCAGGGGGACCAGGTCCGGCCGAGCCTCCAGGCGAGCGTCTCCCAAACCCTGGGGGTCGAGACGAACATCACCATCGTGTACAGCCGCCCCGGCGTGAAGGGTCGGAAGATCTGGGGAGAGCTCGTACCCTTCGGCCTCGCGCCTGGAAACAGATACTCCAAGGACCAGCCCTTTCCCTGGCGTGCCGGTGCTGACGAGAACACCACCATTGAATTCAACAAGGACATCCTGATCGAAGGGAAGAAACTTGCCGCGGGCAAGTACAGCATCCACATGATCCCCTCGGAGACGACTTGGATCGTCGTCTTCAACACCAATAACTCCGGTTGGGGCAGCTATGCTTACAACAAGGAGGAGGATGCGCTCCGCATAACCGTCACACCGATGAAGGCCTCACACCAGGAATGGTTGGAATTCGGCTTCGCGGGCCTGGCTGGCACCTCTGCCTCAGCCTATCTCCACTGGGAAGAGCTCGTGGTCCCCTTCAAGATCGAAGTGGTCACAGAATAATCGTCTTCTGATCTGATCTCAGGGCTGCTTCCCTGATCTCCTGCTCGTTTCGAGTCTGGAAAGGAAAGGCATGTGAACAAGTCCATATTTCTAATCTGTATTCTGGCCGGGCTGCTCGCGCTAAGCACGGATTCGAATGCCCAGCGGATCGAGCTCCCCGATGCCGCGGAGCTGCAGATCGCCCTGCACAAGCTCAACGTGCTGGGGAGCGTGCTCTATGTTGCAGCCCATCCCGACGACGAAAACACCTCGGCACTGGCGTACTTTTCCAAGGGCCGTAGGTTTCGTACTGCTTACCTGTCCTTGACCCGCGGCGACGGCGGCCAGAACCTGATCGGCCCGGAAAAAGGGGCCGAGATCGGGATCATCCGCACGCAGGAGCTCATGGCGGCGCGCCGGATCGACGGCGCTGAGCAGTTCTTCACACGGGCCATCGATTTCGGGTACTCGAAAACTCCAGAAGAAACACTCGAGATCTGGGGCAGGGAGGAGATCTTGTCCGACCTGGTCTGGATCATCCGCCGCTTCCGCCCCGACGTGGTCGTCTCCCGCTTCGCGGTCGAGGGTTCCAGCGGGCACGGCCATCATTCGGCGGGGGGATGGCTCATCAAGGAGGCGTTCTCAGCGGCCTCCGATCCGGCCCGCTTCCCCGAACAGCTCGAGTTTGTCGAGCCCTGGCAGGCCAGGCGATTGTACGTGAACAGCTGGCGCCCCAGCCAGGAGGAGGCAGGGAGCCTCCAGAACTACGATTCGGGTGCCTACAATGTCCTGCTCGGCAAGTCCTACTCCGAGATGGCTGCGGAAAGCCGTTCCATGCACAAGAGTCAGGGTTTCGGAGCCACGGGCCGGCGCGGATCGCGCCTCGACTACTTCAAGCTGGTCGGCGGGGAGCCTGCCCAAAAAGACATTTTCGACGGGATCGATACCTCTTGGGCACGCGTGCCAGGTGGGGACAGGGTCGGCCGCCTGCTGGATTCGGCCCTAGGGTCCTTCGATCCCGAACGCCCAGCCGATTCCGTTCCCGAACTGCTGAGCGCCTACGGGGAGATCACTCGGCTCAAGGAAACGCACTGGGCCTCGATCAAGAAACAGGAATTGCTGCGCGTCATCCAGGCTTGTTCCGGGCTCTGGATGGAGGCCATCGCTGCCGATTATGCGGCCGCCCCGGGGGACGAGGTCCGGATCGCCGCGACACTGGTCAACCGTTCGGGTGTGCCTTTTCGGATCGAGGGGATCCGCTGGCCGGGGACGGCTGCCGATGCCACCTACGGAGAACCGCTCCCCGATAACTCTCCCCGGATGTTCGAGGAGACCGTGCGCATCCCCGAGGGCACTTCCATCTCCCAGCCTTACTGGCTGAGGGAGACTCCCGAAATCGGCATCTTCCAAACCCGGGATCAGCGGCTCATCGGCGAAGCCGAAAATCCACCCGGATTGAGTGTCGATGTCCGACTGGGAGTTCGAGGAGAAACCCTGGAATTTTCGCTGCCGGTCCTGTTCCGGTGGACGGACCGGGTCGCCGGCGAGCTCTTCCGGGCCTTTGAGGTCCGGCCTCCAGTGACCATGCAGATCGAAGAGAAGGTCAGCGTATTCGCGGACGGCAGCCCCAGGGAGGTCCTTATCAAGCTGAAGAGCCACACTCCCAGTGCCTCGGGCCGGCTCAGGCTCAAGGGCAGCGGCGGGTGGCGGATATCTCCGGAGGAGGTCCCGTTTTCTCTGGAGGGCAAGTATAGAGAACAGCAGATCTCTTTCTCGGTAACGCCTCCTGAGGGGACGGGAGAAGCATTCCTGACGGCAGAGGCCGAGATCGGGGGCCTCACCACGGACCGGGCCCTGGTGGAGATCTCCTACCCGCATATCCACCGGCAGGTCTATTTTCCCAAGAGCCGTCTCAAGGTCGTCAAGCTGAATGTCCGGCGGCTGGGGAACCGCCTCGGCTACATCATGGGCGCCGGAGACGAGGTCGCAGCCGCCCTGCGCGGCCTCGGGTACGAGGTAGTGGAACTCAGCGACGAGATGCTCGAGGACGCGGACCTCTCCCAATTCGATGCCATCATCGCCGGTATCCGGGCCTACAATACTCGGGATCGTCTCAAGCACACGCATGCCAGGCTGTTGGAGTATGTGGAGGAGGGCGGGACCTTCATCATCCAGTACAATGTCTCCCGGGGGCTGCAGCTTGCAGACCTGGGTCCCTATCCCATGACCATCGGGCGGGACAGGGTCAGCATGGAGGACGCGCCCGTCACTTTCCTCGAATCCGACCACCCCCTCCTGAATTTCCCCCACTCGATAACCGCGGACGACTTCACGGGCTGGGTCCAGGAACGGGGCCTGTATTTTGCCACCCAATGGGACGAGAGATACGTGCCGGTGCTGGCGTCGCGGGACACGGGGGAGCCCGACAGAAAAGGAGGGCTTCTCTACACGCGTTTTGGAAAGGGTGTGTTCATCTACACCGGGTTTTCCTGGTTCAGGCAGCTGCCGGCCGGGGTGCCGGGAGCGTTCCGGATCTTTGTCAACCTGATCGAGGCGGGGAAATACGATGGCTCGAAAGACCGGCAATAACGAAAAGCCGCGCTGTTCTGTGCCTCAGGACGAGGAAAAACCTCCTGTATTTTCTTCCTGGAACAAATTGTATGCCCTGGTTCTGCTGAACCTCGCCCTCCTCATCACGGTATTTTATCTGTTTACCAAGGCGTTTGAGTGAAAATAGACTACCTGAACCGCTTCGATGAGATCGCCGCGTTTTTCAACGGGGACTATCGCGATCCGGCCGCCTTTGACCGGCAGGCCGCAGCCGTGGTGGACCGGGTCCTGGATCGAGGGCGCCTGACCGAGATCCTGCGGGAGCAGAACGAGGACTGGGGATTCGGTCCAAAGACGAAGACGCAGGAAAACATCGCCAGGCTGGCCCGGCCCGAAACATGCGCCGTGGTCACCGGTCAGCAGGTCGGGCTCTTTTCTGGCCCGCTCTACACCGTATACAAGGCCCTGACAGCGGTCAAACTGGCTGAGTCCCTCTCAGAAAAAGGAAGAGGGAAGAGCGACTTTGTGCCGGTCTTCTGGCTTGCCTCAGACGACCACGACATCGCAGAGGTCGATCACATCAAGCTCCTGGACGGGAAAAACAGCATCCAGGAGATCCGTTACCTGGACTATGGGAAGGAGCTCAAGCTGCCGGCATCCCAGGTCGTGTTCTCATCGGAGGTGAGCTGCTGCATCGAGCGGCTTGACGACCTGACCCCGGATACGGAGTTCAAGTCCGAGGTCCTCTCGCACCTGGGCCAGGCCTATGCGCCCGGGCGGTCGTTTGCCGATGCATGCGCCCGCTGGATGGCCCGCATGTTCGCTTCCTCGGGTCTCGTATTGATCGATGCATCCGATCCCCGGCTCAAGGACCTGGGCAAGCAGGTATTCCTGCATGAGATCGCAGGATCCTCTCCCTCCTCCCGGCAGGCGATCCAGAGCTCCCGGGAGCTGGAGCGGACCGGATACGCCGTCCAGGTCCCGCAGCATGAGGGGATCCTCAACCTGTTCTATGCGGAGGGGGAGCGCCGGGCCGTCCGCTTCAGTGATGGGGGATTCCAGATCAAAGGGATGGCGGAATCTTATCCGCGGGACAGGCTGCTCGCCCTGGCAGAAGAGAAACCGCATTTTTTCAGCCCCAATGTCCTGCTCCGCCCGGTGTATCAGGACGCGCTCCTGCCCACAGTGGCCTATGTGGCCGGTCCGGGCGAGATCGCCTATTTCGCGCAGATGCGGGGCGTCTACGAAAGCTTTGGCCTGCCCATGCCGATCATCTATCCGAGGAAGACCGTAATCCTGCTGGAGAAGAAGGTTGAGCATGTCCTGACCGGCTTCGGCCTCGAGATCCAGGACCTGAACCAAGATGTCGAAGGCTTGATCCTGAAGATCGTGCGCGATCAGGTTCCCGCAGCCCTGGACCAGGCCCTGAAAACGGCGGCTTCTCATCTGGAGCAGGATCTCGCGGATATCCGCCGGGCAGCCGCGGCGGTTGAACCGACGCTGGAAAGATCGGTCGATTCCGCACGGGGTAAG
>CBESWG010000075.1:0-11793 GCA_965533275.1 uncultured bacterium
CCGATGGAATCGCCGGCCGCCCGCCACTCCGTGAACCCGGAGATGAGGTGGATGGAAAAATCGATCCCCAGGCCCAACAGGATGACCGCCATCATGGAGGTCATAATGTTGAGCTGCCCCACGACCAGGGCGGCCGTCCCCACCGCCCAGATCAGACCGACCAGGAGGTTCCCCACGGCCAGGAGGGGGGCCACCCACATCCGGAAGGAGAGCATGAGCATGAGCAATATCGCGACCACAGCGATGACCGTGGTGTAGCCCAGGCTCTGCTCGGAATAGACCATCTCATCCCGACCGATGGCGATGAAACCGGTGAGGCCGGCCTCGATGTCAGGAAACTCTCGGGCCAACTCTCCGTCCAGGATCTCCTGCACCATGTCCGTGCCTTCCACCATCATCTCCGTGTCCAGCATGGTGAAGTTGGGGATGGCATTGAGAATGAGCGCCTGCTTGTCATAGGAGAGGATGTAGGGATCTCCGATCAGGAGCCTGTCGGCCACGCCCCGGATCTCCTCCTCCGTCAGGGCCTCTCCCTGTGCGGCCTTATGAAGGGCTCCAACCAGCCCCTGGATCCCGTCCAGGAATTGTACGGCCTGGTCCTCCTTTTCTCGTGTGGAGAGGGATTCCTGCTGCCCCACATATTCTTTTTCCATGGCATTGTTCAGGTTGACGAGCAGCCCCCCCAGGTTCGGATCGCGGAATATGTCCTGGATGTTCTCCAGATCTTTCTCTTTGATGAGCAGCAGCCCGTGGTCCTTCATGAACTCGACCTCGCGCTTGTAATCCACCCGACGAAAGAGGTCCATCTCCCGCTCGGCATCATGGGCAGCGAGGATCCGAGGGGCCAGGGCATCGGCATAGGCCTTGATGCGTTCCTCCTCGCCCTGGACCACCACCACCAGGCTGGTGGCGGACACGAACTCTTCTATGATGCGGTTGAACTGCACGGTGCGCCGGTCTCCGGTGGGCAGGAGGTCGGACCAGCGCATGGTCACCTCCAGGTGTCCCGCCGCATAGCCGAGGACCAGAGTCAGGAGCAGCACCAATGCCAGCATCCTCCAGGGATGGGAGGCGTGCCATCGAGCCAGGTTTTTCAGGAATCGTTCTCGCATGATGTTCTCTCTTTCACTTCTCAGATCAGAAATAGACTCGGAGCCGCAGCAGCCCGCCGTGGCCCATGTTGGATCCGTAGGCCTTACCTTCCGAGCCGATGCTGAAGTTCAGGTAGGCAAAAAGCTCCACATTATCGGAAAGGGAATAGGAAGCCGTGGGAGCCAGGGCAAGGCTCCCATCCGAGAGGCTCAGGACATTCTGCAGTCCAAGGCTCAGGAGGTCGGTGACCGGGTGCTGGGCGAAGACATAGAGCTGATCCCTCGAGACGGCCTTCTGCTCGGCGGTGAAGAAGCGCATCCAGTCGTTCAGGTCGTACTCCAGATAGTCCGATTTTCCCAGGGTGTTGCGGTAGTACTCCGCCATGACATAGGTCTGGGAGTCGAAGGTGTAGTCCCCTCCCACCACGAGCTCATAGAAATCGTCGGTGCGCTCCATCCAGTTGTAGCCAAACTCAGCCCAGACACCGAGACCCGCCAGCTCGCCGACGGCGCTCCCTCCCAAGAGGCTCCTCTTGCCGTGTAGGGCCACGAAATTCTGAGCAGCGGGATCGAAACGTGTGTAGTCATGGAACACCCAGTGGGTTTCGATAAAATCCAGCGTGAGATCGAATCGGCCCGCACCGGACTTTATCTCGAACAGCTTCCCGGATTCCGTCCAGGTCGACTCCGGAGAATACAGGGCCATGACAGTGGAGCGGCCGCCCACCGGGACGTCCACACGCACCGCGTTGTGTCCCGGCTGCTCATAGGTTGGATCCAGAACGTCCTTGGTGTTGAAGACATCGATTGGATTCCAGACATACCCGGCTCCCAGGGATATCTGTTGTTTCCCGGCCGTGAGGTCCCATCCCGAGAAGCTCAGCTTGAGGAAGGCATTGTCGAGGAATACCTCATTCTCGAAGGGTACGACGTACAGGCTCCTGGCGGGCTCGGGCACACGATCCACGATGTCGGATGACAAGAAATCGAGCACGCTCCACCGGGTCTTGCCGTGATAGGTGATGAAATCGAAGTTGGCTGCAAAGGTGACGTGATCGGAGAATGCGTACTTGAGGTCGATCCGCAGCTTATTGGTAAAGAGCTGATAGTAATCACGGCCTATGGTGGTCCCCATGTACTGGGGCTCGTAATAACCGAAGATCTCGAGCCTGTCCTGCGCGGAAGCGGGCAGGACCAGGAGCGAGAGGCACAGGGCCGAGAGGCAGAGCCGGAAACTCCAGCCGCTCATTTCTTCAGCGCCCTTTCCGTGAACATGCTGTCTTCGAGGGGCAGGTCAAAGCGCACCTCCAGGAATTCCATCTCGGACCGCGTGTTGTCGTTGAGGTTGGACATGACCATCCTGAAGGCCGTGGGCCGCCCATCGACATCTCTGATGTCGCTCTGCATGAGTTGTTTCAGCAGGCGCTCCGGGTCCTTGTCGTCGTAGTAGTCGATGGACAGGGGGAAAAAGTTTGCCTTGATGACGTGGAGGACCAGCCGGGAATACGCGATCTCACTTTCGGGCATTCGCGTCAGCTCCAGCGTGAAGCAGTCGAAGCCCTCCACCTTGGTGTCATCCAGGCGTCGGGCCGAGTAATCCTCGATAAAGGCATCACCGCTTCCCATGTCCTCGTAGGAAAAATCGCTGCCCTGCATCTTCTGCTTCTTGGCATGGGAAGCCAGCTTCCGCACGCGCTGTGTTCGCGGGAAGAACGACCAGATGTCGTCGGCATGATTCAGCATCAGGATCGCCTGCCCCTTGACACGGGAAGGCTCCAGGTAGCGGACCAGGTTTTTTTCTCCCTTGTTCTGGCTCCAGGACTCGAACACGAATGTGCGCTGGCCGCCCGAGGTGGTGACGATGGTCATCCGGGACTTGGAATGGGAGGTCTGGGGAGTGAACACCTCGTTGGCCCTTTGGATGATGTCATCTCCGGTCAGCGCGGCATCCTGTCCCCACAGAGAAGTGAGGAGGAGGCACGCGGCGAGTAAGGATCCGTACCGTTTAGTCTTCATCGGGAGTCTCCTTCTTGAGGCCGTAGATGATCAGGTCGGGCAGGGCCTCGACGGCCGCCTTAATGTCGAAGGCCGCCCGGTCCGCGACCCACTGGACGAGGAGGCCGTCCATGGTCCCCAGGAGGACCGAGGCAGCGATGCGCGTGTCCACGGGCCTAATGCAGCCGGAAGACACACACTCGTCCAGGAGTCGTTCCACCACAGCACGATATTCCGCATACATCTCGGCCAGGTTGAACGCCAGGGCCCCCTTGTCCTCCCGGATCCCCTCGGCCCAGAAGTCCAGCACGACATCGATGTAGCCCATGAACTCACTGTCAAGAATTTCCGCCCACCCTGAAAAGAAGGCCATGAGCCTGTCCAGGGGATCAGTGAGAGAGGCAACACGCCCGCCGATCACATCGCCCACGTGTTCCATGAAATATCGAAAACTGGCCGAGATGATCTCGTCCTTGCTCTTGAAATACTCGTATACCGTGCCCTTGCCGATCCCGGCGGCTTCCGCAATGTCGACGATCTTGGCGTTCTTCACCCCCCTCTGAGCAAAGACACGGATCGCAGCGTCCAGGATCCGCCCGCGTTTTTCTTCTTTATCGACGATCTTTGGCATGAAGGGCTTCCCATTCTTTCTTGACCGACCGGTCGGTCAGGTGTAAATATAAGGCCAACCATGCGCTGTGTCAAGCGGAATATTCTCTTTTAGCATGATCCCTGGCCGTCCGCCGGCCAGGAATTCTGCTCCATGATTCAGTTGGTCCTCGATGGCCGGCAAGTGTGTTGCAAATTGGATTTCCTTGGCATAGAATGCTCGTGTGGCGGACCGTATCCTTCCTTATCTACCAAGAAAAACCCAAAATTTGCAGGAGGACTCCATGTCCAGGAAATCCGAGATGACACCTGAGAAGCCGCAGGGATTCTCACGGCGTACGTTTATCGGGGGAGCCGCAGCCGGCCTTGCGGCGATGACGGCACTGCCCACGGACCTTAGGGCTTCCGGCCCGAGTGCAGCCCCGGCGGCCGGGGCGTTCAAATTGAAATATGCCCCCTATTTCGGCATGTTCCAGAACCACGCCGGCAAGGACCCGGTCGACCAGATCAAGTTCGCAGCCGACCAGGGCTTCCGCGCCATGTTCGACAACGGCTTCATGAACCGGCCCCGGGAAGAGCAGGAAAAACTGGCCGGGGAGATGGAACGACTGGGCCTGGAATGGGGACCCTTCGTGGCCTACGCAGATTTTAAGGTCAAATCCTTCGTGACCCGTGACCCGGAAGTCCGCACCATGCTCAAGAAGATCGCCCTGACCGCGGTCGAGACCGCCAAACGGGCCGGCATCCAGTGGACGCTCATGGTGCCCGGGCGTTTCGACGAGGGCCTGGAGTGGGACTATCAGACAGCCAACGTCATCGACAACCTCAAGTTCTGCGCCGACATCTGCGAGCCCTCGGGGTTGGTCATCGTAATCGAACCCCTCAATCCCTGGACCAACCATCCCGGGCTCTTCCTCACCAAGATCCCCCAGGCCTATCAGATCTGCAAGGCCGTGGGGAGCCCCAGCTGCAAGATCATCAACGACATCTATCACCAGCAGATCACGGAGGGTAACCTGATCCCGAACATCGACATGGCCTGGGACGAGATCGCCGCCTATCACGTCGGCGACAATCCCGGCCGCAAGGAGCCGACCACGGGGGAGATCAACTACCGGAACATCTTCAGGCACCTCTCAGAGAAGGGATTCCAGGGTGTGTTGGGAATGGAGCACGGCAAAAGCCAGCAGGGGCTGGAGGGTGAGAAAGCGCTGCTCGCCGCCTACCGAACCTGCGATGATTTCTAACGATAAAATTGAAATATGCGAAAATTAGCAAAGGAGGACAACACATGAGTAAGACATCGACCAGCAACGGGATATCCCGCAGGGACTTCATCAAGACCACTTCGGCCGCCTCCATGGTCGCCATGGTATCGGGCGGTGGCGCCCTGTTTGCCGGAGGCTCGGACCAGATCAAGGTCGGGTTGATCGGATCTGGCGGCAGGGGACGGGGGGCAGCCCGGGACTGCGTCAACTCGTCTCCCAATATCGTGATAACGGCCATGGGGGACCTGTTCCCTGACCGGGTGGATGGTGCCTATAAATGGCTGTCCGAGCAGCTCAAGCCGGAAAACCTGAAGGTCACGGCAGAGACCCGATTCTCGGGTTTCGACAACTTCAAGAAGGTCCTGGCCAGCGACATCGACATGGTCATCCTGGCCTGCCCGCCGCATTTCAGACCCCTCCACCTCAGGGCGGCCATCGAAGCCGGGAAGCATGTGTTCATGGAAAAACCCGTGGCCGTGGACCCGCAAGGCATACGCTCGGTGATCACCACTTCCCAAAAGGCCAATGCCAAGGGACTCGGAATCGTGGCCGGGACACAGCGGCGACACCAGGCGCACTACCTGGAGATCTTGAAGCGGATCCACAGCGGGGACATCGGCGAGATCGTCTCGGGCCAGTGCTACTGGAATATGGGAGCTCTCTGGCTGGACCGGGCCAAACAGAACTGGGCGGGGAAGACAGAGAAGGGCTGGTCGGACATGGAGTGGCACATCCGCAACTGGCTGTTCATGGCCTGGCTTTCCGGGGACCACATCGTGGAGCAGCACGTCCACAACCTGGATGTCATCAACTGGGCCATCGGCTCTCATCCGGTCCGCTGTTCGGGCATGGGCGGGCGTCAGGTGCGGACCGATCCCATGTTCGGCAACATCTTCGACCACTTCGCCATCGAATACGAGTATGCCAACGGCGCACGCGTCATGAGCATGTGCCGCCAGACCGCCGGCTGTCACAACAATGTCTCGGAGCGCGTGGTCGGCACGCGGGGATTCTCCTACACGGACGGAGCCAACGGCTACCTCAAGGGAGCGAAGGCCTACGAATATCCGGATGAGTCACCCAATCCCTATGTGGTGGAACACACAGACCTGATCGCCAGCATCCGGAACGGAAAGCCGCTGAACGAGGGCAGGCAGGTCGCGGAGAGTACCATGACCGCCATCATGGGCCGAATGAGCGCCTACACGGGCCGGGCCCTGAGCTGGGACTGGGCGATGAACTCTTCCAAGCTGGACCTGTCGCCTCCAGGCGGCTACACGTTCGGAGATCTTCCCGTGCGGCCCGTTGCGGTACCGGGGGAGACCGAGCTGGTCTAGGCTCCCCGCCGCTGCACGAAGAGAAGCTTCAGGCTTCGTCCTGCATGAGGTGGACCGTCTGCTGGGGAAAGGGGATCTCGATGGACGCGTCGTCGAACTGTTCCTTGACTTTGCGGGTGAGATCGAAGCGTACGTCCCAGTAATCCTCTGCCTTGACCCAGGGCCGCACCACAAAATTCACACTGGAATCGGCCAGCTCCGATACCGCGATCTGAGGGGCGGGCTCGGCCAGGATCCTGTCATCCGCCTTGAGGAGCCCCTGCATGATGTCATAGGCCTTCTGCATGGAGGATGCGTATCCGATCCCGAACACCAGGTCTATGCGGCGCGTGTCGTAGCCCGAGAGGTTCTTGATCACATCGCCGTAGAGCTTGCCGTTGGGTATGATGATCTTTACGTTGTCCAGGGTCGCGACCACGGTGTTGAAGAGCTGGATGTCCTGGACGATGCCCAACACTCCTGCCGCCTCGATGAGGTCGCCTACCTTGAACGGCCGAAAGAGCAGCAGCATGATCCCCGATGCGAAGTTTGACAGGGATCCCTGCAGGGCAAATCCGACAGCGAAACCGGCCGCTCCCAGGACGGCGACAAAGGAAGCCGTCTGGACTCCGAACTTCGCCAGGGCCGCTAAGACTGTGAAGACGATCACCAGGGCGTATCCGAGGCTGGCGGCGAATCCCGTGATCGCCGGATCGGTCTGTTTCTTTCCCAGGAAGCGCCGGATGCCCTTGCGGACCATCCCTGCAAAAAAGCGTCCCAAGATGAGGATGAGTATCGCGCCGACGATCTTCAAGCCGTAGGTCGTTGCAAACGCGATCAGTTGATCCATGATATTTTCCATACTGCCCTCCTATCTGTCTCAAGTCCTATCATACCGGGATGGGAGCGGTCAAACGTAAAGGGAGATCAGGGCGCCTGCACAAAGAGGCAACATCGAGTCCACCCCAAGTAAATCAGGGAGAGTGAAATGGATCTTGTACGGATCGCGGATTTTGCCGCGGCTATTCCTCTGAGATGACACCACGCTCCCGGCGGTTAGCCTGGAGGTCGGCATCGAAGGCCTGGGCCACCGCGGTCAAGCGCTCCACGACCTCGGGAAATTCCTTGGCCCTGTCCAGGCGTTCTCCCGGGTCTGCCTCCAGGTCGAAGAGGGCCAGTTCGGTCTGGGTCTGTTCATACCGGACCGGCATGCCCCCGGTCCCGCCCTCCCTTCCGGCAAGGGTGCGGTAGGGATGCGGAAAGTGCAGTTTCCAGCGCCCGCTGCGGACCGCCTCCATACGGTTCCCCTGATAAAAATAGTAGGCCTCCTGGGGTGAGACAGCTTCCGAATCGCCGGAGATCAGAGGCCAGATGTCCTTGCCGTCGATGGGCAGGGGCGGCGGCGGCGCTCCCGACAGGCCGGCGATGGTGGGCAGGAGGTCGATGGTCATGGCCGGTTCCCGGCACACAGCTCCCTCCGGGATATGCCCGGGCCAGCGGGCGATGAAGGGGACGCGCACACCGCCGTCCCATGTGGTCCCCTTGGCCTCTCGCAGGGGCCCCGAACTGCCGGCATGGCCGCCGTAGCTGACCCAGGGACCATTGTCGGATGTGAACAGGACCAGCGTGTCTTCTTCCAGGCCCAAGTCTTTGAGTGTGGCGAGAACCTCGCCCACGGACCAGTCGAGCTCCATCATCACATCGCCGTACAGTCCCTGGGCCGACCGGCCCTTGAATCTGTCTGAAACACCAAGAGGGACGTGGGCCATGCTGTGGGGCAGGTACAGGAAGAACGGCCGGTTCCGGTTCCGCCGAATGAAATCGACGGCCCGCTCAGTGTAGCGTGTTGTCAGGCCGTTCATATCCGGGTTGTACTCGATGACTTCCTCTCCCTCGATAAGGGGGAGGTCAATGTAGTCCCCTGGCCGTTCGGGATGCCAGGGCCACATGTCGTTCGAGTAGGGCAGCCCGAAGTACTCGTCGAAGCCATGCCGTGGGGGCAGGAACGGAGGCAGGTGTCCGAGGTGCCATTTGCCATAGATAGCCGTGGCATAGCCAAGGGGCTTGAGAAGCTCGGAAATGAGCGTCTCCTCCGCATGGATGCCGTGCCTGGCGCGGTGGTCGGGGGCACCATGCAAATGGAGGCGGTTGGGATAGCAGCCGGTGAGCAGAGCGGCACGGGAGGCTCCGCAGACCGGCTGGGCCACATAAAAATCGGAGAAGCGGATCCCTTGCGAGGCCATCCGGTCGAGATTGGGGGTCTCGAAGCCCTCGGCCCCATAACATCCGACATCCCCATAGCCCTGGTCATCCGTGAAGATCAGGACAATATTGGGGAGGCGCTCCCTGGTCCGGCAGCCTGTGGCACTGCCCCATCCGGCCAGCCCCACGGAGGCCGCTCCCCATCCCAGGCTCCTCAAAAAGTCACGCCGTTTCCATGTGCTCATCCCCTCACACTCCTAGGAAAAGAATATCCCAGCCGGGAAGCCGGTGTCAAATCATGCACAATTTCATTTTTTACTTGACACAATCTATAGTTTTTATATAATTACTACATAACCTGCTTGGCTGGCTGGGCGGGCTATCCTGCGTCAAGATTATCCTTCTGCTATTACCTCACAGCCAGTTCCCCCCCCCTCCAACCGAGGTTTTCCTGGCCCTCCCAGCGGAACGCTGACCTCCATCTTTAAACAATCCCCTGCCTAGGCCTCATGAATCCTACGAAATTGTCGTACTATCCACATATTTGTCCGCCCAAACAGCTCTTGGCATCTGTTATTTTGTTTATTCCCTATCACTTACGCTTGGCACACATCTTGCAAAAGTATTCTCCTTGAAATTAATCAGGAGGTCATACGATGACAAAAAAGATTTTCACGATCCTGGCCCTGCTGGGCCTGGTACTGGCGCCGGTGTTTGCCCAGGGCAATGGGAACGGCAGAGGCCGCGGAGGCGGCAAGGGAGCACTCGGGGGAGGCAGGGACTTCGACGGAGGCATGAACTCGGTCCTGACCGGACTTCCCATGGAGGATCTGGGCAGCCAGGAAGAGAAAGGACTGCTGCACATGGTCGAGGAAGAGAAGCTGGCCCGGGACGTCTACCTAGCACTCTTCGAAGAATGGGGCCACCGGATCTTCCGCAACATCGCCCGCAGCGAGAACCGGCACATGAATTCCGTCCGTGTCTTGATCCAGAAGTACGGGCTTGCAGACCCCGTGCGGGACGACACCGTGGGAGTGTTCACCGATCCCGAGATGCAGCAGCTCTATAACGAGCTGACGTATCAAGCACGCTCCTCCCTACAGGCGGCTCTCGAGGTCGGGGCCATCATCGAGGACCTGGACATCTACGACCTGCAGAAATACCTGAAAAAATCGGACAACGAGGACATCCGAGTGCTATTCCAGAACCTGCAGAAGGGATCCCGCAATCATATGCGGGCCTATATACGTCAGCTCGAACGGTACCAGATCTCGTATCAGGCGCGGTATATCTCACAGGAAGACCTGGAAGAGATCCTGGGCACTCCCATGGAGCGTGGCCTGTATGACGCCGACGGAAAACCCTATTTCGGGGATACCGGCTGGTAGTCCTTCTCCCATATAGACAAGCCCGGCCCTCTCCTCATCCAGTTGTGGATCGAGGACGGCCGGGCTTTTTTTATTCCTCGGACAGGGGAAAAAGCGGTGTCAGCCCATCGCTCAGGCTGTGGAGCCGCCTCATCTCACCGTCCTGTAGGGGGACAAAGCCGTGAGCGATCTCCAGGGCCCGACGGAAGAGCCGAATGTCTCCGGGAGGGATCGCGGAAGTGACCGGTTGAGACAGGGTGAACCGCAAGGCCAGGTCGGTTTCCTCCGGGGCCGTGACCGGCTGGTACCAGCACTTGGGCCAGGACCGTTTGTGCGACTCCTCCGAATCCTCTGGCCAGGGCTGGCGCGCCAAGGCCTTAATGGCCAACACGCCCAGGCCCAGGTTCCGGGCCCGCCGGACGACCTCCGGCCCAAAATTTGACTTGAAATAGCAAACAAAATTAACCGGGAAGAGAACGGTGTCGAACTCGAAGAGATCCATAGCCCGCAGGGCCGCCTCCTCGGAGTGGGCCGAAAATCCGACAAACCGGATCTTCCCGGCCTCCTTGGCTTCGGTGACTGCATCGAGGCCGCCTCTCCAGCTTAAGGTCTGTTCAACGTCCCTCGCCGTTGTGAACGCGTGAAACTGGTACAGGTCGATCCGGTCGGTTTGCAGACGGATAAGGGAGCGGTCCAGTTCTTCCAGCACTCCCCGGCGGTCCCGATTCTCGGTCTTACACGCCAGGAAAACCTGGTCTCGATAGGGCTTGAGGGCCGGCCCCAGCAGTTCCTCGGAATTTCCATAGCTGGGGGCCACATCGAAATAGTTGATCCCATGATCGATGGCCTCGCGCACGACCGCCGCAACCATTTCCGGTGCCTCCCCGCTCATGGCCATGCCGCCCAGCCCCAGGATAGACAGCTTCTCGCCGGTCCGCCCCAGCTCGCGCCGCAGCAGCGGAAGCCGGGAAATACTGCGCCTTTGGGCGCCGGCTGTTAGCCCGCTTTCAAGCCCGGGGAGGCCCAAACAACCGCAGAGACCGGCTTTGAGAAAGCTGCGCCGTTTCATGTGGATATTCCTCAGCCTTCACGCACGCGTGTGATCTCGAAGACCACAGGATTATAAGCGTCCGGGCAGGCATGGGTCTTGGTGTCGGGGTCATCCAGCCAGGGGAATTGTGCGTCGAACAGCATGGCAAAAACCGCCGGCAGCATGCTGTAGAGGGCATGGATGCAGATCCGGCCCTCCACTCCGGACTCGGTGAAGCGTGTCTCATCACCGACCTTGTGCCCCATGCCGCAGCTTCCCTCCTGGCTCTTGACCTTTGCTATCACAGCCGTGACCTTTTCCGTAGTCTTCACACTGCCCCCTTTTCCCTCAAGTCCATGTTCCTTGGCATTCACGGGTGCAGCACCGCCTGTGCCGGCAAAAACGGCCAGCCCCCCTACCAGAGAACAGGACAACGTCTTGCAGAAATCACGTCGATCGCAGTCACTCATGAGATATCTCCTCGGGACCTTCTCCGGCCATCCTCCGTATGACGGCCAGGGTAGCGCGGCAATCCCCCAGGGCGGTATGGTCTCCCCCCCTGAGCCTCTGCCACTTGTACCCTCCGCCTGGCCAGAGGGCTCCATACCAGGCCGAATACTGCAGCATGGCACACTCGACCTGCTCATCTTCGATTCCGGAAAAGGGCCGGTCATACTTGGCCAGGGACTGCCGGATCAGACGCATATCAAAGGAGGCATTGTAGATGACGATGCTCTTCCCGGCGGTGATCTCTTTGAGCCGGTCGAAGATCTCGGGAAAGAGCGGGGCATCCTTCACCTCCGCATCGGTGATCCCATGGATCTGGGTGGCCTCCAAAGGGATAGGGCGCGTGGGGTGGATCAACGTGTCCATCAGCGTCTCGCCATCCGGGGCCAGCACGGCGATCTGGACGAT
>CBESWG010000076.1:0-11612 GCA_965533275.1 uncultured bacterium
GGGGTCCCATCCCCCCCCTCGCCCCCCCCCTCCCCCCTTCGATGTCTCCTCACCTGTCCCCTTTGTTTGCTGCGGTCACTCGTAGCGCAGGCTCTTGATGGGCTGCGCCAGGGCCGCCTTGATCGACTGGTAGCTCACGGTCAGGAGGGCCACTGCGAGGGCGGCCCCGCCTGCCAACAGGAAGGGCCAGACGGTGATGCTGGTCCGGAAGGCGAAGTTCTGCAGCCATTTGTGTAAGGCGTAATACGCCAGGGGCCATGCCAGCAGGTTGGCCAGGACCAGCCACTTGACGTACTCCTTGGACAGCAGCGCCAGGATTCCCGGTATCGTGGCGCCCAGGATCTTCCGCACGCCGATCTCCTTGGTCTTCTGTTCGGCCATGAAAGAGGCCAGCCCGAAGAGCCCCAGGCAGGCGATGAAGATCGCGAGCCCGGCGAATGCGGAGAAGACGTTCCCGGTGCGGATCTCAGTTTCGTAGCCGCGCTCGAAGCGCTCATCCATGAACACGTAGTCGACGGGTTGAACCGGGCCGAAGGCCTTCCACTGTTCCTCCAGGTAGGCGAGAGTATCCACGGTCTTGCCCGGGCTGATGCGCAGCGAGAGCAGAGACACGGGACGATCAGGCTGTTTCAGCGTCATGACCATGGGCCGGATGGCCTCATGTAGCGACTGCATGTGGAAATCCTTGAGCGTCCCGATGATGGTGAATGATTGTCCTTCATCCGACAGCATCTGCATCTGCTTCCCGATGACGGGCTCTTCCAGCCCCATGGCCCGCACCGCGGCCTCGTTAAGGATGATGGCCGAGGTGTCCGTGGTGTTATCCCTGGAGAAAAACCGGCCGTCTTTCATTTCCAGGCGGAGGGTGTCCAGGTAGTCATGGTCCGTCTCGATGTTGACCAGTGTGTAGGTAGTCTGGATGTCCTGCCCCTCTTTCCTGAAAATCTGCGCCGTCAGGCTCATGAAAGGCCCTGTGGCCGAATAGGAGGCGCCCAGGATGTTGGGATTCTTACTGAGCTCGGCCTTGAAGGCCTCCTGCTGGTCCCCGATCATGTGCGCGTTCTGGACGACCACGATGTGTTCCTTGTCGAATCCCAGGTCCTTGTCCCGCATGAACTGGAGCTGGTTGAAGATCAGGATCGTGCCGATGAAGAGGATGACCGTGGTGAAAAACTGGAACACGACCAGTCCATTGCGCAGCCTGCGTCCCCGCAAGGATGACTGTATCTTTCCCTTGAGGACCGCCGCGGGTCGGAACGCAGCGAGCATGAAGGCGGGGTATACACCGGCCAGGATACCCACACCAAACGCGAACACGATCAGAAGAGGCGGGATGTACCAGGTCCCCAGCATGGCCATGGTGATCTCCTTGTCCATGAGCTTGTTGAAGCCCGGGAGGGAGATACGCACAAGAACAAGGGCGATCGAAAAGGCCAAGGCGCTGAGGAAGAGCGATTCTGTCAGGAACTGCTGGACCAGCTGCCGCCGGTAGGAGCCTACAACCTTGCGGACTCCCACTTCGTTGGCCCGTTTACTGGCGCGTGCCGTGGCCAGGTTGGTGAAGTTGATGCAGGCCACGATCAGGATCAGGAGGGCGATGGCCGCGAAGATGAGGACGGTGTCATAGTTTCCGGAGGTCTCCCAGTCGTTGCTCACTTGGGAGTGGAGGTGTATGTCGAGCAGGGGCTGGGTGTGGAATCCGAAGAAGTTCCCCGTCTCGAGGAATTTGTCGAAGCTCATGCCGAAGCCTTCCTGGATGGTCGGTTCAACGTACTTCTTGGTGAGCTCGGGGAGCTTTGCATCTAGCTGTGAGACGGGGATATTCTCTGCGAGGAGTACGTAGGTGAAGACGCCGTTGTCGATCCATTGAGACCCTTCGCTGGGGGGATACCCCACGGACGAGGCCATCAGGTCGAACCGGAAGTGCGAGTTATCCGGGAGTTCCTGCATGATCCCGGTCACCTTGAAGGACTGGTCGTCTTCTCCCTGGAGCACCTTGCCCAGGACATCCATGCTGCCGAAGTATTTTTCGGCGATCGCGGGGGTGATCAAGATCGAGCCGGGCTGGGCCAGGACCGTCTCAGGATCCCCGGCGATCAGGCTCAGAGTGAAGATGTCGAAAATATTTGGATCGGCATAGACGAAGTCTTCTTCCTTGAACTGCTTATCTTCATACCCCAGGTAGGTTTGCCGGACGGAAAACAGCCGGGTTGAATCCACCACCTCCGGAAGGTCGGTTCGCAGGGTTTCGGCCAGGGGAGCGGGGCCATCTGCGATGATGAAGTTGTTGGTCCCGAATTCGGCCCGCATCCCGATGCGGACAATCCGTTCCGCATTTTCATGGAACCTGTCATAGCTGAGTTCATGTTTTACGTAGAGCAGGATGAGCAGGCAGCTGGCGATCCCCACCGCCAAACCTGTCATGTTGATCAGGGTGTAGCCTTTGTTGTGTTTGATGGTCCGGAGGGCCATCTTCATGTCGTTCTTGAACATATTCAGCCTCCAGTAGATGGTGTTGAATGTCTTTCCGGGGAGCAGCCGCAGGATCTGCCCCCAGTACCACAGCCGGGCGCGGAAGGTGCCGCGCTCGCGGGCGATCGATCTATAGACTTCCGCGAAGTCCCCCAGTGGAGTGTTCCATACCTCGTCCCTCAAGATCCGGCTCAGGAACCACTCCGCCGTATCCGGAGGTACCGCGGATTTTCTCTGTTCGATCATGTCATGACTCTTTGAGTTCGGCCGGGACCTGTTCCCACATCTTGGACTGCACGTCCCTGGCCTTTTCCAGAGCCTCGTATCCCTCGGGGGTCAGCCGGTAGATGCGCTTGCGCCTGCCGCCCCGTTCCGGTGTGGAATCAGACAGGCGTGATGTGAGGTAGCCGTTCTTCACCAGCCTGTCTAGCGGCATGTAGATCGATCCCAGAGGCCATTCTTCGTGTGTGACGTCGGAGACGCGATCCCGGATGGGCACGCAGTATGCCTCCTCCTTCAGGCGCATGATCGCCCACAGGATGAGCTCTTCGGCGCGTGTCAGGAGCTTCATGTCTTATTCTCGCTTTGATTCTGGTCTATTTCCCTAAAATATTTAGGATTGCACCTCTATATACGGCAAATATTCGAAAAAGGTTCCCCCGTTCGGGATCGGACCTTGTAACTCTAATGAAATCAATGGGATTTCATGGTCCGTCCCCGAACAAAGAGGCTTTGACTTTGGGTAGGGGGTCTGGTATATATGAGCCAACAGGGGTGGAGATGGACCTGACGATCGGCGCGACGATATCTCACTACACGATTCTGGAGAAGATCGCCGAAGGCGGAATGGGAACGGTCTACAAAGCCGAGGACACCAAGCTCAAGCGCACGGTCGCCCTCAAGTTCATTTCCAGAGAGGCTGTCAAGGACCATCAGACGCGGACGCGGTTTATCCAGGAAGCCCAGGCCGCCGCACGCCTGAATCATCCCAACATCAACACCGTTTACGAGATCGAGGAGGCCGAGGGCCGTATCTTCATCGCGATGGAGTTCATAGAGGGGAAAACCCTCAAGGAAACCCTGCGAGCCGATCCCATGACTCTCTCAGAGAATCTCGACATCGCCATCCAGGTGGCATCCGGTCTGGAGGAGGCACACGAGAGGGGATATGTCCACCGGGACATCAAGAGCTCGAATATCATGATCACCCCTAAAGGGCAGGTCAAGGTCATGGACTTCGGGCTTGTCAAAATGCTGCACGGGACGCAGATCACCCGCACTGCCATGGTCATGGGCACCGTGGCCTATATGTCACCGGAGCAGGCCGGTGGCGTAGAGGTGGACCAGCGGTCGGACATCTGGTCCGTTGGCGTGCTGCTCTACGAGATGGTCTCGCGCAAGCTCCCTTTCGGTGACGGTGACAGCATGGTCATCCTCTATTCGATCATCAACAAGGCGCCCAATCCTTTGGGGGAGATCCGTGCAAATATACCCGCGGACCTGGAGCGGCTTATCAACCACTGCCTCAAGAAGAATCCCGATGCGCGCTATCAGTCGATAAGCGAGCTGAAATCCGATCTGCAGAAGCTCCGCCAGGCGATGTCTTCGGGAGAGGCTCGGCCCTACACTTCCACCACACGCTTCCTCCAGCAGGTGCTGCGCCCCTTTCACAGGCCTGTGGTGGCGATACCGGCAGCGATCTTTCTCTTCCTGCTCGTTCTGATCCTGCCTTTCCGCCACACCTGGACCAGCCTGCTCGGAGGTGGATCAAAAGCACCCCCCGAGAAAGGCCTCGCCGTCCTGCCCTTCAATGTGATCGGTGGAAGCGAGGAAGATCGGATGTTCTGTGCGGGCCTTTATGAAACCTTGAACAGCAAGCTTACGCAGCTGCGAAAAGGCGAGTCTGAATTGTGGCTGGTCCCTGGAGTAGAAATTCTTCAGAGAGAAGTGAGAAGTCCCTCCGAAGCACAGGAATGGTTCAATGTGGACCTTGTCATCGATCCCAACATAAACTATTCGGCGGATGGTGTGACCGTGACCCTGAACCTGATCGACGCTCGGGAGCTCCGTCAACTGGATTCGATACATCTCACCTATGACGATCCCAGGCAGATGGTACTCAAGGACGATATCATCGGCCGTGCCGCTGACCTACTGGGCATCCTGGTCAATCCGCTCGAACAGACAAGGCTGGCTGCTGCCGTGAGCCAGAATCCGGAGGCCTCGGTGTTCTACACACAGGGAATCGGCTATCTGCAGTCCTATCATGATGTCGACAGCCTGGACCATGCGGTGATGCTTTTGACCAAGGCCGCCCAGGCAGAGCCTGAATTTGCTTTGGCGCGTGCCAAGCTCGGGGAAGCCTACTGGCGCAGATGGCAGATATCCAAAGAACCCAGCGATCTTGCGCATGTCCGGACCTGGTGTAGAGAGGCCGTGCAACTCAATCCCGAACTGGCCGCCGCACATGTGACGGTTGGGATCTTGAATCGGGATACAGGGGATTACAGGGGCGCTGTTGAAGAATTCGGGATAGCGCTAGAGCTCGAACCGGATAATCCCGATGCCCACCGGGAGCTGGCTGTCTCCTATCAGAAGATGGATGATCTGGAGCAGGCAGAAGAGCATTTTATGAAGGCAATAGACGAGAACCCGGCCTTCTGGGGTGGATACAGCCATCTCGGCTCCTTTTATTACTCTGTTGGACGGGAGACCGATGCCGAAAGGATGTTCATCAAGGTAGCTGAGCTGGCGCCCGATAACTATCGAGCCTATAGTAGTTTGGGAGGCATCCTTCTTGCTTTGGGGGACGAAGTCCGAGCTGAGGCTGCATTTCAGAGATCGTTGTCCCTGAAACCCGATTCAGTAGCCTACTCCAACCTGGCGATTCTGTACTTCAGTCAACAGCGATATGGCGAAGCGACAGAGACCTTTGAACAGGCCATCGCCTTGAAGGATACGGATCAAAGGATATGGGGGAACTTGGGGGATTCCCGTCGATACACACAGGGGGTGGCAGATGAAGATGTGGCTGAGGCATATGAGATGGCCATCGCCCTCGCCCGACGAGATTTGAGTAACGATCCCCAGGACACTGAGACTCATGCCTACCTGGCTTTTTATTTGGCGGTGGCAGGTGATGAGAGAGAAGCGCAAGGTGAGATCGATCAGGTCCGTAGCGCCAATACTAAAAATGTAACGGCCCTCCGCTTGTGCATCCGAGCCTATGAGATCATGGGGAAGAGGGACAAAGCCCTGGAGGTGCTTCAGATCTATCTCAAGGTCGGCGGGCCTCTCGATGAGATAGAACTCAATCCGGATTTGGACGAACTGAGGAAAGATCCGTACTACAAAGAACTTATAGAATCAAACAAGTAGTATCATAGAAAGCTTCATGGATGGATCTGGATCCTGTCCCCTTTTTTGTTTTCTTAGTTGTTTCCGCCTGTCTGCTTGGGATCTTTGCGGACGGCGATGGTGCCGTCGTAGATTTTCCCGTTGACCGTCAGCTTCACGGCGTAGGCACCGGGCTCTGCGGAAGCGGCACCGCCGCCCCTGCCGCGGCCCATGCCCCTGCCACCGCCGAAACCGATGGCCTCAAAGGCTTTCCTCTGGATCTCGGCGGCCTCCCGATAGGTGAGGCTCGGATCTTCGAGCGTCTTGAAGGCCTCCTCGACCGTAGCCTTGGCCTCGGGTTCTACCTCGGGCCGTCCCAGGATCCTGTCCATCATCGACTTCATGTTGTTGATGGCAGCCTTCTGGGCCTGCGGCGAGGGATCGAACTGCATGTCCCAATACAAGCGGTTTATACCGGCCTCGGCTTCCTTCAGCGTGTAGAGGGTCTTGAGCTTGCCAGTGGCATCCATGATCTCCAGGGTGATCGGTTCTGCGGGCTTATCTTTCAGGTAGAAATTGACCACTGCCCCTCCGGGAGGATTGCCTCCTGCAAAGTACAGGTTTCCGCGTCCATAACCGCCCCTGCCCAGCCGCAGCCACTGTGTTCCCGGCTTCGTGCTCTCGAAGAGATGGGCCTCGGCCCCCAGAACCTTGTCCGTGGCCTGCTGCAGCGGTGAGATGTCGTCCAGGATCCAGATGCCGCGTCCGTGTGTGCCTGCGATCAGGTCGTTGTCCCTCGGATGGATGACCAGGTCATGGAAGGCCACGGTGGGCATGTTCAGGTTGAGCTTCTGCCATTTCTCGCCGCCGTCGATCGAGAAAAACACGGCGAACTCGGTGCCCAGGAAGAGCAGGTTCTTGTTCTTGAGGTCCTCGCGGATCACATACACCGGGCCGTCCTCAGGCAGGTTGGCGCTGATGTTCGTCCAGGTCTTGCCGTAGTCGGTGGTCTTGAACACATAGGCATCGAAGACGTCGCTGCGGTGGCCGTCAAAGGTCAGGTAACACGTGCCCTCGTCATAGCGAGACGCCTCGACCCGGCTCACCCAGATCTCGGCTGGCACGTCCGGCACGTTCCCGCGGACGTTTGTCCAGTGGATACCCCCGTCTCTTGTGACCTGCACGTTACCGTCGTCCGTTCCCACCCAGATCAGTCCGGGAGTCATCGGCGACTCGGCGATGGTGGTGATGGTGCAGTGGGTCTCCGCCCCGGTCTGATCCAGGGTCATCCCGCCAGTCGGCTTGCTGTATTTATCCGGATTGTTGGTGGTCAGGTCCGGGCTGATGATGGTCCAGTTGTCGCCGCGGTTTATTGATTTGAACACACGATCGCCAGCGAAATAGATGGTGGTGGGATTGTGCGGCGAGATCAGGATCGGGGAGCTCCAGTTTTGCCTGAAGGGTGATCTCTGGCGCCCGAAGGGCGACTGCTGCTGCGCCTCAGCCTTCTTCTTGGGCGGCGGCGGGGCATGATCAGCCCAGTTGTAGGTGTTCTGCCGGGATGGGCGGATGCGCGCCGACTGCCGCGTCTCGATGTTCACTCGGGAGATGTTCCCGCCCTGGCTCTCCGCATAGACGATGCGCCAGTCCGTGGGATCGTTCTGAGTGTAGAATCCGTCGCCCCCGGCGAAATTGAACCAGTGGTCGGTCAGGATCATCCCCTCCCTGCTCATGCTGGGTCCGGCCCAGGTCCCGTTGTCCTGCAGCCCGCCATACACGTAGTAGGGGTCGCGGTTGTCCGCGCTCACGGCGTAGAACTGGGACACACACAGGTTGTCGAACAGCACCCAGGTCTTCCCTCCGTCGTAGGTGATGGAGGCGCCCCCGTCCTGCCCCACGTAGAAGCGGTCCTTGTTGGTGGGATCGAGCCACATGGTGTGGAAGTCGGGATGGAGCCCCTGGATGGTCTTGAGCGTCTTGCCCCCGTCCTCGGAGTACTGCATGGAAGTCGCCAGATAGTAGATGAGCTTGTCATCCAAGGGATTGATGTAGATGTGGCTGTAGTAGAAGGGCCTGGTATTCATCCGGTTCACGTACATCCAGGACGTACCTCCATCCTCGGAGCGGTACATGCCGGTGCCGAGCTTGGTCATGTCATCGTACTCGGGATTGGGCTTCTGGGTCTGGCCCTCACGGATCTGCCGCTGCGGCTGGTAGCTGTGCTCGACCATGGCCATCAGGACATCCGGATTGCTGCGCGAGATGGCCAGCCCGATGCGGCCCAGGTCGCCTTCCGGCAGGCCCTGCGTCAGCTTGGTCCAGGACGCGCCTGCGTCCGTGGACTTGTAGATGCCGCTGTTGGGTCCGCCCGAGTCGAAGCGCCAGGGCTGGCGCATCCGCTGCCAGAATCCCACGTAGAGGATGTCTGCGTTCTCTGGGTGCATGACCAGGTCGATGGCGCCTGTCTTGCCATCGTCCGGAAGCCCGTTGGTGAGCTTCTGCCAGGTCGTGCCGCCGTCCGTGGTCTTGTACAGGCCGCGGTCGCCGGAGTAGCCCCAAGTGTGCCCCGCGGCCGCCGCATAGACGACGTCGGGGCTGTCGGGGTGGGGGAGGACCCGTGCGATGCTGTGAGTGCTCTTCAGGCCCATGTGGGTGAAGGTCTTGCCGCCGTCGACGGATTTGTAGATCCCATCGCCCCAGGCGATGCTGTTGCGGGGGCACTCCTCTCCCGTGCCGACCCAGATGATGTTCGGGTCCTTCTGATAGAAAGCCACATCACCGATGGAGGCCGAACCGTAATTGTCGAAGATCGGCTCCCAGGTCGTGCCCGCGTTCACGGACTTCCAGACTCCGCCCGAGGCGCTGGCCACCAGCACCTGAGTGAAGTCGCTCTCCAGGGCTTCGAAGTCGGAGATGCGGCCGATCATGTTGGCCGGCCCGACATTCCGCCACTTGAGATCCTTGATCAGATGTCCGTTGGAGCCCTCGGTCTGCGAATAGAACGGGTGTGACACACCAAGTATTAAGCAGATCATGAGCGCTGCCTGAAGCACCTTCCTGAGACGTAGAGTCATCCTCTCCCTCCTGAATTGGATTGGTTAGATCGTGAATGAAAAATTCGATAAAACATAGAAAGATTCATTATATATAATAGACTCCAATTCCACTATCCTTCTTTCATTTTTTTTTCCATTTCGGGGTCGGACCATGAAATACTATTGAAAACAAAAGAGTTAGGTGCTTAGAGGCACTATTTTAGAAGCTTAAACGGAAACTTTTAGGGGTAAAAAGCGTATTCTAAGGAAAGAAAAGGAGGGATATTGATCCGATGAGACATGTATTGAAAAGAATTTTAGTAGGCTCGGCTCTCCTGCTGTTGATAGCGGTGCTGGCTCAAGCCATCGACGGAAGCAGGGCAGAGACACAGGCCAAGGGACTGGCGATCAGAGCGCGGGCCGTCGAGTTGCTGAAGGCCGAGGTCCCGAAATTGATCGAACAGAGTGCCATGCCGGGCGCTGCGGTCGCCGTCGTGGACGACTCATCGATACTGTGGCAGATGACCTATGGACATACACGACGCGAGGGAGGGCAGCCCATCACCGAGGAGACCCTGTTCAGCATCCAATCCATGTCCAAGAGCTTTATGGCCCTCGGCATCCTGAGCGCCGTCCAGGACGGCCTGCTCGACCTCGACACTCCGATCACCGAGTATGTCCCCGATTTCACGGTCCACAGTCCCTACGAGGAACACCCGGAACGCAGGATGACACTCCGCATCCTCCTCTCCCACAAAGCCGGTTTCACACATGAAGCCCCGGTGGGCGGCAATTACGACGACCGGCCCCACACCTTCAACGAACACATCCTGAGCATCTCCGATACCTGGCTGCGCTATCCCGTCGGCTACCGCTACAGCTACTCCAATCTGGGCATCGACCTGGCCGGATTCATCCTGCAGGAAAAGGCCGGCATGCCCTTCTGGGATTACATCCAGCAGAATGTCCTCGATCCGATCGGGATGGAATACAGCACCATGGATGTGGACAAGATCCTGGCAAGCTCGAACCGCGCCATCGGCCATGTCTCAGACAAGGCAGAGATCGATGGCGAGATTCCTGTCTTCATCCCCATGATCCCGGCCGGCGGGACCTACACCAACCTGGTCGATATGGCGCGCTACATGCGGTTCCACATCAACAAGGGAGCTGTCGACGGCAGCCAGGTGCTCGCACGCGATCTCATCGACCAGATGCATGCTGCTTCCCTCCCGGAAGCACACCAGAGGGCGGGCTATGGCCTGGGCCTCGTCAGGAATCTCATCAGTACGACCTACAACCTCCAGCATGGAGGCGGGGGGTATGGCTTCATCACCTCGATGGTCATGTACCCCGAGATCAAGCTCGGCGTTGTCACCTTATCGAATTCCCATGAGACACGACTCAACGGGGGGCCCGTGATGGAGGTGATCAACAGGATCATATCCGAGGAGTTTGGAGAAACCCAGCCGATCCCTGCGAAGCCCACAGTGGACACGGCCCGGCCGCTGGATCTGACAGACAGCCGTGTCAAGAACCTCATGGGTCGATATGACCAGAATGTAGTCCTCGGACAGAAAGGGGAGGAATTCGGAATCACCGTCGGGCGAGAGTTCTACCCCCTGAACTTCTATCAAGGGGAGGGGAGTGAGATGATCGGGGTGTTCGGAAATTATTCGGAACTCCGGGTGAAGCCACCTCTCTGGGAGCAGAACGGCTCGCTCATCCACTTGAATCGACTCTCCGGGACCTGCAGCTACTATGACTTCCACAAGCCAGATAAGGAGCGGGACAAGGCCGGTCCTGGTAAGCCGGAATGGAAGAAGCACGAAGGCCGCTACCGGATGCTGGCCTGGGGAAGAATGCGGAGCAGCATGCTGCGCGTCAGCCAGCGAGAGGGCTATCTGTTGTGCAACGGCATGCGCTGTCGCGAGCTCTACCCGGGACTGTTCTTCACCCCTAGCGGGGAAGCGCTCGATTTCCGCGGAACCATCCCCACCTTTCGCAACATCATGTTGATCAAGGCATCCCGTTGATCGTCCAATAGCCCGAGGTCGGAAAAAGGAAGGAGCCGGGTGTGGCTAGCCCGGCTCAAGTCTTCCTTTACAATCCTAAGCTCGTCAGAACTTGGGGATCCGCAGCCTCGCCACAACACCACCGTGATCCGATGGCCAGATGAATTCCTCGAAGCCTTCCAGCCATACCCTGTACTTCAGTCCGTATCTCTCGAGGGTCATCAAAAGGATATCCAGGTAGTTCATCTCGAACGCACCCATCTCGGGCAGGTCTCCCCGGATGATCGAGATCTCCTGCAGCCCGATCAGGTGCGGCCCGGTCAAGGAAATGTCAAGATTTTGTTGTCCGTTCTGCCCGGTTGCGGACGGTTGATGTTCGAATGTATATGTCTCGCACGCGGCGCGCATGAAGTTTCCCCTGAACCACCCCTGACAGTTCCATTTTGCGCACATCTGGTACGGTTCTTGCAAAACCTCAATCCGAGGATACATGGTTACACCGTCACATACAGGGAGAAGGATATGTTCAGAAACTATTTGATCATCACCCTCAGGAACCTGAAGAAGCACAAGGGATATTCCTTCATCAATATCGCCGGCCTGGCTATAGGCATGGCGTGCTGCATCTTGATCCTGCTCTACATCACAGATGAGGTGAGCTTCGACCGCTTCCATGAACAGGGCGACCGCATCTTCCGTGTCAATGCCATTAGCTCGATCGGGGCCACCTCCCGCCACTACGCCCATACCCCCC
>CBESWG010000077.1:0-11474 GCA_965533275.1 uncultured bacterium
CCGAGCCAGTTAAGGCCGAGCCAGTTAAGGCCGAGCCAGTTAAGGCCGAGCCGGTTAAGGCCGACGACGAAGCCACAAAAGAGGAGAAATAACAATGCCAGGCCCTTACAGAAGAGATTCCAGGAATGCAAGGGGACCGGGGCGGAAGTACTTCCCTCCCAGACGCAAGGTTTGCCGGTTTTGTGAGCGCAACGTGAGGGATATCGACTACAAGAAGGTGGACATCCTCCGGAAATACACGCTGGAAAGAGGCAAGATCTCCCCGCGCCGGGTGACGGGCACCTGCTCCTATCACCAGCGGCGTTTGACCCAGGCGATCAAGCGTGCGCGCCTGTTGGCGCTGCTGCCCTATATCGCGGATTGAGCTGGAGAGGGACGATGAAGGTTATTCTGAAAGACAACATCGAATACCTGGGCAAGAAGGGAGACATCGTGAAGGTGGCGCCCGGATACGGGAGGAATTACCTCCTGCCCAAGAAACTGGCCCTGGAAGTCACGGCCACCAACATGAAGATGATCGAGATGGTGCAAAAGTCCCTTCGCAAAGGACTGGAAAAAGAGATGAAGGTGTACCAGTCTCTCATCGAAAAACTCAACGCCGTGACCCTGACCTTCCTCCGCAAATCGGGAGAAAAGGACATGATTTTCGGCTCGGTGAGCGTCACGGATATCCGGGACGCCCTGGCAGAGCTGAACTTTGAGGTAGAAAAGAAAAGGATCCTGCTGGGTGAGCCCATAAAACGCCTGGGGAACTACACGGTCCCCATCAAGGTGTTCCATGACGACCGCGCCGAGATCAAGGTGGAAGTCGCCCGCGAGGGCGGCCCCGATCAGGAAGAAGCGACCGCGCTGGAATCCGTGGAGATTCCCATCGCCCCGGAAGCCGAGCCCGAGACCGTTCCCACGGCCGCCCCTGTGGCTGCGGAGACGGAGGGCGTGACGGACTCCGCTCCCGCAGCCGATGAACCTGATGCCGCTCCGGAAATCCCGGAGGAGCCCGAAGAGGAGCCCTCCGCACCAGCAGAGACGAAGCCGGAGGAATCCGCTCCCGAGACCCCTGAAGAGAAGGCCGAGGAAGAGGCACCCGCCTCCCCGGATGCCGAGACCGAACCTGCAGCAGAGGCGTCGGAACCAGAGCCGGAAGCTGAGACCGAAGAGCCGGAGAAGACGGAAGAAATCCCCGCTGAGGAGCACCCCCCCGTAGCTGAGGTGGAAGAGATGGCGTCCGCACCACCGGAGCCCGTGGCCGAACCCGCTGCGGAGGCACCGGAGCCAGGACCGGAATCCACCGAACCGGAACCGGAGACGGTTGAGCCGGCGGCAGACACGCCGGAGCCTGAGGCGGAGACACCCGAGCCGGAGAAAACAGAAGAGACCCCCACCGAGGAGCCTTCTCCCGAGCCCGAGGAAAAAGAAGAGACTCCTACTGAGGAACCTCCTGCCGAGCCCGAGGTCCCCGAAGAAAACAACAAAGACGCAGACAAGAAGCCGTAGCTGCGTTTTGTGGTGCCGTTCGTGTTTCCATAGCATGGGCGCGTGGGGTTTTCACCCCTGCGTTCGCGTCCCTTCAGGCAAAGTTAAAAATTTCTTTGGCAATGCGCGGGACATATGATAATAATAGTGGGGTCTCGTCGCTGAAGCGCCAAGATCGGATAGGATACCGGGAACATGGATGTGGACCTTCTTTTCCTGAAAAAGACTCCTCCTCACAGTCAGGAGACGGAAAAGACTATCCTGGGCGGCATCCTGGTCAACAACAGGAACCTCAATGTGGTCCTCTCCCTTGTCTCTGCGGAGGATTTCTATAAAGATGCCAACCGCCAGATCCTGGAGCGGATGTCGTCCCTCGTCGACAAGGGCCAGCCGATCGACCTTCTCACCCTTACGGAAGAACTCCAGAAGTCGGGAATCCTGGACGAAGTCGGGGGAGCGGCGTATCTGTCATCCCTGATGGACGGGGTCCCGAAGAGCCTGAATATCGAGTACCACGCACGCATCCTCAAGGAAAAGGCGCTGCTCCGGCGCCTTATCACCTCCTCAGCCAAAATCATCTCGTCCAGCTATGAGCAGAAGGAGGACGCAGACCTGCTTCTGGAGGAAGCTCAGGCCGCCATCATCAATGTCGCCGAGCAGCGGGTCAAGCCCGGATTCGTCCCCATCGGCGCTCTCACCTCGCCGGCCGTCGCCAACATCGACGCCCTGCGCCACCGCCAGGAGGCCGTCACCGGCCTCCCTTCCGGCTTCCGGGATCTCGACGCCTTGACCGCGGGTTTTCACGGCTCAGAGTTCATCGTGGTCGCGGCCCGGCCCTCGATGGGGAAGACGGCCCTCTGCCTCAACATCTCCCAGTACATCGGAATCCACACGGATCATTGCGTGGGCTTCTTCTCGCTGGAGATGTCCAAGGAGCAGCTGGTGATGCGGCTGCTCTGCTCCCAAGCCCAGGTGGACCTGCAGAAGATGAGGACAGGATTCTTGAGCGAAGGGGACTTCAGGAGCGTCCAGAAGGGAGCCGAAGCCCTCGCCAAATGTAAGATCTACGTGGACGAGACCCCGGGCCTTTCTGTGATCGAGATGAAGGCCAAAGCGCGGAGGCTGAAGATGGAGGCGAACCTGGATATCGTCTTCGTCGATTACATGCAGCTCATGCGGGGGGGCGGCAGGCATGAAAACCGGGTCCAGGAGATCTCCTTCATTTCCCGGTCCTTGAAGGAGCTGGCCAAAGAGCTCCAGATGCCGGTCGTCGGCATCTCACAGCTCAGCCGGGCCCCGGAAAAGGGGCGTGCCCGCCCCATCCCCCAGCTCTCGGACCTGAGGGAATCCGGCGCCATTGAGCAGGATGCGGATGTGGTCATCTTCATCTACCGCGAGGAATTTTATAAGCCGGAGGACGAGACCGTCAAAGGGATCGCCGACGTGAGCATCGCCAAGCAGCGCAACGGGCCCACCGGCAAGATCTCGCTGGCCTTCCTAAATAAATTCGCCCGGTTCAACGATCGTGAGTTCTACTCCCTCGAAGAATGAACGATGGCCACAGAGTCCAAGCCCTTCCCTTTCTCCACCCTGTTTTCTCAGGTCGGCCAGGTCGGGCTCCTGTTCGGACGGGCTGTTGCCGGCCTGTTTCATAAACCCTTCGAGAAGGAAAACTTCCTCCAGCAGCTCGAGGACATCGGCGTCCGGTCTCTGCCGGTCGTCTCGCTAACGGCGGCGTTCGGGGGCCTAGTCTTCGGGCTCCAGACCTATTCCGGTTTCCATCGCTTTATCGGGCCTGGATCCGAGGCCTACGGCGGGCCGGTCATCAGCCTGGGATTGACCAAGGAGCTGATCCCCATCCTGGTGGGCTTGATGATCACGGGCAGGGTAGGATCTGCCATGGCCGCCGAGATCGGGACCATGAAGATCACCGAGCAGGTCGATGCCCTGTACAGCCTGGGTGCCGACCCGGTGCGCTATCTGGTCTCGCCCCGGCTTCTGGCGAGCGTTATCATGATGCCGGTGCTTGTCCTGTACGGGGACATCATCGGGATCGCTTGCGGCTATATCTACAACCTCACGATGGGGGTTAACGGGCACATCTACCTTAAGAACACTCTGCTTTACATGGAGTTTTGGGATGTACTCACCGGGCTGATCAAGGCGTCTGTCTTCGGTGGCTTTATCGCCGTCATCGGCTGTTGGCAGGGCTTGGAGGCGCGTGGCGGGGCCGAGGGCGTGGGCCGTGCCGCCACCCGCGCGGTGGTGGCCGCCAGCATCGCGGTTCTTATCCTGAACTTCTTTCTCAGCAAGGCCATGCCCGCGGATCTGGTGATATGATCGAGATACAGGAGCTTCACAAGTCGTTCGGCAGCCATCATGTCCTCCAAGGGCTCGATCTGAGCATCCGCATGGGGGAGACCCTTGCTGTCATCGGTCAGAGCGGCTCCGGCAAGAGCATCCTGATCAAGCACATAATCGGGCTGATGAGGCCCGATCAGGGCCGGATCATCGTCGACGGCGTGGACATTTGCTGTCTCTCGGAGAGAGCGATGTATGATGTGCGCCGCAAGTTCGGGCTCCTGTTTCAGGCCGCGGCCCTGTTCGACTCCCTCACCGTGGCCGAGAACGTGAGGTTCGGCCTCGAGCGCTACCGCGATGACACACCGGAAAGGACGCGGGAGATCGTCCGGGACAGTCTTGCCAAGGTGGGACTCAGCGACGTGGAAGACCTCATGCCTTACGAGCTGAGCGGCGGGATGAAGAAGCGTGTGGGGCTGGCCCGAGCCATCGCCTACGGCCCAGAGATCATGCTGTACGACGAGCCTTCCACCGGCATCGATCCCATCCGAGCCGATGCGATCAATGACCTCATAATCCGTATGCAGCAGGAGATGAGCGTCACCTCGGTCGTGATCACACACGACATGACCAGCGCGTACAAAGTTGCAGACCGGATAGCCATGCTCTATAATGGGGTGATCGTGCAGGCCGGACCGCCCGATGAGATCCGGAACAGCTCCGATCCGATCGTGCAGCAGTTCATCCATGGGCGAGCCGAGGGGCCGATCAAGGAATACTGATACGAAAATCCGGCCGTTCGAAAGAACGGATTGTAGGAAGATACGATGAAGCGTGAGATCAAGATCGGGATATTTCTGACCATAGCGCTCGGCATAATCGCCGCCTTTATTTTTGTCGTGGGCGATCTGGGCACGATCTTCCAAAAGCCTGGCTATGAGGTCTTCCTCTATTTCGACTCCGCCACCGGCCTGGAGAAACGGACCGGTGTTCGCCTGGCAGGGGTCAAGGTAGGTTATGTCAAGGACATTCGGCTGAAGGACAACCAGGCGGAGGTGATCCTGAGGATCGATCAGGAGGTGGCTTTCAGGACAGACAGCCAGGCCACCCTGGCTGCGCTGGGGCTCCTGGGAGAGAAATACATCGAGATCATCCCCGGCGCCAGCGGTGCCATCTGCCTCCCCGGCGGCACGATCCCGGTCGTCCCCCCCATGGGATTGGAACAGCTGGGCTCAGAGCTGGCCTCGGTGAGCGGAGAGATCCGGGAGACGGGCAAGGTGCTGAGAGAGCTGCTGGGGAGCGCCGACTCGCGGACGAACCTCACGCTCATCCTGGAAAACATGGCCTCCTTCGCATCCGATCTGAGGGAGTTTTCCCAGCTCAATTCCCCCGCCATAAACCAGGGGATCCAGAAGGGATCCCGCGCCATCGAAAACTTCGATTCCAGGGTGGAGGCCCTGGCCGCCAGCCTGGACGAGCTCGTCGTGCTGATGCGGGACGTGGTTGCGGAAAACCGCGATGGCGTAAAAGACAACCTGGAGCGCATCCAGGCACTGCTCGACAAGGCGGACGGATCCCTTGGAAAACTGGACAGTGCCCTCAACAAAATCAATGAAGGCGAGGGAACCCTGGGCCGCCTGATCCAGGAAGAGGACCTGTATGAGGATGCCCAGAAGGCCGTGGGAGAGGTCCAGCGGGCTGTGGAGCCGGTGTCGAGCTTCCGGGCCGGAGGCTTGCTGCAGTTCATCTACTATGATGATCCGGAAGAGATCAAGAGCTACCTGACCCTGACCTTCTGGCCGGTGTCCGATAAATTCCTGCTGGGCCAGGTGATCCAGGATCCCGTCCTGGACACCTTCGCCTATTCGCTCCAGGGGGGCATCCGCTGGAACGACATCCAAGCCCGGGCCGGGGTCATGGAATCCAAGATCGGCGGTGCCGTGGATTTTTTTGCGTTCCGGGACCGGGTGAGGTTCACCATCGAACTTTTTGACTTCAACCGGAATGTCTTCCCGCACTTCCGGATCCTGGGAAGCTATTCTCCCGTGCGGTATATTTCATTGCTTTTTGGTTTGGACGACTTTGGGCTCAAAGAGAAACGCGAGCTCTTTTTTGGTTTGGGATTCGGCATATGAAAAAATCAGGATCTGTCTTCTCCTGCCAGAGCTGCGGGTTTCAGTCCCCCAAGTGGCTGGGCCGCTGTCCCGGCTGTGGGGAGTGGAACTCCCTGATCGAGGAAGCGGCCGAACAGGCCGCTGTGGAATTCGCCTTCCCGCCCACGGAACCGGTCCTCTACCAGGATGTGGAGGAGGCCGCCAAACAGAAGATCCAGACCGGGATCGCCGAACTCAATCGGGTCATGGGAGGGGGAGTGGTCCTGGGATCGCTGGTGCTCATCGGAGGCGAGCCCGGGATCGGAAAGTCCACGCTGCTGCTCCAGGTAAGCCGGGACTTTGCCGCTACGGGGAGCCGGGTCCTGTATGTCTCGGGGGAGGAGTCCCTCGAGCAGATCAAGCTCCGGGGCTCCCGCCTGGGGATCGGCCCAGGCGACCTGTATCTCCTGGCGGAGACCAACCTGGAGCGGATCATCGCTCAGGCCGAAAAACTCGCCCCGCGCATCCTGGTCCTGGATTCGGTCCAGACGGTCCACTCGGCCAAGCTGACCTCCAGCCCAGGGAGCATCAGCCAGGTGCGGGAAGTCACGAATCAGGTCTTCCGGTTTTCTAAAAAGAACGAGGTCTCCTCCTTCCTGGTGGGACACATCACCAAGGAGGGATCCCTGGCCGGGCCCAAGACCCTCGAACACATGGTCGATGTCGTCCTGTATTTCGAGGGCGAGCGGGACCACAGCCACCGCGTGCTGCGCGCCCTGAAAAATCGTTTCGGTCCGGTCTCGGAACTGGCCGTCTTCGAGATGGGCAGCCGCGGCCTCGAGGCGATCTCCAATCCTTCCGCCTTCTTCCTCAAAGAACGGCCGACGGATGCGGCGGGGAGCGTCGTGGTCAGCACCCTGAAAGGAACGAGACCACTGTTGGCCGAGATCCAGGCCCTGGTCTCATCCACGCTTTTTTCTGGGAACCCGAGGCGCATGTCCATCGGCCTCGATCATTTCCGGACGGGCATGCTGCTGGCAGTGATCGAGAAGAAGCTGGGATTCGGCTTCGGTGGGGAGGATATCCACCTCAACGTGGCCGGGGGATTGAGCATCGACGAGCCGGCTGTCGACCTGGGGGTCGTGGCGGCCGTGGTATCCTGTGTGAAGAACCGTCCCGTTCCGGCTGGGATGACCGTCTTGGGTGAGATCGGGCTCAGCGGCGAGATCCGCTCGGTCAGCCAGCCCGTGGCACGGGTCAAAGAGGCTGCCCTTCTGGGATTTGAAACGGTGGTGCTGCCTCACGGGAACCTGGATGCGCTGGGCAAGGAAGACCTCCCCGGCATCGAGCTCCACGGAGCCCGCCATATCCAGGAAGCGTTAGGATTCATATTTTAGTTTTACCCATATATATGTAGGAAGGTTTATCATGAGCATTTTTATCTTTCGATTGGTGGTTGTGGCAATCATAACCCTGGCGGGATATTTTTTCCCGCCCTTCAACCTGCTCCCCCAATACGGTGCGCTCACGGGGTTTCTGCTCTGTGTCCTTATCATCTACCTGGAGACCGTGATCCGCAAAAGCCAGTTCAAGACCATCTGGAGCTCGACCCTGGGGACCTTTGCCGGGGTGGTGCTGGGCTGGGCCCTGGGGTCCGTGTACCAGACCATCTCCAACGATCCGCCGACGATCCTGTTCATCCGGGTGTTTTTCCTGATCATCATGCCGTACATCGGATTCCTGGTGGGCTCGAAAAAATCGGAGTGGCTGATCCCGGCCCACCTGATGCGCTTCTTCAGGGAAAAGGCCGAGGGCCGGATCTACAAGATCGTCGACACCAGCGTCATCATCGACGGCCGCATCGCGGATATCTGCGATACGTCGTTCATCGAGGGGACGCTCATCGTGCCCCAGTTCATACTCAAGGAGCTGCAGCTGGTCGCGGATTCCTCGGACAGCGTCAAGCGCCAGCGGGGGCGGCGGGGGCTGGACGTCTTGGATCATCTCCAGAAATCCAGCGAGGTTAACGTGATCATAACGGAGCTGGATTTCCCCGATGTGGTCGATGTGGACTCCAAGCTGATCGAACTGGCCAAACACATGGACGCCAAAATCGTTACCAATGACTTCAACCTCCACAAGGTGGCCCAGCTCCAGGGTATTTCCGTCCAGAACATCAACGAGCTGGCTAACGCCCTCAAGCCCGTGGTGCTGCCAGGGGAATCGATCCATGCCTTCATCCTCAAGGAAGGCAAGGAAAAGGATCAGGGAGTGGCCTACCTGGATGACGGCACCATGGTCGTGGTCGACAACTCGCGGAAGATGATCGGCCAGACCATAGACGTCACCGTGACTTCGGTGCTCCAGACCACGGTAGGGAAAATGATCTTCGGCCGCTACAACGGCGAGGCCTGAGGAGGGTACCATGGCCGAGAAGAGTAAGACGGAAAAATACGAGTTCCAATCCGAGATCCGGCAGCTCCTGAACATCCTGGTCTATTCCCTTTACAAACACAAGGACGTGTTCGTACGGGAACTGGTATCCAATGCCGTGGATGCCCTCAACAAGGTCCGGTTCGAAAGCTTGACCCGGGAGGATGTGGAGGACCAGGACGCCGAGCTGCGCATCGATATCGGATTCAATGAGAGCCAGAACAAGCTGACCATCGAGGACAGCGGCGTGGGGATGACCAAGGAGGAATTGATCGAGAATATCGGGACCATCGCCCATTCAGGGACCATGGATTTCCTCAAACAGCTGGCTGAGACCGAAGAGAAGGAGCGGGTCGATCTGATCGGCAAGTTCGGAGTCGGATTCTATTCCAGCTTCATGGCCGCCAAGGAGATCCATCTCTATACGCGCTCGTTCCGCAAAGGGAGCAAAGCCTGGCTGTGGAAATCCAAGGGTGATGCCGATTACACGATCCAGGAGACGGTCAAGAAGAAACGGGGCACCCGGATCGAGCTGTTCCTCAAGAAGGAGGACAAGGAGTTTCTGGAAAAAACCCGTATCCAGGGCATCCTATCGCGCTACTCCAAGTTTGTCCCCTTCCCCGTGTATGTGGAGAATGAGAAGCTGGAGGTCATGGAGGCCATCTGGTCTCAGCCCAAGTCCGGCCTCCAGGATCAGGAGTATATCGACTTCTACAAATTCCTGGAAAATACGCAGGAGGAGCCAGAGACCTGGCTGCACCTCTCCTCGGATGCGCCGGTCCAATTCAGCGCCATCCTGTATGTGCCCAAGATGTCGTTCGAGCTGCTGGGAGTCTTCAAGGCCGATCCGGGCGTGGACCTGTACTCCCGCAAGGTCCTGATCGAGAAGGGCTCAAAGGACATCATGCCCGAGTATCTCCGGTTCGTCCAAGGGGTCATCGATTCCGAGGACATCCCCCTCAACATCTCTCGCGAGACCATCCAGAGCAACGTCAAGATCGAAAAGATCCGCAAACATGTGCTGAAGCAGATCCTCTCGCACTTGAAGAAACTCAAGGACAAGGACCGCGAACAGTACCTCCGCATCTGGGAGCATTTCAGCCGGAACCTCAAGGAGGGAGTCGCCACCGATCCGGACAACAAGGACCGGCTGGCACACCTGCTGTTCTTCCACTCCTCCAAGAAACCGGGGGAAGAGCTGCTGGATCTCAAGGAATACGCCGCGGGCATGGCCAAGGATCAGAAGGAGATCTACTACCTGACCGGGCTGGACCTGGAGAGCCTGGAGAAGGATCCCGCCCTGGAGGCATTCCGAAAAAAAGACCTGGAGGTCCTGTTCCTGGACGACCCCCTGGACGAGTTCGTTGTGGAGCACCTCCAGGAGTACGACGGCAAGCCTTTCAAGCGGGCCGAAAGTGCGGACATTAAAGTCAAGAAGGAGACAACGGACGACAAGACCTACCTGAAGAAAGTGGACGGCTTCGTGGAGTACCTGAAGGCCACCTACGGGGAACGGGTGGTGGATGTCCGGGTGTCGCAGCGGCTGGTGGACAGCCCCTGCCTGCTCACCGATCCGACGGGAGGGCCCTCCGTCCATGTGGAGCGGCTCCTCAAGATGGCGCACAAGGACTACCAGTTCACGCGGAAGGTACTGGAGATCAATCCGGATAACGACCTGATCAAGGAGATGGTCCGGGTACATGCGGCCAAGCCCAACTCGCCCCAGATCGAAGAATTGTCTCTTCAGCTCCTCGATAATATGCTCCTGCGTGAGGGCGTTGTAGAGGATATGGAGGGCGTGGTGCGCCGCATGCAGCAGATCATGCTGCATGCCTCCAAGGCTGTCCGGACGCCCGCCCGCAAGAAAGCTTCCGGGGACAAGGCATAGGCGCCATGCGTACGGCCGCCATCATCGTTTCCGCCGGGCTTGGCAGGCGGTTTGGCGCGGCCAAACACGAGGCCCTGCTGGCGGGACTGCCGATCCTGGAGCGGTCGCTCGAGGCCTTCCAATCGACGCCGGAGGTGGGGGGCATCGTCCTCGTCCTGAGGGGCCCGGCCGCTGGCGGATCGTTCCGGCAGCGCTTCTCCAAGATACTGTCGATCGTTCCGGGAGGGGCCGAAAGGCAGGATTCGGTCCGCCTCGGCTTTCAGGAACTGGATCCTGAGGCTTGGGACCTCGTCCTTGTCCATGACGGAGTGCGACCTCTGGCCGGACCGGAGCTTATCCGGCGTGTGATCGCTGCGGCGGCTGTATCCGGCGCAGCGATTCCGGTGATCCCTGAGGAAGACACGCTGAAAGAGGTCGCGCAGAATGTCGTGCGCGCCACGCTCGACAGGGCCGGCATCTTCCGCAGCCAGACACCCCAGGGTTTTCGCTATGGCATGCTGGAGAGGGCATTGGGCGAGGCGGAAAAGGCCGGCTTCTCAGGCACGGATGAAGCCGCCCTGGTGGAGCGCCTGGGCATCGAGGTTTCGGCCGTCCCCGGAGAACGCTCGAACATCAAGATCACCACTCCGGAGGATATCCGGATAGCGGAGGCGTACCTTGACGAAAATCGTTAGGACGGGGATCGGATACGATATCCACAGGCTGGACGAAGGCCACAGGCTTGTCCTGGGAGGAGTGGAGATCTCTTTTGCCAAGGGACTCGTGGGCCATTCGGACGGGGACGTCCTGATCCATGCCGTGATCGATGCGCTGCTGGGGGCCATGGGCGAGAAGGACATCGGGCAGTGTTTTCCCGATACCAATCCCGCCTACAAGAACATCCGGAGCACGGAGCTCCTGGTCTCTGTTGCGATCCAGCTCAAGCAGAAGGATTACGAGATCTGCAACATCGACAGCATCGTCATCGCGGAAGAGCCAAAGCTCGCCCCCTTTATTCCCGCCATGAAGGACAATCTGTGTCCCATCCTGGGCCTGCCGGTCCAGGACCTGGGCATCAAGGCCAAGACTCGGGAAGGACTGGGCGACGTGGGAGAGGGGCGAGCCATTGCGGCCTGGGCCGTGGCCACGATCGCGCCGCGCGGCTGACCGGGGAAATCCTTCAGATCCGCTCGATCCGGCGCCGGTGCGGCCGCGAGGGAGGAGGGGAAAGGATCGGGATTGGCTGAGCCTGTAGGGTCGATCCGCCCTTGAAGAAAGAGAGGAGAACGCTCTCAAGAGCATCTATG
>CBESWG010000078.1:0-10895 GCA_965533275.1 uncultured bacterium
GTTGCAGGTTATGTGAAGATCCTGCAGCAGCATTTTCCCGATGAGGCGTCAAATATCGCATCTCTGTTCCAGGACATGCAGGGCTACGTTGATGATCTCGACCGATATTCTCAGGCCGGCGGAAAGGTGGACATGAGCCGCTTCCCCAAGGATTTCCCCACCCTGTTCAAGAATTTCAACCGGACCTGGGGAGCCATGATGTCGGAACACATCAAGGACCCCAAACTGCAGGCTATCGTTTCCGCGCTCTGGGGATATTACGGGCTGCCCCCCTCTCAACTGGCAAGCCTCTACTATGCCATGCCCACCATCGGATACTTGAAAGACGGCGGGTACTATCCCATCGGCCGTTCCCAGAAGATAAGCGACGCACTAATGGAGTTTATCCGCAGCCGCGGGGGAGAGGTCAAGCTCAGGACCCGGGTGGAACAGATCCTGGTCAAGGACCAGGCCGCTTATGGGGTGAAAACAGCGGACGGGACAGAATACAAAGGCAGGGTAATCGTGTCCAACGCCAATGCCTACGACACCTTCCACACATTTATGGACGAGCAGGAAACCCTCAAGAAATATCTGGCCCGCATGGACACCTTCACTACCAGCCTATCCAGTTTCCAGGTCTGGCTGGGACTCAAAAAAGACCTTGTCGGCGAGGTGGGGCTCCAGGACACCGAGATCTTCCATATCCCCGGCTACGATGTGGAAGCCGATTACACAAACAACCTGGAAGCCCGCGTGGATAACGGGGGATTCGGGCTCACTATCTACGACAACCTCTATCCCGAGTACTCGCCCAAGGGGAAAAATACGCTCAATATTATGTCTCTGCAGGGATACGATCCCTGGAAAAAGTATGAGGCCGACTATTTCCAAGGCAGCAAAAAGGCCTACCGGGCGGAAAAGGAGCGCATGGCCGACATTCTGATCCGTCAGGTGGAAAAGGTCCTGCTGCCGGGGCTGACAGAGGCCATCGAGATCAAGGAGATCGCCACACCCCTGACCAATGTGCGCTACACCAGCAACTATCGGGGCGCCATCTACGGGTGGGATCAGACGGTGGCTAACTCCATGCCGAGGCGCCTGGGACACAAAACGCCCATCCAGAACCTCTTTCTCTCCGGCGCCTGGACCCAGCCCGGCGGGGGATACGGTGCCTGCCTCCCCAGCGGGCTGCAGTGTTTCGGCGAGATCATGCAAGAGTGGAAGGGCTGATGCCTCGGCTTAAATTATCGCGATAACATTCACTTGGTGAGGGCGTCAGATTTTTCCGCCTCGGTCTTTGTCTTTCGCTTCAGCTCCTCGATAAGATTTTCCATGATCCAGGCCTCGGATGTGTTCGATGAGCCGACACGGCCTGTGAAAGCAAATCTACGCCCATTCGGGTGGAACGCTATCCCAAAAGACGAATGATTGCGCCTATACACCGTCTCCGCGGGGCCTCCGGAAGCCGCCGAGATCCGCTGGACGCTCCAGGAGTGCTCATCCTGCTTATCCTTGACCATGTAGTAGATAAATTTTCCGTCCGGTGCCCAGGTATGACCCACGAATCCTCCCGTATACTGTATGAATTCGTGGATCCGGCGTGCGGGACCTCCATCCAAGGGCTGCAAAAGAAGGACGCACTGGGAAGGACCTGAAAGGGAGGGGGCTATGATGATGGACAAGGTCTTCTCGTCCGGCGATAGGGCAATGTGCTTGATGCGCTGTCCTTCCGGCGCACGAAAGACTTGCTTTTCGTCCCGGCCGTCCAATCCGATGCGCATCACACTGTTGGGAGACTGTGGGCCGCCAAAGGCGAAATAGACGGAATCGGTTGTCCTGGCGCACTCAGACCAGCCGAGTCCATAACCCTCAGCCGCCCATTTGATATTTGTTTTGCTGAGGCTGGAAAGATCCACGCGAAAAAGTCCCCTGACATTTCCCTCCTCCCCCCTGCGCCGGCCGGTCAGCACGATCGACTGTCCATCTCCTGCCCAGCAGGGATCGCTCACATGATACAGATGGAACTCACTGAAATCTACGACCAGCGGAGGAGCGTTTTTGTCTTGGAGTGATTGTACCACCAGTGAGTCGGCTACATGTGTCCGAGACCGGATTCCGCGATAGGCCACATATGCGATTCTCTTTCCGTCGGGCGAAAAACTCGCATCCATGGTCGTCCCTTCCCAACGGGAGGAGAGCCGACTCGGCTCGCCAAGAACTTTTTGTGTGCCGGGATCGAAGTCGGCAAGGAAGATATCGTCTGTTACAGTGCTGACCGCATAGTAAAGCGATCCGTCGTTGGTGAAGTTGAGCGGCCAGAATCGACGAAGTCCCTGCTTGATAAGCAGGGGCTGTCCCTCGGCCTTTCCTTCTTGGAGCCGCACTCCCCAAAGGTCCAAGCTGCCCCGACGGTTGCTCGTAAAGAGCAGCCAATCCGTGCCGGGAAGGATGCCGACTACCATATCGTCGGCGGGATGTTCGACAATCGTCGTACTCTCGCCTGATTCTAAATCGTACAGATAGATATCGTCTGGATTCCATTTTCCGTCGGAAGGACGGGAGTATAGGATGGAATCCCCGCTTGGAGTGAACCGATATCCGCCTCCCAGGCTTCCCGAAGGCAATTCCAGCGTTTCCACAGCACCGGTGGCAACATTGATCAGAGCCCGGTCCATGACCGGGCCGCCCACCTGAAGTCCGCACAGGATGTGCGAACCGTCGGGAGACCAGTCCCAGGGCCAGAGGTATCGCTCATCTTTGAAGACCGTCCTCGGCGGAGTGCCCTTGTCTAAAGACACCACCCTCAACTCGGAACTGCCTTCTTCCCCCGGATCCCACATGTTCCAGGTATAGGAGACCTGCCGGCTGTCCGGGGACCAGATCAGATTTTCCGGATACCGCTCGACCTCTCCCCAGGAGCCGGTCTTGGTCAGGGCCCGGGTTGTGTCTGTGGCTATTTCATAGACCGCAACATTGGCCGTTTCCCAATCGATATAGGCCAGATACCTCCCATCGGGGGATGGATCTCCATACATGTCCATGTGCGGCACGCTTCGAATGGTCAGCCTGGAATCTTTGGGGTGAGCAGCCGCCGGGGCTCTCAGAACCGCCAAGCGGTCCCTGGCCCTGGATGCGAATTCCGGTTGATCGGTGTATTTGCTCAGCACTGCCTCGTAGGCCTTCTGTGCCTCTTTCCGACCCAGGCTTTCATAACACATCCCGATGCGGAACTGTGCCTGAGCTGCCAGCGGACGATTGTCCGGAAATGCGGCGAGCAGTTTTTTGTAGGTAGCGATCGCCGCCTCGAGATCCCCCTCCACCTCTTCTTGATGAAGAGCCTCACCCAGAAGAACGTCTGCGGATTGGGATTGTTGCACCGCTGAGCTGCCCATGGAAAGGACAACTGCCAGCACCAGGAAAATAATTGGATAATAACTTGTTCTTTTCATTTTATTGCCTCCCGATCTCAAAGACATAATGAGGGAAAAATCCTTCCCTTGCTTTAAGGTCGGGTCAAAGCTCGTTCAAGTTTGGGTCAAGACGGCCCCTTCCGCCAGGGCGTCTTACCCATCAAAGCGGTACCCCAAGCCGCGGACGCCTATCAGATGGCGCGGTTTCCGGGGATTGTCCTCGATCTTGCTGCGGAGGTTATTGACGTGTGTGTAGATCACTCGGTCGGTCAGTGCGATATCAGGACCCCAGACCTCCTGCAGGAGCTGGTCGATCGTAAGCACCTGTCCCCGGTGTTGCAGGAAAACCCGCAGCAGTTTGAGCTCCGTGGCTGTCAGGTCTATCTTCTCTCCTTTCCGTAAGACCTCGAACCTGCCGAAATCGACAGTGATATCGGCAAAACGATATATGTCTCCAGGCTTGGGACTTTCCCGGCCCCGCCTCAGTACGGCCTTGATGCGAGCGAAAAGTTCGCGCCTGCTGAATGGTTTTGTGATGTAATCATCGGCGCCCAGTTCCAGGCCCACGACCTTGTCCACTTCCTGTCCTTTTGCGGTCAACATGATGATCGGCGTGCGGATCCCTTTCTGGCGTGCCTCTTTACAGATGTCAAAACCGTCCCTCCCCGGCAGCATGACGTCGAGCAGGATGAGATCAAACTCTCCAGCGAGGATTCTCTTTATGGCCGCTTCCCCTTCATCGACGACCTCAACGGAGTATCCTTCCATTTCCAGGTCATCCTGAAGTCCTGTCGCGATCGTAGGTTCGTCTTCCACCACCAGGATTCGCTCCTTCATCTCATGTCCCTCCAGTGATCTGCTCGATAGGCAGCTGGATGGAGAATGTGCTGCCCTCATTCACTCTGCTCTCGCACTCCACAGTGCCCCCATGGGCTGTTACGATGTGTTTGACAAGGCTCAGCCCGAGTCCCGCACCCTTGATCCGTCTGGAAACCTCACCTTCGGTTCGGTAGAATCGATCGAAGATGTGCCGCTGCTCCGCCTCAGAGATCCCGATTCCCTGGTCCTTGACACAAATTTTGACCTCTTTGCCCTCCACCCCAGCGTCGAGCCGGACAACCTTGCTGCCAGGGGAGTACTTCACCGCATTGTCGAGCAGGTTGCGGACAGCAGATCCCAGCGCTTCCGGATCGGCGGAAATCAATGGAAGTCCATCCGGTATCTGTGTGATGACTTCCACTTCGGCCCCGGCGATCTCTGCCTCAAAATCGGCGACCAGCTCCCGCAGCCAGGGGGAGGTGTCCAATGAAACGAACCGGTACTCTTTGCGGCCTTCTTCCATTCGGGCAAAGTCGAGGATATTCTCTACCAGACGCGTCAGCCTGTCGCTTTCCCGAACGATCATCCGATAGTACTCTAGCTTCTTTTCTTTATCAGCCGCACGTCCGTCCAGCAGCATCTCGCCCAGATGCCGGATCCCTGTCAACGGGGAGCGGAACTCATGGGATACCGTCGAGACAAAGTCTGCGCGCATCCTTGCGATCTTGAGTTCCTGTTTCACGATCCGCACCGTGATATAGCTGCCGAAGACCAGAAGCGCCACCACAAAAACCAGTATGGCCAATGAAAGGGTCTGCCTTTGCCTCATGTCCCGATAGATCGACGCCGGCTGTCTGGGCCATACCTGCAGGAGCCAGGGGGATCCATCGATCCGGATCTCGTGTTTGACAGCGAACGGCTGTGCTTCGGCCGGGATGTCTCCGATGACGGCATGTCCATCCGGGGAGAAGAGAACGGCATCGATATCTTTTTCCTGAGCGGCAGTAATTTTGGGCCACCAGTAAGACTCCAGGAAGCTGCCGGACAGGATCAGGGCTGTAAAAGGATCGGTATCCCAGAAAACGATGTGCACATCGGTGTCTCCGGGCAGCACTCTCCCGGGTTCGTTAAGCAGTTTCTCGATCGCCAGGGATAGAGAGAGTTTGCGCTCCTCGGCTTTTTGAAGAGCGCTAAAGTCTTCCGTGTCGATCCCGCTGTCCCGGCACCAGGAAAGGCAGCGGTCGGAATAGTAGAGGTACCGCGGCCTTGGGATCGTCCATCTCCCTTCCACGAGATCGCGGTACAGAGACAGCGCTCTGGACGCCAGTTCAGATTCGTCCCCGCGCTCGGCGGCCAGGGCGCACAATTCGGATCGGGCGATGAGATCCGACGGCAGGCCGTTGATCGGAACCGGATCAAGCTTCTCCAGATCCTGGTAGGCGAGGGCGGCTTCCTCGAGCTGGCCTGCTTTGCGTAAGGTCCTGGCAAATCTCTGAAGCACCAGCGGCCGCAGCGCAGCATCGGGCGATCTCAACAGATCCCGGTACACACGGATGGCCTGGCCGTATTCCTGCCGGCCAATCTCAAGCGACTCGGCCTCTGCCAGTTCAGCAGGAAGTTGGAGGGGGGGATTTTGCTGTTCCCGTTCATGCAAAGGAAGAAACAGCACCGAACCGGTGGGGGACACCTCGAGACCGTCCTTGGATACCGATACTATCGTGCCCCACCCGGGCTGCAATAGATCCTGACTTCCTACCCCCAACAAAGCGGCCGCATCGATCTTTCCCTCCCTTGCTGATCCCTGGACGATCTCCTGCCAGCGGCTGAACTCGGAGCCTATGTCGCGGCCGATCTCGCCCGCCGTTCTTTCCATGCGCTCGCGGGTGCGCTGCCGGCCCAGCTGACCCTCCTGCCGCAGCACTTGCAGCGCAAAGACGCCCAGAAGGATCCCCGGCAGCAGGATGAAGACCGAAAAGATCCCTATGAGTTTCCGGCTCGATCCCCTCAAAAAATGCGATGGGGCCGGACGTTGAGGCAGAGGCTTTCGCATTAGGACTCTATGAGCAGAGTAGCACCTTACTGGGGGAAATTGCTTTCGCGCTGGGTCAAGGTTTGGTCAAGATTTGGTCAAGAAGAGAATTCCCTTGCCAACCATATCACCGGCTGCTTTGGGGTGTCAAGGATACAGGTGATTATTGACGAACACACACAGGAATGTTATCCATAATTGTCACCTGGCGCATGAGGCATCAGGATATTTTTGATCAAGAATATATTAGAATTGCAACGGAGTTAAGACGATGAAGAGACTGACAGCGGCTATATTTTTGAACCTGCTTATATATTCGAGCATATATGGCCTGCAAACCAAGTCCTCCATGTTTTTCGACTATGAAAGCGCTGAGTCCATGATGAAAGTGATTTTGGCCCTTCATGATTTGGAAGGAACCGCAAGCATAGAGAAATTATTGGATGAGTCATTAAAATTCAAAGCCTATCAAGTCAGTCACGACCGCAATACGAGTCCAGAAAGATCCAAAGAAAACCAGGTCACCCTCTCTCAGTTCAGAAGTTTTATGTTGAGTCTTTCAGGAGATAAAGTCGACACTCGGGGCAATAGAAGGCTGGACATTACCTTGCCCTTGTATCAGGATGCCATCAAAAATCCCGACAAATTTCAAAAGGCTCTTCAGGTAATCAAATCCTCACCTTCAGTCCGTTTTCAAGACGCGTATAAAATCGCTCTCTCCTGGCTGCCAACAGAGGTAGACTTTAAAATCTATGCATGGATATTATTTGATATTGGAGGCAGCGGCGCCTGGGCTTTTCAAACCAAGGATGGAGCGCAGAACATTGGTTTTAATCTTCTGTACATGCTGGATGAAAACGGAGAAGTCGATCAGGAATTGTTCTTAGGGATTCTGGCACATGAAATACATCATCTGGGTTTGCCCTTGTCGAGCTATTTCAAGGCCATAAATTATGACAACTTGAAAGAAACGTCTCGTTTAAGATTGTATTCAGATTATATGCAGAATTTCATTTCCGAGGGGATGGCGCAAAAATTCTGTAACAATGCCCCAGGAGTTGTCTCCGAAACCCTATCCGGAAAAGGCTTTTGCTGCAACGCAGTTGAACCTCAAAGATTGGGAGTATTTTCAACAGCAGCTGGAAGAGATTCACAGCCATGCTGTCCAGGATCTGAGAAAAATACTGAGTGGCCAGGCATCAAATGTGGAAAAATACGAATCGGACTATAGCGATTATTGGACTTGGGCGGCCGGCGAAAAGGAGGGCAGAGAATTCACGCTGGGAAGGCAGTATTACTATGGAACAGAGTTGGTTGGTGTTATAAATGCCGCGTTTGGAAGAGAAGCCCTGCTGGATAGCCTTTTAGACCTCAGGAAGTTTTTGCTTCTTTATAATCAGAGCGTAAAGAAACTTCGCCCCAACGACTTTGAACGATATCTATTCCCCGAGGATGCCATTAGGATGACACAGGAATTATGAGCCTGACACTGCTTTGTTGCGCTGGCCTTAGAAGAAAAGAACGGAGCTAAGGCGTCTGCTGTTTCTTCAGATCATCCAGCTGCGTTTGGAAAGAAACCGCCATCTCCGGTCGACCCCATTCCTCATATAAACGTACCACAAGCTCGAGGGAATAGACCTTGGTCTTTTGGGACGCATAAGGGCTGTCCAAAATTCCGCGACTGCTTTCTATAAGATATGATTCTGCTTCTTCAAATCTCTGCTGTTTCAGAAGACATTCTCCCAGTGAGCACATGGGGGAGTAGACTCTCTGGCTTTCGGCATTGGCCGGCAGCCTGAAGATCTCCATCGCTTCCCTCAGATGAAGTTCCGCCTCTGGAAACCGCTTCTGCCCCATGAGAGAAGCTGCCAGGTGTTCGAGACTATTCCCGATAAAATGATGGTCTTCGGCAAGCTGATGCCTGCGGCCTTCCAGGCATGTTCGATGATATTCCTCTGCGGTGCCATAGTTGCCGAGCCTTTCCTGAATATTGCCCATTGTGGACAGAGTCTCTAGAGTTTTCAGGTGGCTGGGACCCAGAATACTGCGCTGGCTCTCCAAAGTGGTCCGGATATATTCTTCGGCTTCAGCGATCTTATCTTGTGCGAATAGGATTTCGCCCATCAGGTTCATGGATTCGAGGGTATCAGGATGGTCATCCCCAAATATCTTTTTTCTCAGATCCAGAGCATTCAATAAGTTGTCCTCTGCCTCGCCCAGTTTGTGTTGATTCAATAGAATGAGCCCCAGGTTACTAAAAGACTCCAGAGTTTCCGGGTGGTCATCGCCGAGATGATGCCTGCTGATTGTCAGTGCTTCTCTATATATGTTCTCAGCTTCCTCAAATTTCTCCTGACTCCAGAGAACGGCCCCTATGTTGTTCAGCGGTGATGCAAGCTCCTTGCTCCCATCTCCGTACAGACGTCGCGCCTCTTCCAGTGCTTCACGGAAATACACTTCGGCCTCCGCGACCTTGCCTTGAGACCACAGTGCTCCTCCTAAATTATTCAAAGATGGAAATTTCGACTTATTATTGATCCCCAACACCCTGCGACGGAACTCCAAAACTTCTCGAAAACAGGCTTCGGCCTCTGGATATTTACCCTGTGCATAGAGAAGGGCACCAAGTGTGCTCAAAGATGCGATGGTGTCAGAGTGATCATTCCCCAGCACACGGCGGCGGATTTCGAGCGATTTCTCGATCAAGGGCTGCGCTTGAGAGAACAGACCTAAGGCCATGTACACATCTCCCAGCGTAACGAGCAGCCGCGCCTGGATCTCCGGCTGGTCAGACAACTCCAGTGTGATTTTATTTGCGCCCTTATCCAGAATCTTGCGGGCCGTGATGCTATTGCCGCGTGCCTCGCCCGGATCCGAGACCCTGAACAAGTCCACCAGAAAATCAGAAACCGCCTGCGCAGCCTTGGCTTCTTCAGTGGCAATTTTTTCCGCTCTGGTCGCTTTCAATAGACCGATGCTGGTACCGGTGATACCCCCGAAAATCAATATCATCATCACAGCTGCAGCGCCCACTCCCAATCTGTGCCGCCGGATATATTTTCTGATACGGTAGATCCGGCTCGGCGGCCCGGCCAGAACCGGCTCATGTTTCAGGTACCGCTCGATATCCGCGCCTAATTCGGAGGCCGACGCATACCGCCGGGTTCTATCCTTGGCCATGGCCTTGATGGTCACCCAGTCGAGATCTCCCTTCAGTTCGCGAAGCAGGGAATTGAGGTCGGTTTTCCTCCTGTCGATAATGTCAGATTGGGTGTCGGCGAGACCGCTCAACCGGGTGCTGGCCTTGGGTGGCTCTTTCTCGCGGATAATACGTTGAATCTCGCTGATACCGGCCTTGCGGAGTGACTCGGGATCAAAGGGAAGTACCCCGACCATAAGCTCGTAAAGGATGACTCCCAAAGCATATATGTCTGTTCGGGAATCGACATCCAACCCCGACATTTCAGCCTGTTCCGGGCTCATATACTCGGGTGTTCCGATCAATTGCCCCTGCATTGTGAAGAGCGTCTGCTCAGCCAGACGCTGATCCGTCGCTTTGGCGATACCGAAATCGATGATCCTGGGTACGGCTTTGTCTGCATGCACTTCAACCAGAATATTGGAGGGTTTGAGATCGCGATGGATCACTCCCTTTTGATGGGCGTGCTGAACGGCCTGACATACTTCGATGAACAATTCCAATCGTTCCCGAGTGGTCAGTTTGTGTTTATCACAGTAGAGTGTGATGGGGATCCCACGCACAAGTTCCATCACGAAGTAGGGTCGCCCGGTCTCCGTGGCGCCGCCGTCGAAGACCTTGGCAATATTGGGGTGATCCATAAGAGCCAGGGTCTGTCGCTCAGCTTTGAAGCGAGAGACAACTTGTCTGGTATCCATCCCCAGCTTGATGATCTTGAGAGCAATGGTTCTTTTTACAGGCTGGATTTGCTCGGCTTTGTATACCACTCCCATCCCGCCGCTCCCGATCTCTTCGATCAACTTATATTTATCCGAGATGATCTCTCCTACTGTTGAGTCATGTGCAGGAGGCTTGACTGTTCGGGTCAGCGCGGGAACAGGCATGAGCTCCGAACCACATTCCCTGCAAATCTTGGAATCCGATGGAATATCCGCCTGGCAATTTGGACATTTCATTGTCATTTCCCCATCCTCGATTATATGTAGCATATGGATTTTTAAGCCGTCAGTCAAACTAGATTCATCAGCATTTTTTACTAAACATGGCTACTGCTGATACCGATTTATTTCAGGATACATCGTCAAATGATTCGATTAATCGCCCTGATTTATTTATCCAGGATTCTGCTTTTTTTAATTAATCCGATTTAAGTTTTCCATCAAGTATTTTAGCGATGGATCTTTATACAATTTCCTCTAGTGCTATGGAGTATTTTATGTATTTTTTCGATGGAATATTGCTGCTGAATCTGATAGCCTCGGATTGGCATTAATAATCATGAACGATCCCATCCAGTTTTTTTCATGATCACTGTCGATATCTATGAATAAACCAGGCTTATGAGGAGGAGTCCAATGATGCGTCAAAAACGTTTGATCCTTTCCCTGATTTTGCTGGTATCGGTCTTTATGGCCGGGCATTTAGCTTTCGCGGAATCGCTGAAGGGATACTATCG
>CBESWG010000079.1:0-10444 GCA_965533275.1 uncultured bacterium
GCAAGATTGACATTAAGACCTGTGTGATTTATAAAAAAGGCAGGCTGGAAGAGGTCTGATATGAAAAAAGTACTGGTCATCGAGGATGACGCACACCAGGCGGGGACGCTCAAGGCGATCCTGAAGGCTCGTAAAGATTTCGACTGCGACATCGCCGAAACGATGAAGAGCGCGCATCTGAAGCTGAAGAAATACGGCTATTTCATGGCCATTCTCGACCTCGATTTTCCCGGATTGAAGGAAGATGAAACTCTGGACCTGCTGGATGCAAAGGGAGTCTCTGTCATCGTCTACGCGGCAGATTTCAACGATGAAGTCCGCGAACGCATGGTCGCCAGGCATGTACTGGACTATGTCGTAAAAAAGGACGACCAGGCGCTGGATTACATTGTCAACACGATCGATCGAGTCTACAAGAACCAGTCCATCAAAGTGATCGTGGCGGACGACTCTCGTATCTCCCGCACGCAGATCACGCGCAGCCTCCAAACGCAGAAGTTCATCGTCCTGGAGGCCGCCAACGGCGAGGAAGCACTGAGCCTGCTGAAACGTAATCCCGACACCATGCTCATTATCACGGATTACAAGATGCCCCGGATGGATGGATTCGAGCTGATCGCCCAGGTTCGCAAGGAATACGCCAACGACCGTCTGGCCATCATCGGGATCTCCGCCTACGGTTCCAGCCTGATCTCGATCCAGTTCTTGAAGAGGGGTGCCAATGACTTCATCATCAAGCCCTTCATGGTCGAGGAGCTCTATTTGAGAGTCAAGCAGAACATCGAGATGCTGGAACACATCGATGCGTTCCAGACTCTCTCCAACCTCGACTTCCTCACGCAGCTCTACAACAGGAAGTTCTTCTTTGAACTGGGGAACAAGATCTTCGAGAATGCCAAGCGCCGGAACCTGGAATTGACCACGGCGATACTCGATATCGACAACTTCAAAAGGGTGAACGATACCTATGGGCATGAAGCCGGTGACAAGGCCCTAAAACACATGGCCGGCCTGATTCAGGGAAATTTCCGCTCCGCAGATGTGGTGGCCCGCTACGGGGGCGAAGAATTCGTGATCCTGGCAATCAACATGGACCGAAAACACACCTACAAGGTCTTCACTCGCATCCGCAAAGAGATCCAGAGCAATAAGCTGGAGGTCGACGGGAACAAGATCGAGATCACGGTCTCGATCGGCGTGACCACGCGCATTTTCGACACCCTGGAAGAAACCATCAAGCGTGCCGACCAGCTCCTGTATGAAGCAAAGAAGGATCGGAACCAGGTCGTCTGCGAGTAGTTTTTTTCTCTGACTCTTACGAGGCCCTTTGGCCTTAGAATCTCATCCGGCTCAGATCGAGGGCCGTCATTTCCTTGCTCGAGAAAGGCCGGAGACGGAAACGGTAGTTATAGTCACGGGCTGGGATCGAATACTGCGGATGAGGACGTGCCCCCCAGCTGGTGTCGCCTCCGACCCCCATCTGATGCAGGTCCACATTGAAAGTGATCAGGTCCCGCGGTTCAAGGTCAGAGGCATGCCGCTGCTGCTTAGCCGGACCGGGATCAAAATCCTGGGGGAGGAAGTGGAGCGCGCTGGCCTCAAGCAGCGTCTCCCCTACTACCAACAGCCCCACTCCCTGTGTATTGGTCAGGGCCATCCAGCGAACATCCGTCTTATTTCCGTTTTCCTGAGGTCGCACATACGGTGTGTACTGGTCCCCGACCAAGCCCCGGTAGAGCCCAATCCGGGCCCCGCTCTTGCGGTCCCAGTGAGTCTCATGCGGCCCCCGACCGAGCCACTGGATCCGGTCGAATTCGCCTTTGAGTACGAACTGCATTCCCAAGCGAGGAAGGTTGGGTAGCCCCAACTTTTCTGGAAGCAGGCGGCAGCTCACCACGATGTCCCCGTTGCCAAAAACAGTGTAGCGCACATGGTACCTGGACTCGACGGCAGCAAGCCGGGAGGATACATCGATGATGACATCGCGGTTGGAGTTCTGCCTGTGTTCCACATTCTCGATGGTAGCCCCTATGCCCGCCTCCTTCCACACTCCCTGACGCAGCGGCATGTCGTTTCCGAAATCATTGTCAGTGGGCGCCCTCCAAAAATTCGGCTGCGGCCCGCCTTGCTCAAGGATTTCTGTGTCCGCATATTTCAGAGAGCTCCACACTCCCCGTTCCAGGTCAAATGTGTAGACAAATTCCTCGCCAGAAAGGATAAGGCGGCCGTCGCTGCGGCTGCGGAGGACCTTGCTCGACCTGAGTTCCTCTGTCTGCAGGCGTGTCGCATCTACGGGCAGACGGAACTGTTCCCAGGCGACCTCATGGCCTTGAGGTAATGTCCTCGTTCCTTCTCCCTCTTGTTCTTCAACATCCTCCCGGTTCCGGAAGCTCACATCGAGGAAGTACTCTGATCCGGGCCGGGGCCTGATCCGTGGCAGCGGCAGGTCCACAACCTGCGTCCCTCGTGCTGGGGCGCTGAGAGCGGGCAAACGGCCCGAGGCTATCACTTCTCCATCGGAACGCACGCTCCATTCTGCGACAAGGTGGCTCAGATCCCTGAAATCGTAACGGTTCTCGATCCTGATCCGCCCCTTTTCAAGATCTACCGATTCCACGCTGACAGGCTGGTAGACCTTTTTCACCTCCCAGATATGGGGATGCGGCTTACGATCCGCGGTCACAAGCCCGTTGATGCAGAAATTCCCCGAGGTCGGCGTCCCTTCCGGTCCAAAATCTCCCCCATAGGCCCAATAGGGCCTTCCGTCGGGCGTTTCGGCCAGGATCGCCTGGTCCACCCAATCCCATATGAAACCGCCCTGAAGCTGGTCATTAGCCCAGATCACATCCCAGTAGTCCTGGAGGTTGCCGACACTGTTTCCCATGGCATGGGCATACTCGCAAAGGATCAGCGGACGCTCACGCTTCTGGGAAGCGTAGTCGGAAAGGATGTGGATGCGTGCATACATGGGACAGAAGATGTCCGTGTGCGGCCGCAGTTCGGCCTGTTCGTACTGCACGGGTCGTGAAGGATCGCGCTGCTTGATCCAGGCATAGGTGGATTCGAAGTTGACACCGTCTCCAGCCTCGTTTCCCAGAGACCATACGAGAACCGAGGGGTGGTTCTTGTCCCGCTCCACCATCCGGATGGTGCGGTCCAGGTGTGCGGCCTCCCAGTCAGGATCATTTCCGAGTGTCACATCCGGGTGATACCCCATGCCGTGAGATTCGATATTGGCCTCATCGATCACATAGAGTCCATGTTCATCGCACAGCTCGTACCAGCGCGGTGTGTTGGGATAGTGGCTGGTGCGCACCGCATTGATGTTGAACTGCTTCATGAGTCGGATGTCACGGAGCATGCTCTCCTCGGTCACATATCGGCCCGTGACCGGATCGTGTTCATGCCGGTTGACTCCCTTGAGGTGCACGGGTTTTCCATTGACCTTGAGCAGGCCGTCCCTGATCTCTACGGTCCGGAAGCCTATTCGGCAGCCCACAGACTCCATGGGAGCTCCCTCCGTATCCCTAAGCGTGAGGGCCAGCGTGTACAGGTCCGGCGTCTCGGCCGTCCAGGGATTTGGGCTGCGTATTTCGTGTTGGAAACGCACCTCTGCATGCCCCTTTTTTTCATTAAATATCGAGAGGCTGCGCGACAGCCGGATCACCGACTCAGCCCGGCTGTCAAAAAGCTCCAGGTCCAGGCTGTACGCCCCACTCTCCTCAGGCATTTGATTGGAGATGTCGACATCCACAGTGAGGATCCCATCCTGAAAATCTGGATCCAGTTCGGCCATGGCAAAGAAATCCCGGATCCGAACATATGGAGTCGACACCAGGTACACGTCGCGCTCCATTCCGCTGACCTTCCAGTAGTCCTGGTCTTCCAGATAGGAACCGTCGCTGAAGCGGTAGACTTCCACGGCCAGCGTATTGATCGCATCTGTCCGTACCAGGGGAGTGATGTCGAACTCCGCCGGAGTCTTGCTTCCCTGACTGTATCCCACATATTCGCCATTGATCCATACGGTCATGGCCGAACGAACGCCTCCAAAGATCAGGGCAACTCTTCTCCCCCTCATCCATCCGGGTGGGAGCTCGAACGACCGGCGGTAAGAGCCCACAGGATTCTGATCGCGCGGAACATTCGGTGGATCAGGCGGGAAGGGATAGTCCGTGTCGGTGTAGATGGGGACTCCGAATCCCTGCAGCTCCCAGTTTCCCGGGACCCCGATATCATCCCAGGCGGTGTCATCGAATCCTGTTTCATGGAATTTCCGCGGACGATCGACCGGTGATCCAGTCAAGCGGAATTTCCATGTCCCATTCAAGCTCAAATAGCGAGGAGACCCTTCGAGACGAGTATTCAATACCGATTGCACATCCGGATAGGGCACGAATGAGGCATGCGCGGGCTCACGGTTCCGCTGAAGCACCTCAAGGTTTTCCCAGTCCTGGAGAGCGCCCTCTTCAGAACCGGGCGCTTCCACAGACGGACCGCCGCAGCCCCACACTGCCAGAGACGCCATCAGCAGGACACACCAGGTCAGGCACCTCAACTCCGAAGCAAAACGCGGCATCACATTCTCCTTTTTCCTGGTGAGGTCGAGATTCTGGTGCAAAAGTCGAGAGCAGTATATAACGATCTCCCTGAATTCACAATGCGTCCCCTCGAGGCCGTGTTGACAAATCCCTGGCAGGTTAATATTTAAAATGTGCCCTTGAACACCCAGTCCGTGCATACGGTCCTCGCGGTCCGGGACGGAGGGACCGCCGTCATTCCGTGTGAAAGACCTCGCGCATCGGGTGCCACTCGTTTTGTGAACCCTTCACTACGATGGCGCGCAGCTCCTGAGTCAGAACCGCCTCCCAGGCGCGCTGGTCTTTCTCCAATGAACCGCCTCCCCTGTGATCTAGGTAGCAGTACAGGATGCCGTCTTTGCTGAACAGGGAGAGGGTCCGGATGGAAGTACTGTCGAAGAGAGCCTGGAGGCCCGCTGCGGATATGGGATCAGAAACCTTGTTTCCGGAGACATAGGCAAACCGCCGTGCTCCGGACGGCATAACCGTGGTCCCCCTAGCCGACTCCAGGTGTAGGAGCTCCGGCATGCCGGCCCACCACTCTCCCTCCCCCCTGTCCTCCAGGGGTGACTGCATGGGATCCGTCAGCTTCCACCATTGCTGGGTAACAGGATCGTCCGCCATCTCCTTCATGTCGCGGCCGTAGTCTCTCCCTACATATTCATAGTAGGAAAACAGGACCCCGTTTCTCAGGTAGATGGAGTAGTTGCGGATGTTCGATTCCCGGATCCGCTGCAGGACTCCGGGAAAAGTGTACTTGTGCAAAATGATGTAGCGCTCCTCATACTCGGGCAGAACTCGGATCAGGCTGCCGTATCTCTTCTGTTTCGCGCTGCGATCTGTCACTATTTTTCCCCTCCCCTTCCGGCCTTGTCCTAGCTCGAGGATCCATCCACGTATCCTGGCCGCATCCAGGGCATGTGATTCCCTGCCAGGAACGGGGCGAGCACGCGCCCCATCTCGCTCATCTCTGTGTCGGTCATTCGCTTGAAGTCTCGGCCTGTGTTCAGGTTTTTCTGGAGGACTTCCATGCTGTCCGTTCCGATGACAGCGGCATGTCCATGCTCCAGGCTGAGCGCATAGCGGATGAGGTCCTCCGGATCGAGCCCCGGAACCGTCTCGCGGGGACGGATCACCTTCATCAGCAGGATCCCCATGCCTTTATTTGCAGCCGCGGGTATGGCTTGCGCCTCAAAGTCCTCCTTCCCTTCGGTATGATGGTTGAGGGCGATGAGCATGGTGTCAAAGGAAAATCGTTCCACCATCGCCGCCATGGCCGCTGCTGAGGCATGTCCTGTGAATCCGATGTACCGGGCTACCTTCTCTTCCTTGGCTTTTTTCACTACTTCGAGAACACTGTCCGCCGATCCGATCCTTTCCACATCCTCCAGGGAATTCACGCTGTGGATCTGGAGCAGGTCGAGGCGATCGGTCTGCAGTCTCCTGAGGCTCCCTTCGAGCTCCCTCATGGACCCGTCGTAGGTCCGCTCGGAGAGCTTGGTCGCCAGGAAGACCCTCTGGCGGTGGTGTTTGAGGATGCGGCCCAGGCGTTCCTCGCTGCAGACATTGTCATACACATAGGTGTGGGCTGTGTCCCAGTAGTAGAGGCCGTTATTCAGGGCATGGAGGAGGAGCTTGTCGCTGGCCTCCGGTTCCTTCACGGCACAGAAGCGGCTGCCGGCTCCGAACACGATGATGGGGATCCGGACTCCTGTTCGGCCCAGGATTCTGGTTTGGACGCCTCGGGCGTCATACCCGGCCTGCACTCCCCTGCCAGCCTCCGCGGTTATCGAAGATCCCAGCACCGCTGTAGCGGCTGCACACGTCCGAATGAAGACACGCCTGTCCATGGTTTTCGAATCCCTCATTTTTGTCCTCCTTTGCAACGAGTTCCCCAAAGAATAAAATTATCAAAATCGCCTGTATCATCAAAGGAACCAACGCCGACGCTGCCGTGTCCGAGAGTGGTGTCCCGGGCAGTCAGGATGGGTGTCCCCATGTCGTCGAGATAGGCCCGGATAGAGCCGGATTTTGCATCATAGGTGACCTTGAAATCGTGGTACTCCCGGTCAGTCAGTCGGGCCGTTGAACCTCCGGCCGCCTCCAGGTTGATTCTGACACGGTCGGCGCCGTTTACCAGGCCAATGATGTTGTGCAGGCCGTCACTGGAGGCAGAGAAGTGCACGTAGTAAAAATGTGTGGGATCCTGAAAATGGAAAACCACGATCATGTCCCGGTTGGGATTGTCCGTCTCCGCGAAACAGCGCAGCCGGCCGCTGAAAACGAAGCTTGTCACATCCAGGTCCCTCAGCACGGCCCAGGAGCTGGGGGCCCGGACCTCGCCCTGGGGTCCGGCTGCCAGGAGGTGTAAGGCTCCATCACCATCCTCTTCCCTGATCTCCCAGTTCTTGGGGATCCGCAGATCCCATCCCCGAGGCCGTTTGTCGTGGAATGCCTCAAGTTCGAGGAGCTCCAGCCCGGAATAGGCATCATCTCCCCTCTCCTGGAAGGCGGTCTCGACAAGGCCCCGAATAGCCGGAGCTATAGGAACCACCACCTCGTACTCTGCCCTCTGCGGTCGGTCTAAAATGGGAACGACCTCTCTGAGCCAGGATTCCTCTGCTATCCCGCTCTCGGTATCCAACAGTTCAAGGACCTGAAGCCCGACCTTGGCCAGCTCCGACACATCTCGAGAAAGGGGCACAAGCTCCCGGAGGAGGAACGTCGATTCGAGAAGCGGCATGAGCACAACATGATTGGTCCGCCACAGGTTCAGGCTTTCACGAAGAAACTCATTGTTTTTTCCTCGCGTGGACGGATCTTTGCGCCACTCCGTCACGCGACTTCGAAACTCACGGGACACATGGCTCTCGGGGCGGGCCGCATCGACCAGGCGGTTGAACGGCGTCTGTTGGGTGTAGCCATGCGTACCGCCGCGTGTGTAGAGTATGGGAGGTTCTACCAAGTCGGCCAGGACCTTGAGCCTGCTTATGTTCCTGTTTCCTGCCATCCGGTACAGCATGGGCCGGTAGCCGGATCGATGCCTCAGCCCCAGCCATTCCAGGTTTTGGGCCGTGATCTCGAGCCTCCTGTACATGTCATCCACATCGATGGAGGCCTCCTTCGACGACCAGAGGCGCTCTGCGATGGCGGCCAGCCTGGGCCAGATCCGGGAATCTATGTTCTCGGGATTCACGAACTCGGACCACATGCAGGCCTCGCCGCCCAGGATACGGCCCTGTTCCTCCAAGGTAAGAGATGCGGCCCTGTCGTCTGGGAGCGGATCGATGCCATAGTGAAATGCTGCCGAACGCATGTGGTCCAGGTAGTATCCATTGGAAAGGATGCCCTGATAGCCTTCCTGGGAAGTTTTTGCCAGAGACTCCGGTCCCCGCCAGCTGTGGATCACGGCATCGTGCGGCAGGTCGGGATGGAAGATCTCATCCCACCCCACCATCCTTTTCTCGTATTTTGTGAGCAGAGAGAGGATGCGGCGGTTGAAATAGGCCTGGAGGTCGTGGTTGTCCTTCATCCCATGCTTGCGCTTGTACTCCGCGATCTCCGGGTTGGCGTCCCAGTGTTTTCCGTTGACCTCGTCACCCCCGATGTGAAAATAGGCATCTGGAAAGAGAGCCGCCATCTCGCCTATGAACCGATCGAGGAAGGTATAGGTCTCCTCCTGGGTGGGGTCCATGCAGGGATCCTGGATCCCGTAGCTCCTCTCGATGTTGAAGGGCCCGGGCCGACTGGCCAGTTCCGGATAGCCGACAAACCAGGCAGTCGTGTGCCCGGGCATGTCGAACTCCGGCACCACACGGATACCGCGGTCCCCGGCATAGGTGATGATCTCCCGTATCTCGTTCTGAGTGTAATACAGGCCGTCCGATCCCATCTCGTGCAGCTTGGGATAGATTTTGCTCTCCACACGGAAACCCTGATCCTCCGAGAGGTGCCAGTGCAGGACATTGAGCTTGACCGAGGCCATCCCGTCCAGGTTGCGCTTGATGACCTCCACCGGGAGCCAATGCCGGCAGGAATCGATGAGCAGTCCCCGCCAGGGAAAGCGGGGCCGGTCCTGGATGTGGACAACCGGGACCTTAAACCCTTCCGGACCAGGCTCGACCAGCTGGAGGAATGTCTCCAGTCCGTGCATGACTCCCAAGGGATTGAGCGCACTCAGCACTATTCGCTCTTCTGATATATCCAAATCATAGGACTCATCCGGCCAGGAAGACTGCACGGCTTCAGCGGGGCCCTCACAAAGGATGGTAAAGATCGGCGCAATCTTCTCCAGTTTCTGGACCTGGCTGAGCGGCATTCCCGTTCGGAGGCTCAGCTGAGCCATCATCCTCTCGACCGCCCGGGAAAGGCGAGGTTCCCAGTAGCCCTCACCAGCGACTCCCAGTCCCGGCCCGACTTCAAGAGTCCCGCTCCCAAATACGATCAACTGGGGAACAGGCATCAGACCGTGGGGCCTGATCGGATCTTGGTATTCGGAAGCCAGTGCCGCTGCCGAGACCAGGCTGAATAAGGCCAAAATGGAAACGATCCTCAATCTGCCGTGTTTCATGTGCCCTCCTAAAATATGTATATGACGGCAAAACAAATAATAAAATGTGGCTAGCAGACCGTGACTTCCAGGCCAGCTGGATTGATGGAATATGCGAAAAAGCGTGCCAGGGGGTTGGGCGGATCCACCTCCAGGTCCTGCCGTGCTGCGGAGGCCGCCTCGACAGAATCACAAACCACTAGGAGGAATCCTCCGCCACCAGCGCCCAGCAGCTTGGCTCCGATCATGTAGGGGCGGAAGCGATCAAGGATTCCCTCGATGGCAGGATTGGACGAATCCGGATCGATGCGTTGGTTCAGCTTCCAGGCTAGATCGATCAGTTCCCCGAATCGCCTCATGTCCTTCCGCGACATGGCTTCTGCTGCCAGAGGCGGATACGCATGGAGCCGTCTCAGGGTGTCCAGGGTGGAACGGTCTCGATCCAGATAGTGCCCCACAACATTGCGCAGGATATTCCTGGCCAGGCGGCGCATGCCGGTATAATAGAGAAGGATCTGTCCCCGGTTTACAGCAGGATCCAGCAGATCGGCCGGAACATAATGGATACGGGGATTCGGGACCAGGCCCGGTCCCGTGGATATCATCTTTACCCCAGGAAGAGAGCCTCCGATCTGATCCTGCCACCCCCCTCCTGTGGTCAGTTCCTGTTCGAGCTGCAGGACTGAGTGGAAGAGCTCCCTGTCCGTCAATTCACGGCCTGTCAAACGGGCCAGGGCGGCGATCAAGACCGCACCCATGATGCTAGAGGTCCCCAGCCCACTGCCGCTGGGGATGGCGGCCAGGGTGGTCAGTTCGATCCCTCCCCCAAATATCTCCAGCAAACTCCGCATATCGCGGACTCCCGCGGGCCATTCCGCTCGGTCAGGAGCCAGGCCGGAGAGGGCTAGCGCAGCCTTGGCCAATCCAAATGTGCTCGTAGGTTCCCTGAAGTCCAGGAGTTCATCGAACGAATTCAGGTTGAGGCGCGTGCCGTGGTCAATGGAAGTTATACGGATCTCCGGCTCTTCTATGATGCGCGCATAGACCTGGATCGGGGGCTGTCCGTTCAGATCAACGGCGGCGTTGATCACACAGCCGCCATTCTCCAGGGCGTATGGAGGAGTGTCGGTCCAGCCTCCGCCGATATCGAGGCGTGCGGGGGCACGTGCCCAGACGATCTCATCCGAACGCAGGACGTTCCGGGGAGGAGTAGCCAGGGGAGGGGTGCTCATCAATATCGTCTGCCCCAGGTTTAAAAATGCAGAATTCTTCGCCTGCCGGCACCAGGTTGGGGGATCTTCTTTTAACAGAATAT
>CBESWG010000080.1:0-10411 GCA_965533275.1 uncultured bacterium
GAGGTCGACAACCACTCCCCCATCGGATACGGCATGCCCAAGAACGCCGCCGCCATGTTTTCCCGCAGCCTGGCCTACACCACCCGCGTTCCGTCCGTCGGGTGGGACCGGACCGTTGTGGCCCGCTACCCCGTGAAAGACGTGCTCGCCAGCGGCTGGCTGCTGGGTGAGGACCGGATCGCGCGACGGGCTGCCGTGGTGGATGTGAAGCACAAGGAGGGACACATCATCCTGATCGGCTTCCGCTGCCAGCACCGGGCCCAGTCCCACGGCACGTACAAGTTTCTCCTGAACGCCCTTCTCTATCCCGAGGTCGAATAAAGGGGACAGGTGCATTCAACGAAGGAGATAAACGGAAAGGTGAACACAAAGGGGACAGGTGCATTTAAGCAAATGAATGCACCTGTCCCCTTCAATATCCCCGTTTCAATTAAGAGAACCGCATGAAGATCTATACCAAGAAAGGTGACAGGGGGAAGACCTCTCTTTTCAGCGGAGAGGAGGTTTCCAAGAGCCACGCCCGCATCGAGGCCTACGGGGATCTGGACGAGCTCAATTCCGTCATCGGGGCCCTGGTTGCCTCACTGCCCGCAGAGCCGTGCGCAGAACTCAGAACCCTGAACAGCATCCAGGCGGACCTGCTCAACCTGGGTACCTGGCTGGCCATGTCCCCCTCGAGTTCAGGACAGATCTCCAAGCTGGAACCATTTGCCCCTGAGAGGATCCGCTTCCTGGAGGAGTCTATCGACAGGCTGCAGCGGATGCTCCCAGAGCTCCACGAGTTCATCCTACCTGGGGGGCACACCAGTTCCGCCTGGGCGCACATCGCCCGCACGGTTTGCCGGCGCGTCGAGCGCAGGGTGGTCGCTCTCAGGGAAGAGGAGGGATCCAGGGGAACAGATTCGGCCAGCCTGGAAAACGGCCTCGCCTACCTGAACCGCCTCTCGGATTATTTTTTTATGATGGCGCGCTGGTGCAACCTGAAGCACGGTATGACAGACAAAATCTGGGACGAATAGGCGCTCAGTCGCCGATGATCTTGACCATCACCCGCTTGGGCCGCCGCCCGTCGAACTCGCCGTAAAATATCTGCTCCCAGGGACCGAAGTCCAGCCGTCCGTTTGTGACGGCCACCACGACCTCCCGGCCCATGATGCTGCGCTTCAAATGGCCGTCGGCATTGTCCTCGCCCGTGCGGTTGTGCAGGTAGTGGGAGACAGGCTCATGGGGTGCCAGGTCCTCCAGCCAGCGCTCGAAATCCTGGTGCAGCCCGCCCTCATCGTCGTTGATGAAGACACTGGCCGTGATGTGCATGGCATTTACCAGACACAATCCCTCCCGGATCCCGCTCTTTTGGACCAGTGCTTCCACCTCGGGCGTGATGTTGATGAACTCCCGCCTCTCGCGTGTGTGGATCACCATGTGTTCGGTAAGCGATTTCATGCGCTCTCTTCGCTCTTCTTGAAGCTCAAGTAGAGGCCGCCCGCGCCAAGCAGCAGGAGGATGAGCGACTGGATCATCATGCGCCACTGTGTCTCTTCGGCCAGGAAGGTCGCCTGTAGGAAAAAGTAGATGCCGGCAACACAGAAGACGAGATAGATCCCCAGCATGATGGCCCAGGCATTGCGGTTGGTCTTGGGGGTATCTTCTGCAAAGAAGCGGTTGTAGAGCAGCATGCCAAAGAGGCACACGACACCCAGCGCCGCGAAGATCATCCAGAACTGACCGATCTTGGCCGTAACCTCCGGCGCGAGGGCCACCCCAGCCTGCACCTGCTCCGGAGGTGGCGCCAGGGGTTCGAGCATGCGTTCATACAGGATCGCGCCGAAGTTGCTCCCGAACAGGCTGCCGATCACTCCATAGAGGAAGGCATATCCCATGTAGATGGCGACCTTGTCCTTGGGCGCCACCAACCCGATATAGCTGTAGTACTTGGGATGGGCGGTCATCTCACCCAGCGAGAACACGGCGATCCCCAATATGAACATCCAGGGGCTCGATGTCAGGGCCAGTACTACGAATCCAGCCGAACCGACGATGATGCCGGTGGCGATCACCGGGAGCGGCTTCAGCTTGTTCGTCACACGGCTGATCAGGAGCACCAGCAGGATGATGACTCCCGCATTGATGATCGTGACGAACTCGGCATCGAATTCAAAGATCTTGAGGAAGAATATTCCGGACATCCAGTCTGTGATCACGGAACGGTTGATGAAATCGCGCATGTACCAGAGGACCGAGCCGAACAGCTGGAAATATAGGATCCAGAAACAGGAATAGACCAGGATCATCAACATGAACCGGGAATCGCTCAGGACGGTGATGGCCTCGGCCATGGTCTGTTTGGCGGATTTGGTGCTCTTGGGACGATCTGGGTCCTTGTAGAGGAAGATGGTGGGGATGTACATGAGCGCGCACCAGGCCGCAGAGGCGAAGAATATGTATTTCCACTCGAAGTTGCCCTTGAGCCAGGACACGAAGAGCGGGAACACGAAGGCCCCCAGGTTGATGCTCCAGTAATAAACCCCGAACCCGAAGCCGCTGTTCTCCTTGGTGGTCGTGCGGGCCACCGTGCCGGTGATGATGGGCTTGAACAGCCCGCTGCCCGTGGCCATTACGAGGAGGAACAGGAAGATCAGGCCGTACTTGTCGACGTTTCCGGCCGCGAAGTAGCCGAGGGTCAGCAGGGAGAAGGCAAAAAGCAGCATGCGGCGGTAGCCGTAGCGCTCGGCCAGCGCACCCCCGGCAATGGGCACGACATAGGTCAGGGCATACACAAATCCCTGCAAAAATCCCACCGACTCGGGGCTGAAACCCAGCTTCTCGTTGAGGTACACGGCCAGCACAGCATTCAGGCCGTAATAGGCCCCCCGTTCCAGGAATTCCAGGGAGATGGTCACCCAGTAGGTCACGGGAAAGGATGCCAGAATGCCCTTTTTCTTCTTTTCAGGAGCAATGGCTTCGGTCATGAAGTCTCCTCCGATATCTCGATCTCAAAATATTGGCCTCACCATATCATGGCCGTCGGCCCGATTCAATACGAGATACTAGTGAAAGTCGTCCACCAGCGCGACCACCATGTCAGTCAGGGCCTGCAGGTCCTTGCGGTGGACCTTTTCGATGAAGGAGTGCGAATACGTGCCCGGCCAGCCCATGGGCAGGCTGACGGCACCCTCGGTGATGAAACGGGTCCCGTCCGTGCTGCCTCCGGTGTTGCCCAGCTGAAAGGGGATGCCCCGTTTGCGGGCCATGGCCATGACCTTTTCCAGCTCGAAGCGGGGAGCTATGGTGCTGCTGTCCATGCCGCGGAGAACCAGCCCCTCTCCCAGGGGGATCCTGGCAAATCGTTTCTCGTCCAAAGGCCCGTCGGTGGACACGAACGTGTCTACGGGGAACACATAGTCGGCGCCCAGCTGTTTGGCCAGTTTCCCAGCACCGACCAGGCCGGTTTCCTCCTGTACGTCCCAGGCAAAAGTCACGGTTTTGCCCTTGACTCGCGACCAGCGGATGCGGTGGGCAGCGGCCAGCAGCACTGCGCAACCGGCGCGATCGTCTACAGCACGTGCGCAGATCAGGTCCGGCGAGAGCTCGGTGATCTGCTTGCGGATCGTGATAAAATCATCCACCTCGACACCCAAACCGGATGCATCCTCTGCGCTTTCCACGCCCAGATAGACGAACATATCGGGGAATCCCAGGAGCGCCTGACGGGATCTGCTCCCGGCATAGCCTTTCCTCGGGGCAACGATTCCGTTCACCGGTCCCCCAGCCGTGTAGACGACCACGGGGCGGCCCTCATACATCTGGGGCAGGAATCCTCCCCTGCCTTCGACCTTGAGGCGTCCCTGTTCCGTGATCCCCGTGACCACCAGCCCAAGCTCATCGGTGTGGGCCACAAATACCAGATGGGGCTTCCCCTCTCCCACAGTGAACCAGACATTGTCCATATCATCGCGCTGGTGCTCGATATCATCAGGAAGGGAGGCTTCTACATAGTCGGCCACCTTGGCCTCATGCTCGGAAACGCCCGGCAGCAAAAGAAGCGAATGGAGCCAGGCCCAGGCGTCATCCTCAGCCTTAGCCGGTGACATCGAGGTCGCGAGTGAAAGGCATCCGATGACCAGGAGAAAGCTTATGATCGTCCTTTTCATCGTGAGCCTCCTTTCGCTGCAGCTGCCTCGAGCAGCCGCAGCAGCGCCTCAAGGTCGCCCGTCCGGATGATCTCCGAGGGCGTGGCGGGAAACTGCACCGGCACCAGGAGGGCGGCCGCGTCGATATCCCCGCCCAGGAAGGGAGAAAGGACGGCAGGAGAATACTCCGGCGCCTCCTGCAGGCTGATCCCTGCCTCCCGGGCCGCTGCCCGAATGCGGGCCGCCAGGGCGGAATCCTCGCTTATCCCGGCCAGGACCGGGCCACCGCCGGGAATGATCTCCGCGGATTCGCCATCGGAGCACGGGAAGACGTCGACTGCGATCAGCTCTCGTGTCCGGATGTCCTTTTGCGCACGCAGCGCCCCCACAGGCACGGTCCCGCTGCCCGTACGCCGCATGAGCTTGGTCTGGGCCAGCCAGACGAACTGCACATCCGCCAGAGCGGATCTCGCGTCTGCCTCACCGGCCAGGCCCAGCACCAGGGCGGCACAGGCCTTGCCCCCCAGGGCCGGCCCAGAGAGGAGCTTCCCCCCTCCCAGGGTGTGGATCTTGGCAGCGGGCATCACCGGGTCCAGATAGGCGATCCCCCGCATCTCCACGGCCTCACGGTTTCGAACCCCGATGTCGATGTAGGCATGTTCCAGGGAAAGCTCCTGCATGAGCGTCGCACGCCGTGCCCGGGAGAGCGTATGCGAGGAAGGCAGTGCCCAGACACCGCTGACGGGCCCCTTGCGGGTCCAGATCCGGACCGGGTGCCCGAACTGATACGTATCGTACAAAGGATGTGAGGGCCTGACTCCCCTGTCCAGGGTCAGGTATCCGTCTTCCGTGATCCCGCTCACCACAAAGCCGATCTCATCCATCCCGGTCAGCACGGCAATACGGGGAGGGCCCTCAGCTGGGGCCAGGTAGAGGCTGCCCAGGTTGTCCAGGGAACACACACTCGTATCCGGAAGGATCTTCTTGATCTCCCGGACCAGCAGATGCTCGTAGCCCGTGGGCGACGGGATCGTGTACAGGGCCTCCACGAGCTGATTCAGCTCCGGGGGATCGGTCTGTCCCATCCCGTTCACAGTCAGGATCAGCATCCCGACCAGGATCATAGACTTATGTTTGCGCATATCGTTCCTCCTCGCTAGAAAGGCGGGTCCCTTCACCCCCAGTTCGGGGCCGGTCCCCGATCTGCGGACGATCAACGGGAATATATCTTCAGATATTGGGCGCGGAAATATGACGAGGCCTCCCCCAGGTCCCGGAACGAGAGCTCCTGCTTCCTGAATGAAAGCTCTGCCCGGAAATCCTCCAGGGTGGCGAACTTGTGCTCCTCCATCCAGGCCTCGATGCCCGCAAGCAGGTCGCGGATGACATCCAATCCCTGCTGGTAGAACAGGCTGCAGATCTGTACGGCATTGGCGCCGGCTAGGATCTGCTTGATGACGTCGTCTGCGTTCCGCACGCCACCCGAAGCGGCCAGGTCGGCCCCGATGCGGTCAGAAAGTAGCGCGATCCACCGAAGCGACTGATTGAAATTGGCGTGCCCCTTGCGGCTGAAGGTCCGGATCTTTTTCACATCGATATCCGGCTCCAGGAACCAGTTGAAGAAGACCAGGCCCTGACACCCAGCCTCGGACATCCGGTCGGCCAAGTAAGGCAGGGAGGAGATCTGGGGGATGAGCTTTACGGAGATGGGGATGGAGATGCTTTCCTTCACATCCTTGATGATCCGGAAATACAGAGAGTCGTGATCGGTGCACGACACACGCGGATCGATGGGGAGGTCGTAGATGTTGAGCTCCAGGCCGTCGGCGCCCGCCTCCTGGACCTGCCTGGCGAACCGTGGCCAGAGAGTGGAGGTCTGGCAGTTGATGCTGGCGATCACCGGGATCTTGATCTCGGCCTTGGCCTGCTCGATCTCGCGGCAGATGCGGGAGGGCGCATACTCCAGCAGCCCCCCGCTGCGCATGTAGTCCTGGGCCTCGGGATACATGGCATAATCCGTCTCGGGGATGTCCCCCTCCACCAGGAACTGTTCCTCGAAGAGCGACTTCAGCACGATGGCGCCGGCCCCGGCATCTTCGCACTTTTTCATGCCCTCCGCAGTCTTGGTCAGGTCGCTGCTGGCCACGATGATGGGATTGCGCAGTTCGAGCCCCATGTAGGATGTGTTCAGCTGACTATCTGCCATAGTGTTCTCCTTGCTCCGTGTCAGTACTCGATAAGGCCCGGGATGAGGACCTGGGGCAGCTGGAACCGGTCGAAGATCTCATTCAGCTCGGGGGCCGTCTCTCCCAGGTAGCCGTTGACCGTGTCCAGGGCGGCGCGGAACTCTCCGCGCAGCTCTGCCAGGAACGCGGCCTGGGCCGATGTGGGACGGGCATTAGCGCCCTCCAGGCTTCTGAACAGGCCCGAAAGGCGGCCGATGAGGCGGGGCCCCTCGCTCCAGAACGGCCGCCCCTGTGGCTTGTCCAGCGTGTGCTGGATCTCGATGATCTGGGCGATCTGCTCGTCTATGGCGGTCATGACCTCTTCCGAGACCTCGTCCACCTGCGCCAGGAGCGTACGCTTCCGCTCCCGGAGCTGTGCCAGCAGCCCGTCCAGGGCGCGAAGGGCATCGTTCACTTTGGACTGCATGTCACGCAGCTCAAAGGCAGAGGCCTGCAGCATCTGCAGGTCCTCTGGGGTGGACGGCACGGTCGGATCAAACTGGACCTTGAGGGGCTTTTCGAATGACTGTTCCCCGACCAGGAGGCGCACGGTGTAGTTTCCGGGCAGCACCTGAGGGCCCGAGGGCCGGCCCCAGAAGGAATCCTGTATCTCTGCGGTCTTTGTGCGGGGACGGGGCCCATCCAGGCGAAGGTCCCAGGCCGTGCGGTTGAGTCCGGCGTCTCGGGGGATGTCCGTCATCCTGTGGATGACCTGCCGTGCCTCGTCCATTATCTCCAGGGCCACGGTCACATCCTGGGCAGGATCTTCTTTGAGATAATAGGTGATCAGGGCGCCGTAGGGAGGATTTTCCCCGCGGAACACACGATCCCCCACTCCGTAGCGAGTGAATTTAGTCCCGAACCTCAGAGCAGGGCCCATGGTGAAGATATATGCGTCCTGGCCCAGGTGTTCGGGCGCGATCTCCTGCAGGAAGGCAATGCTGTCCAGTATCCAGATGGCCCGTCCGTGGGTTCCCAGGATCAGGTCGTTGTCCCGGGTGTGGACAAGGATATCGTGCACAGCTACGACCGGCAGATTATCCAGGTGGAGTTTCATCCACTCCTCTCCCCGGTTAAACGTGACAAAAACACCCAGCTCGGTCCCGGCATAGAGGATGCGCGGATTCTTGGGATCTTCCCGTACAACCCAGATATGGGCCTGGTCCGGGAGATTCCCTGTGATGTCGGTCCATGTCAAGCCGAAATCCGTGGTCCGGAACACATAGGGACGGTAGTCATCCAGCATGTGGCGGTCGAAGGAGCAGTAGGCCAGGCCGGCTGAGGTCACCGAGGGCTCGATATGCGACACGGGGGAGTTGGGAGGAAGTTCGGGCACGCGCCGTTCGATGCTGTCCCACTCCGCACCCCCGTTCATGGACACGTGCAGCCGGCCGTCATCGGTCCCGGCCCAGAGGACTCCTGGCTGCACCGGTGATTCGGCCAGGCTGATGATCGTGCAGTGGTACTCGGCCGTCGTGTTCTCGGGCCAGGGAGGTCCTCCGGCCACGCCCTGTTTTTCCGGGTCGTTGGTCGTGAGGTCGGGGCTTATGATCTCCCAGGTCGAGCCGAAGTCCTCGGACAGGAAGACCACGTTGCCGCCCACATATACGGTATCGCCGTCATGAGGCGACAGGACGATGGGAGTGTTCCAGTTGAAGCGGAAGGGCAGATCCTCCACCGGGCCGCCGTCATTCCTCCGGGACTGGGGGCTGACATCCTGCTGCTGGCGCGTGGTCATGTCGGTGCGGGAGATCCCTCCGCCCTGAGACTCGCTGATGAACAGCTCTGGATTGTCGGGATGCACGACGATGTGGAAGCCGTCCCCGAAGCTGATCATACGCCAGTCGTCGTTCATGATTCCGGACGGCTCGCGGCTGCGGCCTGGGCCATACCAGGTACCGTTGTCCTGCATGCCCCCGCCCACATAGTAGAAGGGCTGACGCATGTCAGCATAGATCTGATAGAACTGCCCAATGGCAAAGGTGTTGACATAGTCCCAGGACTCCCCACGGTCATAGGACACACAGACGCCTCCGTCCTGACCCTGCCACATCCGGTTCGAATTCTGGGGATCGATCCAGAGGGAGTGGTAATCCACGTGTGTCGAGGGTGAGATCTGCTTGAACCTCTCCCCGCCGTCAATGGAGAGCTGCAGGCGGGACGAGACCGCATAGACCCTGTTCTCATCGGTGGGGTCCACGCGCAGGTCGGTGTAGTAGAAACCGCGGGAGATGATCTCCACGTCGGTGGACATGCGTCGGAAGCTCTCTCCGCCGTTGTCCGAGCGGTAGAGCGTGCCTTCCTTGGACTCGGTCATGGCATAGACCACATCGGGCCGGCTCGCCGCGATCTTGACCGCGATGCGGCCGACGAGTTTAGGCAGTCCGTCTGTGAGCTTGGTCCAGTTGTCACCGCCGTCCACGGAACGGTAGAGCCCGCCCAGGGCATCGCCGCTGACGAAGGTCCATGGTTTGCGTTCGAAGCGCCAGAGGGCGGCATAGACGATGTTGGGATTATGAGGATTGATGTCCATGTCGGCCACGCCGTGCTGGTCGTCCGTGTAGAGCACCTTTTCCCAGGAAGTTCCGCCGTCCCTTGACCGGAATACTCCCCGCTCGCGGTTGGGTCCGTAGGCGCGCCCCAGGGCACCCACATACACGGTCCGGGGATTCTTAGGATCGATCACGATCCGGGAGATCCGCTCGGTTGCTTCCAGGCCTAGATGCACCCAGGTAGTGCCCCCATCCGTGGACTTGTACACGCCGTTGCCGAAGGAGATGCTGTTGCGCACATTGGATTCACCGGTGCCAACGTAGATGACATCCGGATTCCCCGGTTCGAGGGCGAGGTCGCCGATGGATGCGACCGGCTGGTCGTCGAAGATCGGGGCCCAGGTGGTGCCCCCATTCTCTGTCTTCCAGACTCCTCCCGAGGCGCTGCCCACATAGAGGAGGTTTGGTCGGCCCGGGACGCCCTCCACATCGGTTACGCGGCCCATCATGTTGGCAGGGCCGATGTTCCGCCATTTCAGGCGCTGGAAGATCTCGGGTGTGATAGCTATGGTCTCCTCTTCCTGCTGTGCTGCTGCGCCCGCACCGGTCGCGAGTGATGCAGACGGGATCAATGCAAGTGAAAAGAGAAAACTGAGCGCGCCGCTCAGGGTCAAAACCCCGCGTATCGTCATTTGAGCCTCCGCTCTCGTAAGGTAGTTCCTGCGCTATGTTTGCCCGGGCCCGTTTTTCAGCGTGCCTTGAAGGACACGACCCAGGCGGTAAAGTATAGGGATGATATAATAGTCTCGAGAAAACTTCAATATCTACACAACGGGAAGGTAGGCCCTTACGGGCTCCCCTCAGGAACAGCGAATATAGTCGGGAGTCTACGATGTCGCTATGACCTGCTCTCCCCTTCGAGAACCTTTAGAAATGTATCGGATTCAAAGAAAGAAAAGGGGACAGGTCCAATTTCTGGCCATACGGAAAACATAAAATGGGGACAGGTCCAATAAAATTAAATTGGACCTGTCCCCTTTTTTTCTTTCACCTTTCCCCTTAGCTTCCAGGGTTGCAATACATACGACAAGGACATACACTAGATTTCTGATTTTTTGGACTCGAAAAGGACCAAGACATGTACACACGCATCAATGATGAGATCATAGAAACCCTCAAGACGATCGTGGCAGAAAGAGGGGGGGTGGTGACCGATCCGGATGCCATGCAGCCCTACAGCCACGATGAGTTTTCCCTGCCGGAGATCGCACACATGCCCGAGGTTGTGGTCAAGCCGAAAACGGCAGAACAGGTGGCAGGGATCATGCGGCTGGCCACTGAGAAACGGATCCCGGTCACGCCGCGTGGGGGCGCCACCGGGCTGACCGGCGGCTGTGTCCCCTCCTTCGGGGGGATCTCGCTGTCGCTGGAGCGCATGGACCGTATCCTGGAGATCGACACGGCCAACCAGATGGCGGTGGTGGAGGCGGGCGTCACGCTCGCAGAATTCATTGCTGCGGTCGAGGAGGCGGGGGCTTTTTTTCCCCCCCCCCCCCCGGGCGGC
>CBESWG010000081.1:0-10368 GCA_965533275.1 uncultured bacterium
CCGCGGCTCTGCACGCCGGTCTGTACCAGCTCAATGGCGTCCATCCCCCCCCCCGCCTCCAGGTTGGCTATCTGCAGGAGGATATCCTCGAGATCTGCCACGAGCTCCTGGAGCCGCCGTTCCCGGGCATCGGCAAGCCCCTGCTTGAGCCAGTCGGCTTCCTGCACCAGCTCGCGCGAGAGCTGCTGCTTGTAGGGGAGGTCCAGGGTATAGGGGTCCTCGGACTCCCTGTCGAAATTGACGATGGCCATGAGCACCAGCTTGGACCGCTGCACATAGTTCTGAGTGCGGGAGGCGAGCTCCATGGAAGTCGGGGCTGTGGCCTCTCCGGCGAGCGCGGCCGTCTGTACTCCCGCTGAAGGGGGAAGCAGCCACATCCTGCCGATCAGGACCCCCACTGCTACCAGCAGCACCGCTGCCCCAGCCTGGAATGCCCAGTTCGGCACACGGAACCGGAGCCAGTCCCAGGAAGGACGGCGCTGCCCGGAAGGCCGCGGTTGGTAGAGGACCTTTTCCCTGTGCATGCGGCTCTCGAGACTGTCCCAGTAGCCCTCCCAGAAAGCCGAATCCGGCTCGCTGCGTTCCCTCTCTTTCATATCCAGGAGCGTGGCCTTGAATTCTCCGTACTCCTCGCGGCAGAGGTCGCACTGACCGAGATGGGCCTCGAACTCACCTCTAGGGCTGTTTTCCAGGCTGGACGACAGGGCATCGGCAAACATCTTCCGGCATTTATCACATTCATTCATGATTGACCTCCCAGGAGCCGCCGCCTCGATACAGTGCGAGCTCCCGGCGTAGTTTCTGCAGTGCTCTGAAGAGCAGGCTCTTCACCGTCCCCGAGGAGACCTTGAGCACATCGGCGATCTCATTGATCTTGAAATCGTTGTAGTGCCGCATGGCAAACACCACGCGTTCCCGCGGCGTCAAGGAGTGCAATGCTTTTTCGATGCGGCCCTGCAGCAGGGCGGCCTCGGCACTGCTCTCGGGATCCACCGGTGCTGTGGCCGCGCCGCGGGGCGCATCCTGCAGCTCGATGTGATCAAACTCCTCCAGGTTAACGCTGGGTTTGGCCTTGCGCTTGCGCAGGAGATCGATGGCGCTGTTGACCGCGATCTGGTAGATCCAGGAACTCATCTTGGCATCCCTCCGGAAACTTCCCAGCGAGCGGTAGACCTTGATGAAGACCTCCTGCGAGACATCCTCGGCCTCGTGATGGTCGCCCACGATGTCGTAAGCCAGGAAATAGACCTTCTTTTTGAACTGATCGACCAGCCCCTGGAAGGCGGAAAGATCTCCCTGGCAAACACGTTCGGCAAGTACATGGGCTTCCATTGGTTTTTTTGTTTTCCCCCTCTTAGACGAGACCATCATGGTTTTGGTTTACAGGAATCACCCCTTCATTCTATCCCAAATCCCGGCCTTTGACACGAACCGCTCCGAAATCGCAAGAACTTGAAAAAATAGTGTGGGTATAATAAGGTTGTCCCCGCCTTGACACCACTTCATTGAGGGAGAAACCCATGCGCAAACGGATTCCTTTGGTTTTAGGTTCACTCATCGCCCTGGTCGGGCTGTTCGGCTGCACTGCCGGATATGAAGGCCCACCGGCCGACCTGGTGATAAAGAACGCCAAGATCGTGACCATCGACAAGGACAATCCCCGCGGCGAGGCCATCGCCGTAAAGGGAGAGGTCATCCTGGCCGTGACCTCGAACGCGAAGATCGAGCAATACATCGAGGAAGGCACGACCGAGGTCATCGATGCGGGGGGGCGGCTGCTGATCCCCGGGCTCAACGACGCCCACATCCACTTCACGGGGGGAGGGACCTCCCTGATGCAGCTGGACTTCCGCTATGTCCACGAAACGGACACGATCAAACAGATGGTGGCCGACGCCGTGGAACATTCCAAGGCGGGCGAGCTCATTCGGGGCCGCGGCTGGGAACACGAGACCTTTCCAGATAAGAAATGGCCCACCAAGGAGATCCTGGACGCCGTGGCCCCAGACAATCCCGTGGTCTTGAGCCGGGCGGACGGCCACTCGGTCTGGGTCAACAGCTATGTCATCCGCGAATCCGGCGTCACCAAGGACACTCCCGATCCTCCCAACGGGGCCATCATGCGGGATCCCGAGACCGGAGAGCCAACCGGCATCTTTAAGGAAGGGGCCTCGGGGCTGCTCAAGGTCTCCTCGTCCGTGACACTGACTTCAGAGGAGAGGAGGGAGAGGTCGGACCAGGCCCTGGAACTGGCGCTCAAGGCCGCCCGGGAGACGGGAGTGACCAGTGTCCAGCAGCTGAACGGAGGCTTCGAGCAGTTCCTGCGCTACAGGAACGAGGGCCGCCTGACCGCCCGCTTCACCGTGAACATGTCCCTGCCGAACAGGGAAGAGGGATATGCCCGGTTGGAGGATCTGCGGCAGGAGTACCCCCAGAGCGACGACTGGATCCGCTTTGGTTACCTCAAGATCTTCATCGACGGCACCCTGGGTTCGGGCACGGCCCTCATGTTCGAGCCCTTCGAGGACGATCCCGATACCAGCGGCCTGCCCATGATGCCGTATGAGGATTTCGAGCGACGCATCGTGGCTGCGGACGCGCACGGATTCCAGACCGGCACCCATGCCATCGGCACCAAGGGCAACAACTTCGTCCTGAACGCGGTGCAGAAGGCCCGCGAGGTGAACGGCGAGCGCGATGCCCGCCACCGCAGCGAGCACGCCCAGATCCTGATCGATGAAGACATCCCGCGATTCGCCGAGCTGGGGGTGATCGCCTCCATGCAGCCCACGCACTGCATCACCGACAAGCGGTTCGCCGAGAAGCGCATCGGACTGGAGCGCTGCCGCGGTGCGTATGCCTGGCGTCGCCTCCTGGATGCCGGCGCCAAGCTCGCCTTCGGCACGGACTGGCCGGTCGAGCCCATCGACCCGCTGGAGGGCCTCTACGCGGCCGTAAGCCGCAAAGACCGGGCCGGGGAAGAGGGCGAGGGCTGGTTCCCAGACCAGAAGCTCAGCATGGAGGAAGCCATCGAGCTCTACACGCTGGGCGCTGCCTATGCCGAGTTCATGGAGGACCGCAAGGGTAAGCTCATGGAGGGCTACCTGGCCGACATGGTCATCTTCGATCAGGACCTGATGACCATCTCGCACGACCAGATCATGCAGTCCAAGGTGGACATCACCATCGTCGGTGGCAAGGTCGTCTTCCAACGATAATAAAATAACGCCGCTGGATCATCCACGGGCCAAGTTCACCCATTTGTGAGGCGAGGCAGGTGAAGCTGTAGTGTGCTACCGCGAACATGCCTCAACGATACAAAGGGGATGAAATTGGCCCGCCCGGAGGGTAAGAATTGCCGATCATTTTAACCGTGTTTTTATATCATATATCAGCAATTCTTATAGATGATTCAGGCTAGAATTCGAATTCGAGGCCGAGGATGGGAAGCAACCCCCACTGATTCTCGACGTCCGGCTGGTTTTCCAGCGTGTTCCAGAAGATGAACGCGGTGTTTTTCCGGTTGTACACGTTCCATACGCTGAAGTACAGGGTCAGATTCGAGCGCCCGAAGTGGAAGCGCTTGTCCGCCCTCAGATTCAATGAATGGTAGGGCTCCAGCCGCTCGCCGTTGATCCGGGCCAGGTCGAATATGCCGCTGTTTGCGGCCTCAGAGGCCTCCAGGTCGAAGGGCGTGTAGGGCACGCCGCCGGCATAGTTCCACTTGCAGCTGAACTCCCAGAAACGGCCAGGCCGGTATCCTCCTTCGACGGCGACGATGAACCTGTTGTCATACCCACGCGGACGCCAATCCCCTCCCTGGTCCCGGTAGAACGTACGGAAATAGGAGGCACTGACCAGGCCGTAGAGCCGATCCGCCAGCTTCTTCTGGATCATGACCTCCACGCCGTAGGAGTGGGCCCTTCCCACATCCTCCAACCGCTCGTGGTACGTGTAGAATCCGTTGTAGTAGATCTCGTCCAGGATGAACAGGCCGGGCTGCTGTGAGTCGAGGGGCATATAGCGGTAATCCTTATAATAGCCCTCGATCGTGAAGCGTGTGCTCTCGGTGAGCATGTGGTTGAGGCCCAGCACGTAGTGCAGGGCCATGGGATCTTTGAGGCTGCGGTGGGCCTCGTTCTGAAGGAGCAGGAGGTTGGGCAGGTTTTGAAAGAAGACACCTGCTGCGGCATTCAGGGAGGTGCGCCCGGAAACTCTGTAGGACAGTGAGGCGCGCGGAGAGACATTTGTGTTGCGGTTAAACGAGAGATGATCCAGCCGCATGCCCAGGTTCAGGCTCAGCCGGTTGGCAGGATTCAGCGTGTAGTTGAGGAAGCCGGCATAGCGGCCCGAATCCTGCCGGACATCGACGTGGATATCCGGATAGGGATTGCCCGCGACGTCGATACCGGCACCCAGCGCATAATCGTTGTGTGTATCGAGGTACTGGACCTCCACCCCGAAGTTGAACCTGTGTCTATCCGAGATGCGGAGATAGTTGACGTTACGGAGGGTGTAGGCCTGCTCCCAGCTGTCGTTCTGGAAGATCAGGGCATCTGAGGCGGTGTCGCTGAAGTTGATGTCGTACTTGATATGGGAACGGGAAAGCGACGTATTCGAGTAGCCATTGGACCCCCAGGCCTTGAACCAGTTGAAGCCCAGCGCGCTGTTCACGGCGTCGTGATAGCCGTAGCTCGAATCCCCTAACTCCAGGGATTTGCCGCGATCCCAGCCGCTCTTGTCGTCCCCCCAGACTCCCAGCAGGGTGAGGCTGCTGCTGGCGGAGAGGTCGAGTGTCGCCTTCCCCTGGATGTCGCTCCAGGAAGGGGCCACGCCTACGTTAAAGTACTTAGCGATGAGGTCCAGGTAGCTGTGCCGTCCAGAGATCATCCAGGAGTTCTTGGCGCCCGGCAGCGGGCCCTCGGCGATCAGGCCGAAGCCAGCCATGCTGAAATCGGCCTGGAAATCATACTCGTCCGGGTTCCCGTTCCGGAATTTGATGTCCATGACCGAAGAGAGCCGGTTCCCGTAGGCGGGAGAAAATCCCCCCGAATAAAAATTCACGTCCTTGATGAAGTCGACGTTCAGGAGCGCCAACGCCCCGCTCGAGGAGCCCTGGACCGGATAGTGGTTGATGTTGGGGATGGCGATGTTGTCGAGATAGAAGCCGTTTTCCACCGGATTCCCGCCCCGGACCACCAGTCCGTTCACCTGGTCGTTGACCCGGGCGATGCTGGGGAGCCCGGAGACGATGCGGCTCACATCGCCGCCGGAACCGGCGGCCCGCCTGATCTCCTCATTGGTGAAGCTACTCATACTGGTGGACTTCTGTTTGGTGTCGGAGAAATAACCGGCGGTCACGGTGACCTCCTCGTGCTCCTGCATCTCCATGCTCAGCTTGAGGGATATCTCCACGAATGTGATGCGCTCCGACTTGATCACCACGTCCGGATGGAGTTTGGTCAGATAGTACTGGCAGCTGACCTCCAGGACATACGAACCGACAGGCAGGCCTGGGATCTCGAAATTGCCCTCATAGTCGGTCAAGGCCTCGAGCTCTGTCCCCTTCACCTTGATCAAGGCATGGGCGATGGCGGAGCGGACCTCTTCGTCCAAGACCTGTCCTTTGAGGGTACCGGTCTTGACCTGCCGATCAACACCCGCTTCCGCATGTAGAGGGATCGTGATGTGGAGCAGCGCAAACACAAAGCACATCAGGATCGACATCGATCTCAGTGTCTTCATCTCTTTTTCCTTTCAATCAATTTCGGCCCAATTTAAAACATTCATTTCAATCGCTTGTTTTAATCACGCGTTTAACATAGGGTGTTCACAGAAACATGTCAAGGTCAATTGCATATATTTTTAAAATTCAATAAACTTAAACAAGCGTTTTAAACAAATTGCAGGATCAAGCCGAATGAGCAACAAAGAAATGTCAGGCAGGGAACGGATCTATATGGCCACCGTCAGGATCATCGGGAAGGAGGGCGTCCGGGCCCTCACGACCCGGAAGATCGCCCAGGAAGCCGGCGTCAACATCGCAGCCATCAATTATTATTACGGCAGCAAGGACAAGCTGGTGGAGGAGGCCTTGAACGGGACACTGAAGGAGATGGCCGACTTTCCCTCTGACCTCCTGGATGTGGAGACCCTCGAGGTTCCGGCCCGGTTGCAGGCCTTTTTCCAGGGGCTGATGGGGAGCATGCTCAAATACCCGGGAATCCCCAAGGCCCACCTCTATGCCCCGCTCGTGGAGAACGACTTTTCAACGCCCTTCGTGCGCCTGTTTCAAGATTTTTTGGAGGACGTCCACTCCAAGCTGACAGAAAAGGGTGTCCGGGTCAAAGTAACAGACCAGGATCTCAGGATGGCCATCATCCAGATGTTCTCCGCACTGGTCCTGCCGGGGATGTTCCCCGAGATGTTCGAGCCCTTTGCCCAGGTCAAGCTCAAGGATCCCCAGGTCCTGAAGCGCTATGTGGCCGGGCTCCTCGAACACTATTTCGAATGATCAGGACGAGCCTGCCCCGATCACGCAGCTGGTCGCCCCCTCCCCTCTCAGTGATATCACTCGTAGAGGCGGGAATCCATCATGCTGGGGCCCAGCAGGATGGCATTGAGGAAGAGCTTGTTCAAGCCGTCGTAAGAAGCGCGGAAATTGGGATCCTCTACGAAGGACACGACCTTCCCCCGTCCAAAGGATTCCAGGAATAACCAGCCCATGCCGGCCAGATACCTTTCTGTGTCAGGCCAGATGTAGCCGGAGAGGCGCAGCTCTTCCTGGCCGGCATAGACGCCGACGTTCCTGGCCGGGCTGTCTTCGAAGGGCTGGCAGATGGTGCTGGAGCGGACCTGGGCCGCCACCGATCCAGGCACGCCATAGCTCAGGAAGCTGAGCGGATTGAGGTTCACCTTCACAATGGCCCCCGGAGTGCGCTGGGGCCGGATCCGCTTGGTATTATCCGCCGGATCGGGCTGGCCGTTGAGAAGCTTGGTCTGGGAGATCTTGGCGGCTCTCAGCCAGGAGCTGGCGCCCGAGACCGCCACCACGGTTCCACCGGAGCGGATCCATTCCTTGAAGGAGTCCTGTTGTGCCTGGGACAGGGCGCTGCCGTAATTCCCGCTGGGCAGCACGATCACGTCGTACACATGCAGCCCGCCGAGGTTCCGAGCACTGACACGCGTGAAGGGCAGCCCGAACTCCCGCTCGAACAGATAGTGGAGGGCGCCGTAAGAGCCGGATGACACCGGGTCTTCGGTCAGGAGTGCCACCCGCGGATTCTTCAGCGTGACAATGTTGTTGGAACCGAGGTCGATGCCGCCCTCCACCAGCCCGTGGTGCAACGCGTAGGCATCCACGCCGAACTCCGCGCTGAGCTCTTCGAGCCGGGCGTGCAGGCCCTCGGGATTGCGGTTGACGCGGATCACGAGGGTCCCCCGGGGCCAGGTGCGCCCCTCCAGGGTAAACTCCTGCCGAGCCATGCGCACGCGGTACTCCTCGGCCATGAGGCGGATGAGGAGCTTGGAGGAGGCCAGCGTGTCATAGGGGATGAGATAGACCTGGCGGGCCGGGCCGTCGTGCACGGCCCCGGTGAAGACGGGCACTTCAGTTACAGCCTCGGCTTCCACCCGGGCCGGATCCCCGCTCCAGTAGGCGTCCACGCCATACGTGAGAGGAAGAGACCAGGCCGTCACATCGTAAAAATGGCTCCGCTCTCCCTCCTCCTGCCGGCGTTTTTCCTCGGCGATAAATTCATCTCCAAGGGGTGATTCCGGGGCCAGCAGGGCCTTGATCAGGGTCTTCTGGGGCTGATCCAAGGAGATGAGGTAGGTGCCGGCCGGGAATGTGACCGATCCCGCCTGTTTGGTCAGGTAGGAGGTCGCCCGGGACAGGGAAAATTCCCGGGCGGCCCGGCGGATCTCGACTCTTTCCTGCAGCAGGTTCCCGATCAGCTTGGCCGCGATGTGCGGATCGTTCCGGGGTGAGATCAGGATCTCCTTCATGGGATCGGACCTGGCTTCCTCGAGGCCGATCCGGAAGAACTCGTGGAAATCCCGGACCTTCTCCTCCCGCCCCTCGGACACCACCCGGAGGGTCGCCATGGAGGTCGTGAAGTGATGCCAGGAGGCCTCCTTGAGAGTCAGGACGGTGTCGTCGTTCCGGGTGATGCTTACGCCGCGGGCCGAGGCCTGCTCATAGGTCATGCCTACTGCACCGTTGATGGAGGGATAGGAGGTTCCGTACCCGGGATAGAAGGCGTCGAAGCTCTCCCGTGTGTAATAGCCCCATCCGAAGTGGTCGAAGGCCGCGGCATTGGCCTTGGCGATCAGGTTCCACCATTTCATGAGCACCGGTTTCACATACTCGTTATAGGGAGTCATGGGCGGCGAGAAGAAATAGGTGGAATCGGAGCCCATCTCGTGCAGGTCGGCGAACACGTGCGGCATCCAGCGGTGGTAGACCTCGGCCTTCTGTTGGGATTCGACCTGCGTCTTGAGGAAGAAGTCCCGGTTGAGGTCGAACAGGTAGTGGTTGGTACGGCCTCCGGGCCAGGCACGTCCGTGCTCCACGTCCTGGGGCTGGGGGTGGGAATCGAGCGTGACCACAGAACGCATTTGGTGGACGAAGCGCTCGTGCCCGTCCGGATTCTGGCAGGGGTCCACGATGCAGACGACATTGCGGAGGATGTCGGTGGTCACCTGGTCCGTGCCGGCGGCCAGTTGGTAGATGGTGCGGATGGCGGCCTCCATGGCCGAAGCTTCGTTGCCGTGGATGTTGTATCCCAGCCACACCAGGGACGGCATCCACCCGGCGATCTCGTCCAGCTCGGTTTGAGACAGGGATCGCGGGTCTGTGAGTTTGAGATTGGCCTCACGGATCTCTTCCAGCCTGGCCAGGTTGTCGGGATGGCTGATGATCACGGTATAGAGCGTCCGGCCCTGGTAGGTCCGGCCGTAAGGCTCAATGATCACGCGGTCCGAGGCGCTCTCGGCCGCTCGGAGGAAGGCCTCCATCTCCCAGTAGAAGGTGTGGAGAGCCCCGAAGCGGTGCCCCGTCACTTCATTGGGTGTGGGGACCGCGGCGTCATAGCTGCCGCCTGGAAACAGGTCCTCGTCCTGTCCGCGGAGCGGCAGGGAGGACACGACCAGGCAGGCCAGCACAAGTATCGTCAGGCTTTTGAAACGTTTCATGATCACTCCTTAGGCAATTCTCTCATGGAAGGAGTCCTATTATCATAAACCCGCCCCGGTATTGCAAGAAAGGGCGCATCAAGATCGCGACCGGCGCTCTATTCGTCTACCCAAGCTCCAAGTGGGAGTTCACATTCGGTTCCGGCTGGGCTAGAATGGGCCATAACCGCAGAAAGATACACACCGGGAGGTGCAGCATGGAGCTCAGGCGAAGATTCGGACTCATGGGTATACTCGCGGGGCTGGCCTTCAGCCTGAACAGTTGTTCCTCTGCACCCTATCCAGAAGGATTGTATGCCGAGCTTGAAACCGGTAAGGGGAAAATCGTGCTGCAGCTTGAGTTCGAGAAGACACCCGTGACAACGGCCAATTTCGTGGGGCTGGCAGAGGGGTGGATCGAAAACCAGGCCCTACCTGTGGGGACCCCCTATTTTGACGGGACAGTCTTCCACCGCGTTGTGCCCGGTCATGTGATCCAGGTCGGGAGCCCTCCCGGGGAAGGGCCGGGCGAGCTCGGATACACCATCCCCAACGAGATCGCTCCGGGCCTCGGTCACGGCCGGGCCGGGATGCTGGGCATGGCCAACGGAGGGCCCCATACCAACGGAAGCCAATTTTACATCACCTTAGGAGACCGCTCCTACCTGGACGGCGACTACACGGTCTTCGGGCATGTGATCCAGGGGATGGAGGTCGTGGAAGGTATTGTCCAGGGGGATATCATCCATGAGGTCCGCATCGTACGCGTCGGGAGGGCCGCCCGCAGTTTCAAAGTGAGGGAGGAGTCGTTCCGCAACATGGTGGAAGAGGCCGAACAGACCGTTGCAGAGGCAGCCACCCTGAAGAAGCAGGAAGAAGAGGCGCAGATCCGCAGGAGCTGGCCGGACGCGGAAGAGGCTGCCCAGGGCGTTCGCTTCCTCCTCCTGGAACCCGGCTCAGGAGCCCAGCCGGCGCCCGACGCTGTGCTGGAGTTGTCCTACACCGGACAAACCCTGACCGGGATTCACTTCTGCAGCTCTTCCGATGGGACGCCCCAGCCCGGAGATCAGGCCCAGCCCTTCATGTATGAACCCGGGAAAACCCGAGTCATCCCGGCCCTAGTGGAGGCTCTCAGGACCATGCGCCCCGGGGAAATGCGGCTCCTGATCGTCCCCGCAGCCCGGGCTTACGGGA
>CBESWG010000082.1:0-10047 GCA_965533275.1 uncultured bacterium
GCGCAGGTCCAGGGCATGCTTGGCCCCGGGCACTCCGTGCTCCCTGGTAATGGCCTGGTTGAGCGGTACGATCATCTCCTGGAGGATTTTGGCCTCCTCCCAGTTTTTCTCCCTGTACAACCCATACAGACGCACACACAGCTCCGGGGCCACGGCTCCCAGTGTCAGGATGCCTCCGGTCGCGCCCTTTTGCAGGCCTGGGAGCAGGATGCTCCCGGCGCCCAGCAGGAACGTGGAATCCGGTGCCATGGAGGAGTGCGCCTCTTCCAGCAGGGTGAGATTGCCGGAGCTGTCCTTGATCCCTGCGATGTTGGGATGCTGAGAGAGCTCTATGATCAGGCCCGGAGCCGGGGTGATCCCGGTATTCTGAGGGATGCTGTAGAGGATGACCGGGACCGGGACCTGGTCGGCGACGGAGAAAAAGAAGGCCTTGAGGGCCTCTGCTGTCATCAGCCCCTTGTAGTAGTGGGGGAGGACGATCAAGGCAGCGTCCGCACCCAGGTCGGCGGCCTGCTGTGTAAAGGCAACGGTCTGGCGGACAGACGGGCGGGCCGTGCCCGCGATGAGTTTGCGCCCGGGAGCCGCGGTCTCCCGTGTCGTCTTTAGAAGCGCGAGGCACTCTGAGTCTGTCAGGTGGACGGCTTCGCCTGTGGAGCCGCCCACGACATAACCTGCGAGGCCCCACTGGTTGTATCTCTCGATATTCTCCCGGAATCGATCAGGGGCGATCTCGTCGTGGACGAAGGGTGTTGTGAGGGCGGCAAAGATGCCCTGGTATTCAGTCGTCATGGTTCCTCCTCGATCGCCTCGATCTCACGCAGCTGTGTCTCCGAGAGGCCGAAATAGTGGCCCACTTCGTGCACCACGACCTCCCGCACCTTTCGTCGGATCTCCCTGTCATTGAAACAGATCCGCTCGATGGGTTTCTGGTAGATGGTGATGACATCCGGGGCCACGTTTCCGTAATAGGGGCCTCGGTGTTTATAGGGGACGCCGTGGTAGATGCCCAGGATGTTAGGGGATTCCGGGTGCCAGTCGTCCACCATCACAGAGATGTTTTCCAGATGTTCGCGGAAGAACGGGGGAAGGGAGCGGAGTGCCTCCTCGACGAGCATCTCGAAACGCTCCCGCTGTGTGCTGATCTTCCTGCCCTTTTTCTCTGTGTGTCCTAGGATTGATTGGGAAGCGGGATTCGCGCCATGTCGTTCATGTAGGGGCGAAGGGCTTCGGGGATGAGGACGGTTCCATCCGCCTGCTGACAACTCTCCAGGATGGCGCTGACCGTGCGGCCCACTGCCACACCCGAGCCATTCAGCGTGTGTACGAACTCGGGCTTGGATTTGGGCTCCCTCTTGTAGCGGATGTTGGCCCGCCGAGCTTGGAAGCTCTCGCAATTGGAACAGGATGAGATCTCCAGGAATGCGTTGCGGTTGGGCATCCAGAGTTCGAGGTCATAGGTCTTGGCCCCGGCAAAGCCCAGGTCGCCCGTAGCGAGCGCCACCACACGGTAGTGCAGCCCCAGGCGCTGGAGCACGGTCTCGGCGTTCCCGGTCATGAACTCCAGCTCATCGTAGGAGTTTTCCGGCAGAACGAAGCTCATCATCTCGACCTTGTTGAACTGGTGCTGCCGCACGAGCCCGCGGATGTCCTTGCCGTAGGATCCTGCCTCTGAACGGAAGCAGGGCGTGTAGGCCACGAATCTCTGCGGCAGCCGGGATCCGTCGAGGATCTCGTCGCGGTAGAAATTGGTCAGGGGGACCTCGGCCGTGGGGATCAGGTACCAGGAATAGCCGCGCAGCTTGAACAGGTCCTCCTCGAACTTGGGCAGGTTGCCCGTGCCGATCAGGCTGTCTTCGTTGGCGATGAAGGGCGGGATGACCTCCCGATATCCCCGTTCCCGCGTGTGGATGTCGAGCATGAAGTTGATGAGCGCACGCTCCATGAGTGCCCCGGCGCCGAGGTACACGGCAAAACGAGTGCCGACGATCTTGGAGGCTCGCTCGAAATCCAGGATTTCCAGGTTTGTCCCGATCTCCCAATGGGGGAGGGCCGGAAAATCGAACTCCGGCCTTCGACCGGACACCCGGATCTCCTGATTGTCCTTTTCCGAGAGGCCGACCGGCACGGAATCATGGGCGAGGTTGGGGATGTTGAGCAGGGCGTCCCGCAGTTTTTCATCGGCCTCGCGGAGTGCCTCGTCTTGCTCCTTGATCGCGTCCGAGACCTTCTTCATCTCTATGATCATATCGGTGGCGTCCTGGCCCTCCTTTTTCATCTCTCCGATGAGTTTGGAGGTCCGGTTCTGCTCGGCACGGAGCTCTTCCACCTCCTGCAGAACGGCCTTGCGCTGGGCCGAGAGGTCCAGGAAGGGCTTGAGGTCGAGTTTCATGCCGCGGGCTGCGGTTTTTTCGATGACCAGGTCCGGATTTTCGAGTATGAATTTGGGATCCAGCATGGGCCGATTATAACACAAGTGTTTGCGGTGCAGAAGGGGCTTAGCATGCTTTGGTCGCCGCATATATCACTGAAATCGTGTGTCTGAATCTTGAGGTTTTGCTAGACGGATGATAGAATACTGGCTCCACAGCGGAGGGATGGCCGAGTGGTTGAAGGCGGCGGTCTTGAAAACCGCATCACGAGCAATCGTGACGGGGGTTCGAATCCCTCTCCCTCCGCCACCTCCCCCAGTTGACTGAGGCCTGCAAATGGCGTAGAATACCGCTGCCTCTCAAAACAGGTGCGGAGAGGTGCTGGAGTGGCTTAACAGGGTCGCCTGCTAAGCGATTGTGCCGACAAAATCGGTACCGTGGGTTCGAATCCCACCCTCTCCGCCATCCCAAACCTTCGTTGATCTATCCTCAAACCAGTCAAATCGCAGGATCCAGCTCAGTGGTTTCTCTCCGGAGCGATTCCTTCTGACGTAGTGATTGCATCGAGTCGGATTCCTTGTGAAACATCGGAAGGTTGGGAAAAGAGATCAGCGCCGGACAGGGGGGCGTGCCGCCCACCAGCCCTGCCAGAGCTGGCGGGAGAGCTGCTGCAGCAGTTCCTGGTTCTCTGACCGGCGTGCGATGTTTATGTTTTCCTGAGGGTCGCTCTGGTGGTCGTAGAGTTCGGCGTCGATCAGCCGGTTGTCGAACCAGTCCCGCCACTCCACGTAGCGGTAGCGATCGGTGCGGATGGCCCGGCCCATGTATCGTCCCATGAATCCTCTCTGGAACTGACTGAAAGCCGCGTGCTTCCAGGGAGTTTCCGGATCCTTGAGCAGGGGGGCCATGCTGGTCCCTTCGAGTTGGTGGGGCGGTTCCAGGCCGGCCAGGTCGCACAGTGTGGGGTAGACATCCATGTATTCCACCAGGGCCCGGCAGCTTCTTCCGCCTTCGAATCCGGGGGCGCTGATGATCATCGGGGAACGCGTGTCCACCTCATAGTTGGTCTGTTTGCCCCAGCTGTTGTGTTCCCCCAGCTTCCATCCGTGATCGCCGATAAGGATCACGATGGTGTTGTCGAGCAGGTCCATTTTCCTTGCCGCGTCCAGGAGGCGCCCGATCTGGGCATCGATGTAGCTGACGCAGGCATAATAGCCATGCTTGAGGAGTCGGGCCTCGTCTTCCGTGAGGCCTCCCTCGGTCGGGCTGAGCACCCCCACAAAATCCTCGTAGCAGGCCAGCTCCCAGTGAGTATTGACGGCCCATAGGGGCGCGTCTAGAGGGAGAAAATTGTTTTCTGCTAGCGGTATCTGATCCCTGTCATAGAGGTCCCAGTACTTTCTGGGGGCCGTAAAGGGCAGATGGGGCTTGATATAACCCATGGCCAGGAAGAAGGGGCCCTTGTTTTTTAGCTCCTTCATCAGCGTGATGGCGACATCCGTGGCGGATCCGTCCCGATACTGATTGTCTTCGGCTTCCACAGACTCGGTCGTGGGTCCCCTCAGCAGCGCGTCGATCCAGGGCTGCCCCTTTCCCAGCCTCCTGGCCGCCGCGGCGCGTTCCCAGTGGCGCCTCCGGGTTTCTGGATCCAGGTAGAGATGCTTTATAGGGATCTCGGGCGAGGGCATGTTCCAGGATCTCGGATCGGGAAGGGAATTGTGGTAGATCTTGCCCACACGTACTGATGTATAGCCGTTGGCGATGAATATCTGGGGCAGCGTGATCAGATCGGGGCGGTTTCGGCGGAAATGCGTTTCCAGATCCCAGATCTTGAGTGTGTCCGGCCTCAGCCCCGTCATCATGCTGGCCCGCGAGGGATTGCAGAGCGCCATCTGGGCATAGGCGCGCGTGAACACCATGCCCCGGGCGGCGAGGCGGTCGATGTGTGGCGTCTGTATCGCGTCCACTCCGTAGCAGCCCAGCTCGGGCCTCAGGTCATCGACGGCGATGAAGAGGACGTTGGGTTTGGTAGGCTGAGGTCCGTCCTGGGCCTGGACGGGAAATGCATATCCCCAGAACAGTGTCATAGAAACCAGCACCGCACAGGGGAGGGCACGCCGCAGTCCGCGGCTCTGCATACGATTCCGGTTCAAAGCGTCGATCTCTCTCCCTCCTGCCTGTTTACAGGCATGGCCAAAAAACCCTCCCTGTATATATGCAACACAGCACTATTTGTCAAGTAAGATGGGATTTAAGCCCGAAAGCAAAGGGCGTTTGAGCCAAGCCGGGGAACCTCTGCATCGATATTGAATGACAAACTTGTATTTATGGGCTTGGAGTATATAATCGAGTTGAAACCTTCGGCGGAACGTCGAGGGCGATTACCTAGGAGGTACAATGAGACGGAGATTCACACTCATCACCCTCTGTGCCCTTATCTTGGTACTGGTTGTCGGTTCTCTATCTTATGGACAGCAGCGCCGCAGGGCTCCGTGGGAGGAACGGGCACCGGGGATCGGGAAAGTGGTCCCGGATGTGATGATCTACAATGAGAAGCTCCAGCAAGTCTCGCTCAGCAGCCTGTATAAGGGCAACACCCTCTATCTCCAATGGGGCGGCTGTACGTGACCGCCCTGGCGCCGAAAAGTCTCCCGTGTGGAGGCTCTCAACAAGGCTTACGCCGGTAAAGGCATCTCTTTTTACTATGTCCTCAGTCGGGAACCCCATCCCGGATTCTACGGGTTTACCCAGACCGACAGTCTTGAAATGCGCAAGGAGTATGTGAGGCTGGCCAACGCTGAGCTCACGCTCGATCTTCCGTGGATTATCGACGACATGAAAAACACCATGCAGCAGACCTACGGCCGCATGCCCAACGCGGATTTCATCATCGATTCCGAAGGGAAGCTGCTCTACAGCAACGAATGGGCAGACATGGACAAGCTCAAGGAATGGCTCGAGGCCAACATCGGCCCCTCCGGCATTATGGAGGATGATTGGGCTGCCCTGGGTGCTGCCGACCAGACTGCGAGGGCTATCGGGAACAACGACGAGGTCCCCGCGACAGAAGTCCCGGAAACGTCGCTCCATCCGCTGGATGTGAAACGCGTGGACGGATCCGATTCACTACCCTTCAGCTTCGAGGCGGCGACACTCCCGCCCAAGATCACGGCGGAAGGGCAGAGCCGCTTATACTTTGTGGTCGCGCCTGACAAGGATGTCAGCTTCGACATGGCCGAGGTCATCACCGTGGATTTCGCCGAAGTAAGGGGCATCCAGTTCATCAAGGATCAGCTCCAGTCCGGAAAGCGGCGGGGCCGTGGGGGTGATACGGAAGACAAAGACATCTATCCGCACACACTGGGTGTCCTCTGGACACAGGACGGGAAAGCCGCCCGCATGGAATTCAAAGCCACGGTCACGGCTTCCCTCAACTCAGGAGGGGAAACCCCGAAGAAGGTGACGGCCACCTACCTGGTGTCCGGAGCCATGCCCGAGGCTACGGTCACCGTGGATGAGGTCCCGCCGGGCAAGGTCCCCGCTGAGCTCAAGGCCCTCCAGGTTCAGCCCACCGGGAACGAAGTCGTACCCATGGATGTTGCGGCCAAGTTGGATGTGGCCAACAATATGCTCTATCTCTACCTCCGGGTGGATGATGTGGGCGGCCACCACTGGAACAACCTCTCGGCCCCACCCACGATGGCGCTGAAGGCCATCTCGGGAGTGGCAGTGGAAAAGACCTCGCTGACCGCAGGCCAGCACGAGAACGACTCCGACAAGGACGACCGCATCCTGGCGGTTCCCATATCCCTGGAGCCGGGAGCCGGCTCGTTCACGATCGAAGTCATGCCCGAAGCATGGATCTGTCACGACGAAGAGGGCTGGTGCCGCCTGTTCACCAAGACCTACAGGATCACCGGTAAGATTTAGCCTAATTGAAGGGGCAGAAAAAAGGGGACAGGTCCAATTATGGACCCATAATTGGACCTGTCCCCTTTTTCCCCCACCTGTCCCCTTCAGATGCATGTCCCCTTTATATTAATTGGACCTGTCCCCTTTATTTGTCCCTCTTGTACCCCCTTCCCCTTTAATCCGATTTAAGCTATCATCTTTCTCATGGCAAGCAATCTATTACGGAGGATCCCCTCTGTCGAAAAGATCAAAACCAGTGAGGTTATACAGGCCTTGATCGAAACACACGGAGAGGAACAGGTTTCCGAGGCGGTGAGGACGGTCCTGGAGGCGCTGCGGACCGAGATCCAGGATGCCAAGGATGCGGGATTTCCTGAGGAGCGGCTGGATGTCGAGGCCCTTGCGGCCGAGGTGGTCATGTATCTGGAGGCCAAGTTCACCCCCTCCCTGCGCAAGGCCGTGAATGCCACGGGTGTCATCATGCACACGGGGCTGGGCCGGGCAGCGTTCCCTGAGACGGCACAGGCCGCCCTGGCCGAGGTGGCAGAGGGATACAGCACCCTGGCCACGGACATCGAGACCGGGCGCCGTTCGCACCGGGACAACCATCTGGAGGACCTCATCTGTGAGCTGACAAGCGCCGAGGCCGCGACCGTGGTAAACAACAATGCCGCGGCCACCATGCTGATCCTCAATACGTTAGCCCAGGGCAGGGAAGTGATCGTCTCCCGGGGCCAGCTGGTCGAGATCGGCGGCGCCTTCCGCATGCCGGACGTGATGGCTGCCAGCGGTGCCGTGCTCCGGGAGGTCGGCACCACGAACAAGACCCACCTGCACGATTACCGGAACGCCATCAACGAGGAGACAGGCGCCATCATGCGGGTCCACCACAGCAACTACCGCATCGTGGGATTTGCCGAGGAACCCTCGATCGAAGACCTGACGGATTTGGCCCGCGAACACGGGATCGCCGTCATCGACGACCTGGGCAGCGGGGCCCTGGTCGACCTCAGCCGGTGGGGAATAGAACACGAGCCTCAGGTCCAGGACAGCGTCCGGGCCGGCATCGACGTGGCCTGTTTCAGTGGAGACAAGCTGATCGGCGGGCCGCAGGCCGGCATCATCCTTGGAAAGAAAGAAGTCGTGGACCGCATCCGGAAGAATCAGTTGGCCCGGGCCCTCAGGATCGGAAAGCTGACCATCGCCGGGCTGGAGGCGACACTGAAGCTCTTCCTGAGGCCTGAGAGGCTGGAGGAGGACCACCCGGTCTACTGGATGTTTTCACGCACCGCTGATGAAGTGGGCCGCCGGACCCGGCGCTTGATCCGCAGGTTAAAGGACCGCCTGCCAGAGGGAGCGGCCGAACTCAACCTCATCGACGGCGGGTCCCAGGTCGGGAGCGGCGCGGTCCCGGTCGAGACCATCCCCACCAAGCTGCTCCATGTCCGGTCCCCTCACGCCACGGCGGAGAAACTCTCCTGCGCGCTGCGGCGCAATGATCCTCCTGTCTTCCCCCGCGTCCACCAGGACGCCCTGCTCCTGGACATGCGAACGGTACTCAAGGGCGAGGACCGGATCGTGGAAGATGCCCTCGCGGATGTCCTGATGAAAGAACTGAAAAATGAAGAATAGCGCCTTCGATCCGGAGAAACGCAAGATCGTCATGGGCCGGTCCCGCCGGCTGGGACACTGCATCTGCAACCCCAAGGAACCCTGCCCGTGTCCGCTCGTTATAGAAAAAAATGTGTGCCTGTGTGCCGGGGAACGCCTCCCCGATGCACCCGAGGATGTGAGACTCACCGATTTTGTAGAGAGCGCGGGCTGCGCCTCCAAGATCAACCAGAACGACCTCAAGATCGCGCTGGCCGGCCTGCCCACGCTGGAGGATCCGCGTGTCCTGGTGAGCTCGGACACCTGTGACGATGCCGGCATCTTCCAGCTCTCTGAGGACACCGCCCTGGTCCAGTCCGTGGATGTGTTTACGCCCAACGTGGATGATCCCTACACCTTCGGACAGATCGCGGCCGCCAACTCGGTGAGCGATATCTATGCCATGGGGGGGCTGCCCCTGACCGCTCTATCGGTGGTTGGATTCCCCATAGAGAAGCTGAACCACTCTGTCATGAACCGCATGCTCAAGGGCGGGGTCGAGAAGATGATGGAGGCGGGAGTTGTGGTCATCGGCGGACACAGCCTCAAGGACAACGAGATCAAGTTCGGATTCGCCGTGACCGGCACTGTGGATCCGCGCAAGATGGTGACCAACGACAGGGCCAGGCCCGGGGATGTGCTGGTGCTCACCAAACCCCTGGGCACGGGCATCATCAGTTTCGCCAACCAGCTCGGCAAGGCCTTTCCCTTCAACATGGGCGCGATCGGTGCATCCATGGCCGCACTCAACCGGACCGCCTCCGAGACCATGGTCGAGATGGGCGTGATCACGGCCACGGACGTGACCGGATTCGGGCTCTTGGGCCACCTGGCCGAGATGGTTGTCCAGAGCAAGGTCACAGCCGAGATCTTCATCGAATCGGTCCCGATCTTCGATGGGGTGCTGGATTTTGTCACCAAGGAATACATCTCTGGCGCCGTGGAGCGGAACCGAGAGTACGCGGCCACCCTGGTGAGCAAAGACGAGAACGTCAGCCCCGAATGTGAGACCGTGCTCTACGATCCCCAGACCTCGGGGGGCTTGCTGATCGCGATCCCGGAAGACAAGAGCGATGCCCTCGTGAAACGGCTTCTGGAGCGGGGAGTGGCTCATGCTGTTGTGGTGGGTGCGATCTCTGGGGAATCCCAGGGGAAAATCCACCTCCGCAACACACGACCGACCTGATCGATGACAAATCCGGAGCTTGACAAGAGACATGTGATCGTCGGGACAGCCGGACACATCGACCACGGCAAGACCGCGCTGGTCAAGTCCCTGACCGGCATCGACGCCGACACACTCTCCGAAGAAAAACGCCGGGGTATAACCATCGAACTGGGTTTCGTGTTCCTGGATGCCCCCGAGAGCTCCAAGCAGGTTGTATTCATCGATGTGCCCGGTCATGAGAAGCTCGTCAAGACCATGGTGGCCGGAGCCAGCAACATCGATGCCGCGCTCCTGGTGGTTGCGGCCGACGAGGGGATCAGCGTCCAGACCAGGGAGCATTTCGAGATCCTCCAGCTCCTGGGCATCGAGAAAGGGCTCGTGGCCCTGACCAAGTCAGATCTGGTGGATGAGGACAGCCTGGCTGGGCTGAAGGCGGAAATTGAAGCCTTTGTGCTGGGCGCGTTCCTGGAAGGCGCTCCAGTGCTGCCGGTATCCGCCGTGACTGGGGAGGGGATCCCTGCCCTCAAAAAGGCGATCGTGGCGCTGGCCGAAACAGTGGAGAAACGGCGGGACAGCGAGATCTTCCGCATGCCGGTGGACCGGGTCTTCACCATGTCGGGATTCGGGACGGTGATTGCGGGCACGGTGCTCTCCGGCGATGTCCGCATCGGGGAGCGCTTGGAGGTCTACCCCGAGCAGATGACCTCCCGCGTGCGCGGCATCCAGGTGCATCACAGCCGTGTCGAACAGTCGGTCATGGGGCGCAGGACCGCTATCAACCTGCCCGAGATCAAGAAGGAAGACCTCAAGCGCGGGCAGGTAGCCGCAGCGCCTGGATCGCTCTATCCGACACAGCGGCTGGACGGGCGCCTGCAGCTCCTCAACAGCTTCGAGAAGGAGCTCAAAAATCGCACACGAGTGCGGCTCCATGTGGGCACGGCCGAGGTG
>CBESWG010000083.1:0-9502 GCA_965533275.1 uncultured bacterium
CCTATTGGTATCCCCTCTATGCTTTCGTGCGAAGCCGAGGATTTTCGGCGGTCGACGCCCAGGACCTGACGCAGGCCTTTTTTACTCGAATTGTTGAATCAGGAGGCTTCCCCTCGGCGGATCGTGAGAAGGGCCGCTTTCGCTCCTATCTGCTGGGCGCCATGAAGCATTTCCTGGCCAATGAATGGCACAGGGGCCAAACTCAGAAGCGCGGCGGCCGTGTGCAATTCATCGAATGGGATGCGCTCGATCCCGAGCCCCGCTTTGCCGAGACATCAGAGTCGCTGGATGATCCGGATCACCTCTTCGACCGTGAATGGGCTCTGCAGACCGTTGCCGGGGCCCTAAATACGCTGCGCAAAGAAATGGAGGAAGCCGGCAGGGGAGAGCAGTTTGATGCGCTCAAGGGCAGCCTGACCGGAGAGGGCGACCTGCCCAGGGCGGAGATCGCGGCACGACTGAGTATAAGCGAAGGTGCGGTCAAGGTCGCCGTCCACCGGCTGCGGCAGCGCTACCGCAAACTGCTGCGGGCCGCCATCGCAGAGACGGTCAGCGACGAGGCAGAGCTAGAAAAGGAGCTGCATTATCTGGTCGAGGTGTTGCGGAGGCCATGATCCTTTCCTGTAACCTTTTCGCATTTTTCTTTCAGGAAGAAGTGAACGAAACTCACTGGGAGATCAAACGATGAGCACTTCTGAAAAGGAAAAATGTGGACGTTGTGGTGCTGTGGTTCCCTCAGGATCGAGCGAGATGCTCTGCCCGGCCTGTCTCATGTCGGGCGCGCTGGAGCCGCCCGGCAGCAGGGCCGAAACAGTTGTGCTGACTGAGGCCGGATCATTGGCGATCGAAGGGCCTTCGGAATTTCCTTTCGAGTTCGGCGGCTACTGCCTGCTCGGGTTGCTCGGCCGCGGAGGCATGGGCACGGTTTACGAGGCCGAACATGCCGCCACCGGGCGCCGCGTCGCCCTTAAGATGCTGGGCCAGGAACTTGATTCTCCGGAGATGCGGCAGCGGTTTCTCCGTGAAGGCCGCCTTGCCGCAGGCGTCAGCCACCCGAACAGCCTCTACATATTTGGTTCCGAAGAGATCGAGAACATCCCGGTGATCACCATGGAGATCGCTGACAGTGGTACCCTCAAGGACAAGCTCAAGAAACGCGGGCCCCTCCCGATCGCGGAGGCAGTCGACGCGATCCTCGATGTCATCGCAGGTCTCGAAGCCGGCCTTGCTGAAGGTGTACTCCACCGCGACATCAAACCGTCCAACTGTTTCGTCGGCCCGGATGGTTCGGTGAAGATTGGGGACTTCGGCCTTTCCGTATCCACACTGGCGAGGGATGATTCTTATATCACGGCCTCCGGTGTCATCATGGGCACTCCGGCCTTCGCCTCGCCGGAACAGCTTCGCGGAGATAGCCTGGACGTGCGTGCCGACATCTATTCCGTGGGCGCAACTCTGTTCACTCTGCTCACCGGCCGGGCTCCATTCGAGGGCAACAATGCGGTGCAGGTGGTGGCCAACGCCGTCAACCAGAAACCGAAAAACCTGAGCAAACTGAGAGAAGACGTGCCGCCCATTCTCGAGAGAGTGGTGGCACGCTGCCTCGCCAAGGAACCGGGGCAGCGCTATGCCGACTACATGGCGCTGCGCAACGTGCTGCTGCCTTTCAGTTCCAAAGAACCGGAGCCTGCGTCTTTGGCCGCCCGTTCACCAGCCGGATGGATCGATTACTTGGCTGCCTTTTTAACCCCCTATGTGATCCTCATGCTTTCTATCGGCAATGAACAGTTTCATTTGGGATTCTTAATGGAACGCACTCTATTTTCGGCGAGACACTATATTGCATTCCTTGCTTTCGGCCTGCTCTACTTCACTGTCGCCGAGGGGATCTGGGGTGCCGGCCTCGGCAAGCGCCTCAAGGGATTGGTGGTAGTCCGCAAAAACGGCCGGCTGCCCGGCCTCGGGCGCGCGTTTCTCAGGATCCTGCTTCCCGTTCTCTGTGTCGAGGGCGTCCGGATCCCTTTCTTGATGGCGACGATAACCGCAAGAAATGTCAGCGCCATGACCTGGCAGGAGATAGTGTACTATTCGGCAGCCACTACTATTTGTCCTTTGATCCCCATTGTTTTAATGTTAAGAGCGCGCCGCGAAAACGGCTTTGCCACTTTCTGGGACCTCGCCAGTGGAACCAGAGTGGTGGTGAGGCCCAAGGGGGCCGCACGACCGGCCATGGTGCCTGCAGCACAGCCGGATGTCCCTGTCGAGGATTCGGATTCGCTGGGTCCCTTTCTGATTTTAAGGGAAGTGGTCCCAGGTAGATGGATCGTCGCAGCCGATCCCGTGCTCCGGCGCCAGGCCTGGCTGCTGCGACGGGAGCCTTCGGAACTTCCTCCGGAGCGGCGAAACCTTTCCCGGGAAGGCCGGCTGCGCTGGCTGCAGAAGGTGGAAACTGCCGAAGCCACATGGGATGCCTTTGAGGCACCTCCAGGCGTGCCTTTTTCCAGCCTGGTCGAAGAAGGAAAGCGTTTATCCTGGGGGACGCTGCGGCTGTGGCTCCATGACATGGCCTCGGAATTGATGGAGGCAACAAGAGACAAGACGCTTCCCGCCGAATTGAGCCTCGATCATGTCTGGATCACGAATCAGGGGCATGCCGTCCTGCTCGAAGGTCCATGGCCTGAGGCAAAAGTTGCCGCCGAGTCGATTCCAGTCGGCGATCTTGCTGGGCAGCAGCGTTTCCTGAATGCCATCGCCGCTTATGTGGAGGGATCAGGTCTCCCCCTGCATGCCAGGCCGGTGCTGGAGAATCTTGAGGCGGGGAAATTTGAAAGGCTCAGCTTCCTGACCGGCACCCTTCGCGGACTCTTGGATAAACCCGCCGAGGTGAGCGGGGGGATGAGGGCCGGGTCGATCTTCCTTATCCCGCTTTATTCCTGGGTCATGCTTTTTGTGGGATCCTACAGAGGGGAGTGGATCCTGCGGTGGAGTGACTCTCTGGCCGGGATCCTCCTCCTTTCCAGCCTGGTGATATTATGCGTCTCTTGGCTGGGTCAGCTGCTGGAGCTTCCGTTTCGCAGCACTGCCGGCCTCTCTCTCTTCAGATTGGTGGTGGTCAACAACCAAGGCAAGCCCGCGGCACCTGCCCGGCTGCTCGTTCGCTGGGCGATCGTCTGGATTCCGCTGTTCCTACCGATGGTTTTTCTGGTTCAACGATTGCAGGCTGCCGATCCCACAGCGATCATTATCGCCTTGATATGGATTTTCCTCTGGATCTGCGCAGGTGTCTATGCTGTCCTTCATCCCAACCGCGGTCTGCATGACCGGTTGGCCGGCACCTGGATAGTGCGGAGATAGTTTTTTCTGTAACCTTCCGGTTTCTTTCTTTCAGGAATAAGTGAGTGGAGATAACACGATGACCGATACAGGACAAGCCGTGGCCTCAGATAACAGGATCTACTGGCTGGACAATCTGAGGACTTTCATGATCTTCCTGGTTGTCCTCCTCCATGCGGGGATCGTCTATGAGAGCGCAGGCGGCGGGGCCCTGTTCTGGATCGTCGATGATCCCTCGACCAACCGTCTGTGTGGCATCCTCAATCTGATATTGGACATCGTTGTGATGACGACCATATTTTTCGTCTCTGGTTTCTTCGCCTCTCTCTCGATCCAAAAGAAGAGTGGGTGGTCTTTCCTGAAGACACGGATCAGGAGGCTTATGGTTCCCTGGATATTCGCGGTATTCACACTGATGCCGCTTTACAAATTCATATTCCTCTATTCCCGGAACATCCCTCAAGAACATTGGACCACCTATTTCCACTTCAACAACGGCATCTTCAGCCAGAGCTGGCTGTGGTTCCTTCCCGTTCTTTTCCTGTTCGACGTCCTGTATCTGGTGATCTCCAAAGCGAAGATCGACCTGTCGAGGATCGGTCTGAAGATCGGTGTCTTGGCGGCCTCCCTTTTGGGTTTTGCCTACCTGATCTGTATCTATGTTCTCAATGCTGAAGGCTGGACAAAAACAGCATTCATAGATTTCCAGAATGAGCGTCTTCTGATCTACTTTCTGATCTTTCTGGCGGGTTCTCTCTGCTTTAGGCTCAAGACATTTGAATCACAGGGGAAAAATAGGAAGCTTTATTTTGTAGTGTGCTGCACAATATGGATCCCCGTATTCCTGTATATAAAATTCTATCTGTACTCCATGCTGAACCCTGGCAGTTTCATTATTTCCGAGCTCGCCGATGCGATGGTGATCCGAGTCACTCTTCTTGTATCGGTGCTCGGCCTGCTCTACGTGGTTATCAACACGTTTCGGTACTATCTGAACAGACAGGGAAGGTTGAGCGAGAAGCTGAACAAAAATTCCTATGGAGTCTACATCATCCACGTGATCGTTTTGGGCGGCATCGCGTTTGCCTTGCTTTACACAACTCTCCCTTCGCTTATTAAATTCCTGCTCTTAACTGTATCCACCTATGCAGCGAGCAATCTGATCGTGTCTTTTTATAGAATGCTCGTTAAACCGAAAATTAAATTCTAGGATGTCGGAAGGAGAAAAAATGAAAACAACAGCGATTGCAGTTCTCGTGGTCATGCTTCTCACAGCAGTCGGATGCAAAAAACAGGAGGATCCGACCCCTCATGTGCTCATACAGGTGGCGGCCATGCAGGGGAACATCGATGAGATCCGGAAGCACATCAAGGCCGGTTCGGACCTGAACGAAATAGACGCCTACGGATCCACTCCCTTGATCATTGCCATAACCTTTGGCAAGACCGAAGTGGCCAAGGCTTTGATAGAGGCCGGAGCCGACTTGACGATCGGGAACAACGAAGGATCGGCCCCGCTGCATGTCGCGGCTTTCTTCTGCCGCAGGGAGATCGTCGAGGCCCTTCTGGAAAACGGAGCAGACAAGGATTTTGTGAATACCGCCGGGCGTACCGCATTGGACACCGTTGAGGCTCCCTTTGATGATGTCAAAGCCATCTATGACGCCATCCGGAAGGGTTTGGAGCCGCTGGGATTGAGACTGGACTACGACAGGATCAAAGAGACCCGCCCCAAGATCGCGGAGATGCTGCGATAGACGAAACCTACTTTTTCAAATAGACTGTTCAAAGCTGCGTAGGAGGGATACTCATGAAAGCGATCATATGGACGAAATATGGGCCACCGGAAGTTCTGCAATTACAAGAAGTCGAAAAACCCGCTCCGAAGGATAATGAAATCCTGATAAAGATTTTTGCCACTTCGGTATCGTCGGGGGATGTGCGGATGAGAAGTTTCGAGTCGATCCCTCCCTTGCCCTGGCTCCCCTTCCGATTGGCTGTGGGCCTCTTTAAACCAAGGAAAAAAATAATGGGATTTGCCCTGGCCGGGGAAGTCGAATCCGTTGGCAAGGATGTGAAACTGTTCAAGCCTGGCGATCAGGTATTCGGTTCTGCCGGCTTTGGCGGCGGCACGTATGCCCAATACATCACTATGCCTGAAAAGTCGGTGCTGGCATTAAAATCCGCTGATATGACCTATGAGGAAGCTGCCGCAATTTCTTTTGGGGGGATGACCGTGCTGCATTTTCTCAGGAAAGGAAAGATCCAGGCTGGGAACAAGGTTCTCATCTATGGAGCATCCGGAAGCCTGGGCACATATGCAGTGCAGCTTGCCAAACACTTCGGGGCTGAGGTTACCGGTGTGTCCAGCGCCGCGAACCTGGAACTTGTCAGATCCTTGGGCGCCGATCACGTGATCGACTACACGAAAGAGGATTTCAGTCAAAGCGGTGAGACCTATGACATCATCTTCGACACGGTGGGCATGAGCCCGTTCTCCGGTTCCGTGAGATCGCTGAATAAAAAAGGGTACTATCTCAGGGCCGTCCACATGACGCTCTCGCCGATATTACAGGGGCTGTGGACCTCCTTGACGAGCGGCAAGAACGTCATTGGCGGGGTGGCCAGCGAAAAGTCTGAAGATCTCGTTTTCCTCAGGGAGCTCATCGAGACCGGCAAGCTGAAACCTGTCATCGACAGGACATATCCGCTGGAAGAGATGGCAGAGGCTCACAGATATGTCGATACCGGGCGAAAAAAGGGGAATGTCGTCATCACTGTGGGACATGATGAGTAATCCAAAAATTGAATATACCATGGATAAAAAGCAATGCTAACTAAAAGAAAAGAAAAACGATCCAGCGATCCGACGCCACAGAAGCCGCTGCGGTTATTGCCGGGTATAATTATCGTAATACTGCAGTGGCTGGTCAGGTTTGGCCTCCCTGTGGTTGTGCCAGGGGCTCTTTTGATTGGAGTGTTTGGAGGAGTCGTCGGGGGGTTGGCTGTGGTCGTGTGGTGGGTGTTTTTCAGCCGCGCGCCTCTGGCCGAGAAATTAGGCGCCATAGCCCTGATGATAGCCGCACTCCTCGCAACGCCGTACATCCTCCACGAATCCATTGCCACCGCAGGAATGGGGATGCTGTTCTACATCTATGCCATCCCCATTTTGAGCATTGCCTTTGTCGCCTGGGCCGTGGTCAGCCGCCGTATGATTGGCAGACTTCGGTGGGTGACGATGGCCTTGACCATCCTGATCGCGTGCGGAGTGTGGGCGCTCTTCCGGACAGGCGGCATGACCAACGACCTGGATTCGGATTTTGCATGGCGGTGGGCAGAGACTCCTGAGGAACGGCTCCTCGCCCAGTCTGAGTCCGAGCCGCTGACCCTCCCTTCAGATCCTGCTGCTGAGGTGCCAGAATCTGAGATGGGATCGGTGACCGGAGCAGACTGGCCGGGCTTTCGTGGACCAGAACGCGACGGCATCGTCCGCGGTGATCGGATCGCGGCCGACTGGTCTGCATCCCCGCCAACCGAACTGTGGCGCCGGCCTGTCGGCCCCGGCTGGTCGTCCTTCGCGGTCAGAGGCAACCTATTCTTCACACAGGAACAGCGCGGCGAGGAGGAGGCTGTTGCCTGCTACAACCTGACCACCGGCGAGCCGGTGTGGAGACACCTCGACACGGCCCGGTTCTGGGAGTCGAACGGCGGCGCCGGCCCGCGGGGAACCCCGACCCTGAGTGGCGGCCGCGTTTACACGTTCGGTGGGACCGGAATCCTGAATGTGCTCGACGCCGATGACGGCTCTGTCATTTGGTCGCGCAACGCTGCGTCCGATACCGATACCAAGGTCCCTATGTGGGGTTTCGCGAGCTCGCCGCTGGTTCTAGACGATATGGTCATCGTCGCCCCAGCCGGCTCGCTCATCGCCTATGACCTCACCACTGGCGCGCCCCGCTGGTTCAACTCGGCCGGCAGCGAATGCTACAGCTCGCCACATCTGGTGCAAATCGACGGAATCGCTCAGATCCTGCTGCTGAACGAAGCCGGCGCCAACAGCTTTGCGCCGGCGGACGGCACTCTGCTCTGGGAGTTTCCTTGGCCGGGCCACCCCATTGTGCAGCCGGCTCTGGCCGCAGACGGGAACCTCCTGATCAGCGCCGATGAAAAAAGCGGCGTGCGCCGCATCGCGGTCTCACTTGGGCCCGGCGGATGGACCACAGAAGAGCTCTGGGCCTCGGTTCGGCTGAAACCCTATTTTAACGATTCGGTCATCCACAATGGCGATGTTTACGGCTTCGACGGTCCCTTCCTCGCCTGCATCGACTTCGAGGACGGCACGCGCAAATGGAAGGGCGGTAAGTACGGCCGCGGCCAGTTCGTGCTGTTGGCAGATCAGGACCTGCTGCTGGTGCTGTCGGAGAAGGGGGATCTGGCGCTGGTAGAGGCGGCACCCGACCAGTTCACAGAGCTTGCACGCTTCCCGGCGATCAAAGGCAAGACCTGGAACCACCCGGTGCTGGTCGGCGACATCCTGCTGGTCCGCAACAGCCAGGAAATGGCCGCTTTCAGGCTGCCCCTCGAGACTGAATGATGGGCGTTGCCATTGCCGCCCTGTGCTTTCCTCGTTGAGCCGGCTGGGCAGAGTAGACAAAAAGCAAGAGACAGACCGGCTAGTCTATATCCTGTCTGAAAAAGATTCCGGTCACTTTCTTTGAATAGCCACCCACGACGCATTCATGCCAGGGGGTGGAGATGGAGAAATTGCCGCAAGCGAGGCTGTGTGCGCGGTCTGAATCAGTCCAAAGGACTTTGGCTCTCCACTTGTCATTCTTCAAAGACAGCATGGTGACGTTTTTCGAATACCCGAAGATGGCCACCTCGTTTCCAGGCGAATTCGGATCGATGTCGGCTACGGCCACTCCTCGGAGCCCATCGCCATCCCTGAATATTTCCTCAGATTCCCAGGCGCCATCCTCTTGATGTAAGAGGTAGACTCCTCCCTTATCACCCACGATGACAACTTCTGGCCCCGAGTAATTTCCAAGAATTTCATCGGCTGCGATCCGCCCCAGCGCCTCTGGGGCTTGAAGGATTGTCTTGGTCTTCCATTCGCCCTTCTCTGCATAGATCTGTATGACTTTTGCTGACGTACCCACCACCAGTGCTTCCTGTCCCGGACGAGTCCTATCGAAATCGCCTATGACTGTATCCCTCAGGCGGCCGGTGTCTTTGAGAAGGAGCTTGGATTTCCATTCCCCATCTCTATAAAGGGCAAAAAGTTGCCCCTTCTCATCCACAGCTATGACTTCCTGAGCGGGGTACGCATCGTTGAGCTCACCAACCGAGAGTCCATGCAGCGAACCCCCCTTGTCAAATATGGTCTGGTGCTGCTTGGTATCAAACTGGATCAGCTCCACCACGCCTCTTGCACCTCCGACGATTATCTCTTTACCGGGATGAGAGGCATCCAATTCACCAACAGCTGCTCCCGTGAGAGATCCGGTGTCAACCCAAAGAATATCGTTCTCCCACTTATTTGAAGACTCATACGTATAGACCACTTCACCATTTGCGGCTACAGATACGATCTCTTCTCCTTCATGTTCAGGATCGATATTGGCGACGATGACTCGCTGTATCTTTTCTGCACTTTCCCAAAGGGTTTTGGCCTTCCAGTTTTGTGGAGCCTTTTGTCCATTCAGGCCGAAGAATAGAACAAAGACCAGCCCTGTCAAGATATACACTTTATTGGTTTTCATTTATCCTCCTCATTCTATGGGCATACAAGTTATAGTCATATCCGATTGCTTTTGCTAGACGTGCTGGTCGACTAGGATCGGATTCCCGTCGGGGTCCACGGCGATGAAGCTCGCCGGACCTGTAGTATCTTCATCTGCCTCGGATATGAGCTCCACTCCCTGAGCCTTCAGCTGGCGCTGCAGGTCGCGGATATCCGTGAACGTCTCGAGCGGCGCAGCGTTCTTGTCCCAGCCGGGGTTGAAGGTCAGCGAATTTTTTTCGAACATCCCTTGAAAAAGTCCGATCGTGTGATCGCCGTTCCTGATGATCAGCCAATTCTGTGAGGCATCTCCGCCCACGACTTCAAAGCCGAATTTCTCATAGAAGGCTCTCGAGAGTTCAATGTCTTTTACGGCCAAGCTTATCG
>CBESWG010000084.1:0-9459 GCA_965533275.1 uncultured bacterium
TTTCAGAGAAAAGAGAAATATCCCTCTCCTTGGGAGTTGGGCCGGGCCCGAGGGCCCGGCAGCCGGAAGGAAGCTCCACCGCTACAGGAAGGGGAGATATTTCCGGATCTCGAACTCCGAGACCTGCTTGTCGTATTCGCGCGACACGTTTTTCTGGTATTCCTCCACCTCCCAGCGCTTGTTGGCGATGAATGTGGTGAACACATGTTTTCCCAGCATCTCTTCCAGCAGAGAGCTCTTTTCCATGAGGGAGAGGGCCTTGTCCAGGTTCGCCGGGAGTGTCGTGATGTTCAGCTTCTTCTGCCTCGCATTACTCATCTCATAGATGTTTTCCTCTACAGGTTCGAGCAGGCTGTACTCCTCCCGCATCCCCTTCATCCCGGCGATGAACATGGTGGCGAAAGTCAGATAGAGGTTGCATCCGGGATCGGGTGACCGGAGTTCGATCCGGGTGGCGTCTTCCTTGCCAGGCTGGTATTCCGGAACCCGGATGTAGGCGGAGCGGTTGCGCTGTCCCCAGGCCACGTATACCGGCGCCTCGTAGCCTTCGATCAATCGCTTGTATGAATTGACCCACTGGCAGAACACGGCCGAGGTCTCATGGGCGTGATTCACGAGCCCGGCAATGTACTTCTTGGCTATGTCGGAGAGGTGGAATCCGTTGTCGCGTTCGAAGAAGATATTCCGGCCTTGGGCCCACAGAGACTGGTGCACGTGCATGCCGCTCCCGTTCTGTCCGTTGAGAGGCTTGGGCATAAACGTGGCATAGAGCCCGTGCATGCGGGCCACTTTTTTGACCACGTAGCGGAAGATCATACTCACATCCGCCATCTCGAGGGCGCTCATGTATTTGAGGTCGACCTCGTGCTGCCCGTGAGCGACTTCATGGTGGTCATATTCAGATTCGATCCCCATTTTTTTCAGCAGCAGCTGGATCTCTTTGCGGATCTCTCCGTGCAGGCCGCCAAAAAAATAACCCCCCTCGTCCATCGGCGTCGCTTGGGTCTTTCCGGGAAAAATGAAAAACTCCAGTTCAGGACCCACTTTGATGTCGTCGATCCCGAAATCGGTCCTGGCTCTTTCCAAAACCTTTTTCAGCACATACCGGGAGTCTCCCTCGTAGGGCTTTCCTTCCGGAGTCAGGATGTCCCCGAACATGATCGCCTCGTGCCAGCGGGTTTTTTCCTCGAATCCCTTGTATTCCCAGGGAAGCACACGGAAGGTTCGGGGGTCGGGTTTGATCACCAGGTCACTCTCTTCGATGCGCACGAAACCCTCCACAGAAGATCCATCGAATCCCTTTCCGACCTGAAGGGCCTTCTCCAGTTCGTAAACCGGGACGGAAAAATCCATGTGTCTGCCGAGGATATCGGGGAAGATGATGCGGACGAATTCGAGGTTGTTGTCCGGATTCAGGCACAGGTCCAGGACCTCCTTCTCGTCTGAGAATCCAAATCGCTTGAATTGTGTGTCGCTCATGTGCCTTGGGCCTCCTTATCGTTTATAGACAAGACGCCGCGTCCCGGGATCCGCAGTTTGTCTTGATATCATATGTTGATATATTTTATAGAATAAGGTACGATTGTCAAGAAAAAGGCGATAAAACAAGATAAAAATATTAGAAAAGCAGAAAAAACATGACAAATGAGAATAAGCGATATGACAGATGAGCTGGATAGGAAGATCATTCAGGCGCTCAACCGGAACGCGCGGCGGAGCTACCGGGAGATCGCCAAAGAGATCGGGACTTCGGTGACCGCTGTCATTCACAGGATCAAAAAATTCGAGGAATCCGGAGCCATCAAGGGATACATCCCCATCGTGGATCAAGAATACTTCGGTCAGTCTTTGACCGCCATCATTGCCCTGCGCATCTCCAGGGGAAAACTCCTGGATATCCAGCAGAAGATCGCGGAGGATCCCCGGATCGCCGCAGTGTATGACGTCACCGGAGAATGGGATTCTTTGGTCATCGGCTACTTCCGTGACCGCCATGATCTGAACGATTTCATCAAAGGACTTCTGTCCCTGGAAAACGTGGACCGCTCCGTCACACATATCGTGCTGAATGTGGTCAAGGAAGAGCGGCGCATCCCCGTATGATTTCGGCTCCCCCCTGTTATCTGCTATAATGAGAGCAGGAATTCCCAAAAATCCGGTATCTTCATGAAAGTGATAATTCGGACTCTTATATGCGCCGGGCTTATTCTCTGGTGCGCTTCACTCGTATCGCCTGAGTCCAGCCAGGCTCCTGACCAGAGCATCGATGCCTTCGTGGTTCGGATCAAAGCCATGCTGGAGGCCAGGGACCTCCCTGGTTTTCTCGAGGCGCTGAATCCCGAGCTGCATGAGCAGGAGGCCGCCAGATTTCAGAGCATGTTTGACGATTTCGGTATGGAGACACTGACTGTGTTTCCTGCCTCCGTTGAGCCGAGGAGTGAAGGCACGTACCATGTGTTCCTGCGGGTCCTGTTTCAGAACCCTCATGCGGTACTCATGGATCTGTGGCGCCTGGAGGTAGTGCGGACGGATGCGGGGTGGAGGATCTACAGCACGGAATACTCAGAGGACATACGGATGCTGTACAAGCTCCAGCTGCCTTCTGAACGGATCGTAAGGGCCCGGTCCGTCGAAATCCGGCATGCGGATATCCAGATCTCGTTCCAGGATGCCCTGTGCTTTTACGACAACATCCCCGACCTGGAGACCGCCCTGATCGTGGTCGGCGAAGGAAAGCTCCAGTTCACGCCCTCGCATCCGAGGGAAAAACACCAGCTCGAGCTTGTCTACAAAAAGCCGTTCCTCGAAGACCGGCTGAAATACGTGTATCTGCGCGTCTCTCCGTCTTTTTTCCGGAACGGTATCACCATCGTCCCCGATGAGGATCCCGAGCCTGTCAGCGAGGCGGAGATCAACAAGGCCTACCCCCTCTTCACCAAGCACTATTCCCGTTCTTTCACGGTCCGCAATTCTCTGAACGGTGAGATGCTGTCCCTACTGCCCCAGGGCCAAGAGGCGGTGTTCGAGTTCAGGGGAAGGAAGGTCGGGGACATCACCTATGTGTACTCGCCCTTTGCCCGGGATGAGATCAACTTCTATCAGTGGAAAGAAGACCGGGTCCTCAACCTGTATTCTCCCCCCCTGGGAGATAGCCAGAAACGCATGTTCATATCGTTCGGGCAGAAATATGATGTGAACCACTACGAGATCGACCTGGATTTTAAGCCCGATTCCCGCTTTTTTGCCGGCAAAGCACGGATCCAGGTGGAAAGCAAGGTGGGACGTCTGGAAAGCCTCAAGTTCCAGTTGAATCCCGCCCTCCAGGTCCTGCGCATCGCTGACGAGAGCAACCGCGAACTCTATTTCACAGAGGACAAACTGCGGCAGAGCCTATACATCTATTTCCTCCGGCCTCCCGCCAGGGGTCAGACATCGACCGTGGAGATCTACTACCGGGGTAAGATCGAGCCCGCTCCCATACTCAACGATGTGGTGGATACAGGACGAAGCGGGCAGAAGATCCGTTTCGGAAACATCCGGCTCGATACCCTCCTCTACAGCCGATCGACCCTCTGGTATCCATCTCCGGATGATGTCGATTATTTCACGGCCCGGGTCAAATTCATCACTCCTCCCGCTTTCAAAGTGCTGTCCAACGGCATCCTGGCCGAGCAGTATTTCCTCGAGAGCCTGAAGGATGTCGAGGACGTGGGAAAGATGGGAAATGCCGTGCACATCTATGAGATGGCGCGTCCCGTCAAATATCTGGCCTTCGTGGTGGGCCGCCTTTCCTTGCGACAGGAGGAAGCAGAACCCGTGCCCTTAGCCTATTACCGCGGCTCCCAGACCACGGGAGACTCCTGGGATATCTTTACCGGTGCTCGGGAGATCCTCGACTATTATCGAGGCCTGTTTGGCGAGTTCCCCTACGAGAAGCTCGCCATCGTGCGCAGGGTGTGGGCCTCGGCAGGAGGCCACAGCCCCGCCTCGTTCATCGTCCTCAACGACCTGCCCGAAGTGATCCTGCAGAACATGCGCCCCAATCCGAACAGCCCGGTCTATCTGTCAAACTTTAAGGAGTATTTCCTGGCCCATGAGATCGCGCATCAGTGGTGGGGGCAGGGAATCGCTTGGGAGACCCACGGTGACCAGTGGTTGAGTGAGGGCATGGCTCAGTTTGCCGCCATGCTTTTCCTGAGACAGAAATATGGGGAGCGGGCCTTCGCCCAGATCCTGGAAAAATTTTCCAAGACCACCAACAAACGATCTGAATGGGGGGGCATCACCATGGGGTCCCGGATCAGTTATTTTCATTACGAGGCCTATCAATCGATCGTCTACAACAAAGCCGCCCTCGTGCTGAACATGCTGCGTGACATGCTGGGAGACGAAGTGTTTTTCACCGGGATCCGGAGATTTTACTCTCGGCACCAGTACTCCGCCGCGAGCACGACCGGATTTTTTCGCGCTTTCCATGACATTTCCCCCAGGGACCTGACAGCCTTTTTCGAGCCCTGGTTCAACTCACACCTGCTGCCCGAGGCGCGGATCACACATTCTGTCGAACCGGCGGCCGGCGGCTACCGGCTCAAGGTGCAAGTGACACAGACGGGGTCCACATTCGTATTCCCGCTCTGGATAGAGTGGAGGGAGAACGACCAGCTGGTAAGGCGCAAAATGGTGGTTGACAGCCGTACTACTTCGATGGAGTTTTTGACCGAACAGGAGCCGGAACGGATACGATACAATCCCGACAAAGCGATTCCGGGCCGTTTTGTCACCAAGTAGCCGTGTTGATCTTGAGGAGATCTTTCCCCCCTATGCTTTGATCCTGTCAATCCGGGAGGTGGCTGACATCGATCTCGAGGCGTTTGATCATCTCATTGAGTGTGGTCGGCTTGACCCCCAGCAGCGCTGCCGCCTTTTTCTGGACGCCTCTGGTGCGCTGTAGGGCATCGATGATGGCCTTCTTCTGGAACGAGTGGATCTGATCCTTGAGGCGCATGCTGCCCGGGTGATTCCCCCCGCTATCCTCCTCCGATGGGCCGAGGAGGAACGGAGGGAGGCTCTCCTTGGAGATGACAGATCCTTTGCTCAGGACAATGGCGCGTTCGATCAGGTTCTCCAGCTCCCGGATATTCCCGGGCCAGTGATAGGCCTCCAGTATCTCCATGACCTCGTCCGTCACTCCCTCGATCTCCTTGCTGTTCTCCTTGCTGTATTGACCCACGAAGTGCTGGACCAGCAGGGGAATATCTTCAAGGCGCTGCTTCAGCGAAGGCAGCTCGATCTTGATCACATTCAGTCGGTAGAAGAGGTCTTCCCGGAAGGCCTGCCGAGTGATCAGGCCTTCCAGGGCTGTGTTGGTCGCGGCGATGACCCGGACATCGACCTTGATGGTTTTAGTCCCGCCCAGATGCATGAATTCTTTTTCCTGCAACACGCGGAGGAGCTTGGCCTGGGTTTCGATATTCAACGAGGAGATCTCGTCGAAGAAGATGGTTCCTCTTTCTGCTGCCTCGAACAATCCCTGTTTCTGTGAGGAGGCACCTGTGAAAGCCCCCTTGACGTGTCCGAACAGGTGGCTTTCCAATAGATCGGGGGGGAGGGATCCCGAGTTGACGGTGATGAAGGGAAAGTCGACCCGATTGCTGTTCTGGTGTATGGCCCTGGCTACGAGCTCCTTTCCCGTACCGCTGTCCCCCTGTATGAGGATAGTACTCTTGGTGGGAGCGGCGGCGCTGATCAGATCGAAGACGTTCTGCATGATCTGGCTTTTGCCGATGATGTTTTCGAAACTGAATTTCTTTTTAAGCTCATTTTTCAGTCTCAGGTTTTCCTGCTTCAGCTGCTTGTGTAAGAGGGCCCTTTGGATGGTGAGGATCAGCTCATCGTGTTTGAAGGGTTTCTGGATGTAGTCGAACGCCCCACTCTTCATGGCCTCGATGGCGGATTCCACGGATGCATAGGCCGTGATGATGATCACAACCGAATGGGGGTCGATCTTTTTGATGCGGTGCAGGACCTCGATACCGTCCATTCCGGGCATGAGCAGGTCCAGGAGGATGAGGTCGAACTCGTGAGAGGGCCATTTTAGCAAAGCTTCCTCGCCTCTCGAGGAGTTTTCGACCAGGAATCCCTCTCCGGTCAGCAGCTCTCCCAGGACTTCATGGATAATGGGCTCATCGTCGATGATGTGGATTGTTCCTTTTGTCTTCTCTGCCATTGTCATCTCAATTCGTTAGGGATTTGTTTTTATCTTCCTTTTTATCCAGATCCATGGGGACTGAAATTGTGAACAGGGTCCCCTTGCTGCTTTCACTTTCGACAGAAATATGGCCTTCGTGTTCCTTGATGATCGCATAGCTGATGGACAGCCCCAAACCTGTCCCCTTGCCGATGCCTTTTGTGGTAAAGAAGGGATCGAATATATGAGGCAGGTGCTGCCGGCTGATCCCGGTGCCCGTGTCCTGGATCTTGACCACCGCATTCTGGTTTTTTCCAGCCAGCTCGATGCTCAGGTTTCCCCCGTCAGGCATGGCATCTATGGCATTCAGTATGATGTTGATGAAGACCTGCTGGAGCTGCTCGCCTTGGGCGTGGATGGACTTGACGTCTTCCAGGTCCAGCTTCAGTGTGATGTTCATGTTTTTGAGCTTGTAGTCGATGAGTGAGATGATTCCCTGGATTACTTCCTTGAGGTCGACCTGATAAAATACGCTTTCTGAGGGATTGCGGGCAAAGCTGAGCAGGCTTTTAACGATCTTGGCCACCCGGTCGGTCTGGACTTCGATCTTATCCAGGATCGCGGAATGGGGAGAATCGGTCAGCCGTTTCTGGAGCATCTGGACATAGCTGCTGATCCCGGTGAGGGGCGTGTTGATCTCGTGGGCCACGCCTGCGGACAGCAGCCCGACCGAGGCCAGCTTTTCCGAGGTCACGAGCTGCTGTTGCAGCGAGATCTTTTCGGTTGTATCTTCGAAAACGATGATGGTGCCGTAGGGATTCATCTGGTTGTCGCGCAGCGGAGTTTTGGCGATATCGAAGATCTTGCTATCTCCCGTGGGCATGGCTATGGAGATCTCGCTCAGGGGGCGGAAATCTTTTTGCGTGTCGGGAGGGAAGAGGGCGTTCATGTTGGCCTTGCCCAATACGTCCACCAGGCTTTTTTCCAGGGCCGCATCTTTGGGTATCTGGAAGAGGTTCTCCATGATACGGTTCCAGCCGATGATCTTGCCCTTCTGATCCAGCACCGAGACCCCTACGGTCAGGCTCTCGATGATGTTCTCGCTGTAATCCTTGAGTCGCTGAAGCTCCATGGCCCGGATGTGCGCCTGGTTGTAAAGATAGGCGTTCTCAAGGGCCAGGGCGATGGGCGAGGAGATCGTCATCAGGAGTTCCCAATCTTCGGAGTTGAGCAGCGTGTTGTCGAATTTCTTGCCCATGGCGAGACAACCGATCAGCTTATCCTCGACGCGCAGCGGCATGAGGTGGAAAAAATGAAAGGAAGCCAGGCCCTTGAATTTTTTCTGGAGTTCCCGGCGGTCAGCCAGTGAGTCCTCCGAGAGATAGTCGTGTTTCTGGAGATGCGTGAACAGATCTTCTTCCAGGGTCAGCCGGACGTTCTTGGCCGATTCCATGCCCCGGGATTCCAGGACGAAGAACGTTCTGCGCTTTCCGCTGACGGGCAGCAGGAGTGCAATATACTGGAGGGACAGCGCAAAGGCGATGTGCTCCAGCAGGGACTGAGACAGCTTCTCCAGATCCCTTTCCCGGCTGAGCTCCTGGCTGATGGTGAGCAGGGTCTTGCGGTACTTGTAGCTGCGGCGATAGAAGACCCTGTCAACCAGGGCCTGGAAGAGTTTCTTGATGGGAGTGTAGAGAGTGGCGCCCAGTACGATAGCCAGGATTCCGAGAACGAGGACATTGAACTGGTTTTCCGGAAAAAAACTGGTCTGAGAGCTCACGGTGAAATAGAGGAGGGCGATCACCACGTAGGAGAAGATCAGGGGGACTGCTTTGCGCAGGATCACTTCGATGTCGAGCAGCCGATACCGCGAGATGGAGTAGGCGAAAGTGAGCGGCACGAGTGCCTGCAGGATAACCGTGAATTCGGCCACCCGGTGAGGTGTCTGGTCGAGCAAAAAAGGCCCGATATAGAAAAGTGTGAAGGGCAGGATCCCCAATCCCAGTCCCCAGACGATCCATTTCAACTGCCGTTTTATAATGATCTGAGAGACCTTGAGGTTATCGAAGAGAATGACCCCGAACGCCACCAGGGAATAGACCGCGAAGTGGAGCAGGTCGAGCTTCTCGGAGATCTCATGGAAACGGAGGATGAATCCGTCGTTCAGATGCCAGATATTGGGGAGGTGGATGAACACCTTGCTCAGGATCAGAACCACAGCAGGGATGTACAGGATGTTGACCGATGCGGTTTTCTGGCGGAAGATCTTCTTCCTGCGGGGAAAGATGATGAAGAAGTGGAGCAGCAGAGGAGGGAATATGAGGAAGGACAGCTTGTCCAGCCAGTAAAAGGAGCTGTCCAGGAGATCCATCTCTCCCGTGGGCGAGAAGATGTGAAAGCCGTAGAACGACAGAGATACCCAGAAAAAAAAGATATAGGGAAGCGTAAAAGGACGTTTGGGTTTGGAGGTGAGGAAGACGATGACGGCCATCACGAGTGTGGTCAGGCCGACCAGGGCCAGGTAGTAGTAGAGCAGGTCCGTCCCCTTCTGGCCGATTGAAACGGAAGGGGTAAACAGTTGGCCTTCGCGGGCGACCTCGTAGGTGACCGGCTGATTGAGGACCCGGGCCTCCCACAGGACTTTTGTGACATCGATCGGCGTGCTGACGGAGCGCTGCTGGTTCTTGATGCTCATCCGGTAGAGCCTATCGCCCTTCCGGATGCCGACCAGGTAGGCCTGGCTCATCTCCTCGACGTGGAGGGCGATCAGCCTGTCGGATTTCTGCTGCCAGACCACTCCGTCGTGTGGCGCCCTCCATGCAACCCTGCGGTAGATGTTGAGGCCGCCCAGGGCGAGGAGTACCAGGAGGGGCAGGGTTGTGAGCAGGACTTTACGGTTCATAGGCTCCGCTCACCTGGGTTTGAATCCAAATAAATGAATCGCTTGAGCAAAAAAAAATCCCCGTCAGTTCAGGATATGGCGCCGGGTGCTGCGGACGGCCCATTTTACCGCTGTTTGGCGCAGCAGCTTCTGCAGCTCAGGATTTTCCTTCAGTCCCACCGGATCTGTGTTCCGGGACAGGAGGGCACTCAAATATTCATCCTGGGTTCGCCGGGTCTGTTGAGGCGGGCCGCTGTTACCCGGGAAGAGTGGCGTCAATGCCGACGTCAGCGCCAGGAGCGAGAGCAGAAGCCCGATCGCTCCGAGTGAGTTATTTTTCACATTTTCAAGGTATCTCTTTCCCCCTGGTTTGTCAACGGCCTTCCTGACC
>CBESWG010000085.1:0-9370 GCA_965533275.1 uncultured bacterium
CCTGACCCAGTGGTTCAACAACTCGATCTACACCTATGTGACCCTCAAGGAAGGGGCCGGTTCGATGGCCCTGGAGGCCAAGCTTCCCGGGTTCCTGGTCAAGTATATGGGCTCGCAGTTCGCGGCCTTCGTGGGGCCCGAGGCGGACATAACCGAGATATTCCAGCTCAAATTGAAGCCGCTCCTGGACATCCATCTCCACCCCAGCGAACAGTTCGATGTCGAGACAAGCGGAAGCATGGCCTCGGTCCTGATCTTTTCGGCGATCGCCGCGCTGATCCTGGTCATCGCCTGCATCAACTTCATGAGCCTCTCCACGGCCCGGGCCAACAAACGGGCCAGAGAGGTGGGGATGCGGAAGACCATCGGGGCCCTCAGGCGTCAGCTGTGGGGACAGTTCCTGGGAGAGTCTGTTTTCCTCAGCCTGGTCGCGCTGGCCCTGGCAATGCTCCTGATCTTCATGTCCCTCCCCGCCTTCAACACGCTGACCGGCAAGGCACTCCGCCTGGGCACGCTGTTCTCGCTGGAGAACGTGCTGGTCCTGTTCGGGATCGCCCTCGTCACGGGCATTCTGTCAGGGCTCTACCCGGCCTTCTACCTGACAGCGTTCGAGCCGGTCAAGGTCCTCAAGGGCAGCGCCCTCTCCGGGACCGGGAAATCGGCCTTCCGCAGGGCGATGGCGGTCCTCCAGTTCGCCATCTCCATCACCCTCATCATCGGGACTCTGATCATCTTCAAGCAGATGGGCTTTCTGCAGGAGAAGGCACTGGGTTTCGACAGGGAGAATATGGTCCTCATCTCGACCGAGAGCGAAACGGTTCGCCAGGGCTTGCCAGTCCTCCGCGACACCCTGAAGGCCAACCCCCGGATCGTGTCTGTGGCCGGCTCCTCCAACGTTCCCGGCAGCCGTGCCTTCTCGGACACCGTGTTCAAGCGGGACGACTCGGACGACATATACAGCCTGATGTTCATCTCCTCCGAACCCGAGTTCATAGATACCTATGGTTTTCAGCTGGTCCAGGGACGGGGCTTCTCGCGGGAATTCGGAACGGACCTCGAGGGGGCTGTGGTGGTGAACCGTGCGGCCGTCAGGGAGCTCGGCTACACCCTCGAGGATGCCATAGACAGAACGCTGCTGATGGCCGTCAGCGAGTCGGAATTCACGGAGCTGTCGATCATCGGAGTGGTGGATGATTTCCATTTCAAGTCCCTGCACAGGGCCATCGAACCCTTGGCACTCATGGTGAGGCCGGACCGTACACGCATCATCTCGGTGCGGGTCCTACCAGGAGACATGCGTGAGGCCCTCGCCTTCATCGAGGACAAATGGGGGGAGGTCTTTCCTGGGGAAGAATTCAACTTCAGCTTCCTGGACCAGAAGATCGCCCTGCTTTACACGAGCGAGGGGCGGATGCGTGACATCTTTCTGATCTTCTCGATGCTATCCATTTTTGTCGCCTGCCTGGGGCTTTTCGGCCTGGCGGCCTTCACCGCAGAGGAACGCACCAAGGAGATCGGCGTGCGTAAGGTCCTGGGAGCCTCCTCGGCCAACATCCTTGTGCTGCTCTCCCGGGAGTTCACCAAGTGGGTGATCGCAGCCAACCTCATCGCCTGGCCCGTGGCCTACTATGCCATGAACCGCTGGATGCAGAATTTTGCGTACCGGACCAGCCTGGGGATCTGGCCGTTCGTACTGGCCGCGGTCCTGGCATTGGGGATCGCCCTGCTCACCGTGAGCGCCCAGTCCATCCGGGCAGCCCTGGCCGATCCCATAAAGTCGCTGCGGTACGAATGACGGAGGAGGGCCCCTCCTGTCATTTATTTCATGGCGTTGAAGGCGTCCATCACCTTAAGAAAATCGGGATCCGTGAACGTGAACTCTCCCTCTCCCGTCTTTTCGGCCCCGGGGTAGAGCGCACGCTCCTTTTTGACCTTGAGAACCATGGTGTAGGGTGGATCCAGCTTGTAGGGAGCCACCCCATTCAGGTTCCGTAGGGCCGCGGCGACACTACGGCGGATGCCCCGTGTCACCTCCTCCGGGTGCAGGCACAGGGCCGCCGGGGCCATCGCCTGCTTCGTCTCATAGACGGCCACCCCCTCGAAGAGGCTCTCGGCCTGGCCGCAGATCAAGTCGTCGCCCGCCAGGAACGCCACCGGCACATCGTGCAGGCCCGCGATGAGAGCGTTGTAGCCCGCCTCCGGGAGGGACACTCCATTGACCGAGAGGTCGATCACATTCCCGCTCGAGGTATGCGCGATGATCCCGCCTTCGGTCCCCGCCTTGGCGTGATACCCGATAAAAACGACGGCATCGAAACTCTCGTCGATACCAAGCATCATGTTCTCGGGAAGTGACGTCACTCCCCGCAGCAGGCGGGCCTTCCGGTGCAGCAGCCCGGGGACGATGTTGGTCTTGGCGCCGTGGCCGTCACGGACCACGACTTCCGTTGCACCGGCGTCCAGAGCTCCCTGCACCGCAGCGCTGGCTTCCTCGCTCATCAATCCCCGGAAGTAGTCATAATCCGGTCCCGAGGAGCTGCACTCCCGTCCTGAAACCACTCCTGCAATCCCTTCCATGTCCACGGAGATGAAGACCTTTATCCCCTTCCGGGGTGCCGAGGCCAGGAACACCACACCGGCCAACAAAAGGGCGACTCCCCACATCCTGTATTTTTTCATGGTTTCCTCCTTGTCCGTATTCGTCACATCGTATCTCAAATAGCACAAATGATCATTGGCTGCCGTCAGTATTTGAATATCCGGATCCGGCTCAGCGGGATGGCTGGGGCTTTCGGCTCAGCAGGCTGCCGATCACCACGGCCAGCGAGGCACAGATGAATCCGGGGATGAGCTCGTAGATTTCGGTCGGCTGGCTGAGATACAGCTTCCAGAATATGACAACCAGCGTTCCGGTGATCATGCCAGCCAGGACTCCGGCGATGGTCGTCCGCTTCCAGTAGAGTGCGAAGATGAGCGTCGTCCCGAAGGCCGCGCCCAGCCCGCCCCAGGCGAAGAGCACCAGCCAGAAGATCAGGTCCTGGGCCAGATAGGCCATGACCAGGGCCAGGATGCCGGAGAGAACGACCACCAGGCGGCTGAGCCTGAGCCTCCGGGCTTCGGGTATTGCGGCCCCCTTTTTGATGATCTTTTCATAGACATCGCACACGAAAGTGGAGGCCACCACCAGGAGCTGGGAGTCTGCCGTGGAGAGGATGGCGGCGAAGATGCCGCCGAGGACCAAGCCGTAGAGCGCGGGACCGAAGAACTCCGAGGAGAGAACCAGGTAGATCACCTCCGGATCAGCTGCGGGGAGGCTCTCCACATCCGGGATCAGGGCCCGCCCCATCAGGCCGACGAACACGGCCCCCCAGCTGATCACAACGTTCCAGAACGTCCCGATCACCGCCGCGAACCGGAGCTTGTCGGGATCGTCTATGGACATGTACCGGACGACGATATGGGGTTGGCCAGGAGAACCCAGGCCGATGCCGAGGAAGCCGATGATGACCCCCACACTCAGGGAGAATGGATCGATCAGGGCCGGATCCAGCTGGCCCAGGATCTGCAGCAAGGTCGAGAATCCACCGAGCCGTATCAGTCCGTAGACCGGGAAGATCACCAGGCCGATGATCAGGATCACCGCACGGATGACGTCATTGTAGGCCACAGCGATATAGCCACCCAGGACCATATAGACCAGGACCAGCACACCGGAGGCGGCCAACGCAAGCAGGACGGGGATATCCAGCGCCGTGCTCAAAGCCTTGGCCCCGCCCACGAACTGCGCGGCCACATAGGCTGTGATGAAGATAGCGATGATCACGGCGCCCGTGATCCGGATGAGATGCCGTTTGTCCTGGAACCGGGACTCGAAATAATCCAGCAGGGTGATCGAACCGTAGGCCTCTGTCTCCTTCCGGAGCCTGCGGCCGATGTAGATGAACTGGAACATCTCCGCCGTGATGTACCCCACCACGGCCCAGACCGCTCCTGCCCCCCGCGTGAAGGCCATCCCGCTGACCCCCAGCACCAGCCATGAGGACCGCCCCGAGGACACAGCGGACAGGGCCACGACGAACTTGTTCATGGCCCGGCCGCCGATGAAAAAATCCGACTGGTTCCTCATGCGGCGGAGAGTGAATATCCCCACCAGAACGGGCAGGAAGAGCGTCAGAAGGAATATGCCGAATGCAAGGGGATCGGTCAGTTTGTCGTAGATGCTCATCTACCGGCCTTGTCCGTATCCCTGCCCGACAGCCAGTAGAGCAGGAAGGATGCGATGACGATAGCCAGGGGAAGGATCAGGAGCACGAAAACCGCTCCGAACATGAGTCGTGTCCTCCTTAGACCGAATTCCTCTCGGGCCTAATCCTCCGTGGGGAAAGCTACAGAACCTGTATAGATCGAATAGCCGGAGGCATTCTGGGCCGACATCCGTCCGGGCCGGCTTCCGGTAGTGCGGCAGGCCCCCAACTCGCCCTTGGTATTGATGGCGACGAACTGCTCACCGGGCAGGAACTTGGGATTTATCTTCTTGTATTTTTCCGCGATCATGTGCAGGGCATCCTCACAGGCCTGCTGGGGTGTCCGGCCCTGCTTCATGCGCAGGACCATGTAGAAGGAAGCACACGACTTGATCACATCCTCTCCCCTTCCTGTAGCGCCCGCCGCCCCCACCTCGTTGTCCACGTAGAGGCCGGCGCCTATGATGGGGGAATCTCCCACCCGGCCGGGGATCTTGAATCCCAGCCCGCTGGTCGTGGTGATGCCGGCCACGTCCCCGTTGCCGTCCACGGCCAGGACATTGGTGGTGCCGTGAGGATCGTCGTCCAGCTCATCCCGCTGCCTCTCTCTCTGCTGATATTCCGGCAGGTCCTTGAGATGATCGGGAGGGCCCCAGTCATCCCGGTCGGAAAGGGCTTCCTTGCGGCGCAGGAAGGCCTTGCGAGTATTCTCGGTCAGTAGGTCTTCCTCCTTGAATCCCCACTTCTTGGCAAAGGCAAGGGCGTCACTGCCCACCATAAGGATGTGGTCGGTCCGCTCCATTACGATGCGCGCTACCGAGCAGGGGTATTTTATATTCTCCAGGCATGCCACGGCACCCGCGTTATAGGTCTTGCCGTCCATGATGGAGGCATCCAGCTGCACAACTCCATCCTCGTTGGGAAAACCCCCATATCCCACGCTCATGTCGTTCGGATCTTCTTCGATGATGTTGGCCGCTTTTTCTATTGCGTCGACAGCCCGCCCTCCCCCGCTGAGGACCTCCCATCCCGCGGCCAGGGCTTTTTTCCCCGTCGCATTGGTGTGGCTGGTGACTATCAAAGGCACTTTTCCGCCCTGCCCGCCGGTGAAGGCCGGTAGGCCCTTGTAAAGAAGAACCCCGGCGCCCAGGCCGAGACTCCGGCTGAAAAAGTTTCTCCGGGTGATGTGTTTCTTCATGATTCGCTCTCCTGTTCGGATTCAACAGTCCCTTGCGGGTGTTTTATCTAACACCTTAACAGTTCAAGACATAGCTTTGCAAGAATCACTTCCTCGCTGCTGCAGCGATCTCCGTCCGTAAACAATCCAGGGAACTTTTCGGCGTAGATTGCTACAACCTCATGGGAGAAAGGGGGGAGAGGGACACGGTGTTTTTTCTTTGTCGTGGGCGAGCGTGACGGTTGCGGACACGGGCTTCTCCATGCCCTGGGGAGTCATCCGGTTGAACGTCACCCGGACCTGCCTCAGGGGGCGGAGGGGGTTGGTAGGGCTTGCATCCTCCTCTTTCGTGAGCAGGCGGGTCGCCATCTGGGCTGCCAGTCCCACCAGGCTCAGGATGGAGAAGGAATTGGCCAGAGGGTCTCGGTGGGCATCTGGATTGAAGGGATCATAGTTGCGCGGCATGGGGGGGAGCTTCAGGTTATAGGAGATGCGGTCCAGAGTCCGCCTGCGGCTCGCCGCGACAAGCTGCTGATCCACATACAAAGAGATCATGTACTCCTTTTCCTGGAAACGCGGCTTGGACTCCGGTTCTCCTTCGATGATCGGGGCCCCCGCATCCTCATCGAGCGCGATATCGAGGCTCAGTTCATGGCGGAAGATCGTCTCCCCGGACATGAGCTCCAGGGTGAAGACCGCTGTGCCAGAACCGGCAAACATTCCGGAGACATTCAGCTTGACCACATTGAAGCCGGGATTCATGAGTCCTGCATCGAGGATTTCTCCTCCCCGCAGGAGCTTGAAAAAGGCGCCGCGGCTCAGTTCCACGCCCAGGTCGAGTGAAGAGGGAGGGCTGGCCCTTGTGATCTGGGGACCGCCGAGTATCCCCAAGTCCAGCACCAGTGCCGGCAGCTCCTGGGTCCGGGCCAGGGGGGCCAGGACCAGCAGGGCGGCACACAGGAGTGGGGTTATATACTTCATTTTCGTGAAAAGACGAGCAGGATTTCCAGGCTGTCTTGCGGAAAACTACGGGGCAGGCGCGGCAGGGGCGAACTGACCTCCAGGGCCTTCAGGGCCGCGGCCTGCAGGGCCGGGACCCGGGCTGGGGTGACCACATCGGTCGAGGCGATCCAGCCGTCAGACTGGATGACCACGGAGATCTCAAACTCGTCCTCCTCCTGATCGGGCATCAAGTGGGGCATCAGCCAGTTGTCCATGATCAAGGCCACTGCCTGGTCGGCCCAACCGGCGATGTCGACGCGCCGGGAAATGGCGGTGCTCCCCGTGGGCTGGTCAGAACCGGGCTGTCGTCCCGGATCGGCGGCCCGCTCAGTGCTGTATCTGGGAAGCGACGGCCGAATCAGCCCACGCACTCCCCGGACTGCCGCGTCAGCGCCCGGATCGGGCTGATAGGAGTATCGGGGCATGTCCCTCTCCGGTGCGAGCTGGAAGGACAGGCCAGGGGGAAGCTCGGATCGGACCTCGGGAGGCGGCTTCAGCTCGAGCCTCTCCCTGAGTTCGGGAGGGGCTACGATCCGCTCGGGGATGGTCAGTTCGGCCTTGGGCGTAGGATCATCGGCTGCCGCGACCGGTGGAGGCCCGGATACGCTAGCTTCAGGTTGTGCGGCCTCCGCCTCGGGGACGCCGGACGGATCAGAGCTCTCCTCGACCTGGGGCAGATACAAGCGCTCCAGCGAAGGAGCGATGAATACGGTGCGGGCATATGCCCCGAGATCCAGGATCTTGAGGGGCGTATAATACACCACGATCAGCACCAGGACGGCAGCATGGGAGGCCAGAGAGATTCCCAGGCTCAATGCCCGCTTGAGCCACCCGCTCCTGAGCCTCGAGGGGTGAGAGGCGGAAAAGATGCCATTCTCGAACATGGAGCTACCCTTATTCCTTATAATGTCAAAAATCCGGGAAGCGTTACACTCCCTGGAAACGCTGTTCTTACTCGTAGGCGATGACCCGGATGATTCCGATGGTGGCGCCGCTGTCGTCGGAAGTGCAGGTGTCGCTCACGGAGATGAGCCGTGTCGCACCGCTGTCATCCAGGAACTTGTTGACCATCAGGTCTAAATCTTTAAGCTCCTCCTTGGCGTGGAAAATTTTCAAGGGCGTTGTGAAGGTCGTGACTTTGGGCATGATCCCTCCTGTGAGAAAATCGGTCCTCTCCGGTACGAATCCGGACATGGTTATTCTACAGCAAATCTGGAAGGCCGTGAATGAGGAGTCTTGTCTTCGCTGGTAATTTTGTTAGAATATGATCCCCGAAGGAGGGACCATGGAACAAAAACACGACCACAGCGGCCATGTCCACGACAACCTGCGCCTGGAGGAGATCCAGGCCCAGCTGAGCAAGATCTTCACCAAGCTCGAAAACGATGTCCCGCTGCACCTTTTTCTCTCGGATGACAAAGAGTCTCCCTTCAACCAGGCGGCTCAGGAAATCTTGGGGACCATCTCCAAGATCTCCCCCCGGATCCAGGTCCAGGAACACGGAATGGACGATGACCTGGCCAAGGAGAAAGGCGTCACCAGCTCCCCCACCATCCTCTTCGATCCCGAACACTTTGGCCTGCGCTGGTTCGGCGCTCCTCTGGGTGAGGAGGGCCGGATGTTCATCGAGGCCCTGGTCATGCTGGGCAACCGGAAGAGCAACCTGAGCGAGCAGTCCCGCAAGATCCTGGAGAGGATCACATCGCCTCGGCACGTTCTGGTGTTCGTGAGCATGACCTGCCCCTACTGTCCCCAGCAGGTCATGAATGTGCTGAACGCCGTGGTGGCCCGGCCCGATTTGATCACCCTCGATATCGTGGATGTCCAATCCAATCCCGACCTGACCGACCGCTTCTCGGCCTACAGCACGCCCATGACCTTTGCCAATGAGGAACTCGTCGGCAAGGGGGCCCAGCCGGAGGAGCTGTTCCTGAGCTCCCTGGAGAAGCTGGAGGAGCAGGCCATCTATATCCCCGATGTGGATGCAGAGGAGGTCGAAGTCGACCTGCTGATCATCGGGGGCGGTCCCGCCGGCCTGAGCGCAGGGATCTATGCGGCGCGTGCAGGGCTGAACGCCGCCATCATGGAGCGCAGCGTACTGGGAGGCCTGATCGCCACCACACCCGAGGTGGAGAACTATCCTGGCATCGCGCACGTGGGGGGCAAGACCCTGGTGGACATCATGGTGGCCCACGCCCTGGAGTACTGCCAGATCTTCCCGGGAGAGGAGGCCGTGAGCATTACCATGGGGGAGCGGTTCGATGTGCAGACCACAAGGCGGCGCTTCAAGACAAAAGCCATACTGCTGGCCACGGGCGCCGACCACAAGCACCTCAACATACCGGGGGAGGAGAGGCTGGGCGGCCGCGGCATCAGCTACTGCGCGACCTGCGATGGTCCGCAGTTCAGAGACAAGAAGGTCATCGTGATCGGAGGGGGCAACGGCGCGGTCACCGAGGCCCTCCATCTCAAGAACATCGATGTGGATGTTACGCTGGTCCACCGCAGGGACAAGCTGCGGGCCCAGGAACACCTGGCAAAAAAACTCCAGGCAGAGAACATCCCCGTGCTCTGGAACACCGAGGTCCAGGAGATCCGAGGGGACAAACGTGTGGAGGAGGTCCTGCTGAAAGACAACCGTTCAAACGAAACCACCACACTGCAGCTAGACGGGGCCTTCATCTCGATCGGCTACCGGCCGGAGGTGGAACTGGCCAGACAGGCCGGTGTAGAGCTCACGGATAATGGATACATAAAGAGCGACCGGCGGCACCGCACCTCCGTCCCCGGCATCTATGCGGCCGGCGACGTGGAAGGGCAGTTCAAGCAGATCGTGACCGCGGCAGCCTATGGCTCCGAGGCTGCCATGGCCATATTCGAGGACCTGGTCAATCCCTACTGGACAACCGGCTAGCCCGCTGAGGGACGTCCCCCAGGGGGACACCCT
>CBESWG010000086.1:0-8793 GCA_965533275.1 uncultured bacterium
ACAACCTGGCTCATATCTACCTGAACCTGGGCGGCAAGACGCGCGCCCTGGAGCATTTTTCCCTGTACAAGGAAAAATTTCAGCATATCCTCCCTGCGAGCGAGAGGGAAAAACTGGAGGCTTTGATAGAACAATGCAAAAAATAAACAGCCGTACCTGGTTTCCCGTGGCCGTGTTCTCTCTCCTGGCCATCCTGGCAGCCTGCTCCGGCATGGGGATCAAGCTCGATCCGGAGAGCGAGACGTTCTACGAGTATGCCCGCCTGATCATGACCGATGACGAGACAAATATCTTCAAACACCTGGCGGACAAGGAGGAGAGGGCGCGCTTCATCCAGGATTTCTGGGACAAGCGCGATCCGGACCCCCAGACGGACGCCAATGAGTTCCAGGAGGAGTTCTACTACCGCATCAACTATGCCAACCAGCGCTTCCGCCAGGGCCCTCCGGGTTGGAAGACGGACCGGGGACGCATATTCATCTACTTCGGAGCGCCGGACAAGACCGAGGAGTGGCATCCCATGCAGACACAGGAAGAGGCAAACGCGGGCGTCTCGGTCCAGTCTCGCATCCGGGGGATCCTGCGCTGGACCTACTACCGCTACGGCCTGGCCATCGATTTTTATGACCGCCGGGGAGACGGAACCTATGTGATCGACAATCCCCTTCAGCAGATCTGGGGCGACTATTTCGATGCCCTGGAGTTCGCCCAGATGGGGCTGGATTTCGCCAATAAGGAGCGGCTCCGTGAGTTTGCCTTCCTGAATTTCGATCTGGTCTACGAGGAGAGAGAGCAGACCTTTCACGTAACCGTGCCCCTGGATGGATTCACCTTCTATGAAGAGGAAGGCGAGCTGCAGGCCGACTTTGCCTTCACGTTCATGTTCTATCTGCAGAGCGGTGGCAAGGTCGACGAGTTTAATGAGATCCGCCACTTTACCAGCACGGAGGAGGAGATCATCGAGCTCGATGAGCTGCGCTTTGCGTTCCCCTACGATCTGCAGCCGGGGAAGTACTATGTGGACGTGACCATCGACGTGATGCCCGATGTGGGGAAGACCCGCCAGATCTTCAAGATCCAGAGATGAAACCAAAGCGCGGGACAGGCAGTTTAACGGGATAGACATATCTCAACCGCATGCTCGAGAGCCAAGAGCTCCGGCTAAGGAAGAACAGATGATACAAAAGACACTCGTGAGCCTTGCGCTCGTGCTGATACTCCTGGGCCCGCAGGCCCTCCTGCCCCAGGAAAAACTGCGGGCAGAGGAACTGCCGGCCCGGTTCCAGGAATTCCTGCAATTCACCCAGTACATCATCCTCCCCCAGGAAAAAGAGGTGTTCATGCAGCTGGCCACGGACCGGGACCGCGACGCCTTCATACGTACGTTCTGGAAGCAGCGCGATCCCACGCCGGGGACGACCCAGAACGAGCGGAAGATAGAGCACCAGCGGCGCTGGGACCATTCCAACAAAGTGTTCGGGCGCCAGACCCCTCGACCGGGCTGGATGACGGAAATGGGGCGCTTCTATATCATGCTGGGGGATCCCAACAGCTATGAACGGATCCCCAGCTCGCTCGATCTCTATCCCATCGAGATCTGGTACTTCCACGGCAACGTGGCCCTGGGACAGCCCACCTACTTTGCCCTGGTGTTCTACCAGTATGGGGGCACGGGCGAGTACAAGCTGTATGACCCGGTCAGCGACGGACCCACCAGGCTTATGGTCTTCGGCCGCCACTTAGACCCTGGAGACTACGAGGCGCAGTTCCAGTACCTGCGGGAGCGGGTCCCTACCCTCGCGCTCGTCTCCCTCAGTATGGTCCCGGGCGACATCCCATATAACTGGATCCCTTCCACCCAGCACAACATCATGCTGGCCGAGATCATCGAATCCGTCCACAAAGAAGTCAATCCCATCTATGCCACCCATTTCCTGGACTATAAGGGCATCGTCAGCGTGGACTACATGGAAAACTTTGTGGAGAGCACGACTCAGCTCGCCTTCATCAGAGATCCGCTCATGGACATCAACTTCCTCCATTTCACCATCGTTCCGGAGGAAGTCTCCATCGATTATTACGAACCCAACTCCCAGTATTTCTGCAACTTCTCCCTGACAGTAAACCTGAAGCAGGAGGAGAAGATCATCTTCCAGTACACGCGCGAGTTCCCCTTCTATTTTAAGGAGGAAGACCTGGACCACATCCGGGGCAACGGCATCGCCATCGAGGATTCCTTTCCCATGATCGACGGACAGTTCGAGCTGACCATCCTGCTGCAGAATTCCGTGGGTAAGGAATTCACTGTCTATGAAAGGATCATCTCCGTGCCCGAGGATTCGGGACAGCCATGGATCATGAAGCCCCTGCTTGGTTATAAGATCCAGAATTTCCGTCGCGATCAGCACATCCCCTTCAAGGTCCTGGAGCAGAAGGTCGTGATCGATCCCAAGCACACGTTCGCGGCGGAGGAGAACCTCTCCTTCCTCCTCAACGTGGTGAACCTGACCCAGGACCTGTGGAACAACGGGAACCTGCGCGTCGAGATCAAGGGTTTGAAGCCCGTCGAGCCCACCACCAAGTCCTTTGACCTGTTCTTGAGGAACTTTCCCTTCCGCAGGATTCTGACCATCTCCCAGGAGATCATCGGGAGCGACCTGCCCCCGGATTATTACGATATGGAGCTCTTCCTGAATGACGGCGAGGGCCGAACCCTGGATCAGAAGAAGGTGAGCTTCACCGTCTCACCTCAGGCCGTGCTGGCCCATCCCATCGCCCACGCCAAGGCCTTCCCCATGGCCCGCAACTACCTCTACTTTTTATCTCTGGCTCGGCAGGCTGAGGAGACCCAGAACTGGGACCAGGCGGAGGAATTCTACTCGAGGGCCCATGAGTCCAATCCGGAATACAAGCAGGGTGTGGTGGGTTACGCCAACTTCCTGTTCAAGGTCGAGCAGTACGACCGGAGCATCGCGCTCATCGAGCAGCTCCAGGGCGACGATGAGATGCGGTTCCAGTATTTCCTCGTCAAGGGACGATCCCTCATGGGCAAGGGGCTGTATCAGGAGGCGGTCGACAACCTCCTGGAGGGGAACAAGCTCTACAACAGCGACACCGGGCTGCTCAACTCCCTGGGCATCTGCTATCACAGGTTGGGTGAGGATGAGTTGGCTCTCGAAGCCCTCAACTCCTCCCTGAGACTCAATCCGGCACAGGAAGAGGTCACAGCCTTGATCGCGGAGATCGAGAAGAAGTGAAGGGAAGAACGGGCCCCCCCCGAGAGAGAGGGGCCCGGTTTATGGACTTACTTGAACTCAAAATTGACGAGCTTTGTCAGGGTCTTGCCTGAGAGCTTGTCATTGACCGTGATCGAAAGGGCGTAGGTTCCAGGATCCAGATCCCTCTGCTCCTGCCTCTCGGTGGTCTTTCCTTCTTTGGTGGTCTTGATCAGCACCGTTTTCTTCAGGGGCAGCGGCTGGCTGACAAGCGCCATGTCATAGCTGGTGACGGCATAACGGATGACAGCCTCTTCACCCTGGATCACCTCGTAGGTGATCTCGATATCATTGCGGCCCTGTTCGTTGGCCTGAGCCCCGAAGATGGAGAAGAACACATCCAGGTTGTCTCCTGTGGTGAACGTGTGATCGAGGTTGGCCTGAATCTGGAGCACCGAATAGGTGAAGATTCCCCTGTGGATCTCGGAGCGGGTCTCGGGAGCGGACATCCGATCGAGCTTCTTGATGAAGAAGACCGGAGTTGTTCCGAGCTCTTCCGTGTACCCCATGGGATCTGGCAGGGTGAATTCAAGGTACTGCGTCCCGATCCTCTGGAGGTCCGGAGAGGTGATGGCCATGGACAGGAGGTAGTTGCCCGGTGCGAGGGGATAACCCGTGGTGTAGATCTCCTCTTTCTCAGCATCATAACTGCCGCCGTCGGTCTGGATGGACAGAGGGATGTAGACTTCCTTGGTGAAGGTGCCGTCCAACTGCTGGTAGTGCAGGAATACGTGGCTGCGGGATTGGAGCAGATTGGGCTTGGCCTCGAAGGAAGTGACCTCTTGGGTTTCCCCTTCCTTGGCTGCTGGCTGTGCGGGTTCCACAAAGCCGAGATCCGCGTTTTTGATCTTGAAGAAGAACACCTTGTGCAGGTTCGCCTGGGCTGGCAGGTACAGGTCCTTGTCCAGGAAGGAGAAGGGGATGTCCAGGCGGGCCTGGCGTGTCTGAGCTCCCTGCTGAAGGATGGCCCGGACCTGATCCGGTATGACGACCTTCTGTTCCTGGACGGCTTGCTGCTCTTCCTGTGCGGTCAGGGTGGGTGCCAAGCTGAGGACGGCGACGAGGCCGAGCAGGACAACTGGGATGATGAGGTTTCTGTTTTTCATTTTTCCTCCTTGAGATCAACCTTACGGGTCTCTCTTGGATAATCAAAACCTAATAATAGCAGAAACAGGACCTTTTTTCCAGCCCGAATTGAGAACGAACGCTTGGCCCGTGCTGAGATAAATCCTTTTGTTTACTGCAAGTTCCAGGATAATCCGGAGAGGCCATTCCAGAACGTTCCACTCAGATTTTTGCGGCCCGGAAAAATTTTGCCCGGATGTGCCTCTGACCTCTGTCCCGTATGGCCCATTTCAGGGGGAACGGCGGCGCTGGTATTTGTTGACGGCATTGATATGTTCCCGGTATGTCCGGCTGAACTGGTGGCTTCCATCATTGCGCGAAACGAAGAACAGGTATTCCACGTCTTCGGGAAAAAGGGCGGCTTCCAGGGAGGCCCGGCCGGGATTGGCGATCGGGCCGGGTGGGAGGCCGGGATACAGATAGGTGTTGTAGGGGGAGTCCAGCTTCAGGTCCTTGTAGCGCAGCCGGCCCGTATAGCTGTCCGTGGCCTTGAGCGCGTATACGATCGTGGGGTCGCAATCCAGCTTCATCCCGATGCGCAGGCGGTTGTGAAACACACCGGACACGAGGCCCCGTTCCTCAGGCCGCGAGGTCTCCTTCTCCACCAGAGAAGCCAGGATCACCACATCCCGGATGCTCAAGCCGAGTTCCGCCGCCCGCTCCCTCCAGGATTCTGAGAGAAGGTCCCGGAACTGTGAAGCCATGGCTTCGACTATCTCGGCCGGAGTGATCTCCTTGGGGAAGTGGTAGGTCTCGGGCAGCAGATAGCCCTCCAGGTCTGCGGCGGCTGGATCCCAGGCCAGCGCGGGCCCGGGATCGGCACCGGCGTCCAGGAACGCCTCCGCATCGACGCCATAGGCCCGGCTCAGGTGCTGGGCTGTCTCGCGGCGAGTCAGCCCTTCGGGGATGGTCATCGGGTAGAGCTGGACCTGGCCTTGTATTAGGAACTGGATCGCCTGTTTGGGGGAGAACGGTGTCTCCAGCCGGTATTCACCCGCCTTCAGGCTCTTCCCGGAGAAGAATAGACGGTAGCCCAGGAGGAAGGGCCACTTGTGTGCGAGCAGGCCCCGCTGCTTCAATGCCTCGGCGATCCGGGTGGCGTTCCATCCCTCCTCCACCTCGAAGAGCACGGTCCCGGTCTCCTCTGCGGCGGCCCGGTTGTACTGGATGGCGAACCAGCCGGCCGCAAGCAGCATCAGCACAACTCCGAGCAGCAGGGCGATCTTCCCGATCCGGAGTGCCCGGCGCATTCTACCGCTGACTCTCCAGGTAGCTCGCCAGGATCAGGGTGGCCGCGACCTGGTCTTTCAGTGCCTTCTTTTTCTTGGGACCGGCATTCTGTTCGCGGAGGATCCGGAAGGCCTCTTTGGTGGTCAAGCGCTCATCCCAGAAGACGATGGGGATGCCCAGGGCGGTCCCCAGCCAGTCCGCATACTTTCGGGTTATTTCGGCTCGGCTCCCCGAAGTTCCGTCCATCCGGAGCGGGAGCCCCATCACGATCCGTTCGATACCGTATTCCGCCACCAGCCCCTGGAAATGGGCCAGGTCTTCCTTTCTCCCTTTCTGCCTGTATAATCCCAGGCCCTGGGCCGTTATCCCGAGGGCGTCACTCACGGCCAGGCCGATGTTCTTGTCTCCGTAGTCGATCCCCAGGATCCTCATGACCATTCCACGTTCCGCCTCCGGTTCGCGTGCCTTTCCAGGCCGAGATCGATGAGCTCCTCGAGGAGGTCTGCGAATCCCAATCCGCTTGCCTCCCAGAGCTTGGGATACATGCTGATCTGAGTGAACCCGGGGATCGTGTTGATCTCGTTCAGGATGATCCTTCCCGTTCCCTCCTGGATAACGTGAAAGAAATCAACCCGGGCCATGCCGCATCCTTCGACCGCCTTGAATGCCTCCACGGCCAGGCGCCGGATCTCTTCGATCAAAGGTTCGGGGAGTTCTGCGGGGATCTTGAAGCGGGTCTTGCCTTCGAGATACTTGTCCCTGTAGTCATAAAATTCACGGTAGGGGATGACCTCTCCAGGGAGGGAGGCCCGGGGTTCGTCGTTGCCCAGGACGCTGCACTCGATCTCGCGGCCCGAGATCCCCTCCTCCACCAGGATCTTGCGGTCGTATCGGAATGCGGCCTCGATGGCGGCCTTGGCCTCTGCGTGGGCCGTGACCTTGCTGATGCCGATGCTGGAGCCCAGGTTTGCGGGCTTTACGAAGAGAGGAAGGGAGAATGACTCCTGCACAGAGCGAAGGATCGCCTCGGGGCCATCGCGCCACTCTCTCTCGTAGAAGACATCGAAGCGGCCCACGGGGAGCCCCCGGCTCCGAAACAGGGCTTTGGCCACGGCCTTGTCCATGCTCGCTGCAGAGGCCAGCACCGGCGCTCCCACATAGGCCGCGTCGGCCAGTTCGAAGAGCCCCTGGACGGTCCCATCCTCGCCAAAGGGGCCATGGAGTACGGGGAAATAGATGTCCGCTTCGAAACCACCGCCCGCGATCCGGGGAGACCAGGGGAGGAAGGAGGCGAACTCACCCTGCGACAGCTCCTCGGTTGGGGCCTGCGGGGACTCGACGGCCCTCCAGCGTCCCTGCCGGTCGACGTATATGCTCGTGATATCGAACCGGCCCTTGTCCAGGTGAGCGTACACAGCCCCGGCAGAGGTGATCGAGACGTCGTGCTCGGCCGAGCGGCCTCCGAAAAGGAGGGCGACATGGATCTTGTTTGCCATTATTCCAGGTCCATTTTAAAGCAAAGCCCACCCCATGTCCAATCCAGTGGCCATGCCTTCAGGGTGAATACCGATAGATCCCCCCCTCCCTTCAAGGTGGGAAACAATAGGGATGCCAAATACGGTTTAATCCTATGGGCGGGTGGGAATCAAGAGGGGGTGGTTGGAAGGCATCAAGTTTGACATGGCTGAAACGACTCAATATAATAGACCTAAATTTTCAGAAGAAATTCAGGGCCACCAGGGCTATGTCCATTTTCGGTACCCTGAAGGAGGCTGGGATGAAATACAAGCAAAGGGCACTTATCATCTTCATCGGGATCTTGATCCTGCTGGCCGGAAGCACCCTGGCAGAAACCAAGAAGCTCACAGAAGTCGGCCGTTTCAAATTCATCGATACCAACATGCCCGTCGACCAGCTGATGAAGAACATCGCTGAGAAACACACGGAAGACATCAAGGTCGGATTCACGCTGGCAGGATATGGCGACCTGTATATGCCTTTCCTGGATCAGATAAAACGATCCGCCTTCGAGGAGACCACCCTGCCCGTGGGAGGGGTCATGAAGTGGATGCTGTTCCGTTCACAAGGCAAGGTCAAGCTCGTCCAGGACCTGGAATGGGCGGGGACAGAGCCCCTGCCGGTCTTCAGCGTCGAATTTGCAGACGGCAGCAATCACTACAAGTTCGTCATGCCCAAAGCCTGCGGCAATATCGCGCTCGTGAAGGTGGAGCCGCTTGTGCCTCGTCCGGAGGGTGAGTCCCAGGCCGAGATGGAGCAGGAGACCCAGGAACCGGTCGATGAGATCCGCCGGGCGAGGATCTACGACGAGATCTATGACCTCCTCTCCGAGACCGACCTGTACTGTTCATACCGCATCCATAACGGCGAAACACCCGACATGAAGATCATCGGTGCCGACCGAGAGAGCGAACGCGACACTTACAGCGACGGCGACCTCATGTATGTGGACAAGGGCAGGGCGGACGGACTTGAGGAAGGGCAGCTGTTCCAGGTCCTGGAGATCACCTCCCGCAGGGCATGGGACAAGAATTACGAATTCGAGAGCTACGGGAACCTGGCCTTCAAGAAGGGCCGGCTCCGGATCGTGGATATGGCCGAACACAAATCGACGGCTGTCCTGGAAAAATGCTGCGATCCCGTGCGCATAGGCTACTATCTGGTCCCCTTCATGCCAGATGAATCGCTCATCGGTAAGGATCTCAGATATGATGTGCCTCCCTTCAAGGCCGATGGGATCAGCGGCCGGGTGATCTTCATCCAGACGGATCTCAACCAGATCGCCAGCGGCCAGTGGGCACTCATCAACATCGGCGCCGTGGACGATATCCACCGCGGCCAGCAGCTGGTCCTGTTCCGGGAGCTCCATGTCGACGCACCCCTCCAGATCTACGGAAACGTGGTCGTGATCGATGTGCAGGAAGAAACGGCGACCGTCAAGGTGCTCTCCGTCCGGGATCCCGTCAACCAGGGCGACCTGGTCATGCTGCGCCCATCGCGTTAGGCGCTCGCCATCAGGCCCTTCGGCTTGACAGTTTTTTTGCTTTTTGGTAGTGTATCCCCGTATCGCTTCCCTGTGGATGCAGTCGAGCGGGCGTAGTTCAGTGGTAGAACGTCTGCTTGCCAAGCAGAAGGTCGAGGGTTC
>CBESWG010000087.1:0-8661 GCA_965533275.1 uncultured bacterium
GGATTACCGGATCACTAACCGGAGAGGCTATTACGCCAACTAGAGGGGGGGGGGCTGCCAGGCGCGCTGATCAGATCAGGATGAGCAGCAGCAGGACTGGGATCGGCGAGAATAAAACCGCACCCAACCCCAATCCGATCATGGTTTTTATCTTCATTTTATTGCCTTGTATCGTTTCATGTGTCCGTTCATATCTATAGACGAGACCTAGTCCCAAAAGGTTTCCTCCCCTAGCATAAAGACCTTTTCCCCTTTGGTCCTCCACCGATCCATAATAGCATTCCCCCAGGTTTTTCTGTTACAATACCGTCCTTATTGTGAAAAGGCCCACATGAGCAAGGACACATTCGATCCCGAACAGAATTTACAGGCCTCGCGCCTGGCCGTGGGATACGTTACGCGTGCCGAAGCCACACAGGAAGATTACGATCTCGTAGGTTTCATGTCCGGGCTAGAGGTCCATCAGCAGCTGAAAACGAAGAAAAAGCTGTTCTGCAACTGCCCGGCGGGACTCTATAACAGGAAAGGCGAGTATGACGCGGAGGTCATCCGGCACATGCGCCCCACCCTGAGTGAGCTGGGCGAATATGATGGCACCGCACTGATGGAGTTCAAGACCCGCAAGCAGATCGTTTACCAGCTCCGGAATGAGACCGCCTGCACCTATGACATCGACGACACGCCCCCGTTCCCCCTGAACCGGGAAGCCCTCGAGATCGCCCTTGAGATCTCACTCCTGTGCAAGCTCAACATCGTGGGAGAGGTCCACATCATCCGCAAGCAGTATCTGGATGGGAGCATCCCCACGGGCTTCCAGAGGACAGCCATCCTTGGTGTGGAGGGAACGATCCAGCTGAGGAACAAGACGGTACGCATCATACAGCTGTCGCTGGAAGAGGACTCCTGCCGCGAAGTGTCGGACGTGGGGCACGTGCGTGTGTACCAGACCGACCGGCTCGGGATGCCGCTTATCGAGACCGTGACGTATCCGGATTTTTCCAATCCCGAGGAGGTGCGTGAAGGCGCCCAGTACATCCGCTTCCTGAATCGAAGCACCGGTAAGGTTATGATGGGGATAGGGGCCGGGAGAGAGGATGTCAATGTCAGCTGCCGGGGGGGAGATCGGGTCGAGATCAAGGGTGTGGCACACAACCGGTGGATCCCGGAACTCACACACATCGAGGTCTTCCGTCAGTGGTCTCTCCTGCGGATTCGGGACCTGCTTATAAAGACCGTCAAGGATACTCAGGACTGGCGCATCGTGACAACAAGGCCGGATGCGAGGGAGTATGGCCTGAACCAGCCTGAGTTTGCCGCGGCCCGCGAGGCCGGGCATGGCTGCGCCGCCGTGAAGCTCCCGGGTTTTCGAGGCATCCTGTCGCATTTCACTCAGCCTGGCAAGGTGTTCGCAGACGAGCTGAGCGACCGGTTGAAGGTCATCGCATGTATCGAAAAACCCAACATGACCCACACCGAGGAGCTCAATCCCGTCCTTCCCCCGGAATTCTGGGACCGCCTCCGGGACGAACTACAGGCGGAGGAGGAGGATGCCCTGATCCTGCTCTGGGGGCCGGAGGAGGATATCCCCACGGCCTTGGAGACCGTGGAGGAACGGTGCCAGCTGGCCTTTGAGGGTGTGCCCAGGGAGAGCCGCAAATCTTTTCCCGATGGGACCACCGTATTCGAGAGAGTACTTCCCGGTCCCAACCGGATGTATCCGGATACAGACTCCGTGCCCATCTCCCTGGAAGATGACGCCATCGAGGAGATCCGGGGGCGGCTCCCGCTTGAGGTATCGGATATGTATGCCCGGATGCGGGGGTGGGGGATCCCCGAGGATACCTATCCCTACATACTGCGCAACAACCTGTTCCCGTTATTGAGGCGCGTCATCGAAGAGCTCGAGCTCGATCCTGTGTTTTCAGGAACGCTGTTCGGGCACACTCTGAAACATGTGGAAGGTATGTATCCCCGTTCCCCGCATTTTCGCTATGAGCTCGTATACGACCTGCTGGACAATCTCTTGAAACAAGGGATCGATCCCACCCTCGCGCGCATGGTGATCGGAGAGCAGTATCAGCATCCCCAGATGGACATCACATCCCTCCTGACGGCCGTCAAGTTCAAGCCGATCCCGGCGGAGGAGATACTGGCAAAGGTGCCCTTCCTTAGCAAGATCGCAAAGGAGACCGGGATCTCGACCGACTCGGGTGCACGGGCCCGCTGGATGATGGGCCAGCTCAGGCCTTCTGCCCAGGGCAACATCTCGCTTTCGGAGCTCCATCACTATATCAGGGAAAACAACTCGGGCGGCCGGGCCTGTGCAGGCCCGGAAGGTGCAGGACAATGAGCGACGACATCTTCCAGGGCTACAAGGGCCAGGCACTGAAGGTCCTGCAGGACCAACACGCCCGGGTTTGGGGCCTGGTCAAAGTGGACACGACCCGCGGGCTGTTCGAGGGGACCATCCTGCCCCGATCGGAAAGCGACGACGACCAACACATCGTCCTCAAGATCGGAACGGGATATAACATCGGGGTCAAGGTCGACACCGTCAAGTCCATCACGGAGCTGGGTTATCAGAAGGCGCACTATCAGATACCGGAAAAAGAATTCCCGTACTCGGAGGACAAGCCCAACGTCAAACTGTTCGGGACCGGGGGCACCATCGCCTCCCGGCTGGACTACCGCACCGGTGCCGTGATCCCGGCCTTTTCTCCGGGAGAGCTGTACGGCGCAGTCCCGGAGCTGGCGGACATCTGCAACCTGACCACCGAGAAGCTGTTTGCCGTATTCAGCGAGAACATGGGGCCGGAGCAGTACAAGACCCTGGCCGTATCCATAGCCGAGGAGATCCGGAAGGGGATCGAGGGAGTCATCATCGGGCACGGGACCGATACGCTTCATCACACGGCCGCTGCCCTGACCTACATGCTCGACGGCCTGCCCGTGCCTGTGGTGCTGGTGGGCTCTCAGCGGTCATCAGACCGGCCCAGCTCGGACGCTGCCTTGAATCTGATGCATGCCGCCTATGCGGCCGGGCACTCCGACATCGCAGAGGTCATGGTGAGCATGTTCGGACCGACCTCGGATGAGTATGGTTTCCTGCATCGTGGGACCCGGGTCCGCAAGATGCATTCCTCCTACCGCTCCGCATTCCGAACCATCGGAGACATCCCGCTGGCCAAGGTCATGCGGGACGGGGTGGAAATGCTCAAGCATCCCCATAATCCTCGCCGCAGAGACAGGACGGTGACGGCTCATCCCTATTTCGAGGAGAAGGTCACGATCGTCTACTACTACCCCAACATGATGCCGGATGTCGTCGACAGTCTGGTCGACAACGGTTACAAGGGGATCGTGATAGCGGGGACCGGCCTGGGCCATGTGAACAAGCCGCTCTACCCGGCCATCAAGCGGGCCGAGGAAAAGGGAGTGGCGGTCTACATGACCGTGCAGACGCTGTGGGGTTATGTCCACATGTATGTGTACGAGACCGGGCGCGACATGCTGGATCTGGGAGTCATCCCCCTGCAGAACATGCTGCCCGAGGTCGCCTACATCAAGCTGGGCTGGGCATTGGGACAGACGGATGACCTGGAGAAGGTCAAGGAGATCATGCTGACACCGGTGAACGACGACATCACTGAGCGTGAACCCTATAACGGCTACCTGATCTATCAGGGCGGTGTGCCCGAGGTCGAAGAGTTTATCAAGAAGTTCAGAAAATAGTTATAACGTGGCGCAGGGAGCGGGAAGCTCGCTCATCAACTTGAGGCCGGGGACAGCCGCGATGGTCTTGGGGATAGTGTTGATAGTCATGGACACGGTCCCGGTGTCACCGTGGACCCCGCCCATGATCTTTTCGTGTATGTCGGGCTCGCCCCTGATCTCGATCTCGTCATACTCTTCCTTGATACCGGCGTTGGCGACGAACTCTAGGGTGATGACCTTTTCCCCGCCCATGGCGGCATAGGCGACGCTCCGCAGGCCGATCACATCGCCAGGCGGTACGTTCCCCATCCCGCTCGGAGTCTCTGTCTCGGCGATGACCGCCTCGGGTGGAAGCTCCACGGCCTCGTCGAGCTCCCAACCCAGTCCTGAGGCGATCATGTTGATCGACTCCAGCAGGCCGACATGCCCGGTGATGATCCCCTCGTCGATCTTCTGCCGAAATTCCTCGGGTGTCATGGAAGTCCCGACTTTTTTCTGGAAGGGGATGCGCCGCCTGGCTGAATTCATCATCCGAGTGACCCGGATGGAGTCGACACGCAGGCAGGGAGAGGTGAGCGCCAGGGGCAGCGAATCCATCAAGTACCCGGGATTGATCCCGGTCCCCACCACGGTCACACCGGCTCCCTTGGCCAGGCGGTCGATCTCCGCGGCTAGCTCAGGGTGACGCTTCCAGGGGTAGGACAGCTCCTCACAGGTCGAAACGATGTTCAGGCCTGCCCGGATGCACAGTTCGATCTGCGGCATCACCGTCTTGAGGTGAGACAGGGTGGTCTGCACCACCGCATCGGCCGGGACTCGTGCGAAAAGCGCCGCTGCATCGTTCTCGATGATGATGCCCGTGACCCTGGGCGTTGAGAACAGCTCTCCCAGGTCCTTGCCGGCCAACTCCGGATCGATATCCAACGCACCCACGATCTCGAAACTCTGCTTGGGAAGCAGCGCCTCGGCGACCCTGCGGCCCATGATTCCGCATCCCATTATGATGACCTTCAGCCTATCCATGATCTCTCTCTCCTCGGTTGGTATGATGGATCCAAAAAAAAAGGGGCAGAAACCGGCTCTCTCGGGCCGGCCCTGCCCCTCTGGTGTACCGTTTTACAGCGTGAAGATCAGCTGTTCAGGATGTCTTCGACTTCTTCCTTGTCGACATCCATGACATAGGGGATCTTGCTGATGACGGCGGCTTCCTTCGTAAGCGAAGCCAGGTCGTTCCTCTCGACAAAGCCGAGGTTGAACTTCCGGTTGCCGGCCATGAGCTGACGCAAGCCCTGGTTCAGTCTCGTGAAATACCCGGTGACTCCCAGAGCGCCGGGGGGGATCTCCTCGAAGCGATCACCATATTCGTTCTTCAGGTCCGAAGCGGTGACGAAGATCTCTTCCTTCTTGCTGCCGAAGCGCTCGACATAGACCGGGATCTGATCCTCGGCGATCCGTTTGCCGATGGTCTTTCCGACCATGGCCGCGGCCATGGGACCCCGGGCCATACCGATGGCCTTCACATAGGGAGCACCCAGCGCCAGGGCTTTGTAGATCTGATCCTCGAAGGTGATGCCGCCGGCAAAGCATATGTCGGGCACAAACTCACCCTTCTCATCCAGCTTTTTGCAGTACGCATAGGTCAGGGACCAGAGCTCCACGCTCGGGACTCCCCATTCGTTCATCATGCGCCAAGGGCTCATCCCGGTCCCGCCTCCGGCTCCGTCCACGGTCAGCAGGTCGAGCTTGGCTTTCGAGGCATACTTGACGGCGCGCGCCAGGTCTGCGGGCCGGTAGGCCCCGGTCTTGAGAAAGACGCGCTTGGCGCCGGCGGCCCTGAGTTCCTCTGCACGCGCCATGAAGGAATCGAACTCCACCATGCCCAGGCGGGAGTGCCTCTCGAATTCCTTGAAGGCTCCCTTTTCGAACGCCTTGATGACATGGGGGTCTTCTGGATCCGGGAGCACGATGTAGCCCCTGCGCTTCAGCTCCTGGGCTTTGGAGAGCTTCTTGATCTTGACCTCTCCTCCGATGTCCTTGGCGCCCTGGCCCCACTTGAGTTCGACGGTCTCGACACCGAGCTTCTCGATGACGTATTCCTGAACCTTGAGCCGTGTGTCCTCTACATTGGACTGAACGACCACATCGCCGTATCCGTCCGCCCATTCCTGGAACCAACGGACCCGGTTTTCCATGTCAGGGGAGCGGATCACGCGTCCGTTCTCGATCGTGGATTCCTCATCCATGGCGCAGACATTCTCGCCGACGGTCAGGATACCGCCGCTGATGGCAACACCGATAGCCAGGCCCTTCCAGTTCTGCTTGGCCACATTGGTGGAGCCCATGCCCGGAACGATGAAGGGGACCTTGAGCTTGATGTCCTTGTTGACACCGATCTTGGCCGAGACATCGACTTTTTCAAAGGTCGCATGGTCGGGGTCGGCCTGGACGCCGTGGGCACCGACCGCGGTTCCCAATACGCTGAAGTGGGACAGGTCCACGGGATAGTCCTTCTCCGAGGCCGCGGTGATGATCCCGAAGGGCTGGGGATACAGGACTTCAGAGCCGCGGTAGGCGGATTTGCCGATCTCGCACATTCCAATACAGCCATCGACACAGGTCACACACATCCCGCTGAAGGGGCTGACAGAACCTTCGGTCCTGTTCTTGGTCAAGGTGGCTGCGCTTCTGTTGAGTTTTGTATAAGACATTCTGATTCCTCCTATGATTTACAGTTTGTTGTATGAATATAGAGATCCATGCTAGGCATTTTTCCCTTTGGGCTCCTCGATGTCGTCAGCGACGTCTGAGGGCTTGCGGACACAGGTCCCGCACTGGCCGTGGTCGTACATCCAGCACTGCAGCTCGTCGTAGACATCCACACAGGTGGGGTCCATATCCAGGCAGCCGTTGCAGATGGCCGTGTCGGCATCCGGGCCCTGACAGCGGAGTGCGCAGGCAGGGCAGATGTACATGCAGGCACCGCACAGCCGACATTCTTTGGATTTCACATCAAAGGGCGTGGATATCTTGCGCTGGTAACCTCTGTTTTGAAAGCCGATGGCTCGTGCATCCATCTGCTCCGCACACATGCGTACGCACAGTCCGCAGTACATGCACTCCTCGTTCCGGAGCTCGAACCGCTGCTGTCTGACCCCCATCTTGGCGGCCATGTCCTGAAGGATCTTCGAGCCCGGTGCCGTGGACAGCATGAGCTCGATCATCATCTTCCGTACCTCCAGGACGCGGCGGGTGTCCGTATGGACCACCAGGCCTTCCTGGGCCGGATAGGTGCAGGAGCTGACCAGCTTGGTGTTTGTTCCTTCACCGATCTCGACCAGGCACAGGCGGCAGGCCCCGTAGTTGCTGAGGCCTGGATTGTAGCAAAGCGTCGGAATCTCCAGGCCGTAGAACTTGGCCGCCTCTAAGATGGTCCCGCCTTCTTCTACTTTAACTTCGACTCCGTTCATGATAAATGTGATCATTTTTCCCTTCCTATTGCTTCTTTCCCATCCTGGGTTTCCAGCTCACATCTCAGACAACGCCGTGCCTCTTTTACCGCTAGGTCTTCGGTCATTCCTAGTTCCACTTCACTGAAATTCTTCTGGCGTGCTTTGACGGGCAAACGCGGCATGGAGGGTCTTTGGGCATGTTCGATCTCTTCCTCAGTCAGCTCGACCGGTTCCACATACATGGAAGGCCGGCATAAAGTGTAATCAGGATCCAGGCTTTTCCCCTGGAGGTATCGATCGATGGAGTAAGCAGCTGTCTTTCCGGCGGCCATAGCGTCCACGACGGTATTCGGACCCGTCACAACATCGCCTCCAGCAAAGACACCGTCACAAGTTGTGAGCAGGGTTTTACTGTCCGCCACAATGGTATCCCACTTCGTGTTCTTGAGGCCGTCTCCTCCTTGGATAAAGGAGAGGTCGGGTCTCTCACCGATGGCGGAAACCAGAGTGTCCAATTCAACGGTGAACTCCGATCCTTCAATAGGAATGGGTCTCCGCCGACCGCTCTCATCCATCTCCCCGAGCTGCATTTGGATGCACTCTACTCCGATGACCATGCCATCGTCTGTTTTTACTTTCACAGGAGCGACGAGGTACTGGATGTCGATACCCTCTTCTAAGGCTGCTTCGATCTCCTCTTCATAGGCGGGCATCTCATGACGCGTTCGGCGGTAGAGGATCGTCACTTTTTCCGTTCCGTTTTGGCGGATCCACACTCGTGCTGCATCTACGGCTGTGTTTCCTCCGCCGATAATCCCCACTTTTCTTGCCGAGGGAAGGGCATGGCCGAGATTAGCCTCTCTCAGGAATCCTGTCCCTTCCATCACGCCTGAGGCCTCTTCGTTCGGGATCCTTAACTTCATGGATTTATGGGCGCCTATGGCGAGGTAAATTGCATCGAAACCCTGGGAGAACAGATCATGAATGGAAAAATCTTTTCCGAGTGTCTGGTCTGTTTTTAAGGTGACGCCCGCATTTAGGATACGGTCGATGTCATATTTCAGAGCTTTCCGCGGAAGTCTGTGTTCGGGAATTCCTACCGCCAGCATCCCGCCAGCCACCGGAAGGGATTCGAAGATTGTGACATCGTATCCGGTCCGATTCAAGGTGTGCGCAGCAGCCAGGCCGGACGGCCCGGCTCCTACGATTGCCACCTTTTTATTCTTTTTAACAGTCTCCGGTTCTTCGTCCGGTCGAATACCGTTTTGCTGGGTCCTGTCCATGACAAATCTTTTTAAGGCTCGAATAGAAATCGGCTTGCTGATCTCTCCGGCTCGACAATCGCTCTCGCATTTGTGGTCGCAGACGCGGCCGCACACAGAAGGCAGGGGATTGTCCTTTAGGATGATATCCGACGCCTCTTCATATCTTTTCTGGGCGATCAGGGCGATATAGACCGAAGCCTCTTGGTCTATAGGGCAAGTGTACTGGCACGGTG
>CBESWG010000088.1:0-8514 GCA_965533275.1 uncultured bacterium
ACTGCAAAAAATGGGGACAGGTCCAATTAATACAAAGGGGACAGGTGCATTCAACACAAGCGCACCCAAGTTTAAATGCACCTGTCCCCTTCATTTCATCCCAGCTTGTCCAGCGTATCCTCCACCTTCTCCCAGAATCTCTCGATGTGGCCCTGCACATACATCTTGATGTCCAGCCCGGGGTCCTTGACGAGCGGCAGGAGGTCCATCGCATAGATCATGGACGTGGCCGTGTCCGTGCCGTGCGAGGCGTAGTAGGTGGCATTGGCACGCCTGCGCCCAAGGGTAGCCAGGTCATAGCGCTTGCCCCCGCTTATCTGAGACTCGAAGACCTCGACCAGTGCGGCCTGCAGCTCGGGCTGATCAGACACATCAAAGGCGATCTTGTACTCATCGGGCAGCCAGTCCAGGTCGCGCCAGACCTCGCAGCCATAGGCCTCGTATGGTCGCGCATCCCTGGGCAGGTTCCTGATGGCAGCCAGGGCCCGCTGGAACGATGCCACATGTGTCTCGTGCTTATCGGCCGGGTTGTGCAGATAGACGACCTCCGGCTGTGCGAGCTCGATGAGAGCCTCTAGGTCATCTACCGGGCCCGCCTGCTGGTCATCCTTCACGACCGAGCTGGGATAATCGAGCTGGGCCAGGGCCCCATATTTTCCGATGTCGGCGGCCTTTTTCTGCTCCTTGCGGCGTATGTCCTGCATCTCCTCGTCGGTCGTGTCCTTGAAGGCCCCATCCCGGGGGGAACCGCCCCCATTCGTGAGCACGATGCCAGTGAACCACCGGTTTTCCTGCTCGAAACACTTGAGGATGCCGTCGAAGGCCATGATCTCGAGGTCGTCCTGATGGGCGCCCACTGCCAGGTGAGTGGTGCGCTTCAGAGCTTCCTCGAATTCGACACCGTCGGGAATATAAACATCGGCATTGGGTTGTATGATGCTCATGAGTTGTCTCCTTTATTTACGGGATCGGGAGAAGAAATGGGGACAGGTCCAATTTTGATATTCTCTGCATTATTAATTGGACCTGTCCCCTTTAATTCCCCCATTAATTCTGCATTTAATTGGACCTGTCCCCTTTTTTCTTGCAGCGCCGGCAAGCTCGCCGCGGCTATTGCCTGGCCCACGCGGCGGCTCTTTTCATCCGGGAGCTGCAGCGTAACCTTTTCTCCCAGTTCGGGGAATTCTTCCGTAACCACCTGGCGGGCCATGTCCAGGATGATCTCCCCTCCCCGTCCTGATGTGCAGCGGCCCAGGATCAGGAAGTGTCTGATGTCATAAAAATCCGCATAGTGAGCCAGCGTATATCCCAAATATACACCGATCGATTCCCAGATCCTGCGCGCTCCCTTGTGCCCGGACTCGAGCTCGTCCTGCACGAACTGCAGTCTCTCTGCAGGCGGCATGTCGGCCGGCAGAAGGATCCCTGCCTTGGGTGCCAGCCGGAATACAGCTTGCTGCGAAAAATACTGGGCACCACAGCCCATGTCTCCGGACCATTCGTCAACGACACCCTCGGGCTGGTAATCTACCGGTGCAAAAGCCAGTTCGTTCAACCAGCCCGTGATGCTCCCGTTCACGTCCACATACCCGCAGGCCTCACTCGATCCCAAGGCAATGCCCAGAACACCGTTGTCCTCGAGCGACATGGATCCGGCCAGGGCTGTCACGTCGCCGTCATTGGCCACCTCGAAGGGCACGCCCACCTCGTCTGCGATACGCAGAAAAAGCTCGCGCGCCCTGGGGTAATCCTCGTCCCGCACGCGCCGGAAAAGTGAGGCCACACGCACCACATTGTCCACATAGATACCGGCAGCGCTCCCCCCGATGGCGTCCAGGCGCGGGAGCTTGAGCGATGCGTCATGCAGAGCCTTCATGATCTCGCGGAAGTGATACTCTGGATCGGGATTGCCCTGTGGATCCCAGATGATCTCTTCGCTCCACACGGCCTTGCCGTCGATGACGGCCGAGACTTTTCTATCGGATGCCCCCAGGTCGAACCCGATACGGCATCCGTCCAGATGCCGTCCTATCTGGCGGGCCTTTTCCCTGGCCTCGGGAACCTCTGAGGGCCTGCATACCACCACCTCGAACTGCTTCCCATACACGGACTCGCCCAGCAGGTAATAGTCGTAGGCCCGCACGCCCTTGGGGGCATAGGTCTGGGCAATGTGCTCGCCGATCGAGCGCGGCCCCCCGATATAGGCCCGCCACCCGCCGCGGCTCCAGAGCAGGAACTTGAAGATCCGCTCAGCATACGCCAGGTTGGCCCGCGCACGCGTGTGGATCTCATGATATACTCGCGTCTCGAACCGCGACACGGCCCCATCCGATCCCTCCAGCGCGATCACCAGGGGAACGCCTTCCCCGGATTTTTCGACCTCATGCAGGAAATTCCGGTTTGCCAGCACCGGGGGGCGAAATCCCGAGTCCAGGGGAGGTGGGATCCCGGGCTCTATCAGATCGAACAAATCGCTCAAAAGGCCTCCGCTTCCCTATATGTTCAGGTTGATGGCCAGGAGTTTCATCTCCGTCATCTCTTCGATGGCGTAGCGCAGGCCCTCCCGGCCGAAGCCCGACTCCTTGACGCCCCCATAGGGCATGTGGTCGATGCGGAAGGTCGGCACGTCGTTCACGATCACGCCGCCCACCTCCAGGCGCCCGTAGGCCTGGTAGGCCTTGTTGAGGTTGTTGGTAAACACCCCGGCCTGCAGGCCGTACATCGAGTGGTTGACCTCCTTCAAGGCCTCCTCATAGTCGTGATATCTGTAGACTACAACCACCGGCGCAAAGGCCTCCATCCAGGAGATACGCATCTCGGGGTGCACGTCGGTCAGGATGGTGGGCTCGAACATGGCGCCGTCCCGGTTGCCCCCCACCACGATGCGCGCGCCGTTGTCGACCGCCTCCGAGATCCACTCCTCGGTCTGTTCGGCTGCCTCCAGGTTGATCATGGGCCCGATGTCGGTGTTGATGTCCAGGGGATTGCCCATGCGCAGTTTTTCGACACCCGCAACAAAATCGGCCATGAAGCGGTCGTAGATGGCGTCGTGTAGAAAGATCCTCTGGATGGATATGCAGACCTGACCCGAGAAGGCAAAGCTGCCCATGACGGTTCGGGGGACCGCATATTCGAGGTTGGCATCGGGTTCGACCACAACGGCGGCGTTTCCGCCGAGCTCAAGGGTTACCATCTTCTTATAGGCACGCTTCTTGAGGTCCCAGCCGATGTCGGGCGAGCCCGTGAATGTGATCATCTTGACGCGCTCGTCCTCCACGAATGCCTCGGCCGCCTCATAGCCGCAGGGCACGGCATTGAAGCCGCCGGCCGGGTAGTCGGTCTCGGCCACGATCTCGGCCAGGAGCATGGTCGTGGGCGATACCTGGGAGGCCGGGCGGGCGAGGAAGGCATTGCCGGTAGCGAGCGCCGGCGCCACCTTGTGGGCCACGAGATTGAGCGGGAAATTGAATGGCGTTATGCCCGCGATCACCCCGAGAGGGAAATGCCCCACGATCCCCCAGCGCTTCTTGGTCTGGGCAGTGAGATCCAGGGGCACGACTTCCCCATAGATGCGCTTGGCCTCCTCGGCTGCGATCTTGAAGGTATTGGCCCCGCGGGAGGCCTCTGCCTTGGCGTATTTTAAGGGCTTGCCGGACGAGAGCACGATCGATTCGGCGATCTCGCTGCTGCGCCGGCTGATCTCGGATGAGATCTTCTCGAGGGCCGAGGCCCGCTCGTGGGACGACATCTTGCGCGTCTTGGCGAATGCGGCCTGCGCATCGGATATGGCCTGTTCCACCTGGGCCCGTCCTGCGAAGTGGACCTTGGCCGCCACCTGGCCGTCATAGGGAGATTTAATCTCTCGTATCTTGACGCCGTCTTCCCATTTTCCATTAATGAGGAGCTTGTGTTCTTTCATCCTGGCCTCCGTTTCGCGGCTATTATATCAAAAAATTAAAGGGGACAGGTCCAATTAATAAATGGGGACAGGTCCAATTAGCGGTTCGACTGCTTGTATTAATTGGACCTGTCCCCATTTTTTTTTTTGTGATACCATAACTCAGCAAAAGGAAACGCATCGCATGAACGTGCTGATCGTGGAGGATCACCCCTCCTTATACGAAGTCGCCAAATCCTCGCTCCTCATATCCCGCATCGACACCATCGACACACCTAACGTGGGCGCCATCCTGGGCCACATCCAGGTCAACGACACCCATGTCGTATTCTTCGACTATGACCAGCACCAGGAAAGGGCCCTCGCCCTCCTCAATGGCCTCAAACACCTCGACGCCTATGTCGAGGTCGTGTTCGTCGGCGTCGCGCTCGGTGACCTGACGGTCATGGAGCTCATCAACCAGGGCCTCAGCGAGTACCTGGTCAAGCCGGTCATGCCCCCCCAAGTCCTCAACATCGTCAAGCGGGTCCGCGACCGCAAGATGCTCCGCCAGGAGACCTTCCAGCTCGAGCGCCGCCTGGCTAAGAAGTATTTTTTCCAGGGTATCGTGGGTAAAAATCCCTACATGCTCGAGATCTTCTCCCTGACCGAAAAGATCGCGCAGTATTTCTCGACCATCCTGATCACGGGCGAGACCGGGACCGGCAAGGAGATGATCGCCCAGGCCATACACGCCATGTCCCGCACCCGCAACAAGACCCTCGTGATCTGCGATTGCGTGTCCATCCCCGACACCCTGATCGAGTCCGAGCTCTTCGGCTATGTCAAGGGGGCCTTCACGGGCGCGGACAGGGACAAAAGGGGCCTTTTTGCCGAGGCCGAGGACGGCATCATCCTGCTGGACGAGATCGGGGACGTCCCCCACACCTTCCAGGCCAAGCTCCTACGCGTGATCGAAAACGGGGAATACCGCCCCGTGGGTGCGACCGAGAACCTGAAAGCCAATGCCCGTATCATCGCCTCCACCAACCGCGACCTGAGAGAGAGCGTCAAGAACGGCACCTTCAGGGAAGACCTCTTCCACCGCCTCAACAAGGTCGAGATCCACCTGCCTCCCCTGCGCGACAAGCCCGAGGATATCCCGCTGCTCATCCGCTATTTCCTGGACGGCTTCAACGAGAAGTTCAAGAAGGAGATCCGGGGAGTGTCGCGGCGCGTGCAGAAGCTCTTCCTCAAATACGAGTGGCCAGGCAACATCCGAGAGCTCGAGAACGTGCTGGAACGCGCCTCCATGCTGTGCATGAAGGAGTTCATCGACATCGAAGACCTGCCCGAGGAGCTCCAGCAGACGTTCGCGTCCAAGAGCCACCTGCCCTTCCTGGGGCGGGACCAGCTGTCCTCTCTCGATGACCTGGAAAAGGACTACATCCAGTACCTGCTGGTTGTCACTAAATACAACATGCAGAAGACCGCCAAGATCTTGGAGATCTCGCGGACGACACTCTACAACAAGCTGGCAAAGTACGGCATCGAGCGTAAAAGCTGACGCTCCGAGCGCAAGGGCTAGCATTGACGCACTCCATGCAATGACACACCACTCGCAGCGAAACACCCCCCACGATGACACAAAAGCACAATAATTTGTCACAATGTGTTCAATTTTTGAACACTTATTAAGCAATCGCTGATCCTGATAATTCCTTAATCTCTTATTTATCTGTATCTTAAGCCATTTTACCATTTGGCACCGATTTCGCTTATATATGTGGTGAGATGGGAAGCCAAAAGAAAAAACGATTAATCGCCAAGGCCAGCTGTGTACGCATTGCCTGGACCGCAGCCGCCGCAGTATTTCTGCTGTGCGGCACGCTCCTCTCAGCCGATATCAACGGCACAGGGAACGCCTCCGCCGAAGCAGCTGCGAAAGCAGTAGATCTCAGCAGGTCGACGGCCAGTTGGGCCGACTTCCTGCCTCTCCCAAGCCAGATGCCGCCCGCCCAGAAGATCACTCTCGCCTACACTCATGCGCTGACCGACTCCTCCTCTGATACAATCGCCGATCCTGTCACCCCAACCGATGGCAGCCCATCAAAATCCTCTGCGCAACCTCGCTCCACTCTCAAGAAACAGGAAATCATCCATCCCACTGTGTACACCACACACAAGATCGCTCCCGTCCTCAAGGCCGAGAATGCGGTCTTTCATGCCAACCTTGCCTACCTGACGGCAGTGAACGTGGCCGACTACTTCTCGACTCGGAAGGCACTCCAGTATGAAGAGCTGTACGAGGCCAATCCGCTGATGCGCCCCTTTGTTGGCAATGACCTGGCTTTTGCGGTCGTCAAGTTGGGGCTCACGGCCGGCAGTGTGTTCTTCTTGAAGAGGCTCTATAAGAAGAACAAAACCCTTGGCTGGGCCGCGACCATTGTGGCCAACCTGGCCGTCTCATACGTGGTGGTCAATAATTTAAGGGCGATCGACACCGTACAGGCACAGCGCGGGAGCATCTACTGATGAGAAAATCCATGCAGAGGAAGCCCACCCGCTATTTGGCCGTGTATCTGCAGAAGCGCCAGGCAGAGGCCAGGGAAGGCGAGCTCCCCTCCCTTGAGGAGCTGGAGCGCGACTACATGAACTACGTGCTCGAGATCACCAACAACGATCCCGTTGCCACGGCCGAGATCCTGGACGTGTCGCCGGCACAGATGTTTCGCCGCATGAAGCGGATCGAGGTCTGGATATAACCGGAATAATCAAATGCGCACTCCCATGAATCCCATATACATACATCGCGATTGCCACGACCGTTCTTACGGTTGCGCGGTGACCTCCTATCAGTGGGGTGGCCCGACTTGCCGCCGGGTCATTAACACACGGGGGCAGGACCGCCTGGGGATTTAGCGGCCTGCCCTCATTTTCTCCTCCATATGTGCCCACCCTTCACGGGGTGGGTTTTTTTCAATTAAAGGGGACAGGTCCAATTAATGAAGGGGACAGGTGCATTCAGAATGCCAGGCCAAGCGCTGAATGCACCTGTCCCCTTCAGCTGCGATAATTTTAGAAAAATTGGACCTGTCCCCTTTTCTCCCTTGACGTTTTCGGGGCGGTGGAATAAACTATTTTTTCATGTCGCAACACAGTAAAAAATCATACTTTTTGCACCATTCATCCGGAGGTATTATATGAAGACCATCAATCTGTCCGAGGTCCGCGACAAGATCAAGGATCTTGTCCAGGAGGCCAACTACGAGCTGCAGGATGACGTCCTGAAGGTCATCGAAGAAATGAAGGCCAAGGAAGAATCCCCCGCAGCCCTCTCCGTGTTCGATCAGATGCTAGAAAACGCCTGTATCGCAAAGGAAGAGAAACTCGGGCTGTGTCAGGACACGGGCCTGGCCGTCTTTTTCGTGGAGCTGGGCGAAGACGTCGACCTCAACAGGGACGACGGCCTGGGCAGCCTGCGCGAGGCCATCGAGGAGGGCACGCGCCAGGGATACGAGGAAGGTTACCTCAGAAAATCCGTGGTAGAAGACCCCATACGCCGCAAGAACACGGGCGACAACACGCCGGCCCTGATCCATTGGGAACTCGTGCCGGGCGATACGTTCCATGTGACCTTCATCGCCAAGGGTGGCGGCGCCGAGAACATGAGCCAGGTGCGGATGTTTGCCCCGGCCGCAGGACAGCAGGGGATCGAGGATTTTGTGGCAGAAGTGGTCGAAGTGGGAAGCTCCAATCCCTGCCCCCCCACCGTGGTGGGAGTGGGCTTGGGCGGCAACTTCGACTTTTCGGCGCTGCTGGCCAAGAAGGCCCTGCTGCGCAAGCCCCTGGGCTCGCACAACGCGGATCCCTTCTACGCGGACATGGAGACGCGGCTGCTCGAGCGCATCAACAAGCTCGGGATCGGCCCCCAGGGAATGGGCGGGCGCTGCACCAGCCTGGCCGTGCACATAGAGTCTCATCCGTGTCATATCGCATCGATGCCGGCCGCGGTCAACATCCAGTGTCACTCCCACCGCGTGCTGTCATTCGAGATGTAGAAAAAAAGAAAAAAAGGGGACAGGTCCAATTAATGTTCAAATAGCTGCGTAAATTGGACCTGTCCCCATTTCTTCCCTTTAATCGGAGGTCGTAATGCCTGCAAAAGGTTACGTAGAGATAGACATCGAACAGTGCAAGGGCTGCAACCTGTGCGTGCTGCACTGCCCGACAGAATGCCTGGCACTGGAAATGACCGAGACCAACAGTTTCGGCCTGCACTTCTGCTATCAGGCTTTCCCCGAAAAATGTATCGGCTGCGCCAACTGCGGCATCATCTGTCCGGATGCCGCCATCACCGTGTACCGCAAGCGCAGGGACGCGACGGCCGGAGGCGGCGGCGCGGCCCAGGCACAGGAGGTTTGAAATGGGTGAAGTCAAACTCATGAAAGGCAACGAGGCCCTGGCAGAGGCCGCCATCCGCGCGGGCATGCAGGCCTATTTCGGATACCCCATCACCCCCCAGTCCGAGGTGATCGAATACCTGGCCCGGGAGGAACCCAAGTACAACTATGTGCTGATCCAGTCGGAGAGCGAGGTGGCGGCCGTCAACATGATGTACGGGGCGGGCGGCGCCG
>CBESWG010000089.1:0-8484 GCA_965533275.1 uncultured bacterium
GTTTTTCACGTGATGTACTGGAAAAGGTCTGGAAATACATCGTCAAGCCCTATGGCATGATCCTGGTCACGGGCCCCACGGGAAGTGGCAAGACCACGACCCTATACGCAGCCTTGACCGAGATCAAGTCACCCGAAGAAAAGATCGTGACCATCGAAGATCCGGTCGAATATCAGATCGAGGGAATAACCCAGATCCCGGTCAACGAAAAGAAAGGCCTGACCTTCGCCCGTGGCCTGCGTTCCATCCTCCGCCATGACCCGGACAAGATCATGGTGGGAGAGATCCGGGACCCGGAAACGGCCCAGATCGCCATTCAGTCCGCGCTCACCGGCCATCTCGTGTTCACGACGGTTCACGCCAACAACGTGTTCGACGTGATCGGCCGATTCCTGCACATGCAGGTGGATCCCTACAGCTTCATCTCCGCTCTGAACTGCATCCTGGCTCAGCGCCTCGTCCGGGTCCTGTGTCCGGAATGTAAGGAGAAGGCCGAATATTCCGCCAAGGAGCTGGAGGAATCCGGTCTCGATGCGGCGGCGCTCCAGGGCCATGTCCTCTATGAGGCCGTGGGCTGCACGGAGTGCAGCATGACCGGCTATCAAGGCCGGACTGCGATCGCCGAATTCCTGGAGCTCTCGGATCCCATCCGGGAGCTGATCCTGGAGAAAAGGCCCCTCTCTGAGGTCCGCAAACAGGCCCGGAACGAGGGGATGGTACCCCTGAGGCAGTTTGGCATGCAAAAGGTCCTGGAGGGCGTTACCAGCCTGAAGGAGCTCAATAAAGGGACGTTCATGGAGTAGGAGAGCGGGAAACGATGACTGAACTGCAGAACAGGGTGCTCGACTTTTTCAGGCGTGTCCCCCTGCCTGCCACCGCCTGCCAGTTCTCTTCCCGGTATCTGAGCGGCTTGTGCCTGGCTTCTGCTGAACGGAAGATCCGATCGCATTTCGTGATCCCTCTCGATAAGGGGATCGTGGCTCCCTCCTTCTACAAGAAGAACATCACCGATGTCTCTTCCCTGGAAAAAAGCCTGAGCGAGGGCATGAGCCGACTAAAGCCCGCAGGCAAAAAGGTCGTATTCCTGCTCCCCGAGCTGTCTCAGAAGGTGTTCGTCTTCCCCTTCGAATCCCTGCCTACCTCACCAGAGGAAAAAGAAGAACTGATCCGGTTCCGCATCAAGAAGCAGCTGCCCCTCCTGCCGCGCGACGCCCGGATGGCCTTCGAAACAACCTCTTCCGGAGACAGCTCGCGAATCGTGGCCACCGTGGCCAAAGCGGCCGTGGTCCGGGAATACGAGGACCTGCTGCATAAGCTGCACTTCAAGGTCAGGCTGGCCGGCGTCCCATCGCTCAGCCTGCTCAACCTCATGGATTCGGAGAAGGAAAAGGATTTTATCCTGCTGGACATCGAAGACGATTCCTTCAGCCTGCTGGCCGTGATCGATGGCCAGGCCGCGCTCTACCGGCAGAAGCCGTTCGGTGTCGATGCCGTGGGCGAGGCGGAAGCCACCGCCAAGGCGGACAACATCCTCCAAGAGGTTGTTAATACCATCAATTTTATCTGGGACAAAGAAAAGAAAAAGATCGCGTCGGTCTGGCTTCGACTGGGTATCCTCCAGGCTGGAGACGGACTGTTCGGCCGCATGGAGGAGAGGCTGGCACTTCCTTTGCGGCGCATCGAGTCCTCGTATCCTCAGGAACTGGAGGCCGGAAACAAACGGATCCTCGCACCCCTCGTCGGACAGATATCATGAAAAACGGAAAGCGCCGCAACTTGAATCTTGCCACGCATCCCGCGCGGAACCGGCGGTTCTTCTATCTGCTCCTGGGCCTGGTGGGCGGCCTCCTGGCTCTCCTCCTGATCGTGGGGGGAAGCAGAGTCATCCGCTACGGCCTCCGCAGTCGGACGGTGCGTGCGAACCTCGTTCAAATACAGCAGAGGATAACGACAGCGGAGCGGGAATCTGAAAAATTCGAAAAGCAGATCGTCCAGGCAGAAAGGGAGAACCAGAAGAACATCGACACGCTCAATCAGCTCATCTACAGAAAGAGTTTTCCCTGGGTGGAGCTCTTGAGCTCGCTGGAAGAACTGCTCCCCGAGCCATGTTACATCGTATCCCTGAAACCCACGTTCCATGAAGACGCGGTCATGCAAGTCCAACTCAAGGTGGCCTGTCCCGATTACGATGCCTGGCAGATCCTGGTTGGCCGCATCTATGAACAGGGATTCACGGATTACCGGGAGGCGAGCGAAACCCGGGGATTGGATGGTTCCATCATTTTTGATATATCGGTGACCTATGAACGAGATATTTGAGATGCTCCGGTTGAAGGAACGCAGGGTCCTGTTCGTGCTCTGCCTGCTCCTGACCCTGGCCCTGCTCTTCAATATCTTTATCGCTCGGGGAATGAAGGATTCGTATGGGCGAGTCCAGGAAAGGCTGACGGCCCAGACCCGGAATTTCCAGACGGTCGATGCCGAGCGCCAGGAGAAAAAAACGGAGTGGAGGCGCTGGCGCCTCGCACTCAAAGATGTGGAAGAGCTCCGCACCGAGTATTTCTATGAGGGAGAGACGATCTCTCAGAACATGCGCCTGGATCTCGTGCGGATCCTCAAGAAAGTGGGCATCCCGGTGCCGGATATCCGCTATGTCTATTCCGAAGGCAAGGATGGGCCGCTGGGCGGGGCCACGGCGACGTTCCAGATTTCAGGGCCCTACGCCTTGATCAAGCGATTCGTTTACGAAGTGGAGCACTTTCCGCGATTCCTGATACTCGAGAAAGTCGATTTTGTCGACGTCCAGAAACAGTCGGGGGTCCTCAAACTCAAGGTCACCATAGCGGGGTATTATGATCGAGAAGATTAAGCGGACCGCAGCGATCGTACTGGTCCTCGTGGGCTTTTCGGCGTGGGGGTTTTCAGAACCCTCCCAGCAGGAAACCCAGGCCATGGCAAACAAAGAACGCCGGAGCCAGAGGCTCGTCCGCAAGGACCTCCTGCAGTTCGAGGCGGAGCCGCTGGAAGCTCCCCTGCGAAACATCTTTGCACCCCAGAGGCCGGGATCCCGGCAGGGCCGACCCGGTGCGCAGGATCCCGGAGCCATGGAAGATCCTTCCGGCGAGGAAATAGAGGAATCGGACGAAGGAGGAGAGGAGACACTATCGGTTGTCTATGACCTCCGCTACATCGGGTACGTCCGTTCCTCGGACCGGATCGTGGGTGTTGTCATATTCGAAGGCGAAACCCTGGCGGTCAAACCGGGCGACCTGATCAGCTCCGGTGTGACCATCCTGAAGATCACTCCTGAGGAGGTTGTGTTTCAGGGTACGGACGCCGTATCCCGGACCGTCTCTTTAGAAGGAGAGGACCAATGAGAAAAGCTATACTCTTGGTGACATGCGCAGCCATGTTATGGGGCTGCACGACGCTCAGCAAGAATTACAAGCTCGGGTATGCGGAGTCCATGAACCGGAACTGGGATCAGGCCATCGAGTACCTTGAAAAGGCCATTGAAGATGATCCCTCGAACTCCCACTACAGGATCGCTCTGCTCCGGGCACAGGTCTCGGCTGCCAGCCTCCACATGAGTGCAGCCCGGAGACTGGCTGCTGACGGCAAGGTCGAGGAGGCGCTGGCAGAGTATGACCTGGCCCTCCATTACGATCCCGACAACCGACTCATCCTGAACGAGGCCCAGCGCCTGCTTAAAAAACAGGCGCTGGTAGACGAGCCCCCGCCGGTCGAAATGCTGTACGACCCCCCGGTCAAGCTGGCGGTTAGCGATCAGCCCATCACATTGAGTTTCCGCAGGGACGTCAGCCTGAAGTCCATCTTCCAGGCACTGGCCCGGTATTCAGAAGTCAACATCATCTTCGACGATGGATTCAGGGACAAGCCCTTCTCCATCGACCTCACGGACATGAGCTTCGAGCAGGCGCTCGACCGGTTGTGCATGTCCAGCAAGCATTTCTTTCGGGTGGTGGACTCCCGGACCGTCCTCGTGCTGGTGGATCAGCCGCAGAACCGGATGAAATATGAGCAGATGGCCATCAAGACCTTCTACCTGACAAACATCGATGCCCAGGAGGTCCAGCAGCCGCTGATGCAGATGATCCGAGCCCAGCAGAGCATCCCCCAGATCAGCCACAACAAGGCCATCAATTCCATCACGATCCGGACCACGCCGGACCGGCTGAAGCTGGCCGAGCAGATCATCCGCCTTTGGGACAAGCCCAAAGGCGAGGTCCTGGTGGAGCTGGAAATCATGGAGGTGTCCCGCCAGAAGCTGCGCGAACTGGGTCTGGAACTGGACAATTATGGGGTGGGCTTCGCCTATACCCAAGGCGTGAGCGAAGGCTGGCTGGGCCTGGGAGATCTGGACCTGGGGAATGCGGATAACTACTCCGTCGCGCTGCCCTCGGCCTTTGTCCGCTTCCTGGAGACGGACGTGGAATCCAAGTTCCTCGCTAAGCCGCAGCTGCGCGGCGTGCACGGGGAGAAGATCGAATACATGGTGGGAGACGAGGTTCCCATCCCCAATTCCACCTTCCAGGCTTTTGCCGGCGGAGGGATCTCTTCAACCCCAGTTGTGAACTACGACTACAAGAACGTCGGCATCGAGATCACGATCACGCCGACCATCCATTCCGCCGACGAGGTCACGCTGGAGCTGGATGTCAAGGTCAAGGCGTTGGCCGGCTCCGGATTCGCGGACCTGCCGATCATCACCTCCCGTCAGGTCAAGAACATCATGCGGATGCGGGACGGGGAGACAAACCTCCTGGCCGGAATGCTCAAGGACGTCGAACGGACGACCTTAAAGGGCATCCCCGGGATCAAGCATATCCCCATCATCGGAGCTCTTTTTTCCTATACCGACCAAGAGGTCCAGCAGACCGACGTGATCCTGACCATCACACCCCATATCCTCCGCAGTATCCCGCTGGGTGCCGAGGACTATAGGCCCCTCTGGCTGCCCCTGGAGGGCATCTCCGGCGGCGGGGCCGGTAACCGCCTTCCCCGGGTTCGCGGCATGGTTCCGACGGAAGACGACGAGATGATGGATGTGATCCGCGGAGATCCAGGTGAGCAGGCCGAGGGGAGAAACCGCATCACCCTGTCCCCTCCGGGCTTCGAGACCAGCGCAGGCCGTGAGGCCCGCGTCAACGTGAGCCTGTCCACCTCGGAAGAACTCCAGAACATGACCCTGAACATGACCTTCGATCCTCAGGTGCTCAAACTCAAGGCGATCGTGAGGGGGAATGTGCTCGCGCGGCTGGGTGACAACCCCTCTGTGTTGGAGAGCATCGATAATGCCTCGGGCACGTGCATCGTCGGATTCACGGCGCCGCAGAACCAGAGCGTGCGCGGGTCCGGGAATATCGTGACCCTGGTTTTCGAGACCCTGGCCCCTGGGGAAAGCGTCGTGGCGGTCAGCAGTGTCTCCGCCAACAGCGCCAGAAACAGGCCGGTCACATTCAACTCGTCCACCAGCAACATACGGATCCGCTGACAGCTATCCTGGATGATATGATAGGGGCCGACGGGAGCCCGATCCAACCTCGCGGGTGATTGACTTCCCATCGGGATTCCGCTACAATTTTGCCTCTCGGCGGTGTAGCTCAGGAGGTTAGAGCATACGGCTCATATCCGTAGTGTCGGGGGTTCGACTCCCTCCACCGCCATTTCCTTGACCTCGCACCCTGAATCCGGTTGTGGCCCTGTCGGAGACTCCATCAGGTCCCGCTGCTCCCCGCCCTGTGCATTGCAGCCGGAATGAGGTTTAGGGTACAATCGGACGAGAATCCACCGAAATGGACATCCAAGCAAAAACCCGGGCCACGATCCTGGAGCATGGTCTGTTGGAGAGGGGAGACCGGGTCCTGCTGGCGTGCTCGGGCGGTGCCGACTCCACCTGCATGCTGCACCTGCTGCGGATGCTCGCTTCAGAATGGTCGCTGGACCTGGCCGTGGCCCACTTCAACCACCGACTGCGCAGGGATGCAGACGAGGATGAGCGTTTTGTCCGGAGCCTGGCGGAATCCAGCGGACTCCCTTTTTATACCGGATCACAGGACGTGTCCCTTTTTGCCCGAGAAGAGGGCCTGAACCTGGAAGAGGCAGGCCGTGTCCTCCGCTATGCATTCCTGGATAAGACCGCTGAAGCTATCGGAGCCGGCAAGGTGGCCACGGCTCACACGGTCGACGACCAGGCGGAGACCGTTCTGATGCGCTTACTGCGCGGCAGCGGGCGAAGCGGGCTGGCGGGCATCCCCTACAAACGGGAACAACGCATCATCCGTCCCCTCCTGAATGTGGCGCGGTCAGAGGTGGAGGCGTATCTCACATCCCATGCCCTGACCTATCGGAGCGACCTGAGCAATCAGGACAGGCGCTATCTCCGCAACCGTGTTCGCCTGGAGCTCCTGCCCTTCCTGCAGGAGCACTTCGCTGAGGAGATCGTCTCCCGTCTGGGCCGGTTGGCGGAAGTGTTTCAGGCTGAAGAGACCTGGCTGGGGAGCGTTGTCGAATCGGCGGCGGCGGAAGCGATCGTTCTCGATCGGGGGGTACCTTCTTTGGACCTGAGTGCCATCTCCGAGTTTCCCATCGGACTGCAGAGACGGCTGGTGCGCCGGTTCCTGCTTCGGCTGCGGGGTGACCTGCGCCACATCTCTTTCGAGGACATTGAAACCCTAAGGGCCCTTGCAGAGGGACGCGAGTTCACATTGGAGAAAGGGCTGGTGCTCCGGCGGCGCAAGGGAAGGGTGGAGGTGCGCCCCGATCCCCGGCCCCGGCTGGACTATCGATACTCCTGGGATCTGGACTCACCCCTGCGCATCCCGGAACTGGGGATAAGCCTCTCGGGAGAGATCCTCCCCCCTTGCATTCAACCTGGCTCCCTGGCGGTCGATGACATGCGCGAGGCCCGTATGGATGCGGACAGACTCACTCTTCCCCTGACCGTACGCAGCCGCCGCCCAGGGGACCGCTTCCGCCCGCTGGGCACATCGGGTCGGGCCAAGCTCAAGGAGGTCTTCCGCTCAAGGGAGATCGCGCCGGAGGATCGGGACCGCCACCCCGTGTGCGAATCTGGGGAAACCATCGCCTGGGTGCTGGGGCTGCCGGTCTCCGAGGAATTCAAGATCACGGATAAAACTGCCAGGATTCTCCACCTACGTGTCGAGCGAGAGGATTAAGTATAGGTGTCACGCCAGATCTCGAAGACGAGCAGGGCCCACAGCTGATGGCTGTAATTGGCCTTTCCGGATAGATGCAGATCGATCATCCGCTTCAGGGATGAATAGCGGAAATACCCCGCATCCTGGATCCGCTTTTCGCTCAGGGTGTCGAGCATGAGGTCCTTGAGTTCGTGGCGCAGCCAGTGCTTGATGGGGATGCTGAAGCCCTCCTTGCGGCGGTAGATATTCTCCCGCGGGAGGATTCGCTCCATGGTCTTCTTGAATATCCACTTGGTCGTCATCCCCCGGAGCTTGAGGTCGCCGGGCAGCTGGAACAGAAACTCGACGATTTTGTGATCCAGGAGCGGGACCCGCGTCTCCAGGGACGCGGCCATGCTCATGCGGTCCACTTTGACCAGGATGTCGTCCACCAGGTAGGTGCGCATATCCAGGTAACATTCTCCTGAGGTATCGTCGAAGCCCGCCATGGCTTCGAACGCCTCTTGGAGGGGAGATCGGGCATTCAGGGGCTGGATCCCTCCCAGGGAGTGCTGAAATTCCTCTGAATAAAGCCCGCCTTTTTCCTTGTCAGAGAGGAACATCATCCAGCGGAAGTGTCTAAGCTCACGGGAGTTTTCCAATCCCTGACAGTAGCGCTGCAGCTTGTTCCATGCCCCTTTCTTCTTGGGCGAGGGTGGAAATCTCCGCACCAGAGGAGGCAGCAGCAGATGGGCCGGGGCCAGCCAGGGATTTTGTGACAGCTTCTGGGCCTGGTAGTGTTCGTACCCGCCGAACAGCTCGTCGCCCCCGTCGCCAGAGAGGATCACGGTCACGTGCTTGCGGGCCATCTCAGAAACGAGGAACGTGGGGAAGATGGAAAAATCTCCGAGCGGCTCATCCAGATGGCGGACCAGCCTCTCGGTCAGCTCCAGGGCCTGAGGCTGGAGTACGAACTCTTCGTGTTCGGTATCGAAGGCGTTCGCGATCCGGCGGGCATGCTCCAGTTCGTCATAGGTCCGGTCCTCGAATCCGATGGAAAAGGTCTTCAGGGGGGAGGCCCCCAACTCCCGCATGAGGCCCACGATGGCAGAGGAATCGATCCCCCCGCTCAGGAACGCTCCCAGAGGCACATCGCTGATCAGCCGCATCCTGACAGATTCCTTGAGAAGGGCGTAGAGCTCATCGGTGAGCGCGTCTATCTGCCTCGCTCCCAAGTGCCCCCTGGGTTCGGCGGGAGGCTGTACCTGCCAATAGGATTTGACCTCCAGCCTACCGCTCCGGGATTCCAACGTGGACCCGGCAG
>CBESWG010000090.1:0-8428 GCA_965533275.1 uncultured bacterium
TCAACGTGTCCATCAGCGTCTCGCCATCCGGGGCCAGCACGGCGATCTGGACGATCTCATCCATGGGGGAAAGGCCGGTGGTTTCGGTATCCAGAAGCACCCAGTCCAGGCGCTCAAGGAGAGAACGGGCCCAGAATGTGGCTTTTTCTCGATCGGTGACCATGCCTGTGAAACGTCCTTTTCGAGGACATTGTAATCCCTCGTGCCCGTCTTGACAAGTGTCGGGACAGGGTGCTACTGTCTGTAGAATCCCATGGACACCTTCGGCTGGCTATCCGTGCTCCCGCCGCTGCTGGCCATCTTCCTGGCCATAAAGACCAAACACGTCTATATTTCCCTGACGCTGGGCATCTGGCTGGGCTGGACCATTTTCAGCGGGGGAAATCCTCTGGCAGGTGTCATCCGCACCGTCGATGCCCTGGTGTCCGTCTTTGCTGACGCAGACAATACCCGGGTGATCCTATTCAGCGCCATGATCGGCGCCATCATCACCTTTACCCAGTACTCGGGGGGCATGAAGGGTTTTGTCAACTGGGTCGTGGAAAAAGGCCTGATCAAGACGCGGCGCGCCGGCGGCGTTTTGGCCTGGTTCCTGGGGGTAGTGATCTTCATCGAGTCCAGCATCTGCGTCCTGGTTTCAGGGGCCGTATCCCGCCCCATCTTCGACAGGCTCCGGATCTCCCGTGAGAAACTCAGCTATATCCTCGACTCCACCTCGGCCCCCAAATGCATCCTGGTACCCATGAACGCCTGGGGGGCATTCATCCTGGGTCTGCTGGTGGCCCAGGGAGTGGAGGAACCGGTCCGCGTGTTTGTGTCCTCCATCCCGTTCAACTTCTACGCGCTGCTGGCCGTAGGGCTTGTGCTGGCCGTGGTGCTCACGGGGCGCGACCTGGGCCCCATGCGGGCAGCAGAGGAAAGGGTCCGAGAGACGGGTCAGCTGCTGCGTGATGGTGCGGAACCACTGATCTCGGACGACGTCATCATGATGCCTGAAAAAGAGGGAGTTCCTCTCCGGCCCCTGAACATGCTCATCCCCGTGGTCGTGATGGTGGTTTCCATGCCGATCGTGCTGTTCATCACAGGCAAGGGCAACCTGATGGACGGCTCCGGCTCTGTGGCGGTATTGTGGGCTGTCATCCTGGGTCTGCTGGCCGGGGCTGTGGCATACCGGGCCCAGGGGATCCTGACCTTGAAGGAGATCACCGATGCCTTCATGAAGGGCGTGGGAGGACTGATCCCGGTGGCGGCCCTCATGATGTTGGCCTTTGCCATCGGCGACACCTGCGATGCCCTGGGCACGGGACCCTTTGTGGCCCAGGCCGCCGAAGCGACCCTTCCCCCGGGTGTGATCCCGGCCATCCTGTTCGTCATCTCCGGATTCATCGCGTTTTCCACCGGAACATCATGGGGGACCTTCGCCATCATGGTTCCCATCGCCGTCCCCATGATCCAGGGCATCGGGCTCCATCCCGGGCTCATCCTGGCCGCTGTCCTGGGCGGCGGCGTGTTCGGCGACCACTGCTCCCCCATCTCGGACACGACCATCATCTCCTCCATGGCAGCGGCCACCGATCACATCGATCATGTGCGCACGCAGCTCCCCTACGCCCTGATCGCCGGGACCGCAGCCCTGGCCCTGTACCTTTTGTTCGGGTTTGCCCTGTAGGAGGGGCCAGAATCGAGGAGGGGCATTTTTCATGATCCCGTATTCATTATCTGCGAATGAGGAGAAACACCATGGGTGACGACATCGGAGACAGATTCCAGAAGGAAACCAAGTATGCCCGGGGAATGACAGGTGGGGGCCCCCTTCGCTGGGACCTCAAACCGGAACCATACAAACGCTACCCGGACGCGCCCCGTACGGCCCTGGATCCTTCCGACCTTTCAGGGGGCGATCCAATCTGGCAGGTCCTGCAGAAACGCCAGAGCATCCGCGGCTTCAAGCCGGAGGCCCTGAGGAAGCAGGACCTTTCACAGCTGACCTGGGCCTGTCAGGGGATCACCCGAGCCAGCCAGGGATTCGCATTCCGGACCGCCCCCTCGGCCGGGGCGCTCTATCCGGTGGAGACCTACCTCGCCGTGCACTCGGTGGAGGGGATTGACTCGGGACTTTATCACTATGCCGTCGAAACCCACGAACTGGAGCAGCTCAAGCCCGGCGACTTCCGTCTCCAGGCTGCCCGGTCGGCACTCGACCAGGACATGGCCTATGCCGCCAATGTCGTCTTTATCTGGACCGCGATCTTCGAGCGCTCCAAGTGGAAATACCGGCAGCGGGCCTACCGATATGTCTACCTGGATGCAGGGCACATCGCGGAGAACCTGGCCCTGGCCGCCACGGCCCTGGGCCTGGGCAGCTGTCAGATCGCCGCCCTCTACGACGACGAGGTCAACGGGATGCTGGAAATAGACGGCGAAACAGAGAGCGTGCTCTACATGAGTGTTGTGGGACGCCCACTCTCAGGCTGACAAACGGGGTTCTATCGGATGCAATCCAGCACAGGCGGAAATCCGGGATCAGCGATTGAGGAGCCAGAAGCTGAGGTTCAGAACCGAGGCGAAGGTCACCCACAACTGGTAGGGAATCATAAGCAGGCCGGCGGTCCGGGATATCTTCCAGAATCTCTGTGTGGTCAGGAAGATCAAGATCCAGAGCAGGGTGATCTCAACAAACGCGACCAGGAGCCAGTGGAGTCCGAAGAAGAGGGGGGTCCAGAGCGCGTTCAAGGCCAGCTGCAGCCCAAAGAGATACACAGCGGAACGCACATCCGGTTTTTCCCAGCCCTTCCGGAAAACCAGATAGACTGCGATCCCCATCAGGGTGTAGAGCGTGATCCAGGCCGGGCCAAACAGCCAGGACGGAGGCGTGAACACCGGCTTTTGTAGGTAATCGTACCAGTTGGGGATGGCCTTCACGGTGACCAGAGAACCCAGGAAACCGGCTGCTTGGCTGACCACAACGGCCAGCACGAGCCCGCCAACTCCTTTGAGCTTCATGATTCTTTTTTCTCTGCCTTCTTTTCGCCCTTGATGAGGCCGACCTCTGTACGGATCAGCCGGTCCAGCTCATCCGCGATCTCCGGGCGTTCCTTGAAAAGTCTTTTTACGTTCTCGCGGCCCTGCCCCAACCTCTCTCCCTTATATGAATACCAGGTCCCGCTCTTCTCCACCATGCCGATCTCCAGCCCGCAGTCGATGAGGTCGCCTTCCCTGGAGATGCCCTCCCCGTAGATGATGTCGAACTGGGCGGTCCGGAAGGGCGGGGCCATCTTGTTCTTGACGATCTTGACCTTGACCCGGTTGCCGACCACACGGTCCCCGTCCTTCAGGGCGGCCACACGCCTGACATCCACGCGCAAGGAGGAATAGAACTTGAGCGCCCGGCCGCCGGTCGTGGTCTCCGGGTTTCCCAGGAAGAAGCCGATCTTCTCCCGGAGCTGGTTGACGAAGATAAAGCAGGTCTTGGAGCGGGCGACAATGGCGGTCAGCTTCCGCAGGGCCTGGGACATGAGCCGGGCCTGGAGGCCCATGTGGGCGTCGCCCATCTCTCCCTCCAGCTCGGCCTTGGGGACCAGCGCGGCCACCGAATCCACCACGATGACGTCCACGGCATTACTCCGTACCAGGACCTCCGCGATCTCCAGCGCCTGTTCCCCGAAATCCGGCTGGGAGATGAGCAGGTTGTCCACATCCACTCCGATGCTGGCTGCATATTTGGGATCCATGGCGTGCTCGGCATCGATGAAGGCGGCCTGTCCGCCCAGCTTCTGGGCCTCGGCGATCACGTGCACGGCCAGGGTGGTCTTGCCCGTAGCTTCGGGGCCGAAGACCTCGATCACGCGGCCGCGCGGGAAGCCGCCGATCCCCAACGCCAGGTCGAACGCGATAGAACCGGTGGGGATGGCCGGGACATCCTGGGCGGCCTTCTGGCCCATCATCATCACGGCTCCCTTGCCAAACTGCTTCTCGATCTGCGAAAGGGCGGCATCTATGGCTTTACTCCGGGATTCCTTTACGCTGTCTTTTTCACTCATGTTTTCCTCTCATATTCAAATTCAATCAGGATACAGCAGGAGCCGAGTGCCATCCAAGGCAACAGGCCGCCCTCGTCGGGCGGGCCAGCCTCTGCCGATGTCTCTGTATCGTACGCGTAAGACTCGCCTTCAGGCGCTGTAATCGTAGAAGCCCTTCCCGGACTTGCGTCCCAGGTAACCGGCATCCACCATCTTTCGAAGCAGGGGGCAGGGCCGGTACTTGGGGTCCTTGAAGCCGTCGTGCAGGACCTCGATGATGAACAGGACCACATCCAAACCGATGAGGTCGGCTAGGGCCAGCGGGCCCATGGGATGGTTCATGCCCAGTTTCATCACCTCGTCGATGGCCTCGACCGTTCCCACGCCCTCCATGAGGGCGTAGACCGCTTCGTTGATCATGGGGATGAGGATCCTGTTGGCGATGAAGCCGGGAAAGTCATTGGCTTCCACAGGGACCTTCCCCATCTTCTCTGCCAGCCCCTTGACAACGTCGTAGGTCTCCTGCGAGGTGGCGATGCCCTTGATCAGCTCCACCAGCTTCATCAGTGGAACGGGATTCATGAAGTGCATACCCATGAACCTCTCGGGCCGGCCAGTCAGTGCAGCCAGCCGGGTGATGGAGATGGAGGAGGTATTGGATCCAATGATAACCTCGGCAGGCATGATCTGGTCGAGCTTCACGAGCACGGCTTTCTTCACATCGAAGCTCTCGAACACCGCCTCTACAGCGAAATCCGCGGCTCCACAGTCTTCCAGGCTGGTGGTGGCTGTGATCCGGCCCAAAATGGCGTCCTTGTCCTCGCTCAGGCGGCCCTTTTCCTGGAGCTTGCCGAGGCTCTTGCCCATGATCTTGAGTGACCGCTGCAGCATGGCATCGTCCACGTCATTGAGGATTACGTCAAATCCGGAGGCGGCGGCCACCTGGGCAATTCCAGTACCCATGGTTCCGGCGCCGATAACGGCTATTTTCTTGATCTCCATGTTCTTTCCTTTTCCTTCTAGACGATCTCGACGGCCATGGCGATGGCGTCACCACCTCCAAGGCACAGGGCCGCAACACCCTTGCTGAGGCCTCGGTGTTTCAGGGCATATATCAGAGTGATCAGGATGCGAGCCCCCGTGGCTCCGATGGGATGCCCCAGGGCCACCGCCCCTCCGTGCACGTTGACCTTGTCCCTGTCCAGGTTCAGCTCCTTGAGCAGCACCACCAGCTGGCTCGAGAAGGCTTCGTTGATCTCGAACAGATCCACATCCGCGATGTCCCAACCGACCTTGCCCAGCAGCTTCTCGATGGCGCCCTTGGGGGCATACATCACCATCTCGGGCGCCAGGGCATTCGTGGCGCTTCCCAGGATGCGAGCCAGGGGCTTCAAGCCTTTTTCTTTGACCGCATCGGCCGAGGCCACCACCACAGCGGAACCTCCGTCATTAAGAGAAGACGCGTTTCCTGCCGTGACCGTCCCATCCTTCTTGAACACCGGGCGCAGGCGGGCCAGCTTCTCGACCGTAGCGTCCCCGCGCGGCCCCTCGTCCTCTGAAAAAACGATAGGATCGCCTTTCCGCTGCGGCACCTCGACCGGCACGATCTCTTCCTTGAGATATCCCTTTTCAATGGCATGCCGCGCCTTCTGATGACTGCTGGCGGCGTAGGCGTCCTGCTCTTCCCGGGCAGCTCCGAATTTCTCCGCGATGACCTCTCCGGTGATCCCCATGTGTTTGCAGTCGAAGGCACACCACAGCCCGTCATGGATCATGGCGTCTTTCAGGGTCATGTCCCCCATCTTGACACCTTCCCTGGCACCCCACATGAGGCGGGGGGCCTGGCTCATGCTCTCCATGCCGCCGGCCACCACGATCTCCCGCTCTTCGAGCCAGATCCCCTGGGCAGCCAGTTCCACGGCCTTGAGGGCCGAACCGCACACTTTGTTCACGGCAAAGCTGTTGACTGTATAGGGGATGCCCCCCTTGACCAGGGCCTGCTTGGCCGGGGCCTGTCCGATGCCGGCAGACACCACGTTCCCCATGATGACCTCGTCCACGTCATCGCCGGATACGCCCGCCCGTTCCAGGGCTGCCTTGATGGCGAAGCCACCCAGATCCGGGGCCGCAAATTTCTTGAGCGAACCCAGGAAAGCCCCGATCGGCGTGCGCGCCGCTCCCACAATAAAAACTTCTCTCAAATCACACATGAATTAGTCCTCTCGAGTTGGAATGATAACAATGCACACTATTTGTAACACAATCATTTAGGCGTGTAAACTCTAACGAAAATCCCGCCCCCGAATGTCGAAATCTACCTAGGAAAGGCCGGTGATCTCCCCTTCATCCGTGACATCGATGCGCTCTGCGGAGGGGATCTTGGGAAGCCCCGGCATGGTCATGATGTCCCCGCAGTAGACCACCACGAAGCCGGCACCGGAACTGACCGACACATCGGTCACGATCAGGGTGAAATCCTCGGGCCTTCCCAACAGCTCCGCATCGTCGGAGAGGGAATATTGGGTCTTGGCGATGCAGACTGGCAGGCCTCCGAAGCCTTTTTTCTCGAGACGACGGATCCTGCGCCGGATCTTGCCCTCCATGGCCACGGCCGAAGCGCCGTATACCTTTTTCGCCACGGCCTCGATCTTGTCCAGGAGCGGCAGGTCGGAGGGATAGGTGAACTCGAAGTTGTGTTCATCCTCATCCAGCGCCCGCAGCAGCTCCCGGGCCAGGTCCTGGCCGCCCTTGCTTCCCTCGGCCCAGACCCGGCTCTCGGCTACACGCGCTCCCTGGGCGGCACACAGCTCCTTGACCCGGGCGACCTCGAGATCCGTATCGGAGGCGAAGCGGTTGACCGCCACCACAAACGGCACCCCGAAAGCCTTGAGGTTGGCCATGTGCTTCCACAGGTTGACAAACCCATGTTCCAGAGCCTGGATGTCTTCGCTCCCCAGCGCATCCCTCTTGACCCCGCCATGATATTTGAGGGCGCGGATCGTGGCCACCAATACACAGGCATCCGGCGGCGGGATGAGGCCCGTTCGCACTACGATGTCGAAGAATTTCTCGGCACCCAGGTCCGATCCGAACCCCGTTTCCGTCACTACGTAGTCGGCCATCTGCAGGGCACGCCGAGTGGCGATCACGGCATTGGTCCCGTGCGCGATGTTGGCAAAGGGGCCGCCGTGTATGAAGACAGGCGTTCCCTCCAGTGTCTGCACGAGGTTCGGCTTGATCGCATCCTTGAGCAGGGCGGCCATGGCGCCGTGGGCATTGATCTGGCGGGCGAAAACAGGCTTGTTGTCGGGGGAATAGCCGATCATGATGTTGCCCAGCCTCTCCTTGAGGTCAGCCAGGTCGCGAGACAGGCACAGGATGGCCATGACCTCGGAGGCGGCTGTTATATCCACGCCCGTCTCCCTGGCCAGCCCCCGCAGAGGCCCCCCGATACCCACCACGATCTCCCGCAGGACCCGGTCGTCCATATCGAGGACACGCTTCCAGGTGACCTGGCGGCTGTCCAGGAGTCCGCAGGAACCGTCGAAGTGGAGCCGGTTGTCCACCATGGCGGCCAGCAGGTTGTGGGCGGACGTCACGGCATGAAGGTCCCCTGTGAAGTGCAGGTTGATCTCCTCCCGGGGCATGACCTGTGCATAACCGCCGCCGGTGGCCCCGCCTTTCATTCCGAATACGGGGCCCAACGAGGGCTCGCGCAGTGCACCGGCAGCCTTCTTGCCCAGGCTGCTCAGCGCATCGGACAGGCCGATGGAAGTCAGGGTCTTGCCCTCCCCGGCCGGGGTGGGAGACATGGCGGTCACCATGATCAGCTTGCCCCTTGATTCCGGGTCGTATCTATCCTCGAGTTCGAGCTTGGCCTTGTACTTTCCGAACGATTCCAGGGCATCTCCGGGGATGCCCAGCTTCGCCGCGATCTCTTCGATAGGTTTCAGTGTGTATGTCTTTGCGATCTCCCAGTCGTCCATTTTCCCTCCTAAAAACAAAGTTTAACACGATTGCTTCCCCTTGGCCATAAAGAGGGGGGGGGGAGTTGTTCTCCTGTTGGAGCCGGAAGACCCACCCAGCCACCCCATGCGGCTCCAACAGGAGAACGACTCCCAGCTTTCGGGATTGAGGGCGACTCTGTTCACACCGCTGGAGCTGGACCGTTTTACTCTTGAGCTGTGCTTCTGGATTGGATCATTTGGAGCTCATATAGCCATTAAGCAGATACATCAGATGTTGCGGTAGGAAGTGTAGCTTGTTTGACCCGCATGGAGGGCATGGGCGGACACCTCATAGGCTGTAGTAGAGGTTGTCTTATTATTGAATCGCATGAGGAGGGTTGAGCAGACACTTCGCACGTTGCTGTAGGAGGTGCAATCTATTTGAACCGCATGGGGTGGTTG
>CBESWG010000091.1:0-8083 GCA_965533275.1 uncultured bacterium
CGGTCTTTATGGCCGGGCATTTAGCTTTCGCGGAATCGCTGAAGGGATACTATCGGTTTCCCGCCCTGCAGGGAGAGCTGATCGTATTCTCGGCGGAAGGGGATCTTTGGACCGTGAGTGCAGACGGGGGAACGGCCCAGCGCCTGACAACACATCCCGGGGAGGAGACTCACCCCGCGATATCTCCCGACGGACGCACCCTGGCCTTTACCGCCGCCTATGAAGGCCCCTCAGAAGTCTATACCATGCCGATAGAGGGAGGCGTCCCCACGCGGTGGACCTATGAGGCCAGCACCTCCACTGTGATCGGCTTTACAGCGGACGGGCGCCTGCTCTACACCACATCGGCCTATTCCACGCTGCCCAATCCTCAATTGGTCGCTCTCGATCTCGAGACCGGAAAAACCGCTCTCCTCCCGCTCCACCAGGCCAGCGACGGCTCCTATGACGATACAGGGCGGACCCTCTATTTCGCGCGCCCGGGATTTCATAACAACAACACCAAGCGCTACCAGGGAGGCACAGCCAGGAACATCTGGAAATTCACGGAAGGCGGACAGGAAGCCGTCAACCTGACCTCCGATTTCGATGGGGAAAATTTTGCCCCCATGTGGTGGAACGGCCGGGTGTACTATGTCTGCGACCGGGACGGGACCTGGAATATCTGGTCGATGGACCCGGACGGCAAAGATCTCAAACAGCATACCTCTCACAGCGGATGGGAGGTGAAGTCCCCCCGGCTGAACAACGGGAGGATCGTCTACCAGTTGGGCGCGGATCTCCATATGGTCGAATTAAGCGGCAACCAAGACCAGGTGATCCCGATCACCCTGGCTTCCGACTTCGATCAGCTGCGGGAAAAATGGGACCATGAGCCGCTCAATTATCTGACCTCTGTCCATGTCCATCCCTCAGGCGACAGCATCGTCCTGACCGCCCGCGGCCGGGTCTTTGTCGCTCCCTCCGGAGAAGGGCGCCTGGTCCGGGCCTCCTACAAGGAGGGCATACGCTACCGGGATGCGGTCTTTATGCCCGACGGCAAGTCTGTGCTCGCCCTGTCCGATGAGAGCGGCGAATTCGAATTCGTTCAAATGCCTGCCAACGGCATCGGAGAGGAAAAGGCTCTGACCGACAACGGCGAGATACTCCGCTATCAGGGTGTTCCTTCCCCTGGCGGCAAGTGGATCGCCTTTTCTGATAAAAACAATGACCTGTGGCTCATGGACGCAGCCGGCGGCCAGCAGAAAAAGATCTCGATGAACAGAGAAGGCGTGGCGGGTGTCGCCTGGTCTCCAGACAGCAAGTGGCTGACCTACGGCCAGAGAGCCCTCAACGCATTCCTCCAAATCCATCTGTATCAGATCGAGACAGGCAAGCAGGTTTCCTTGACCTCGGATCGGATGAACAGCTCGAGCCCGGCCTGGAGCCCGGACGGAAAATTCATATATTATCTCTCCGACCGGAACCTGCGCTCGGTGGTCGGCAGCCCCTGGGGGACAAGGCAGCCGGAACCGTTCTTCAATGCGCCCTATAAGATCTATGCCCTTTCCCTGCGCAAAGGAGTGAGTTCTCCTTTTAAGCCTGAAGATGAGCTTTCGCGCACCCCTGTTCCTGAGAAAAAAGCGGAGCCCAAGGCAAAGACTGCTGTATCCGTGCAGATCGATCTCGAAGGGATCGAGCGGCGGATCCGCGAAGTGCCCGTCAGTCCCGGCAACTACTCCGCGCTCCAGGTGAATGACAAGGCCCTGTTCTGGATCGAGTACGGGCTGGGCTATGGCCCTGCTACCCTGAAGGCGGTGAAGATAGGAAACAAGGATATCAAGGTCGAAACCGTCCTGGACGGTGTCCGGAGTTTCGAACTGACGCAGGACGGAAAAAAACTTATGGCTCGAAAAGGCAGCGACTATTTCGTGGTGGATGCTGCCCCAAGGAAGATCAGCGATTTCGGAAAATCGAAAGTCGACCTCGCAAATCTGAGCTTTTCCCTGGATACCAAAGAGGATTTCCGGCAGCTCTTTATCGATGCCTGGCGCATGGAGCGGGACTATTTCTGGGATCCGGGGATGCACGGCCTGGACTGGGATGCCATGCTGGAGAAATACCTCCCCGTGGTGGATCGAGTGACGACCAGAAGGGAGCTGAACGACCTGATCGGGGAGCTGATGGGAGAGCTCTCGGCCCTGCATGTCAGTGTCCGCGGAGGCGACCAGAGGCAGGGAGCGGATCCGGTTCGGGTGGCCAGCCTTGGTGCCCGCCTGGTTCGGGATGATGCGGCAGGCGGATTCCGGATCGATTACATCTATCAATCCGATCCTGACTATCCCAATGAGCTTTCCCCCCTGGCCGATCCCGATCTCGATATCAGTGAAGGAGATGTGATCGTCAGCATAAATGGGCAAGAGACCCTGTTGGTCCCGCATCCCAACGCCCTGCTCAGGAATCAGGCCGGACAGCAGGTCCTGATCGGCTATAAATCAGGGAAAGACGGATCCGAGCACCAGGCCGTGGTTGTCCCCCTCGGAAATGATTCCGGGCTCAGATACAGCGACTGGGAGTATACGCGCCGGCTCAAAGTCGAGGAAGACGGCAAAGGGGACATCGGATATGTCCACCTCCGCGCCATGGGAGGCGGAAATATCACGGAATGGTACCGCAATTTTTATCCGGTCTTTAATCGCAAGGGCTTGGTCATCGATGTGCGCCACAACCGCGGCGGCAATATCGATGCCTTCATCCTGGAAAAGCTGATGCGAAAGGCCTGGTTCTACTGGAAAGACCGGGTTGGCCAGCCCACCTGGAATATGCACTATGCTTTCCGGGGCCACATGGTGGTGCTGTGTGATGAAAATACCGCCTCCGACGGAGAAGCCTTTGCGGAAGGATTCCGGAGATTGGGCATGGGCAAAGTCATCGGAACCCGGACCTGGGGCGGAGAGATCTGGCTCGGAAGCAGCAACCGTCTGACGGATGGGGGATTGGCCAGGGCACCGCAGACCGGGGTCTATGGGCCGGAAGGAATATGGCTGATCGAGGGACACGGAGTCGATCCCGATATCATCGTGGATAATCTGCCCCACTCGACATTTCAAGGACAAGACGCCCAACTTGATGCCGCCATCGCACACCTGAAAGAGCTGATCCAGAAGTATCCGGTGGATGTCCCCGAGCCTCCGCCTTATCCGAATAAGACGTTTAAGAAAAAGAAATAAGCTCGAATTAGGGATCTATATTAGTCTGGTCCTCAGCTGGGATCCATTGTGCTGGCGATTTTTTAGTTTCGCCTCACAACAACCAGCGTCATGTCATCCCACGGATCGATTCCTTCTGTGAATATCTCCACTCCTGTAATTATTGTTTCCAATAGCTCTGCTGCCGCAGCCCCCCGATGCTTCTTCACCAATTCGATCAATTTGTCCTCTGTGTATTCCTGATTCTCCCTGTTCCGGCACTCGGTGATTCCATCCGTGTAGAACACCGCTGTGTCCCCAGGTTCCAGAAATATTGATTTCGCTCCATATTTTTCCGAAGGAAGCATGCCCAAACACAGTCCGCAGGTCTCCAACCGGCGCACCTTCTTTTTCTTACTCACGATAAATGGAGGATTGTGACCGGCATTCAGATACTTCAGCTCTCCACTCTCTCTGTCCAATTCCCCATAGAAAAAAGTGATAAAGTCATTGGATTGAGTGTCGCCGTGGATAAAATCATTCAGCTTCACGGCCATCGCCTCGATATCATATCCAGAGTGGATCTCAGCGTGGAGCCACCCCCTCAAGCTTGTCATGTACATACCGGGGCCGAAACCCTTGCCCGAGACATCTGCGATCACGACTCCAAGGTGTCCCGGATCGATCTCAAAATAATCGTAATAGTCGCCTCCGACCAGATAGCAGGGGATGTTTTGTCCCGCGATCTCATAGCCTTCAAATTCCGGGTCATTCTGGGGCAGAAGCCTCGTTTGAATTTCGCGTGCGAGCTGGACCTGGCTCTTGATCTTCTCATCCTCGATCCGCTTCTTCTGGGCTCGAGCCTGTTCGATCTTGACAGCGGCCAGATTCGATAAAAGCGTCAACAGTTTGAGCTCTTCCTCTGTGAACTTGTTCCGCTTGAATATCCGGTCCGCGTAAACGATGCCGATAATTTCATCGTCATTCCACAGGGGGGCGCATATGGCAGAGCGAATCTTCGCTTCCACGACACTGTCCTGCCTCCTTATGCGTGAATCGTCTCGCACGATCGGTATCAATATCGCCGCTTTCCGCTCCACCACCAGGGAAACAATGCTTTGGCTTATCTGGAATTTGGGATCCTCACTGTTTTCTTTGTTTATCCGGGATACTTTCTCGAGCAAACGCCGGGGCTGTCCGTCATACAGCATAAGAACGCCCCTGTCCATCGGTATGTAGTCGTTTATGAGGTCCATTATATTTTCCAGGAGCTCAGGGATTTCGACATGCAGGATGAGGGCCTTTGCCACTTCGCTGATGATCAGGTTCTTCGCCTTCTTTTGAAATACGGTGCTGGCATCGGGCTCATGAAGGATCTCTTCGACGGAAAAAATCGTGTCGATATCGGTGGAGGCGGACTCGTCTGTGATTTCCACCTTTGTGTTCGAATCCTGATCGAAGACAACCCGGGTCCTGCCGATAAGTATTTCGTCTCCCCTTCTGAGCTCAAACCGGGTTTCGATCTTGATGCTGTTGACGAATATTCCATTCTTGCTCTGATTGTCCTGGATATAGTAGCTTCCTCCCTCGGCGATCACACAAGCGTGGTTGTTCGAACTGAAGGGATCGTGCGTTGGGATGTCGTTTTCTGCTGAACGCCCGATCGATACTTTTTCCTTATCGAGCGGATATTGAAAGGAATCGCCCCTTCCGGGATAAATATACAATGTAGGTGCCATTTCTATGACCCTTTTCTTAGGAATGAGCAGCAATCAAAACAGATGATCCACCTCTTGCTGATATAATCAAAGATAACATTCTCGATGCTAAATGTATATACTATATGTAACAAGAGGGTTTGATGTGTGCTCTGTGGCTGACCGATATCCACCTGGTACATCCGGTTGACAGAACTCACTAAAAATATATATTCTATTACTGTTCAGTAAAGGGAAACCGGTTTATGAATGCCCGGCGAATTCTAGTATTTACACTTCGAAGATCATTGATGCGGATCTTATAGAAATGGAGATGTCTAAATTGAGGATCCCTTATTTAAGATTCCTCATTAGTATGGCGATATTCTTATTTTTCCCAATGAGGTGTGACGCTCAATGGGAGCAAATCAGCGGGCCTGGAGAAAGAACATTTAGGCCAGCTGTAATTGTGGGGATGAATCTCTTTGTTGGTACTGACGATGGAGTCTTCCTGTCTACCAACAATGGCAAGAGCTGGAAAGCTGTAAACTCTGGATTGCCTGAACTCACAACAATATATACTCTTGCGGTTCGAGGGAAGAACTTATTTGCCGGTACTGACGACGGTGTCTTCCGAACTACGAACAATGGTAAAAGCTGGGAGGCGGTTAATACAGGTTTGCCTGAGTTCACCACAATCTTTTGTCTAGATGTAGATGGGCAGAAACTCCTTGCCGGCACTGACGATGGTATCTTCCTGTCACTCAATAATGCCAACAACTGGAGAGCGGTTAACTTTGGATTGCCTCAAGATATGGAAGTCAATTGTCTTGAGTTTGGCGGGAAATATCTCTTCGCTGGAATTGAGGATGGCGGTATTTATATCTCATCAAATGGAGGCACAAGCTGGAAAGCGGCTAACTCTGGATTACCTGAAAATACTCGAGTCATGGCACTATGGGCGAGCGGGGAGAATCTTTTTGCTGGCACCAATTATGGTGTCTTCCTGTCTACAAACAATGGCACAAGCTGGGAAGCACGAAACCACGGATTGCCAGGAAATACAAATGTCAGTTGCTTTGTGCCGAGCGAGAAGTATCTCCTTGCGGGCACCGGTGCTGGTGTTTTCTTGTCGATCAACAACGGCGCAAGCTGGAAATCGATCAACTCTGGATTTCCCAGGTTGAAGGATACTTGGGTCACATCTGTTGTGGCATACCGTAAGAACGTCTTAGCAGGATTTGACCATGGCAGACGCGTCTTTGGTTCCTGGGACAGCGGCGCCAGCTGGGAAGCTGTACAATGGGAATCTCCTCTGGGCCATCTTGCAGTGAGTGGGACAAACCTCTTTGCTGGCATCTGGGCTAGTATCCTGCAGTCAACCGACAATGGTACAAGCTGGAATAGAATCAGCTTTGGAGCATGGAATTTAGATGATTATGTCTCTGTTGATGTAGTCGGGGACTATGTTTTCGCTCAGACTACTCGTTATGCCTTTTTGTCCAAAGACAACGGCAAAAGCTGGAAAGAGTTTAAATCAAGACTGCCTGAAAAAGATTGGATTTCATGTTATGCCGTGATCGGAATGAATCTCTTTGCCGGCACAGGAGAGGGTGCTTTAATTTCTAAGAATGAAGGTGTAAGCTGGAAAGCGGTCAATTCTGGGTTACCTGAGAAAACTAGGATTTCGTCTTTTGCGGTGAGCGGGACAAACCTCTTTGCTGGGACTGAAAATCTTGGTGTCTATCTTACAACAAACAATGGTGAAAGTTGGAACGCTGCAAACTCAGGCTTGCCTGAGAAAGCTGAGCTTCTCTGTCTGTTGGGATGCTGTGAAAGAATCTTTGCTGGTACGGGAGATGGTGTATATCTATCAACCAACAATGGCGCACACTGGAAAACAGTCAGCTCAGGATTTCCTAAGAATACTCGCGTCTTGTGTCTCTCAATGAGCGGAACGAACCTTTTCGCTGGAACCAGCAGTGGCGTCTTCCTGACCACAAATAATGGTGCCAGCTGGAAATCCATCAACCCGAATGTGGTGAATGCTTCTGTTTATTCTCTTACGATAGGTGGGGAATACGTCCTTGCCTGTACTTCCAATCCCGGAGTTTGGAGGCTGCCATTGTCGGATTTGTCAATTGAAGAGCGATGAGCAGTATTAATATTTTAAGGATGTAGATATGAAAATTGAAACACTTGTCGAAGATAACATCGTCATTTTGAAGCCCCAAGGGGAGATGATAAATATCTATGATCAGGAACCCAGATTACATGGCGTAGTCAAAGATCATATTGAGAAGGGTTATCGAAAATATATCCTGTATCTAGATCAGGTCAGCTTTATCGATTCTTCCGGTATTGGGGACATTGTTGCATCTTATGTATCCTGGAAGGAAAATAGGTGTGAGTTCGTTTCAGTCGTGACTAAAAAGCGTATCAAGATGATATTTCATGTGACCATGTTTGATAAATTTTTGAAACTCCTGGATTCAATTGAAGAAGCCAAGGAAAATTTATCCCCCTATTGACAAAATGACAGTTAACTGTTATATTGTCTTACATGGAGCCAAAACAATACACCATCCAGGAACTCTCGGAACTCTCCGGTTACTCGAGAAGAACCATCCGTTATTACATCCAGGAAGGCCTACTTGAACCACCCGCAGGGCGGGGGAGGGGCGGCTTTTATTATGACAGTCATCTGCAAATACTGTCAAAAATAAGGCAGCTCCAGAACCAGGGGCTACAGCTATCGTCCATATCACAGATCCTTAAGGGAGCAGAATCGGAAACTTTGGGCGACCTTGAGCTTCATTCAGATGAAGAAGTCGTAGCTGAACATGATCTAGTCGCCGAATACGACGCTGTGACCACTACTCCTGCGCAAGAACAGGCATTACATGTTCCTAAGTTTCTTCGTTCAACGTACTCGAAAAGTACGCCCAAATCCCCATCCCGAGAGGTCTGGATCCAGTATCCCCTAATCGATGGTGTCGCCCTTCATGTCCGCGGCGACATCGATGTCCAAAAACGCAAAAAGATCGATCAGGTCATCCGCCTGGTCGGATCCATAATAACTTAGTCAGCAAAAGGAGAAGGAAGCAATGAGTGAACTAGAAACAGGACTTTTTTTCATCAGTAAACCCAAAGGCAAATCCCGCCGCACACCTCGCTCCCCCCATGACATCGAACCCGTCCCCATGCCCGAACCCACGC
>CBESWG010000092.1:0-7463 GCA_965533275.1 uncultured bacterium
CCTTCTTTTTTAGGCATGCGCAGCGCCAGGTTGGGGGGCATGACGATGAGGTACTCGGTCTCCAGCTCGAACACCCGCCCCAGATCCTTCAGGGGGGAATCCTTTATCGCCGCGGGTTGGGGACGATCGGGCTCCTCGATGTGCAGGATGATCTCCTTGAGCAGTTCCTGGTCCGTGAAATCGAATGAATTATCCTGAGCCATGAGCTTACTCCTTTTCCAGGTAGGTTGCGAAGTGCATGTGGGCGATACGGAATCCGTCACCCCGTGGGACATAGACGATGGTGACCGGGCCCCGCTGGATCTCGTCCGGCTCCGAGCCCGCCCTCTGGAAGAACCAGATCCCGGTTACCACGACAGAGCCGTCGAAGACATCGGATCTGATATCTTCCATCCAGAGCCGGCTGCCCTGGCTCTTGCCGCCTGAAACGAATCCGAATCCTCGATGGTGTTCCCGTACCGCGTCAATGCCGTGAATGACGCCTTGTCTCTCCGAGGAAAAATAGCTGACCCGCTGGTCGGTCACAAACAGTTCCTCGATCAGCGAGAGGTCATAGGTGTTCCACATGTCCACCCAACGCTGGACATACAGTTCGGCATCAAAATCCGGGGGAGGGTCCGGGCGCGGCTCTACGGGGCTCAGAAGCGCAACAGAAACGCTCAGCAGCACAACGCCGGTCAGGATCAGTCCATTCTTGCACATCCATTCCTCCGAGACAGCCAGAGTGACGGCCCCAAAAACGCAGCCGCAGCGCATAGTGTACAATTCCAGCGTCGATCTGAAAAGGCCGGATCGAAACCCGGCTTCTTTTTCATTACTCCCCTGTTGTAGAATAGAAGAGTGAACAAGGAGCGCTTCATCGCCCATCTCGACATGGACGCCTTCTACGCTTCCGTGGAGCAGCGAGACAATCCAGCGTACCGGGGAAAACCGGTGGTGGTCGGGGCCGATCCTAAGGGAGGGTCCGGACGGGGGGTAGTCTCGGCCTGTTCATACGAGGCGCGGGAGTACGGCATCCATTCCGCCCTCCCCATCTCCATGGCCTACAGGAAGTGCCCGTATGCCGTGTTTGTCAGGGGAGACATGAAGAAGTATGTGCGCATCTCCAGGCAGATCTTCGCCATCCTGGAGCGTTTCACTCCTGATGTCGAGCCCATCAGCATCGATGAGGCCTTCCTGGATATCACCGGGAGCTACCATCTGTTCGGTACTCCGGAGGACACGTGCCGGAGGATCAAGTCCATGGTCCGGGAAGAGACGGGGCTTACCGCATCGATCGGCATGGCCCCCAACAAGATGACGGCCAAGATCGCCTCCGACCTGGAAAAGCCGGACGGGCTGGTGATCGTGAGCCGCGAGGGGCTGCTGAGATTCCTGCACCCCCTGCCCGTAGAAAAGCTCTGGGGGGTCGGCAAGCGCACGCTCGTGGCGCTGCAGGGCCTCAATATCCACACCATCGGTGACCTCGCCCGGTGGGGGGAGAAGGAAATGGCGGACCGGCTGGGCAAGGCCGGGACCCATGTCTGGAGGCTGGCCAATGGATTGGATCCGAGGGAAGTTCGCGCCGGGGGCGAGGTCAAATCCATCGGAAATGAGCATACCTTCGCAGTAGACGAAACCAGCAGGGAGCGGGTGGAGGACTCGTTGATGTGGCTGAGTGAGAAGGTCTCACGCCGAATGCGGCGGCAGGGATACAAGGGTCGGACCGTGACCCTGAAGATCCGGTTGGCAGACTTCTCGACCTTTACGCGTGCCGCAACTCTGAAGAGCTCTACAAACTTTGTGGATGATCTCTATAGAACCGCGCTCCAAAAACTCACGGAATTCAAGCCGGGCCTCCAGCCCATCCGGCTGATAGGGATCCAGGTCTCCAACCTCGAGCAGGAGGAGCAGCAGTTAGGGCTTTTCGGGAGTACGGGTACCAACACGGAAAAGAAAGAACGCCTGCACAGCGCCGTTGACACGATAAAGGACCGCTACGGCGAATCCGCCATCAAGCACCGCAAATAAACCATGTACGTCCCCCAGTTTATCGAGTGATGCGGAGGGTCTTGCGGTAGGGCGTGGGGGGCACGGCCAGAGCGTCTTCAACCGTCACGTCGAAGACATAGACGCCCGCTCTGTCCAGGGCGTAGGTGATGGAGATCGCAAATTCATCCGTCTCCAGCAGTTCGTCCTCGGTTGGGGGATCCGGATCGCGCCGGCTCCAAACGGGGACACACCCTGTGATGCAAAAGACGTACCAAATACAAAAAAAGAGCCCGACTCTACCGAGGCTCGCCGGCCTCAGACCAGCCGCGCAGCGCATAGTACTGTTGGATAAGGGATCGAAAGAAATCCTTGTCGATCTTCCGGCCGCGCATGAACCCGGACAGGGATTCTTCCTGGAAGAACCGCTCTGGCAGGATGTCATCGCTGTGAAGGCGCCCGTTGCGTAAGTTGTATCGCCGGGCCAGGTCCGTGAGCCGGCCTCCCAATTCCATGAGCGAGCTCTCTGTGTGCTTGAATCCGGTCATGGCATTGAGCAGGGGGGCCAGGCGGTCCAGGCCAAAGGGCACGAAGTCGCAGATGATGAGGCTGTTGCGCGCGTTCACGGTGTCCAGGCCGTCGGCCACGGACTGCGGGATGTCCTCGATCGTAAAATCCGGCCCCGCTTCCTGCTCCGTGTGCCAGAGGCGCGTGTGGCTGGCAAAGTCCGCCACCGAAAGCACCACCCCCATCGTCAGGCAGCCCAGGGGATTGACCCCGGAAAGCTCCATACCGAAGATGTTGATGGCAAACGCCTCACTCCCCTTCTCGATCTTCCGGGAAGCCACGCGTGTGCCGTCGGCGAAGAGCTCTCCCACACCGTCGCGGAGAGCCATCTTCCTCAGGAACGACCGCTGGACCTCTGCATTCCCCCACTCCATCCGCAGGCCGTCCCAGTCGTCCACCAGGCCCTTCTCGAAGCACTCCATGGCAAAGGAGCATGTCACCCCTGCGCTGATGGTGTCCATGCCCAGGTCGTCACATATCTCATTGGCCCAGGTCAGGTCCCGGGCGTCACCGATCTCGCACCCCGATCCCAGGTAGGCGGCGGTCTCATACTCCGGCCCCTCGAGCTCGTGCCCGTCCCACCGCGCGATCTTGGAACAGCGGATGGCGCAGCTGAAACACCCCACATCCTCCCAGTTCAGCTCCTCGCGGCAGGCCTCCGAAGAGATGCCCTCAAATTGCTCGAACTGCACCTTCTTAAAATTCCGGGTGGGCAGAAACTCATGCTTCTGGCCGCTGCGCACGCACTTCATGGTTCCCTTCTGCCGCCGGAACTTGACTCCGTCGTGGTCCAGGATGTCTTTCGTGAGCTGGCGGTTGAGCTCCAGGAAACGCTCCCGGTCGTGGTACTCAAGGGGTTGAGTCCCATCGATCACCAGGGCCTTGAGATTCTTCGAGCCCATGACCGCCCCGGCACCGCCGCGCCCGAACTGCCGCCATTTGTCGACGCTGATGCAGGCGATCAGGTTCTGATTTTCACCCGCCGGCCCGATGCAGGCCACGCGCGGGTCCTTGCCCGGGTGACGGGCGATCAGGGAGTCGTTTGTCTCGAAGGTTCCCTTCCCCCACCATTCCGCTGCATCCAGGATCTCCACCGTGTCATCCGACAGGTAGATGTAGACGGGTACCTCCGCGCGGCCCGAAACGATGGCATAGTCATAACCGGCAGCCTTGAGGCGCGGCCCGAAATGGCCTCCGCAGTGCGTGTCGAGGATGGAGCCGGTAAGGGGCGAGCGGGTCACGAGACAGGTCCGGGCGCTGGTCTGTACCGGCGTCCCCGTGAAGGGTCCGTTCACGAAGATCAGGGGATTGTCCGGGCCCAGGGGATCCGGCCCGGGGGCCAGTTCCTCCAACAGGGCAAAGCCCAGGCCCTTGCCCCCGACAAACCGCTCCAACAGCGTTCTGTCTGTGTCGCTCACTTGGGAACGGCCCGTGCTGAGATCGATGTGGATCCATCTGCCGGTGTAGGACATGGTCAACTCCTCGGAAGCCTGGAATCGGACTGTATCTGAGCTCAGCCTATCGCATCAAAAAAAGCCGGTCAAGTCGTAATATGGGCGGGAATATGATATAAGAGAAACAGGCTGAACGGCCCTGTAGGTGAACATGAACAACATAAAAAACCCCCGCTTTTTCCCCCCGCGGATGAATTTTACTTGGATCCCGGCCGTGGTCCTCCTCCTCCTGGCATGCAGCGCAGCCCCCGGCTCAGCCACGCCGGGTGCCGCGGACAAGGTCCCGAAATTCGACAGCGGGAAGGCCTTCGCGTTCCTGTTGAAACAGTGCGAGATCGGACCGCGCAATCCCGGCTCCCAGGGACAGCTCAAGGGCCGTGACTACCTGGTGGCCACACTCGCCCAGTACGCGGACAAGGTCACGACCCAGCCCTTCCCGCTCCGCTTCGGCCGGCCCGAACAGACGGTGGAGGCTTACAACGTCATCGCCCGCTTCCAGCCCGAAAACAAGGAGCGCATCCTGCTGTGCGCCCACTGGGATACGCGGCCGTGGGCCGACGAGGATCCCGATCCAGAAAAACACGACACTCCCATCATCGGCGCCAACGACGGGGCCTCGGGAGTCGCGGTCCTGCTGGAAGTGGCCCGTCTGCTCCACGAACACGAACCTCCCGTCGGCGTGGATATCGTCCTGTTCGACGGCGAAGACGCAGGCACCTCGGGACGTATGTACAGCTGGGCCCAGGGATCCCAATACTATGCCCAGAACCTGGCTCCCCAGGACCGGCCGGTCTTCGGCGTCCTGATCGACATGATCGGGGACGCGGACCTGAAGATCGACAAGGAAGCCAACTCCATGGCCGCAGCCGGCCATGTGGTGGAAAGGGTTTGGAAGATCGCCCGGGACCTGGGATGCACGGCGTTCAGTCCGGAGCGCGGATCCTCGATCATGGATGACCACATCCCATTCCTCCAGGTCGGGATACCCGTCATCGACCTGATCGACCTCGACTACCCCCACTGGCACACCATCGCGGACACTCCCGACAAGTGTTCTGCCCGGTCCCTGGACCAGGTGGGCCGCGTCCTGGTCCACCTGATCTATACCTATTGAAATCCAATCCCCCTTGATATACCCTTGTTCATCCAGTTCATGACCATGGATCTGGATGCCATAAACCAGAGTGAGGTGTGACATGCGAAAACCCGCCCTTTCCCTTTTCTATATTTCCTGTCTGGTTCTTCTCGTTCTTTGGTGTGGAGCCCCGGGCCTCAGCGCGCAGGGCAGCCAGGTGGTACGGGGCAATCCCGTGCTGGAGACGCCGCTCTCCCAGGATATCTTGACCCTCCTGGCCAACGAGATCTCCGGGCAGATCATCTTCAATAACGAGGTCATCCTGGCCGGGGCTCCCTGGATCCGGAGCGAAAGTGAGTTCACAGATACCCTGTACGAGGCCCAGAGGATCTATGACCTGGTCCGCGGCTACGGGATAGAGACGGTCAAGCTCAATCGCTACCCCAGAGACCGGGAGTTTGACTACCCCCTTCAGGGCGAATTTTGGATCATCAAGCCGGAGATGAGGCTGGTGGCCCGGCTGGATGCGGACGCGGCGCTGGTAGCCTCGAGTTCCGGCAACGTGGACCTGACAGGCGACCTGGTGTACCTCCCGCCGCTGAGCAAGGACGACCTCAAGAGCTGGCCCGACGGAAAGGCCCCCGAGCGCTACAGAGACAAGATCGCGCTCATGTGGTCTCACGCCAACCGGACCACGGCCAAGGCCCTGGACGCGGCCGGCGTGAGGGGAGTGATCTCCTTCAGCTCCCGGGAGCGCTATTTCGATCCCGACCAGGTGGTCTACGGGCGCGGGACCTACGGCGGCATGGACACGCTCAAGTTCGGATTCACCATTTCCTGGCGGCAGTGGTCGGAATTGATGGAAGACGCCGAAAGCGGCAAAGAGCTCACCGTTCGCTGCAAGACGCGGATCGGAACCTATCAGGACAAGTTCGAAACCGTTTTCTGCTGGATCCCGGGCACGGAGCCGGACAAAAAGGGAGTCATCTTCAGCGCCCACCTTTTCGAGGGCTATACCAAGCGCGGCGCCAACGACAACATGAGCGGGTGTGTGGTGCAGCTCGAGATCCTGCGCGCCCTCACCAAGCTGATCGCACAGGGTGCGCTTCCCCAGCCCAGGCGCAACATCTATTTTCTGTGGCCCAACGAGATCTCCGGCACGTACGAGCACTTCGCACAGAATCCAGAGCTGGTGGACAAATACAGCGTCAACATCAACATGGACATGGTGGGCGAGGCCCTGCGAAAGAACAACGCCCTCTTCACCATGACCGAGTGCACCAACCAGCTGCCGAGCTACCTGGACGGGCTTGGGGACGCCGTCTTGAACTATGTCTGGCGCACCAACGACATCGTCTATGCGCCGGATTCTCCCCGGGGACGTAGGGGCGGGCAGTATTTCCCGCGTCCCATGTGGGAAAAGAACGGCTCCCGGGACGCCTTTCGCTACTACCTCCACAGCGCCACGGGAGGGAGTGACCACATCTGCTTCAACAGCCCCTCTGTCGCCGTCCCGGGCATCGAGCTCAACATCTGGCCCGACCAGTGGTACCACGCCGACACCGACACTCCCGACAAGTCTGATCCCACTCAGCTCAAGCGCACGGCCTTCATCGGTGCGGCCATGGCCTGGGCAGCAGCCGACTGCTCGGACGAGGTGCTCGGGAAACTCCTGGATGCGGTGTCCACGTTCGGGTACGAGCGTGTGGGCAAGCGGGAGGTCCCCGCAGCCATCCGGCTCGTCGAAAACGCCAAGCCGGATGAACTCGAGGAAATGACGCATCGGGCCCTCAATCTGGTGGATTTCGCCACCAACCGAGAGATGGGGGCCATCCGCTCGATCCAGGATGTCTTCACGGAGTCGGAGGGTGCACGCCGGATGATCGGAGACTACCTGGGACAGTGGCACTTCTTCCGCGAGGGGCTGCACCACCAGATCCTGGGCTACGCCCGCCTGAAGGCCGAACAGCTGGCCGAGCGCTTTACACTGGAGGTCAGCTCCCCTGAGGAGCCCGAGCTCTCGCCCCAGGCAGTGAAATTCGCCCGGATCTATCCGGCCATCCACCCCGATGTCCGGGCCAGGGAGTTTTCAGCGGAAAGGACAGAGGCCTACCTGGATTTCATCGAGGAGAATCCGGACGCGATCAAGGAGCTCAAGCTGGATGCCCGACAGAGACGGACGATCCAGAACTACCTCAACGGGAGGCACTCGATCACGGATATCCGGAACTGGGTCATGGCCGAGAGTGGGAAAGCACTCGCCTTCGAGCCGCTCCTCAAGTACCTGGAGATCCTCAAGGCCACCGGCTGGATCACGTACTGAAAAAAGGGGACGATAGGAAAATAGGAAAAAGGGGACAGGTCCAATTAAGGCCGTTAATTGGACCTGTCCCCTTTTT
>CBESWG010000093.1:0-7412 GCA_965533275.1 uncultured bacterium
GGTCAGGGCCCCCCCCCGCCCTCCGGCCCCATTGACCTCCCAGCCGCAGGCTCCGCACCGTCGGGCCATGTCGATGACCTCCCGCGCCTCCGGGCCGACCAGTTCCGGATGCAGGGCGGCCTGGCTGGCGGTGTTCCGCTTCATCGCCTCCCCATAGGCGTCCAGGTCGCCCCCCAGCAGGGAGGACCGGGCTTGGGCCGGAAGCCGGCGCAGGTCCTCGAGCACGGCATGGGTTCCGCCCTCCCCTTTATCCAAAGTGGCGATGACCTGCTCGTGCAGCGCAGACGAATTGTGTGACCGGCCTAGATAGACCACAAGCAAACGGGAATCCAACTCCTCCCAGATCGAGCACGGTATGCTGAGCTTCTCGGTCTGTGCGTGAGGATACTCTGGCATGTCGATGTAGCAGGCTCCTCCCATGGCGGCGCAGATCTGATCCTGGATCCCACTCTGCCATCCCAGCTTTTCCGTCTCCACACGCTGGGCCAGGCTTGAGATCCCCTCAGGCTCCGGCATCTCTTCGTGCAGGCGCCTCAGTCCCCCCAACAGGGAAACACAGACGGCCGCCGAAGTCCCCACGGAGATCCCGGGGGGCACAGCAGAATCCAGGCTGACCTCCAGGCGGATGCTCCTTGGGATGGGGACAGACGCCACGGTAGCCTGGAGGAGCGGATGGACCTTGAGATCAGGCGCCTCTGGCTCTATCTCGAGCGTAACATCATAATCACGGACCAGAATCCGCACACGCCTCGCTTCTTCTTGGGGATTGGGCAGTACTCGGATCCTGGTCTCGACACCAGGGGAAGCGGCCAGGTTCAGGACACGGCCGTGTCCCGCGAACCAGGTGTCGGTCCACCCCCCGATGTCGTTGATGCGTACCGGGGCCTTGGAAACGATCTCGCGCGGGTACTCCCGGAATCCGGCCAGTTCAGATATCATTCCCTCGAGAGACGCCCCTCCGCCACCATGATCACCTTGCCGCCCACTCTGACAGAGATCCCGTCTTCCCGGCTCTCCGCATCCAGCAGCAGGAGGGACGGGCGCCCGATCTCGTATCCCTGCTCGACACGGACATTGATGCGGTCGGCCCCGAAGAAGCGGTTCCGGATCAGGTATCCGGCCAGGCATCCATTGGCGCTCCCCGTGGCCGGGTCCTCTGGAATGTGATAGTAGTCCACGAACACGCGTACATTGAGGTCGTTCTCGCTGCTGTAGGTCTCCGGACAAAAAAGAAGCGGCGCCTTTGCCTCACACCGCTCGACCAGTGAAAAGAATGCCTCCCTCTGGACCCGGGCCCTTTTGATGGCCTCGAGCGTCTTCACTGGCACGATGATGAACGGGAGACCGGTGGATACCTCCTGGATGGGGGCCGATGTATCCAGGTCCTCCGGCTCCAAACCCAGGGCCCGGGCAAATTCTTCCGGCGCAAAGGACTCCCCAAATTGGGGAGGGTTCTGCTGCATCCAGAGAGTCTCGGGTATGCCGTCTGCATAGCTGAAGGTCACCGGTATTCGGCCCACAGTCAGGTTGAGGGAGAGCGCATCCACAGGCTCCGATACGATCTCGCGCTGGATGATAAAGGCGGTGCCCAGCGTGGGATGGCCTGCGAAAGGAACTTCCTCCGCGGGAGTGAAGATCCTCACATCGTATCCGCCCTCCCTGGGCTCATCAGAGATGATGAAGGTTGTCTCTGAATAGTTCATCTCCTTTGCGATCTCCAGCATTTCGCTGTCCGTGTAGCTGCTCCCATTCCTGAAAACCGCAAGCTGGTTGCCTGTGTACTTTTCTACTGCGAAAACATCCACGATGTAAAAAACAGGATCGTCCATCGAGATCTCCTCCTTTGTTTGTTCTTTTTTCTCTCTCCCAGGCTGCCTCATTGTAGCAAAAAGCCTGCCCAGTGAAAATATGGTTTGACAAGGCTGTCCCCCATCCCTATACTCCGCCGCATGTTTAAAATGGCAGCTCCCATCGGAATTCCCAGGGCCCTGCCGTCCGTGTCTCTTCACTGGTGGGCGGGCCTCCCCGCCTGATCACATCACCCCTATACCTGTCTGTATAAACGATCCATATCCATTTTATCTATCAGGAGGCACCAAATGAAACGCTATGCATCACGCTCCGACGAGTATCTCCCGTCGGCATACTACAATCTTAAGGCAGACCTGCCGGATCAGCCCCCGCCCCCGCTCCACCCAGGGACAAGGGAACCTCTCGGCCCGCAGGATCTCCTGCCGCTCTTTCCCGAAGGCTTCATACGCCAGGAGGCGTCTCTGGAGCGATTCATCCCCATCCCGGACAAGTTCATGGACGCCTATGCCGCGTACCGGCCCACACCGGCTCCCTCTTCGGAGTGGACATCAAGGTCTTCATGGTCCGCATCAGCTATCGGCAGAAGCCGGGACGCCGTATCATGATCGAACTTTTCGGCGGCCACGTGGAGGAGAGCCCCAGCCCCGGTACCCAGGCGGGCAGCAGGTATTACGCCGAAAACCCGGACCATCCCGGGAGCCTGGGGATCGCGATCTCAGAGGCCGTTGAGATGGCCGCTCGCGATGAAGCAGTCAAGTATTCCCTGGGATCCGTTCTGGACAGCGTGATGATGCATCAGAGCATCATCGGCCAGGAGGCCGACAGCCAGGTCCGGGAATTGGGACTGTCCCCCGATGTGGTCATCGGCTGTGTGGGCGGCGGGTCCAATTTTGCCGGCTTGGCCTTCCCCTTCGTGAGGAAGAACCTGACCGAGGGCGGAAACACCCGCTTCGTAGCCGTGGAGCCCGAATCCTGTCCCACTTTAACCGGAGGTGACCTCAGGTACGACCATGGCGATTCCGTGGGTATGACTCCCCTGCTCTACATGCACAGCCTGGGGATGGAGTTCGTCCCCCCGCCCATCCACGCCGGCGGTCTCCGCTATCATGGGATGGCTCCGCTGGTGAGTCACCTGGTGAAGAGCGGGATGGTAGAGCCGGTCGCCTATGGACAGGATCCGGTGTTCAGTGCCGCACGGACATTTCTTATGTCGGAGGGGATACTCCCGGCACCGGAGTCGGCACACGCCATCGCGGCAGTGATCGACGAGGCCGTTCAAGCCAGGGAAAACAATGAAGAAAAGGTCATCTTCTTCAATCTTTCAGGGCACGGATTCCTGGATATCAACGCTTTCGATCAGGCTTGAGCTCCACGATCCGGTCTTCTATCGTACACGTGAGGATCTGGTTTTCCTGCAGCCAGTCTACCATGACCTGCGTGAGGTGGATCCCGGTCATCTCTATTTTCTCGACCCCGAATCCGAAGAACTTGCGCTGTGCCTGATCCACGACATAGTCATTGGTGACGACGCTGAACATGCGATCGGGGAGCAGGAGGTGCCCGCTGCGGACCACCACATCGTCCCCCACGGATAGGGAATCCACGCGTTCTCCCTGGGTTCGGACATCCCGAGGGCGGTAGACATACCGCATCCCTGAAACCTGGATGCGGTCCCTGTCCCTCTCTATATCGGTCTCGAAGATCTGCCTCAGCTGACTGCCGCTGATATTGAAGAGCACAAGCGTATTCTGGAAGGGGGAAACCTCGTGCAGGGCGCGGACGCTGATGGGCCCGGAAAAGATGTCGGCACGGATCCCCCCGCTGTTGAGGAGCCCGATCTCGGCGCCGGTCTTCCACCGCATCACATCGGTGATCCAGTTTCCAAGCGAGTTCTCGATCGAGTTGTAGTTCGGACACTTGTAATCGAATCCTGCTTTCCCGATGATCCTCTGGTATTCCCCCTCGATAGCATCTTCGACCTCGGCGACCAGAGAAGAGACCTCCGGATCGGGATCGAGGTCGACGTCCGCCCACAGCCAGATCAGGTCTTCGGTGTAGCCGGTGACCGCGCCGCGTTTTACGGTCAGATTAAGGTAGCCCAAGGTCCGCTGATGTCCATAGGTGGACTTGACCAGGACGCCATCGATATCCTCGAAGAGGCCGTCCTCAGAGGCCACCAGAACAATGTCGATATCGGGAACCTCGCGAGCCACGCGCTGTCCATCGAAGAATTTGGAGTGGACCATGACGATGATCAGGTCGCTCCTGCGACGCATCTTCGGCACCCAGCGTTCCAGGGTAGGCACGATCGGTAGGACCTCCAGTCCCTCGACCCGGTCCGGAGAGACCTCGCCCAGGAAGAACTCCTCCATGACGGCGATCACTCCGATCCGGATCCCACCTTTGGACAGGATGTGATAGGGCTCAGGAGCGTACAGTTCGCCGCTCTCCTTGTAGACGAGGTTGGCCAGTACGGTCGGCATTCGGGCAAGGCGTGCGATGCTCCTGGCGTTTTCCTGCCCCAGGTCGAAAGCGTGGTTCCCGTGGGTCCGGAGGTCGTAGCCGAGGAGGTTCAGGAACTCGGGCATGGCCCCCCCGGCCGCGTCCTTGTAGGGCAGGGTCGCAGCCAGGGTCCCGGTCATGATGTCTCCCGTGTCCAGGAGCAGGACGTTGTTTTCTTCAGCTCGGGCCAGTGTGATGTAGTGGCTGGCGGCCTCCATGCCGCCCACCAGGCGTACGGTGTCTCCCTCTTTGATCTTCTGAGGTTGAAACGTACCGTGAGTATCGTTGGAGAACAGGATGACCAGTTCCCTCTCGGGAGCGCGACAGGCCGGGAGGCCCAGCAGGATCAGGCAGAGCAGAACGCAGAAACAGGACATGCGGGCGCAGGATCTCCTCGTATCCACGGCGCCATTTTCTCTCATGGGGGGACCGCTGTCAAGGTCCGACCGGGCCCTCCCCGGCCTCTTGCCTCTCCCCTATTCATTGTTGTTGGGGATGGCGGGAATTCACTCCCACTATTCGATGATCTGCCCGTCTATGCCGACCACGATCTCTCTCACCTGGATGCCTGACCCGGACCGCTCTATGGCCTCATTAACGATGTGGATCAGGCCGGAGCAGCAGGGCACGACCATGCGCGCCACGGTGAGGGAATACACGGTGTTGTGCTTGAGCAGTTCTGCCAGCTTTTCGATATAGGGGGAAGTGTCATCCAGCTTGGGGCAGGCGATGATCAGCTTCTTTCCCTTCAACAGGTCCTGATGAAAACTCCCCAGTGTGAATGCGGTGCAGTCTGCCGCGATCAGGAGATCGCTCTTGTCGAAATAGGGTGCCTGGGGAGAGACCAGATGCAGCTGGATGGGCCATTGGCTGAGCTCGGACCTGCCGGAGAAAGAGGGGGCTGCTTCCTGGGAGGGGGCCTGCGGCTGGATCTCGCGGGCACGGCTGCCGGGACATCCCGTGGGGAAATTGGGGCGCTCCTCCGACCGCGATTCGGTCTGACAAGCGTCTTCAGTGTCCCCCTCCTCGCCGTGGACATGGGCAGCCGCTTCTTGGCCTCGTGTCTCCAGCACATGTTTATAGGTAGCCTGCGCATCATACCCCTCACTCTCTCTCTCGATGACCTTCAAGGCACCGGTGGGGCACACATCGAGGCAGGCACCGAGCCCATCACAGTAGATCTCTCGAGCAAGCTTGGCCTTGTTCTCCTCGTCCAGTACCAGCGCACCCTCTGCGCAGGCCGTGGTGCAGAGTCCGCAGCCGTCACACAGGTCCCGTTCTATCTCAATGATCTTGCGTTTTGCCATTAAATTCTCCTTTGTCAAGATTTCACTTTAAGTATACGTGGGAGGGAGATCGAATTCCTTGATCTGGGTCAAATATTTGGGGATGTTTAAAATCCGGGGATCCTGACTCAAGATGTTACAGAACGCCGCGGAGCCGGGAACAATCCGAGATACGGATGGTGCGGCCCTCCACCTGGATGAGCCCCTCTTCCTGGAGCTGTTTCAGGTTACGGGAGAGCGTCTCGCTGATGGTTCCCAACAGGCGGGCCAGCTCGGACTTCTTCATGTCCAACTCGATCGTACAGCCGGCCTTTCCCTGACATCGCAGGAGTAGATACTGGGTCAGCCGCTGGCGGACGGTCTGAAGCCCGAGGGCCTCGATGCGGCGGTTGAGCGTGACACACTTCCGGGCCAGCAGTGTGATAAACTCCCTGGCCAGGCCCGGCACCTCCTCGATATCCCGGAAGAGGCGCGGTTTATCCAGGAAAAAGACCTCCGAATCCTGAACCGCCTCGGCATAGGCGGGGAACACTTCGTGTACGAAGAGGACGGCGTCTCCAAAAAAATCACCGGATTCGAGGCGCACCACCTCTACCTCCCGGCCCTGTTCGTCCATCTTGTATACCCGCACCTCACCGCTCTTTACATAGTAGAGCCCATCCGCAGGGTCTCCGGCATCGAAGAGCCCCTCTCCTGCTGAGTAGATCCTTCGCTTTCCACCTGCTTGGGGATCCAGGATGTGCTTGACTAGAGAGTTCATGGTCAAGGTATGCCTACTCCCTGATCGCGGCCGCCACCACGTTCGCCACACGGCTGCGCCAGGTGGCCGCATCGCCGGTGTCGTCGGGATGCACACGGTTGGTGAGGAAGATCACGAATGTCCGGGTTTCCGGATCAATCCAGAGTGATGTGCCGGTATAGCCCGTGTGGCCATAGGAGGCGGGACCGAACAGGTCACCGCCGTTGGTGGAAAAGCCGGAGTCCAGGTCCCATCCCAGCCCCCGGCCGGCAAAGGCGGCTTGGGAGTAGACCTCGGTCATGCGGTCCACGGAAAGCGGAGAGAGGATGCGCACGCCCGCGAATTCCCCCCGGTTCAGGAGCATCTGCGCAAATACGGTCAGGTCGTCGGCCGTGGAAAAGAGACCAGCATGTCCGGCAGCTCCTCCCAACAGGCGGGCCCGGGGATCGTGCACCACGCCGCGGAGCAAGACTCCCTCCTCCACCTCTGTGGGTACACACCGCGTACGCAGCTTTTCCGGAGGATTGAAGAGCGTGTGCTCCATCTTCAGGGGGGCGAAGATATGGTCCCGACAGAAGTCCTCGAGCGGATTCCCGGAAACGGATTCGATGATGAAGCCCAGGATGATGAAGTCCAGATCGCTGTACAGAAATTCCTCGCCCGCGGAAAACAGTTTATCCAGATCCGCGATATGGCTCACCATGGCTTCCAGGGTGCAGGGAATGCCGATAGCCTTTTCGATCTCCTCGTTACGCAGGAAAGGAAGCAGCCCTGATGTGTGGGTCAGGAGATGCCAGATCCGGATGTCCTCCCCCTTCTTCCCTTCCTCATCCCGGAAGGGCTGGAAACCCGGGATGAAATCCGAAACCTTGTCCCAGAGGCGCAGCCTCCCCTGCTCGAGCAGGAGCATGACTGCCGTGGCGGTGGCCACGGATTTAGTGATGGAGGCCATGTCGAAGAGCATGTCCACACGCATGGGGCGCAGATCCGGCACCCACTGAGAGGCTCCGTAAGCCTTCCGGAAGACGACCTTCCCTTCGCGCCCCACGAGGATCACGGCACCTGGAAAATCC
>CBESWG010000094.1:0-7398 GCA_965533275.1 uncultured bacterium
GGGCACGGCATAGGCCTGGACGGGCACGAGTGGATCAACCTGGTCAAGGGGAACAAGCGGCCCATGGAGCCCGGCATGTGTTTTTCCAACGAGCCCATGGTGGTGATCCCCGGAGAATTCGGGGTCCGTTTGGAGGACTGCATCTTCATCACCGAGGACGGATCTCACTACTTTTCCCAGCCCAGTCCCTCCATCGATCAGCCCTTTGCCTGAGTCCTATATGGTGAGGACGGTATGATCCCCCGATCCGCTGCGGCGTGGGGCACGGCCCTTTTCATCCTGCTGAGTGCGGCGGGTACGGCTGCATCCGATCTGCCTCAGGAGATCCACCTGACACGGGATTGGGAAATGCGATCGGCCACCCGGGTCGAAGAAGCCGGAGCCAAGGTCTCCTCTCCCGAATATGTCCCCAAGGACTGGTTTGCCGCCGAGATCCCTACCACGGTCCTGAACGCCCTGGTCCGCAACGGGATCTATCCGGATCCCTATGTCGGCCTCAACAACATGCGGATTCCCGATGCCTGTGAGGAGTTCAACCAGAAACATGGCCTGGGCCGCTTCAGCCATCTGCCGGGAAAACGGAATCCCTGGTTGGATCCCTACTGGTTCCGGACCCGCTTCACGCTCCCAGAGGAATACAACAGTAGGAGGGTCTGGCTGCGCCTGCGGGGCATCAACTACCGGGCTGAGGTGTGGGTGAACGGCCGGCGCATCGCCGGGGCCGACGAGATCGTGGGCATGTTCGGGGACTGGGCGTTCGACGTCAGCGCGTTTGCCCGGCCCGGAGCCCTCAACGGCCTGGCGATCAAGGTCTTTCCCCTGGATGTGCCCGGCATCCCCGGAGAGCCCCAGCTGGAAACGTTCGGGTCCTTCGGACTAAACGGCGGCGAGACCGGAGATATTGGAGTCAACGTCACGATGCAGGCTTCGGTCGGGTGGGACTGGCTGCCCGCCGTGCGGGACCGCAACATGGGGATCTGGCAGGGCGTGTCCGTGATTGCCACCGGATCGGTGGATGTGCGTGATCCGCGGGTCATCACCGACCTGCCCCTCCCAAACCTGGATCGGGCCTCCCTCAAGGTGAGCGCCGACCTGGTGAACACCAACGCTGCTCCACATTCCGGTTCGCTAAAGCTGCGGATCACGTCCCCGGATCCGGAGGTCCCTGCCCTTATCCTGGAACAGCCGGTGAACCTGGAGCCGGGAGAGTCCCGTCCCATCGAATTTGACCCCTCAGACTTTCCCGATCTCCTGCTGCCAAATCCCCGGCTCTGGTGGCCCAATGGCCTGGGGGAGCCGGAACTCTATGGGCTGGAGATACGCTTCGAGTCCAAAGGGGGGGAGATCTCGGATCGAGCCGTCCTGAAATTCGGCATCCGGGAGGTGTCCAGCGCACTCACCGAGGTCGAAGGCTGGGTGCGCAGGGATTTTTCCCTCAACGGTCACAAGCTGCGGCTCAGGGGTGGGGCCTGGGTCCCGGATATGATGCTCAACCGCAGCAGTGAGAAGCTTCATCAGGAGCTTTCGCTCTGCCGGCATGCAAACCTGAATTTGATCCGGATCTGGGGCGGGGGAGTGACACCGCCGGATGAGTTCTTCTCCATCTGCGACGAACTGGGGCTCCTGGTATGGCATGATTTCTGGATCACGGGTGACTGCCAGGGGACCTGGGGGAAGGGGAGTCAGGCTTATCCCTTCGAGGCCGACGTGTTCCTCGACAATGCTTCCGACACGGTCCGCAGGCTTCGCAGCCATCCCTGTCTCCTCGTCTGGACCGCGGGCAACGAGGGCTATCCGCGGGAGGAGATCTACGTCCCCCTTCGTGACAGGATCGTGGCTGGGCTCGATGGGACGCGGCCCTTCATCCCCTCCTCAGGATACCGGGAGCCTCCGGAGGAGTGGGGGCTGGCCTGGCCCGACAACGGCAAAGCCGGGACGTATTCGGGGGGACCCTACAACTGGGTCGATCCCCGGATCTACTTTGAGAAGGCGGATGCCGGACAGGACTGGCTGTTCAAGAACGAAGTGGGAATTCCCTCCGTGCCCGTGCTGGAGAGCCTGAGGCGGTTCATCCCGGACCTCACTCCGGATGAGGAGCTGGCGTTCCCGCTCAACCATGTGTGGGGCTATCACGACGCCTGCGAGGGCAACGGGAAGTCCAGCCTCTATGACCTGGCCATCCGGAGCCGGTATGGCGAGCCTGCTGACCTGGCGGACTACGTATTTAAGGCCCAGCTGGTCAATGCGGAGAGCTACCGGGCCATGTTCGAGGCGGTCAACCAGGTGGGGGACAGGAGCGCAGGGATTTTGCTCTGGAAGGTGAATCCCGCATGGCCTAGCGTCGTGTGGCAGCTCTATGACTGGTATCTCTCCCCCCACGCCGGTTACTATGCCGCAAAAAAGGCCTGTGAACCTCTCCATATCCAACTGAACCCGACGGATGGAAAGGTGGTCGTGATCAATAATGGCCTCGCCGAGTTTCGAGGACTAGCAGCAGAGGCGGAGGTGTTCGCTGCCTCCGGGAGCAGGATCTGGGGCCTTTCTGAGAGCCTGGACCTCGGATCCGGTGATGTGCGGGAACTCTTCTCGGTCCCACTCCCGGAGGGGAGGGAGGCGGGCGTCCTCTTTGTCCGGCTGTGGCTCCAGGACCGGGCTGGTGAGGTTCTCTCTGACAGCGTCACCTGGCTGGCCGCGGAGGGCGATTATTCCGGCCTGCAGGGGCTCCCGGACGCTCGGCTGGAGTGTGAGGTCGTGAGGGTCGTCGACCGGGCAGACCTCAGGACCTGCGTGTTCAGGCTGTACAATCCTGGACCCGCCCTGGCCTTTTTCCTCCGGGCCCGAGTAGTCGAGGGGCAAGGGGGCCCAGAGATCCTGCCCAGCTTCTGGAGTGACAATTATTTCAGCCTGACACCGGGGACCAGCCGGACCCTCTCGGTAGAGTTCCCGCGCTCCGCGGCCCAGGGGCAGCCGGGCGAGCTTTTCCTATCGCTCTCCGGGGCCAACGTGGCCCCCCTGACTGTCCGAATTCCGGTCCGCTGACCAAGCCTGGTTGTCCTTTCTTTTTTGTTTGTGTCTCCCATCCTCCATGTGCTAGGATGATCTTGACTTTGGGGTGTTTGTTGATCTCATCTTTCTTTGAGAGGGGACATGAGCGTATTTAGGAGAGCCTTCCTGTCCTGGGTAAAGTACCTGGTCCCCGACCGGCTGGAGAGTGATCCCAAGTTCCGCATCTATCTGGGACGGCTCAGCCGCATCGGGATGATCGTGGTGGGAATCCTGGCCGGGGTGGCCATCGGCCTGATCCTGCTCATCAAGCTGGCTTTCCAGAGCAAACATCTCGTCTGGGCGTATTCGCAGGGTCTCCCCAACGAAGGCTTTGTGACGATGTGGGACAAGCTCCTCATCGCCAGCCTGGGGCTCCTCGCCCTCTACCTGTCTCGGAGCAAGTTCGATGTGCAGGTCGGGAGGTATGTCGTGTGGGCGATGCTGCTCGCCACGGCCCTCATCTCGGTCTACGATGATGTGCTGGTCGGGGATGTAGAGTCCTCGTCAGGCTACCTGGTCCTTTTCCTGTTCGCCGGGGTCAGCGCCATACCCTTCCGACCGTGGCAGGTCACACTGATCTGCATCAACTTCATGCTGATCTATGTCTTCGAGGCCAAGGTCTACCCCGGAGGCATGGTCGTGGCGGATGAATTCTTCTCCCACATGGTACCGACCACCGTGCTGGCCACTGTCATCACCTGCTATCTCTACCAAGCACGCCACCGGCTCTACAAGGCCCGGCAGAAAGAGATCCTCATGAAGAACTCCATCTCTGAATATGCCGAGGAGCTGGAGCAGACGAATGTCAAGCTCAGGGACACGCAGGCCTCGCTCGTCCAGTCGGAGAAGATGGCGGCCCTGGGCAACCTGGTGGCGGGGGTGGCGCACGAGATCAACAGCCCCCTGGGCTCCATCGGATCCTCTGCCGATACGGCCCAGCGGGCCCTGCGCGTGATCGAAGACGCCCTCCGAGAGGGAGATGAAGCCTGCCGGGAAGAGAGGGTGCAGAGGGCCTTTCAGACCCTGATCACCCTGAATGAATCGGTCGCCGGCGGAGTGGAGCGCATCGACAGGATCGTAACGGCGCTGCGGAACTTCGCCTGCCTGGACGAGGGAGAGTATCAATCCTTCGACATAAACCAGGGCATCGAAGACACGCTCACGCTGGTTATGGCCAACCCCGAGGTTGACATCGAAGTTGAGAGAGAGCTGGGAGTGCTGCCGCAAATGTACTGCCGTCCACGACAGCTCAACCAGGTGTTCATCAACATCCTGAACAATGCGCTGGAAGCCACGGGAAACCGGGGGCGCATCACTGTCAAGACGCGCAGGGACCGTGACAGGATCCGGATCCGGATCTCAGACAACGGCCACGGCATCATTCCGGAGAACCTCGCACGCGCCTTCGAGCCCGGATTCACCACCAAAGGGCGAGGGGTGGGAACCGGATTGGGACTGGCCATCAGCTATCGGATCATGGAGGACCAAGGCGGCACCATAAGCATCGACAGCCAGCCCGATGAGGGGACCACCGTCTCCCTCTCTCTCCCGATCGAGCCCGATCGATCCAGCGGCGGATCCGGGCCTGCGGCCTGATCGCGGATCTTCTAAACAGTAAAGGTTTTCCCTCTTTTTTTAGTCCTTCAAAGCAAATTTCATTTTTTACTTGACATAGTGATAACTTAACACTATATTGTGATTAACAATAATGATAAATAATAAGTATTATTAAAATGAGAATAAAAAATGCACGGACACTTTTTGTACGGAGGTGATGGCCTTGGCTTACCTGATCGACGCCAATAAGAAGTTCCAGAAGGAGTTGAATTCCGGCACCGCGGCCCTCGTGCTGCTCAGCTTGATGGAACGAGCAGAGGAACCCATGTACGGCTACCAGATCGCCAAGCGCATGGAGACCGCGGACGCCCAGGCCCCGATGATGAAGCAGGGGGCCCTGTACCCGGTCCTGCGCTCTCTGGAGAACAGCGGCCTGCTGGAGAGTCATGTGGATCCTTCGGTCTCCGGGCCGCCCCGGCGCTACTACAGGATCACTCTAGAGGGGCGTAAAACCCTGGCAACCTGGATGAAGATCTGGGATCACACCAAGTCGTTCGTCGACTCCTTAATAAGAGGGGGGGAAAATGGCGAATAGCATCGATGCCTACCTGGCTCACCTGAGATCCGCGCTCGCGGGCAGCGATCCCGCCCTCATCCAGGACGCCCTCTCCGATTCCGAGGAGCACCTGCGCAGCGCATTGGATATAGCGCTCGCCGAGACGCCCGGCCTGGTCGAGGAGGAGGCCCTCCCGGCCCTCCTGCAGAAATATGGGGCACCTGACGAGGTTGCCGCTGCCTACCGGGACGCCGAGGCGTTCCTCAGTCCCTTTCAAGCCGCAGCGCCCCCCCCCTCTTCTCCGTCCCTCATCTTCAGGTTCTTCAGGATCCTGGCCGAACCGAAGGCGTGGGGCTCTTTCCTCTACACGCTCCTGGCCTTCCTCTTCGGCATGGTCTACTGTGCCTGGGCGGTAGTGGGAGGAGCCTTTGCCATCCCCTCGCTCCTGTTCATCGTGGGGATTCCCATAACCGCCCTTTTCCTCCTGTCTCTGCGCGGCTTCGGCCTGCTGGAGGGAAGGATCGTGGAGGCTCTGCTGGGAGAGCGCATGCCGCGGAAGCCGTTTTTTGTGAACAGGGACGAGAAGCTGACTACGAGATTCAAATCTCTATATACGGAGGCACTGACCTGGAAGATCCTGCTCTACATGCTGCTCCAGTTCCCCCTGGGTCTGCTGTATCTCGGAATTGTCTGGGGGACCTTCCTGTTCGCTTTCGCATTCGTAACAGCACCCGTGTTCGAGCTGATCTTGCACATCCCCCTGGATCTCATGGGGACGGGTGTCTTCACCCCCCTCTGGCTGCTGCCGTTTGTCTTCCTGGCCGGATTATTGCTGCTTCCGGCCGCGCTCCACCTGGCCAGGTTGATGGGGAAGCTGCACGGCCGCTATGCCAAGGCCATGCTGGTGCGAAGATGAGGAGACAACGCCCATGATCAAGACCGTGGATGAATATCTCGAGAAACTCAGGCATGAGCTCGCGGGCTGCGACCCGGCCCTGGTGCAGGATGCCCTGGCGGATGCAGAGGAACACTTACGCTTGGGATCCGCTCAGATCCGAAGCGAAAAGGGAGGGATCTCGGAATCGCAGGCCCTGCACACGCTCATCGAGAAGTATGGAGAACCGACCGAGGTGGCGTCGGCCTACAGGGCTGTGGAGGAGCGATCTGTCCAGGCGCTGCCCCCCCCCGGTCCGAGAGGCCCGCGCTCGTTCTGGGGAAGGCTGTTCGGGATCTATGCCGATCCCCGGGCTTGGAGTTCGTTCCTCTACCTGCTGTTCGCGCTGGTGACCGGCTCTTTCTATGGGTTGTGGACACTCGCGGGCGTCTCTTTTTCTCTCCTGACCCTCATCCTTATCATCGGTCTTCCCGTGACCGGCCTGTTCCTGCTTTCCGTCCGGGGGATCGCCTTGATGGAGGGCCGTATCGTAGAGGCAATGCTCGGAGTCCGCATGCCGCGTAAATCCCTGTTCGTGCAGGAAGGCCTGAGCTGGAAGGGGCGGTTCAAGGCCCTGGTCACGGAATCCCAGACCTGGAAATCCCTGGCATATCTCCTGTTCCAGTTTCCCCTGGGCGCGCTGTATACGTGTGTGACGTTTGTGCTCTTCGGATTTTCCCTGAAGATGATTCTGTACCCCCTGTGGTACTTTGTACTGGAGCGTCCCCTCATCACGATCGTCCAGCCATTTTTTCCGCCGGGCTGGTCAGTTCCCTTGGTGTGCCTGGCAGGCTTCCTGCTGCTGCCCATGACGCTGCATCTCACCAAGTGGGTGGGCCGCTGGCACGGACTTTATGCCAAGGCCATGCTTGTAAGGAAATGACCCGAAGGATCCGCAAGGCTTGATTCCGAAAATATTCAAAAAGAGGAGGACCGATATGTTGAAGAGCTATCTCCTGGTTGCACTGAGGAGCCTCAGGAAACAAAAGGTGTTTTCCGTAATCAACCTCCTGGGCATGGCCCTGGGCATGGCCGGTTTCACGCTCTTCGCCCTCATGGCAGGGAGCAAGTTGAACGCCGACCGCTTCCACGAAAATGCCGACGGCATCTACTGCCTGGTGCAGGTCCGAACCGACGAGAACCGGGAGGTTAAGCACACGACCTATGTCCCAGGGCCGTTGGCGCCAGCACTGGCACAGGAATTCCCAGAGATCGAGGCGTCGACTCGTGTGCTCCCCGCGGGCCGAGTCACGTTCCGGCGGGGGGGCGATGCCTTCTATGAGCGCTCGGTGCTCTTCGTTGATCC
>CBESWG010000095.1:0-6718 GCA_965533275.1 uncultured bacterium
TCAAGCCCAGATGCCATTGGGCTGTTAAATGCACCTGCCCCCTTCACTAACTTCACATTAATTGGACCTGTCCCCTTTTTTATTACTTGATCATCGGGAGGTTGATGCCCTTGCGGCGGGCGCAGGTCATGGCCTCTTCGTAGCCGGCGTCTGCGTGCCTAGCCACTCCACTCCCGGGATCCCCGGTCAGCACGCGCTCGAGCTTCTCTGCCGTCGCATCGGTTCCATCAGCCACGATCACCATGCCGGCGTGGATCGAAAGCCCGATGCCCACTCCCCCGCCGTGATGCACCGATACCCAGGAGGCGCCGTTAACGGCATTCAGCAACGCATTCAGGATCGGCCAGTCGGCGATGGCATCCGAGCCGTCGCGCATTCCTTCGGTCTCCCTATAGGGCGATGCCACAGAGCCCGTGTCCAGGTGATCGCGCCCGATCACGATCGGAGCCGAGATCTTCCCCTGCTTCACGAGATCATTGATCCGCGCGCCAAACTTGGCCCTGTCTCCGTATCCCAGCCAGCAGATACGCGACGGCAGCCCCTGGAAGGCCACCTGTTTCTGGGCCTTGCGGATCCACCTGGCCAGGGCTTCGTCCTCTGGGAAAAGATCCAGCACGGCAGCATCCGTCACATAGATGTCCTCGGGATCGCCGGACAGAGCAGCCCAGCGGAACGGTCCCTTGCCCTCGCAGAAAAGCGGCCGGATATAGGCCGGAACAAATCCCGGGAAATCGAACGCATTTTCCACGCCGGCCTTCTTGGCCTGGCCCCGGAGGTTATTGCCATAGTCAAAGGTCCTGGCACCCATGTCCTGCAGCGCCAGCATGGCCTTGACATGTGCCCCCATGGATTCATAGGACCGCTTAATATAGTCGTCCGGGTCGTCCTGCCTGAGCTTGAGTGCATCGTCATAGGGCATCCCAGCTGGCACATACCCGTTTAATTCATCGTGGGCTGAGGTCTGGTCCGTGACCACATCAGGCACGATGCCACGCCGCACAAACTCGGGCAGCACATCAGCCGCATTCCCCAGCAGGGCGATGCTCAAAGGCTCCCCTTTCGCCTGAGCTTCGCCGGCGAGCTTCAATGCCTCGTCGAGATCTGTTACCATCGTGTCCACGTAACGTGTGTCGAGCCTTCGCTGGATACGATCTGGGTCGACCTCGACCACGATGGCCACACCCTCGTTCATGGTGACGGCCAAAGGCTGAGCGCCTCCCATCCCGCCCAGGCCGGCTGTGAGCGTGAGCCTGCCCTTGAGCGATCCCCCGAAGTGTTTGGCGGCCACAGACGACAGGGTCTCATATGTTCCCTGGAGGATGCCCTGTGTGCCGATATAGATCCAGGAACCGGCCGTCATCTGGCCATACATGGTGAGGCCCTTGGCTTCCAGGCGCCTGAACTCATCCCAGTTGGCCCACTCGGGCACGATCTGGGAATTGGCGATCAGCACCCGCGGGGCCCCCTCATGGGTCTTGAATACGGCAGCGGGCTTGCCGGACTGGACCAAGAGCGTTTCGTCGTTCTCGAGGTTCCGGAGGCTGTCCACGATGGCGTGATAGCACTCCCAGTTGCGAGCTGCCTTGCCTGTGCCGCCGTACACGATGAGCTCCTCGGGCTTTTCCGCCACATCCGGATCGAGATTGTTCATGAGCATGCGCAGGGCCCCTTCCTGGGCCCAGCCTTTGCAGCTGAGTTCTGTTCCTCTGGGAGCTCTTATCTCTTTGTATTCCATCTATTCCTCCAAATAATGGGGACAGGTCCAATTAATGTTGAAGGGGACAGGTGCATTCAATCTCGGGTGAGCTTGGTCTGTTGAATGCACCTGTCCCCTTCACTATCTTAATATTAATTGGACCTGTCCCCTTTTTTCATTTCACTTTGTCGATACGCCTGAGCCGGGCGACCGTACGGTCGCGGCCCATGAGCTCGAGCACTTCGAAGATGCCGGGGCTCACCTTGCTGCCCAGCACGAGCACGCGGGCGGCATGGATCAGCATGCCGGCCTTCACATCCTCGGCCTCAGCCCGCGCCCGCAGGACTTCCTCGATCCGCTCGGCCGTATAATCGCCAGGGGCAAGTGCCGCAAAGTCGTCCGCCAGCTTGGGGATGAGCCTTCCCAGCGCCTCATCCTGCAGGTGCTTTTCAACGGCCTCCTGCTCGTACTCGACGTCGTCATCATCCACAAAAAACGGCCTGGCGCGCAGCCCAAAGTCTGTCATCCTCCGGCTTCGTTCCTTCAGGAGATCGATAAGCCTCAGAAACCACTCCTTCCTCTCCCCCGCCAGCGAATCATCCCAGAGCCCGGCCTTTTCGAGCTCCTCTTTGACCCTCGGATAGAGCTCCTCCGCCCCCATGGACGAGATCAGCTGGCCGTTCAGCCACTCGAGCTTGGTCAGATCAAACACAGGATTTCCCCTGCTGCGCTTGTCGAGATAGAACTTTCCGATCATCTCATCGACCGGATAGATCCTCTCCTCGCCCGGCGACCAGCTCATCTGGGCCAGGTAATTGAGCAGCGCCAGTGATAGAAAGCCGTCCTCCCGGAACTGGAGCACAGACGTCACGCCGTGCCGTTTGCTTAACTTCTTCTTGTCAGGCCCCAGGATCAGCGACTGATGCCCGAACTTCGGCACCGCCGCCCCAAAAGCCAAATACAGAAGGATCTGCTTGGGCGTGTTGGAGATGTGGTCCGACCCCCGGATCACGTGTGTGATCTCGAGCTCCATGTCGTCCACCACGACCGAGAGGTGGTAGGTGGGCTGCCCGTCGTTCCTCAGCAGCACAAAGTCTTCTATGGTCTCGTTTGCGACCTCGATCTTGCCCCGGATCATGTCCTTGTAGCGGACCACACCTTCCTCCGGCACGGCAAACCGGATGGCCTTCTTCCGGTCTTCGGCCTCGAAGGCGTCACGCTCCGCAACCGACAGTTCCCGGCACCTGCGGTCGTACCACCAGTAATCGCCGGCCGCCTCTGTCTTGGCGCGCCGCTCGTCGATCTCCTCGGCAGTGCAGTAGCAGTGGTAGGCTTTACCCGCGTCGACAAGCTCCTGGGCCTTCACCCTGTAGAGATCGAGCCTCTCGGACTGATAGATCGGGCCCTCGTCCCAGTCCATGCCCAGCCACTCCATGCCGCCCAAAATGCCTTGTGTCATCTCCTCTGAGGAGCGCTCCAGATCCGTGTCCTCGATCCGCAGGATGAACTGCCCGCCCTCGTGCCGGGCATAGAGCCAGTTGTAGATCGCGGTCCTCGCCGCACCGATGTGCAGATGCCCTGTCGGGCTCGGGGCAAACCTGACTTTTACCATATCAGGGAGAATATAGCATAGGCCGCCCGCATTGACAATTTGCCGCTCCCCTCTTGTTTTTTTACGGCTCACATACTAAACTTTTACTTCAGAATCAATAAGTTAACCGAAATGTTATGAGGAAATTAAAAATATTGGATTTTTTCCCGACAAAAATCTCCAAAAAACAAGCCACTGATTCGGGGATGGCGGTTGTGCTCATCCTCCTTTTGATTGGATTGTTTTCACAGAATATTCTCTATTTCAAATTGGCGATCCCTTTTCTGGTTATCGATATGATCTTCCCGATGTTTTTCTATTTGTTCGCCATTGTTTGGCTCGGTTTTTCACACTTGCTGGGAACCGTCGTATCCAAGATCATCCTGACGGTTGTTTTCATTATTTTGGTACTTCCTGTCGGCATATTCAGGAGACTGTTGGGCAAAGATTCGCTGCAGTTGGCTAAGTTCAACAAGGGTGAGGGATCTGTGATGTTGACCAGGAATAAGACGTTTGATTTGAAGGATATCGAGAAACCTTACTAGGGCAACTGACTTTAATATTATGGATATAACACGATGGAATTCTTAAAAGATCTGTGGGCTTTTCTCAGAGTCCGCAAGAAATTCTGGTTGCTGCCGATCATTATCGTGCTGCTTCTGTTTGGTCTGTTGATCGTATTGACATCCGGTTCAGCCATAGCACCCTTTATTTACACCCTATTTTAATACCAGGAGAGCAGCGAGAAGATCAAACATGTCAACGTCTATACTCGGTATTTCCGCCTACTATCACGACAGCGCAGCCGCGATCATCATTGATGGTGAAATAATCGCCGCCGCCCACGAAGAACGGTTCACACGAAAAAAGCACGACTCCTCTTTCCCTATCAACGCAGCAAAATATGTCTTGAATGAGGCCGGGATCGAATACGGAGATCTCACCGCCATCTCCTTTTATGACAAGCCATACATAAAATTCGAAAGACTGCTCGAAACATATCATGCATTTGCGCCCAAGGGGTTGATCAGTTTTCTTTCAGCAATTCCCGTCTGGATAAAAGAGAAACTTTTCATGAAAAAAATGCTGAGAGAAGAACTTTCGAAATTGGGATCCGAAAAAATCCCGATCCTATTTCCAGAACACCATCTCTCCCATGCCGCCAGCGCTTTTTTCCCGTCACCTTTTGAGAAAGCCGCAATTTTGACAATTGACGGAGTCGGTGAATGGGCCACGACAACCATAGGCTATGGGGACAGAAACAAGATCGAAATCTCTCAGGAACTGCATTTCCCCCATTCCCTCGGATTGCTTTATTCCGCTTTCACATACTATACGGGTTTCCGCGTGAACAGCGGAGAGTACAAACTCATGGGTTTAGCTCCCTACGGTATTTCCGAAGCAGAACAAACCAAGGGATTTGCAGAGAAGATCACCAAAGAACTCGTCGATATCCGCGAAGATGGGTCCATTTTACTCAACATGAAATACTTCAAGTTCGCCACTGGGTTAAAAATGACCAATGACCGAAAGTGGACCAACCTGTTCGGCATTCCCCCACGGAAACCAGAGTCGGAGATATCTCAAGAATATATGAATATGGCGCTCGCTATTCAGCAGGTCACCGAAGAGATCGTGCTGAGACTCGCGCAAACAGCCAAAGATCTAACCCGCTGTGAATATCTGGTCATGGCAGGCGGCGTGGCATTAAACAGCGTCGCCAACGGGAAATTGCTCAAATCCGGGTTGTTCAAGGATATTTGGATCCAACCCGCGGCTGGTGATGCGGGCGGGGCATTGGGTGCTGCCTATCTGGGATGGTATCTATTGAAAGAGGAAGACAGGCACCCCGCCACCGATCCTGATGCGATGAAAGGGGCCTACCTAGGCCCGGAATTTGATAAAAAAAGCATTTTGGGAGTCGCGAAAAGATACAACGCCAAATATGACTACTATGAAGATTTTTCCGAGCTCACAAGGGCAGCCGCCTCCAAAATCGCAGACGGAAAAGTTGTCGGATGGTTTCAGGGAAGAATGGAATACGGTCCTCGAGCCCTGGGCAACAGGAGCATAATCGGTGATGCTCGAAATCCCGAGATGCAAAAAAAGATGAACCTGAAGATAAAGTATCGTGAGGGATTCAGACCTTTTGCGCCCTCAGTCCTCGAGGAAGACATCCAGGAGTTTTTTGATCTGGACAGGCCTTCTCCATACATGCTGTTGGTGATCCCCGTGAACAAGGAAAGGCAAAAGCCTCTGCCCGAAGGCTATGACAAGATGGAACTCTACGAGAGATTGTATCATCTGCGTTCCGACGTTCCGGCGATAACGCACATCGATTATTCCGCTCGAATTCAAAGTGTCAACAAGGATACAAACCCGAAATATTGGAATCTCATCAATGAGTTCAAGAATAAGACCGGCTATGGAGTCGTAGTTAATACAAGTTTTAATGTTCGGGGCGAACCCATCGTCTGCACTCCTGAAGATGGTTTCCGGTGTTTCATGAGAACCGAAATGGACTTTCTGGTGATGGGTAATTTCCTGTTCGACAAAAACGAACAAGAAAAACTGGCGGATGATTCAAACTGGAAAGATGAATTCAAGTTGGACTAACAGAATATATAATGAGGCGTGACAACAAAAAAGAATTTTCCAAGAAAAAAAAGATCGTATTTTCACTGTTCACAATTATTTCCTCATTGATTATCGTTTTTATAATTTGTGAAATCATTCTAAGAATTCTCCCACTACCTGGGATTCGATATGATGTAGCACAGTTCGATCTCTTAACTGGTGGTGGATACTATCCAAATTCCACCAATTTCTACCGCAATGACAGGGGAGATTTCGTAAAAAGAAAGACCAATAAATACGGATTTTACGATGATAATTATAAAAGGGAAAAAGGAGTTGGGATTACTCGGATCGGATTTTTTGGAGATTCATACACTCAAGCAATACAGGTCCCGTTAGAAGAGACCTTTCATTACCTTATTGAAGATAGCCTCAGTGACTACAATATTGAAACCCTATCGTTTGGAGTGAGTGGCTTCAGTACATATCAATCCTTCTTAACATGTGACAAATGGATGGAATATTTTGACCTGGATATAATTGTGTATGTTTTTTGCGAGAACGATTTGGGTGATCAAATAGAATCGATAGCAAAAAGCACACGTATTCCATACCCAATTATAATAAATAACCAGCTTGCTGAGGATAATTCCTTCAGAGAACATGGAAAAACAAGATTGTCACTGTACTATAGATTTTTTAATTATCTAACCGCAAAATCTTTAGTATTTGCCACGCTATCAGAACGAATGAAGCTTTTGTCCAAACATGGAATAAAGATGAAAGTTACAGATGAAGATCGTCTAAATCCGGGAACTGCTCCTTCTGTTTGGACGGATTCTCTGAGAAAAGAA
>CBESWG010000096.1:0-6474 GCA_965533275.1 uncultured bacterium
CTTGGTTTTTTTACAACTTTTAAAAAGGGGCGGGTTGGTATATACCAATAGGGGTACTATCCGGCCCGATCGGAATCGAGACGAAGGAGGTTCGCATGCGTTGTGTCCCTAGAGTGTGTGTGCTGTGTCTGAGCATTTTCCTGCTCCTGCCCGTCGAGGCGCGAGAGAAACCACTGGCGTCGCCGCAGCTGATCAAAGCGTTGACCCAGGAAGTGTCGGGTGAGATCGCCTTCAACTATATGGTATTGATCTCTCATTTCGACCGCATCCAGGCTTCACAGGGATGGCATGGCGCGGCGGAGATGATCAAGAATGAGCTGGATAAGATCGGCTATTCGGATGCCGAGATCGAGGGCTGGCCCTCCAATGGATCGCGCTATTACTATACCTATCAGACCCCGATCGGATGGGATGCAACCCGAGCCGAACTGTGGATGACGGCCCCGCACAAGGAAAGGCTATGCTCCTTCGAGGAGGTCCCGCTGACTCTCGTCAAACACAGCCGCTCCGCGGATGTAGAGGCCGAACTGGTGGATGTCGGGACCGGAGTGGGGGAGGAAGCCTACGCGGGAAAGGACGTCAAGGGCAAGATCGTTTTGGCCACGGCCTACACCGGAGATGTCATGAGAGAGGCGGTGGTCCGGCGCGGCGCTCTGGGGGTCGTCACCTGGTATCCGCCGGACGTCCGGCCGGGATATCCCAACATGATACGCTACACCGCCCTCTGGCCGCGATGGGAAGAGCGGGATGAGATGGGTTTCGGATTCAATGTGAGCAAGATGCAGGGCTGGGAGCTGAAGAAACGGCTTGAGTCGGGAGAAAAGGTCGTGCTGCATGCCCAGGTCGAGGCCGAGTACTATGACGGGAAGATCGAAGTGATCTCGGCGTCTCTACCAGGAGCGGTCGAACCGGATAAGGAGGTCCTGATCGTCGGCCATCTCTGCCATCCCACGCCCAGCGCCAATGACAATGCCAGCGGGAGCGGAGGCATGCTGGAGATGGCCCGGGCTCTCAAGAGGATGGTCGATTCCGGCCAGGTCCCTCCTCCCCGGCGCACCATCCGCTTCCTGTGGGTACCCGAGTTCTATGGGACCGTTCCCTACATCAAAGCCCATTTGGAGAGGACGCGAAATACTCTCTCTGTCATCAACTGCGACATGATCGGCGAGGATCTCCATCTTACGGGCGGCCTATTCACGATCACCTGCACGCCCGATTCGCTGCCCAGCTATCTGAACGATGTTGCGGTCAACTTCGCGCTTATGGTCCAGTCGCAGGGGCTGGTGAGCCTCAATGGGAGCCGGCATCCCTTCGCCTTCAAGGTTAATCCCTACAGCGGCGGTAGTGACCACCTGGTGTTCAACGACGGAGCTCTCAGCGTACCTGCCCTGATGTTCGGACACGGCGACACGTTTCATCACACGAGTCTGGACACGCCGGACAAAGTGGATGCTTCCGAGCTGCGGCGCGTATGCGCCATAGCCCTGGGCACCAGTTACTATCTCGCACAAGCATCCGACGGGGAGGCCGTGGCCATGGCTCGCCTCATCACGCGGAACGGAATGGGGCGGCTGGCTGCGGACGCCTATGATGAGCTGGAGGAGATCTGTGACGCCGCGGGCGCGGAAGGCCTCCAGGCCGCCTACGAACGGGCCCGCAACGTGCTCGAACACGCAGCATCCCGGGAGGCGGCTGCCGTCGGCTCCACCAAGGCATTCATCACGGATCCCCAGGGCCTGCGTTCCATTCAGGCCCAGGAGTCCCGGATCAAGGCCCTGGAGACATCTCTGGCAGAGGAACTGCGTTCGCGGTACAAGGAACTCTGCGTCCTCATGGATATTCGGCCGCGTGAACCGGTAGCTCTCCCCGAGGAGAAGGCGATGGACAGCTGGATCCCTGTCCGATCCGAAGATTTTGTGTGCCCCCTCCAGACCGGCTATATCGTCGACAAGCTGGGTGAGGAAGCCGCTGCAGAGCTGCCGCTGCAAGGCCGTGCCGCCTACGAGGCCCTCAATTTTGTGGATGGCAAGCGCAGTGTATATGCCATCAGCAGGGCCGTTTCTTCGGAATACGGCCCGGTCTCAGCCCGGGATGTCCTGGGATTTTTCCGGGTACTGGAGAGGTGCGACCTGGTCAGCCTGGTCCAGCGATGATGAATATGCCGGAGAGCTCTTTTCGCCGTCTCATCGAGGACCGGAAGAGCATACGCCGCTATTCAGAAGAACGTCCGGTGGAAAGGGAGGTCCTGCTCCGATGCCTGGATGCGGCCCGCATCGCCCCCTCGGCAGAAAATGCCCAGCCCTGGCGCTTCCTGGTGATAGACGACCCAGAGATCAAGGCCCGGTTCAGCAGGGAAATATTTTCGGGGATCTACAAAGTCTCCCAGTTCGCATCGAAGGCCCCGGTCCTGATCCTCATACTGGCGCGGTTGAATGTGGTCACACACAGGATCGGAAAGCAGGTCCAGAACATCCACTACCACTACATCGATATCGGAATCGCCGGGCAGCAACTCGTGCTGCAGGCCGAAGAACTTGGATTGGGGAGCTGCTGGATGGGCTGGTTCAACGTGAGGAAGGCCCGCAGGTTCTTCGCCATCCCGCCGAAATACAAGATCATCTCCCTGTTGGCGTTGGGATATTATGACAAGAAACCATCGAGGGAGCGAAAGCGGAAATCCCTGGAAGAGATCGCCTGGTTCAACCGGTTGGGAGGGAGCTAGGCCCGAGCCTCACTCGCCTTTTTACTTATTGTTTATATCGTTGTCCCGGATGAGTCTCAGCCCGTCCGCGACCAGTGCCAGAGCCTGACGGAATTCCGTGGACGGATTCCCCAGGCCTACGCGGAAGAAACCATCCAGGCCGAAATGGTCTCCGGGACAGATGAGCACACTCTTCTCTTCCTTCAACCTCTGCGCCATCCGGGTTGAGTTGATATCCAGGTGATAACGCGGGAAGGCGATGGCGCCGGCTCTCGTGGGCGCGCACGTGAGCAGGCCGTCGAGATCCTGCATCCAGGATCGGAAGATCTCCCAGTTGTCCTGGATGATGCCCCGTGTCCTCTTCAAGAGTGCTGTCCGTTTTTCCGGCTGCAGTGCCTGGATGGCCAGCCTCTCGCTCAAAGCACTGATACTGATCGAGACATAATCCTTCCCGGCCCAGCAGGCTCGAATTACCTCGGGTGGGGCCAGGATCCAGCCCACGCGGAGCCCTGGCAGCCCATATGCTTTGGAGAGCCCGGAGGTCACGATGGTCTTGGCGTAAGATCCCCACCAACTGGGCAGGGTGTTCCCGTCCAGTTCGGCTCCCAGGTAGACCTCGTCCACGACGAGCCAGGCATCGGCATGGGCCGCCAGTTCTTCCAGGCCGCGCCTCTGTTCTAGGGACAGGATGCTGCCGGCCGGATTGTTGGGATCCGTCACCACGATGAGCTTGACTCCCCCCGAACAGAAGGCGCTTACTTCGTCCAGGTCCAGGGCCCAATCCGGATCCTTCAAGTAAAAGGGGATGCTGTCTGCGCCGAAGGATTCGGCCAAGCCCTGCATCTGGAGAAAATTGGGCCGCATGAAGAGTATCCGGTCGCCCGGTTCCAGGAGATGCCACAGCACCTGGAAGTTGGCCTCGATGGAGCCGGAGGTGACCAGGATGTTGTCCGGTGTAGCTCCAGGATAGATGCCGGCGATGCTCTGCTTGAGCTCGGATGTGCCGTCGGTCTGAAGGTAGGCGAGCTCGGTCTCGAACAGAACATCCCTATCCTGCGCCGGGACGAGCTCGTCCAGGCGCAGGGGATGCACACCGCTCTCGCCCAGATTGAAACGGACATGGTGTTCCCACTCCGACTGCCAGCGCTCCATTTCAAACCTGGGTTTCCGCATGATTGCAGCTCCTTAGACCTCTACTCCGAAAAGCCCCTTGAGGGAGAACCCGAAAACGACCGAGAGGCCGAAGAAGGCGATCAACCAGTGCAGGTTCAGCCCCAGGAAAGGCAGCCCCGATGTGGGGTAGGTGACCTCGATGCGGCTGACCGCCGAGCCTTTTTCCAGGGGGCGTTCGGTTGGATACGCTACCTCTCCCAAAAAATCCTTTTCCAGCCGGAGGGGCGAGAGTCGGCTCAGCGGTTTCTCTGCCACTGCTACGGTCTTGGTCAGGCGTTCGGGACCCACCACGATCTCCAGCGTATGGATACCCGCTTCGGTGAAGGAGATGCGCCAGTCGACCTCACCCTCCTCTTCGATGCGCAGGGGGGGAGTCTCGATCGTGAGCCCGGGAGCGGGCTGCAGTCGCACTTCCGTTTCCATAGGATTGATGGATTCCTTGAGAGTGACCTTGAAAAGGACCGCTTCTCCCGGCTCTAGGGACCTGTACGCGAACCAGAAGTTCAACTGGATGAGGATCAGGATGACGGGGATGAACATCACGAGCAGGGGTTTCAGGGAGTGGCTCATGTACTTGAAGTTGGCCTTCAGGATCCCTCCCATGGCCTTGAACTGGTTCCGCATGCTGTCGTTGTAGAGCCGCATTTCCAGGAGATGGGCCTTGATCCGGTCTTTGGTCCTGCGTATGCCGCTCTGGTTCGACGTGTATTTGAAGATGACCAGCATGAGGAGGCCCGTCAAGAGAGATATGGCCAGCATACCCCACCAGGGACTGCTCAGGCCGCGGAAGGGCAGGAACAGGATATCGAAGACCTTCCCGAAGATAGAGTTGAATGCCCACATGATCCGGCCTCTTCCTAGGCGATGTAGCCCAGTCCTTTGAGTTTTTTCTTGATCTCTTCCTCGCTGTCGGATTCCTCCAGCTTGGCGATCTCTTTCTCAAGGCAGTGGACGATGAATTCGTTGGTGGAGGCGTAGCCGGAGAGCTCGGACAGCTTCTTGATCTTGTCCATCAGGTCATTGTCAAGCTTGATCTTGGTTTTTCCCATGGTGGCTCCTATTTCAGGATGGGGATCCCCGTCATGTCCTGAGGGGTATCGATCCCGAAGACCTGCAGGATGGTAGGGGTTATGTCGTGGAAACGCGGGGTCTGCGTGTTGATGGGACGGTTGGCCAGGAACACTCCGGGGACAACCTCCGGGGCCATGCAGTGGTCTCCGCTCCATTTCGCCATGTTGTCGTCGATCACATCCGGCAGGAAACGGCCGGAAGGGGATTCCCATGAGATCCTGTATCCCACGTTGAAGCCCACCACGATGTCCGGCGCCTGATCCACATAGGGCCCGTGATAGATGTCCCGGGATGCGTAGGCTTTAAGGACGGGCCGGCCGCCGGTCTTGGGATCCGTGACAGCCTCCAGTTTCCGGATGATCTCGTGGACGAGGTTGTCCTTTTCGGGGCCCGGGTTGACTGTCCCCTCGGCCTCGCGTCCCCGCTGGTTGATGTACAGGCCGTTGAGGCCGTAGTTGTATGCCTTGGTCTGGGACCAGTCGCTGTTGAGGAAGAGCATGTCATCGCCCTGGCGGCGCGGATCGATCAGGCTGTGATAGCCGTTCTCGAGCAGCCAGGTGTTCAAGCTGAATGTACGCCGGAAGGGGGCGAAGCCGTGGTCGGAGAGCACCATGACCACCGTGTCCTTATCCGCCTTCTGGAGTGCCCTGTCCAGCATGCGGTCCGCTTCTTTGTAGACATCCTTGATGGCGCCGCGGAAGCGTGGAGCAAGGGCCGGATCGTGCATGGGATTCTGCTCGTCCATGTGGCGCCAGAAGATGTGCTGGCGCTGGTCCGTGCTGGATACATAGTAGAAGAGCATTCCCGAATCGAACCGCTCCAGCTCGTAGTCGAACATGGCCTTGCGCTCTTCCATGACCTGTTGGTCCTGGATGAGATACTCCTCATCGTCGAAGATGTTGTTGTCCAGGGCCTTGAAGTCGGCGGGCAGGCCCTTGGTGTAGAAGGGGCCGAACTTCTTCTCCAGTTCGCGGCTGTAGCCGTCCGGAGTGGAGATGGGCATAGCCGGGTCCGCGGGGTCGATGTTGATGGGAGAGATGTAGAGCTTGAATTCAGGCCGGATCTCCTGCATGTAGAAACGCACGATGCCGCTAATGCTCTGGGTCGGCATCAGGGGGAAGCTGATCTGCTTCCAGCCACTCCACTCACCCTGCCGGAGGATGAACTCATGGTCCTGGATCCGGATCTTGGCCACTTTGTGCTCGGGATCGAGGTACACGCGGAAATCGAGGTAGGTGTCCTCCGTTTCCTTGAGGAAGCTGTTCTCGGGGCCGGGGAGCCGTGCTTCCACCTGATTCCCGATGACATAGACCTCGTGGGCCCTGGCGCCTCCCATGTCCTCGCTGAGCTGGGTGGGCGCGGTCGTGTAGTAGTTGCACTCCCCATAGTTTCCGTAGAGGTCGGGAGTGTTCATCCCGGAAAGGGTCCGCTGCTTGGTGGGGACCGGGGGGAAGTTGGAGGGGATCTTGAAGATAGTGGCGGGGGTGGCGTGGGCTCGTTTCTCCGGTCAGCTTCGTCAGCCAAGAACT
>CBESWG010000097.1:0-6402 GCA_965533275.1 uncultured bacterium
GCGCAGGCACTGCTCCGGGCTTTCCGCGAGAAAGGAAAACTCGTCATCCATGTCCGCCACAACTTCGAGCCGGGCGGTGAGATCCACGCGGATGTCGCACCAAAGCCTGGAGAAAAAGTCATCTCCAAAGACCACGCCAACGCCTTCAAGGACACCGACCTCCTTGAGTTTCTCAAGGCGAACAGGATCGAGACCGTGGTGATCTGTGGGATGCAGACCAAAATGTGGGTGGAGGCGGGGGCCCGAGCCGCCAGCGATTATGACTTCGAGGTCATCGTGGCCCACGATGCCTGCGCCACCAGGGCACTGAAATTTGGAGATACTGAAGTCAGCGCGCAGGACGTGCATGCCTCCACCCTGAGCGCGCTGTCCGGGTCGTACGCCGAGGTGGTGAGCACGGCCGCGATCCTGGCGCGCCTCTAAGTCGCACGCGGCGCCACCGGAGCAATGGGCCTTCAGACGGAGGCCCCCTCGTCAGGAGCGGCGCATCACATAGAATACATATCCGTAATAGTCCGCATACCTGCGGTGGAGGTCCAGCTCCGCCTCCTCCATCGCAATAACATCCAACTTGTCAGGCTGGTCACGGTACTTGTCGCGTAGAGAAGGCAGCTTAGCCTCGATGGGACCGTAATAGTCGTCCCACCATGCGCTGCTGGGAAGGGGGAAATGTCCCAGCAGATCGTATCCGGCCCGAGAGATGCGGGAGGCATTCTCAGCCGCATCCCCCATGGGGGGATAGGCATTTCTCCAGAACTCGGCCAGATCGACCGGGGGATCCGGTTTGAGCCAGGTGATCTCGGTCACGGCCGCAAATCCGCCGGGCTTGAGAAAACGCCTCCAGAGCTCCAGTCCCTTCTGGAAACCGATGATGTAGATGGCTCCCTCAGACCAGATCACATCGAAGGATGCCGGTGCGAACGGCAGCTTGGCCATGTCGCCCAGGCAGGTGGTCACCCGGTCCCCTATGCCATGTTCCCTGGCCCGTGCCTCGACCCTTTTGAGATAGGGCTTGTGATTGTCGAGCGCCGTGATGTGGCCAAGGCTGAGAGAAGCCAGGTCTATGGTCTGCTGGCCCGGCCCACAGCCCGCATCCAGGATCGCAGGAAATTCTGAAAGATCGAGCATATGGAAGGCCCGCTGTGTGGCCTCGAAACAGCCGGGCCCTTCGCGGGGAAGTCCGGAATGGATCTCGAAGAAGATCTCTGGGAGCTCCGGGTCCATCATCTCTCCTTGCAGATATGGGCCGCCTATTTCTTCTCTTTATAGATGATCCGGGGGATGCTGTTGTCCTGCAGGAGTTGTTCGAAAGCCTTGAGGTCCCCTGACTCGAGTGTCCGGAAGGCGTCTGCAGCCTTGTCCAGCTGGGCTTTGAGTTCCTCGAAACGCTCCCGGATGGACCGGTTGGGCTTGGAATCTTGAGAATGGGCTGAGGAGTACACATAGGCCAGCTGATTGTCGAGCTTGACCTCGTAGTTGATGGGATCCTGGCCGCTCTCGTTCTTGGTCTGGATGAGGTCTTCCTCAAGGGCCGTCAGCTTTTTGTTCAGCTCTTCGGCCGCCTTCTTGATGTCCTCGCTGTAGCCGGCCTTTTCCGCCCGAGAGGAGATGTCCTTGACCTGGGTGCGGATGTCGCGCACGTCCTTAATCAGGTCATGGCTCTGCGTGAACGCCTTGCCGGCCTCGACCTGCAGGTCGAACTGTTCCTGGAGGTCGGCCACGGAGATGTGCTCCCAGCGGGGATCCTTGAGCACCTCGAAGGGCTGGGCCAGGCTCTCCTCCCCGACCGTGAGCCTCACAGAATACTTGCCAGGTACCGCCCTGGGGCCTCCGGTGGTACTCAGAGATATGATGGCTTTCTGGATCTTCTCCAGCGGTTTATGCGCAAGATCCCAGGAGAAGCGGTTGAGCCCCTCCTCGGCCTTGAGCTTGTCATAGGTGCGGATCACCTTGTCTTCCGCATCCAGGATCTCGAGCTTGAACTTCTTGGGCTTCTCCTTGAATCGGGCATAGACGGCCAGCCGCCCCAATGTGCCGCGCACCTGGGTCCGGTAGGGATCCTCCGGCCGGTAGAGTGCCATGGATTTATCCCCATCAACCTGCTGGACCTGGTGCAGGAATCCGATATCGTCCAGGATCCAGAAGGCCCTGCCTTGTGTGGACACGACCAGGTCCTTGCGATAGACCATGAGGTCGGTGACGGGGGTCAGCGGGAGGTTGAGCTGGAATGGCTGCCAGTGTTTGCCGGAATCGAAAGAGACGAACATCCCGAACTCGGTTCCTGCATAGAGCAGGCCCTCACGGTCGGGATCTTCCCGGACAACCCGCACAAAATGGTCTGATGGGATGCCGTTCTTCCCGTCGGTCAAGAGGTCCCAGGATTTTCCATAGTCGTCGGTGCGGAAGATGTAGGGACTGAAGTCGTTGTCCCGGTAGCGGTATACGGCCATGAGCACCCGTCCCGGCCGGCTGTGAGAGATATCGAACATGTTGACCGTGCCTTCCTTGGGCATGTCCTTGGGTGTGACCTCCTGCCAGGAGGCTCCGTTGTCGCGCGTGACATGCACGCGACCGTCGTCGGAACCAGCCCACAGCATGCCCGGCTCCTGGGGGGATTCTTCGAACGCGAAGATGGTACAGTAGGTCTCGACACCGGTGGTGTCGTGCTGGATGGGGCCGCCGGGACGGTCGAGGTAAGCGTCGATCTCGTTTGTGAGATCAGGGGAGATCACCTCCCATGTCAGTCCCTGGTCGGTCGAACGGTGGACATGGTTGGAGGTGATGTAGAGCACGTCGGGATCGTGCGGGGAGATGCGGATGGGGAAATTCCACTGAAAGCGGTACTTGAGGTCGCGGGGGGCGATGCCGTCGGCCAGCTCGGGATAGGCGTCGATGCGCTTGGAGTGGCCGTTCTTCCGGTCGAGCCGGGTGATGATCCCGATGTAGTTCCCGGCATAGATCACATCCGGATCCCGGGGGTCCACCGCGATATGGCCGCTCTCTCCCCCGCCCACGGAGTAGAACTCCTGGGAGGGACGGCCCTGACTCAGGATGGAGATAGAGGAATTGTCCTGCTGGTCGCCGTAGACACGGTAAGGGAATCGATTGTCCACGGCCACCCGGTAGATCTCGGCCGTGGGTTGGTTCATCTGGGTAGACCAGGACTGCCCGCCGTTAAAGGTCACGTTCGAGCCGCCGTCGTTGCTCTGGATCATGATGCCGGGATCGTTCGGATTGATCCAGAGGCAGTGGTTGTCGCCGTGCGGGGTACGGATGCGCTGGAACTCCTTGCCGTCGTTCAAGGACTTGTAGAATCCCGTGTTGAGGACATAAACGGTGTGTTCGCTCTGGGGGTCGGCAAATATCCGCGTATAGTACCATGCGCGTTGGCGGTAGTTGTGGTCGCGGTTGACGCGCTTCCAGGTCTTGCCCGCATCCTCGGACATGTAGATGCCGCCTTTTTTCTCGTCCTCGGCCTCCTGGATCACCCAGACACGGTCGGGATTGACCGGGGAAACGGCCATGCCTACGCGGCCCACGACGCCGTCGGGGAGCCCGCCCTCCAGGCGCTCCCAGGTCTCGCCTGCGTCGATGCTCTTCCAGACGCCTCCCTTCTCGCCGCCGTCCACGATGGTCCAGGGCTTTCTTTCCGCCTGCCAGAATCCGGCGTAGAGGATGCGTGGATTGGAGGGGTCCATGACCAGGTCGATGCAGCCGGTCTTCTCGTCCACAAACAGCACTTTGTCCCAGGTCTGCCCCCCATCCTGCGTGCGGTACACACCCCGTTCCGCACTGGGCCCGAAGATGTTGCCCAACACCGCGGCATAGACCACATCCGCGTCCTGGGGATGGATCTGGAGCTTGCCGATTTGGAGGAAACTGTCCAGGCCGACCAGGGCCCAGGTCTTGCCTGCATCGGTGGACTTGTAGATCCCCCGGCCGGTCGAGATGTTGCCGCGGGGGCTGGCCGAACCGGTGCCCACGTAGACGACATTGGGATCGGAGGGGGCGACCTCGACGGAACCGATGGACGCCACCTTGAAGAACTTGTCGGAGATGTTGTTCCAGGTGATCCCCCCATCCGTGGTCTTCCACACACCGCCTCCCGTGGTCCCCATGAAGAAGGTCTGGGGCTGGTCGGGAATCCCGGTCACGGCGGTCACTCGCCCGCCGCGGGTGGGTCCAATGAACCTGTACTGGAGCTTGCTGAACAAGGCCGGATCCATGGTCTGGTTGGGGTCCTTGGCTTTTTCCTCGGCGATCAAACCAAGGCAAAGGCAAACCACTACACAAACCAGCATTCCGGTTCTCAGGATATTCTTCGACATCGTTCTCCTCTCTCCGTAAAGTCCGAATCCATTTTGGATTCCTCATCTTACCTTTATCGGATAGGGATATCAATCCTGATCAAATGTCAAATCCGGAGCTTTCCATTCAGATCCTCTCGTATGATTTTTTTCATTGGCAGACGAGGAGCAACCATTTCTCCGTATGACACGTATATACATATGTCCGTGATTAACGGATAAATAGAAACGAGGTGATAAGGGATGAAGGAACTCACGGTTGCGGAAGAGATGATACTGACGGCCATCCTCAGGCTCGGGGACAATGCCTACGGCGTCGCCATCCGCAGGAAAGTAACAGAGGTCACCCAGAAGGAATTTATCTACGGAACGCTCTACAACCTGCTCGACCAGTTGGTCCGCAAAGGTTATGTGAGCAAGAGCCGGGGCACGCCCACTCCGGAGCGGGGCGGACGCAGCAAGATCTATTATGCACTCACACTCTCCGGCGTTGAAGCCCTGCAGGAAACGCGCAGCCTGCACCAGAAGATCTGGGAAGGCCTTCCGGACCCGGCTGCGGACAGGGGCTGATCCGGGATGCTGAGGAACAATCCTATCCATGGGAACTCTGAAATAGAATGACACAAGACTTAAATCCGCCTCGATTCTCATCCTGGTTCCTGGCCCGGATGTCCCAGTATCAGAGCCAGTTCTCCTGGCTCGGTGACCTGGAAGAGGAGTTCAGGGAGAGGATGTCGAAGCAGGGCCCTCGCAGAGCCCGCTGCTGGTTCCGCACCCAGGTGTTCCGCTCCCTCCCGGCCTATCTACGGTATTCCTCCGTCTGGAGTTTTATCATGTTCAAGAACTATTTCAAGACCGCCCTGCGGAATCTCGGCCGTTTCAAGGGATTCTCCTCCATCAACCTCGCGGGCCTGGCCATCGGCATGGCCTCCTGCATCCTAATCTTCCTCTGGGTGCAGGAGGAGCTGAGCTTCGACCGCTTTCACCCAAATCCAGATTCTCTCTACAGGGTGCTCATGAATCCTGCGGGGACCGACAGCTACTGGTACCATGGTCCCGGACCGCTCGGGCCGGCCCTTGAGCGAGAAAATCCGGAGATCGCCGACACGTGCCGTGTCTTCGGGCATGCCAGCGCGCCTCTCCGGTACAAAGATAAGCTCTTCACCAGCCAGCTGAAGGGTGTCGATCCCTCGTTCTTCGAGATGTTCGGCTTCCCGCTCCTGGCGAGAGGCCCCGAAATTCCGCTCTCGGATCCCCAGTCCATGGTCCTCACGGAGAGCACGGCACAGAAGCTTTTCGGAGAAGAAGATCCCCTCGGCAAGACCTTGTCCTTCGAGTGGTGGGGGACCTGGCACGATTTCAGGGTGACGGCGGTGATCGGAGACCTCCCCCCCAACACGATCTTTGATTTCGAGATCCTGCTCCCCTTCGAGTTCGTGACCCTCTCGGGAATGGCCATCGACAAATGGGATGTGCATGCCTACGTCACCTATGTGGAGCTCCGGCCCGGAGCCGATGCAGCTTCGGTGAGCAAGAAGATCGCCGGCACGATGACGGATCATCTCCCCTCTGAACGGATCGACCTGAGCCTGTATCCTCTGACGCGCATCCATCTGCATGAGCCTTCCGGCGGGGGCCCCATCCTCTATGTCTACATCTTCTCCTGCATCGGGATACTGATACTGATCATGGCCTGCATCAATTTCATCAACCTGACCACCGCCCGATCGGAGAAACGGGCCAGGGAGGTGGGCCTGCGCAAGGTCGTGGGGGCCGTGCGTCCCCAATTAGTCAGGCAGTTCCTGGGTGAATCCTTGCTCCTGGCTTGCCTCGCCGGTGGTGCCGCCGTCGTTTTGGCGATGGCGCTCCTTCCCAGGGCCAATGCCCTGCTCGAGAAACAACTGGTCCTCGCTTTCGATCTGGGCGGGCTGGTCCTGTTGGGAGGCATTGTGCTCCTCACGGGACTGGCTGCCGGGACCTACCCTGCGCTGTTCCTCTCCGCCTATCAGCCTGCCGGCGTCCTCAAGGGGTCCCCGGGCTCAAGAGCCACGAAGCCCCTGCTGCGCAAGGTGCTGGTGGTCACACAGTTCGCCCT
>CBESWG010000098.1:0-6323 GCA_965533275.1 uncultured bacterium
GGCCTATGCCGTGCCCCGTTCTGTGCGGCAGGCCCGGGACTTCGTATCCGGGGCCGAAACCATAGTCGATGTATACCTGGCGCGCAGCGGCATCCACATCCTCACACGGCACGCCTGGTCCGGCAGCGGCAAAGGCCGCTGACTGGGCCTGCTTCATGAGATTCCACATCTCACGCTGGCGGTCGTTTGACTCCCCGAACACAACCGTGCGGCTGATGTCTGCGCGGTAGCCGTCCACGCCGCAGCCGCCGTCCATGAGCACGATGTCTCCCTCCTTCAGTTCGATGTGTTTGATGCTGCCGTGAGGATTGGACGACGCCTCGGCGATCTGGGCACCGATCCCCCCGCTCACGCCCAGGGCGGCCATGGCCCTGGAAGAAATGGCACGGAAGTCGTTCCGCGTCATGCCCGCCTCGAGCATGGCCACAGACGCCTTATAGGCCTCGATGGTGATGTCAGACGCCCTCTGCATCAGCGCCAGTTCGGTCGCCGACTTGATGACCCGGCACCCGATCGTGATTGGATCGGCGCTGACATACTGCAGGTTGGGCGCCTCTTTGCGAATCCCGTCATAGAGGAAGAAACGGACCCGCTCCTCAATCCCCACTTTTCCTGAACGGATTCCCCGGTCCCTTAAGAACTCGGCCACGCGCTGGTAGGGGCTCTCGTGCTCCTCCCAGGTCCGGACATCGTCTCCGAAGCGGATGATCTCCCGGGCCCTGTCCTCCTCGAATGCGGGGCAGACCCATCCCAGTTCCCCCTTGGCCGGTATGACGGCGGCGAACATGCGCTCGCTGTTCCCCCAACGGACACCCGTATAATAGAACATGCTGGTCCCGCCTTCGAGGTAGATCGCCTCGATCCCGGCCTCTGCCATCAGACTCTGGGACTTTTTGATCCTCTGAAGGCGCTCCGCATCTGTGATGGGCACTATATCTGCTGTCATGGGCTTGAGCCGGGAGATGGGATCATCAGCCTCAGTGTGCAGTCCCTTCTGCGGGGAACAGCCGGACGTAACCATGGCTGCGCCTGCCGCGCCCGCTGAAAGCTTTAGGAAGTTGCGTCTATCCAGTGTCATTTTCACCTCCATATCCTGAATTATTCATAAAGTATGTCGACATAGCAATCAATCAAATTATGTTATTTAAATGTCGCCAGCTTTTATGAATACCTCAGGTTTGTCCTATTTTCATAAAGGATGTCGATAGCGCAAGCGAATGTTCAAATCATAAGGTCTCAATGTCGAGATGTACATAGAAAAAACAAGAAATTGGACGCGGGGACCTTTGGTCTCGATTAACGAGATCACCGCTGCTCGATACGAAGGGTCATGGCATCGCGCAGGACGGTCTCCTTGGCAGAAAGCCGGATACGGTAGATCCGGTCTCCCCAGGATGCTCTGAGTCTGCTGTCCTCGATCGGGATCTCCTGGATATCAACCAGGAAGGCCCTGTGGTCATACCGGATCGAGACAGGTTTGGAATCTGCGATCTCCTCCGGATTCTCCAACAGGATCGTACCGGAGTCTGACCAGACCGGCCGGCGCCAGCTCATGAGTGTCATGTGTACGGGAAAACGGGCTTCATCCAGCTCAAACCTGTCCCGCACGATCACGTCCTTCCCCCGGTTCAGGGTGATGGTCCTCCGCCAGAACTTGACAGACGCCTCTTCCGGGTATGCGTCTTGCAGGTCCAGCTCGAACTCGGCCTTGCGGTCGTTTGCCTCATACTTGATGTTCCCGCTCCGGTACTCCCTCCCATCCATTTGATTCACTCCGTTGATGGTGGGTAGGTTATGGAACTCCGACTGCATGGTCCAGATCTCATAGCGCTGGTCGCTGAAGGTCTGGGCTGTGTAGGTCTCCACGCCCACGTCGATGAGGGCCGGATAGCCATCGGCATATACGATGAAGTTGCCCACATCGTTGTGGTTGTGCGATTCCGCATTGTGCCCGCCCTTCGCTGCCACGAAAAATCCCTGGGCGGATCCACGGCTAGACCGGGCCGTCATGACCTGGAGCTCAGGGAGCCACACGTCTCTCAGAAGGGGGGCCGCCGGCTCGACGGAGATCAGGGCCTCCAGGCCGGATAGTGCGGGCAGGACCCTGCCCAGGATCCCGAAACTGCCCTGGATGCGGCCCTCTCCCACCCCCTGCTGTTCGGCGAGAAAGGCACCGAATCTCTGCATGACCGGGTCCTCGATACGGCTCCCGAAACGGAAGATCAACGGGCCCTCTGCGTTAAGCCTGGCCGCCGCATCGGCAAAATTGATGAAGTAGCGGTTGGAGATGTGGGCCCGATAGATGTAGCGGCCGATCTCTCTGATCAGGGGACGCTGGAAGACATCGATCCTGCCTCGGGATGCGCTGTGCAGAAGCTCGAGGCAGTCATACAGGGAACCCCCCGCCCGGCTCCAGTAGCCGGGGCCCTCGTCGCAGCCTCCGTCCCTGGGATAGGGATTGAGGAAATTATCCAGGCAGCGAAGGATCTTGTGCACAGACGCGGTCCGGCGTCCATGATCATCCTCCAGCAGGAGCACGGCCGCCAGCCAGTTGGAACAGATCCAGGGATTCCAGTTGTTGACGCTCCGTCCTGAAAATCCCATCCACCAGAAGTCGTCACGCTCCAGGTTGACAGACAGGATCCGTCGATCGACCTCAAACCGGATGCGCTCGGGCGCCAGGGGGGAGATCCGGCCCAATTCCGGACCGACCAGGTAGTGAGTCCAGGCCAGCAGCATCCCGGTCTCCGCAGCAAAGAGGTCGACCGTGGGCTCCGTCACATCCGGGAGCCCCGGCCCCTTTTCCTGGGCTCCCACGTGGGCGGGAACTCCCCAGTAGGTCTCTTCGCAGATGGTCCAGACCCCATTCAGGATGTCGTCCAGAAACCGGCCCCGGCCCTCCATGCACTCACCCAGGACCAGCGAGGCCAGCATGGACCGGCGTGTGTAGGAGATATTCTGAAACCGGCTGCGATTCCCGTCACGGACATAGTCCAGGAAGACCGAGGCCTTGGTGGTCGGCCACTCCGTGTCGAGGTATTTCTCGGCCTCCTGGATATGAGCCGCCCTGACCCGGGAGGGAACCCTCAGCCAGGCCTCCCGCTCCCCCGCGGTGGGATAGGGGCGCCACTGGTCTGCGGGTAGGACCACCTCGGACAGCAGTGGAGCAGTATAGGTCCTGGCCAGGAGATCCAGGTCCCAGGACGCATCCTGGCCTACGGCCGGATAGTAAGCCAGGGCCAGGCCCAACAATAAATATCGAATCGATCTCATGTTTCTATTCCCCATACCTGTTTGTTTGTATAGTATCAACAATTCCCACCAGGGTAAAGACTCTACGGCATCAGGGGAGGATGCACTGAAAACGAGCCTGGGCTTGACAAAACGCCTGATTATTCAGTATGTTCTGATTTATCTGATTAAGCGTAAAAACAACCAAGGAGAAGAGAATGAATACAAAAGCCGTTCCCTCCTGCTGCCAAATCGAGGCCGTGACCAGCATCGATGAACGCGGGCAGATGGTGATCCCCAAGGAGATCCGGGAAAAGGCCGGATTCCAGGCCGGAGATAAGCTGGCCGTCGTGACCTGGGAAAAGGAGGGGCGCGTGTGCTGCGTCTCATTATTAAAAACGGAAGGCTTTTCCTCCGTAGTCAAGGATATGCTGGGCCCCATGCTGCAGGACCTGGACGCGGAAGAGTCCAAGGAGTGAATGGAAATGGTAAAAGAAAAGGGAAACATCAAAGATATCGTCAAAGAAAAATACGGGCAGATCGCGGCAGAGAGCGGATCCTGCTGCGGGCCGTCTTCCTCCTGCTGTGGCGGGGACAGCCCAGGAGCAGATGAGATTGGGCGCCGGCTTGGCTATTCCGATCAGGAACTTGGGGATGTGCCGGCTGGCTCCAACCTGGGGCTGGGCTGCGGGAATCCCATCGCCCTGGCTTCGCTGGTGCCTGGAGAAACGGTACTGGACCTTGGTTCCGGCGCAGGTTTCGACAGCTTTCTGGCAGCATCGCGTGTGGGTCCGGAAGGCCGCGTCATTGGGGTGGACATGCCCCCCGAGATGCTGGCAAAAGCCAGGGAGAACGCGAACAAGGGGAACTACACAAACGTGGAGTTCCGAAAGGGAGAGATCGAAGACCTCCCCGTGGCTGACAGCAGCGTGGATGTCATCCTCTCCAACTGTGTGATCAACCTCTCGCCCCACAAGGCCGATGTTTTCAAGGAGGCGTATCGTGTGCTGAAGCCGGGGGGCCGCATGATGGTCTCGGACATCGTGCTGCTGGAGGAACTCCCTGCCAACGTACGGGATTCGATCGAGGCCTACGTGGGGTGTGTCGCGGGCGCCAGCCTGAAGCATTCCTATCTCCAGATGATCGCGGCGGCAGGCTTCCAGAACATACAGGTCATGGACGAGGCGCCCTTCGCAGGGGCCGTGATGCCCGATGATCCCCTTCTCACAGGCATCATGTCCAGCCTGGAGCTGAACAGCACAGAGTTCCTCCGCTTGGCCCAGTCCGTCGTGAGTGTCAAAATCGCCGCCACCAGGCCCGCCCCCTCTACCTGACTCTGCAGTACGGCCGGTCCCGGAGGATACATCTGCCAGGATTGCATCCCTGTACGGGTTGTGATATATGCAGGTTCTCAAGGCAGGAATCGACCATGCGAATCAAACTCCAGCATGCTCACGCGCGGCGGCCCTTTCCATGCAGAGCCGCATGCGGAGTGCTCTCGATAATCCTGTCTATCCTGATCTATATGCCGACGGGAGCGAAAGCCCAGAACGCGGGTCTGCCCGAAAAAAACCTGATCCACTGGGCCTATGCGGCCGCCTTCGGAACCGGGGTCTACCAGCTGGGAGGAGAGGCCCGGACCTATGTCTACCGCTTCCGCCCGAAGATCAAAAAGACCTTCAGCTTCCAGAACCACCTGGGGGGGAGGAAATTCTACTTCGACATCCGGCTCCCGATAACTCTCGGCATCCATGACTTTGACTTTGGCGACATCAGTGATCTGCTCTCTCCCGACTTCCAGCAGGTCAGTTTCACGCCCGGAGTGATGCTGCAGGTCCCCCTGCGCAGAAACTGGGACATCCAGCTCTTCGCGAACATCGGAGCAGGCGCCGAGCTGAAGAGCTCCCGGAACACGGCCCTGATCTACTGGGGAGGAGTCAACAGCCGGTTTCAATTCAACGTCTTCAAGACTGATTTTGCGCTGTTGAACAGCATCGGAAGCTACGGCCACGATCCCAGCAACGGGGAAGCGAGGGCCATCTCGACCCTGATCACCGGCCTCGAGTGGAACCCGCGCCTTTTCAAAATGGAGTGGGGTGAGGAGCCTCTCTATTTGAATACCATCGTGCTCTATTATTACTATTTCGAGGGGCTCGACATCCTGTGGAATCCCGACAGGGACCCGAAAACTTTATCCTGGGAATGGGAGATCGGCCTCAGTTTGAGCAAGAAAACCCACTTCCGGCTCTGGTTCCTCAGCTTCCAGCGCCTGGGCCTCGGCTACCGCTTCAGCCCCGAAAGCAGCGGCATCCGGTTCTTCACCTCCGCCGTTTTCTACTGACAGGGAACCTTCCCGCCACTCCCTTCGTAGCTAGAAGTGAAACACCGATTCCTCAGGGAGGGGCAAGATGCTCTTGAACTACCTCAAGATTGCGCTGCGGAACCTGTTCCGCAGCCGGCTATATTCCGCGATCAACATCCTGGGGCTGGCCATCGGGCTGGTTGCCTGTATCCTGATCTTCCTCTGGGTCAGGGACGAGCTGAGCTACGACCGGTTCCATGCCCAGGTTGACCGGATCTTCAGGGTGGAGCGCAAGGTCGATTTCCGGGACATCCACGGGCAGGCTCCCATCACCTCGGGCCCCTATGGGCCCACCCTGGTCCACGACTATCCCGAGGTCGAAAACTTCGTTCGCATCGAAACGGAAGAGCTGTCCATCAAGGACAGCCACAGCATATTCCGCCGTCAGCGGATGGTCTTTTCCGACAGCACGCTGTTCCAGGTTTTCGATTTTCGTCTCGAGGAGGGGGACCCGGAGACAGCACTGGCCCAGCCCAAATCGATCGTCTTGACCCGAGATGTGGCCCGACAATATCTGGGGGACGGCAGCGAAGCCGTTCTGGGCCGGACCCTCACCGTGGACTGGAACGGGACGGTCCTGGACTTCCAGGTCACAGGCGTTCTGGAAGACATCCCGGCGAACTCCCACCTCCAATTCGATGTGGCGGCCTCTTTTTCCACCTACCCAGAGGAGTACCTGACCCAGTGGTTCAACAACTCGATCTACACCTATGTGACCCTCAAGGAAGGG
>CBESWG010000099.1:0-6305 GCA_965533275.1 uncultured bacterium
CAATGCAGATCGTGAGCAAGCACCTGGATCCTGAGGGAAAGGCCGATGACGACACCTGTTGAGCCCGGGCGGAAGCCTGCGGCTGGTACGAGGGGTGCGGCTGGGAGTGACTCCGGACGCGGCCCGGGACACAAACTGGAAAAATTACTATTTGGTACTGCGGGTGTGCCCAAGTCCTCACCTCAGCCATCAACTCTGGCCGGCGTGCGCCACATCAAGAAGCTGGGCCTGGACTGCCAGGAGGTGGAGTTCGTGCAGGGCGTCAAGATGGGCGTGGACACAGCCCGGGAGATCAGGGGGGAAGCGGAGAGGCTGGGAGTGGCTCTGAGCGTGCATGCTCCGTACTGGGTAAACCTGAATTCCGCTGAGCCGAGCAAGCGCCACATGAGCCAGCAGAGGCTGCTGCACTCGGCGAGGATGGCCAAGGAGCTGGGCGCACGGAGTGTGATCTTCCACAGCGCCTTCTATCACCAGGACAAGCCCGAGGATGTGTTCGCTGCTGTAAAGAAGGAACTCAAAGAGGTCATGTCGATCTTGAAGTCCGAGCGGAATCCCGTGGTGATGCGGCCAGAGACCATGGGCAAGCGGTCTCAGTTTGGGTCACTCGAGGAGATCCTGTTCCTGTGCCAGGAGGTCAAGGGGTTGCAGCCCTGCCTGGACTTTGCCCACATCTATTCACGTGAGGGCAAGGCGAACACGTATCTGCATTTCCATCGGATCCTGACGAAGGTGGCGAAAAAGCTGGGAGATGAGGCGCTGAAGGACATCCACATCCACATCTCGGGCCAGGTGTACAACGACAAGGGCGAGGTTAAGCACGTGAATCTGGAGGAGTCGGATTTCCGCTACGACGACTGGATCCAGGCGCTGAAAGACTTCGACGTGCGCGGCCTGGTGATCTGCGAAAGCCCCGAACAGGATGCAGACGCCTTCATGCTCAAGAAGCTTTACTCCGGATGATCAGAGACGAATTCCTCTGAGAAGGTACATCCCCTCCCCCACGGAATTCACGGGGCAGTGGCAAGTAATCGAGCAATGCGCGGGGCGGCCTTGCCGTCCCAAAGATCCAGACGTGTTCGTTGAAGAGGAGGAAAACTCAGGATTTTGAGGGATTCGGATTTTATTCTTTTGGGATCGAGCCCGATTAAACTATTCGTTCCCTGCTCAATAGTGATCACCCACTCTGTATTACTACGCAAAGTTAAACACGGAACGCCCAGGAAAGTCGTCTCGGCCTGGATGCCGCCTGAATCTGTAAGGACCAAGCTCGCGTTTGCTGTCAGGGCAAGGAAATTCAAGTAGCCCTGCGGGGGGATTACGTTGATCCTACCCGGCTCTATTGGCGTTGAACGCTCACTTTTCTCAGGAATAAACACAACGGAATCTTCGAGCCCGAAGTCCTCCATCCTTTTAAGCGACCTGGGGTGAGCAGGGAAAACGATTGGAATTCTGCTAGAGACTTCGGACAGCGCATCCAGAATGCCCCTGAATACAGCGGGAGCATCGACATTGGAGGGGCGGTGTAGTGTGAGGAGGGCATATTGTTTGATATTGCCATCGTCACGAAGGCCGAGATTACTCAATATGGGCGATTCTTGAGTTTTGCCCATATATTTGACCAGAGTGTCGATCATGATGTTGCCGACCATATGAATCATATGGGCGGGGATACCTTCATTTTGGAGGTGAACAGTGTCGTGTTCGCTGGGAGTGAAAAGCAAGTCGGAGATGTGATCGGTGAGCAGCCGGTTTATCTCCTCAGGCATGGTGCGGTCGAAGGAACGAAGCCCTGCTTCGACATGAGCCACTGGGATCTGGAGCTTTGCAGAGGCAAGAGCTGCTGCGATCGTGGAGTTTATGTCGCCAAAAACGACAACCACATCCGGTGTGTTTTCGACCAGCATCTGCTCGAATTGGATCATTGTCCTGGCGGTCTGTTCGGCATGAGTGCCGCTCCCGATGCCGAGGAAAACATCCGGATTGGGAAGGTCTAGATCTTCGAAAAAAACCTTGCTCATGAAATCGTCGTAGTGCTGCCCGGTATGAATAAAGGATGTCTTGATATCGGGATATTTGGAAAGGGCTTCTAGAAGGGGAGCTGCCTTCATGTAATTGGGACGCGCACCCACAACGAGGAAGATCTTTTTGTATTTCATGGACTGAGGGAATCTGCGATGATCTTAACGATGCGGGAGGCGGCCTTGCCGTCCCAGAGTTTGGGGAGGCGCCCCTTTTTGCCGCCTGAATCGAGAATGGTATAGGCCTCGGAGAGGATTTTTTCGGGATTTGAGCCCACAAGGATATTCGTGCCCTCGGTAACGGTTATGGGGCGTTCGGTGTTTTTGCGGATCGTGATGCAGGGGATGCCGAGGATCGTGGTCTCTTCCTGGATGCCCCCCGAATCGGTGAGGACAAGTGTGGAGTTTGCCATGAGATTCAGAAAATCGAGATAGCTCTGGGGCGGCATGGTTATAACCTTCTGATACGAAAGGTCGAGAAGGACGCCCCGGGGATCGTCCATGTGCCAGATGAGGTCTTCGAATCCGAACTGCCGTATCTGTTTGAGCGTCCGAGGGTGGATCGGAAAGAGGACGGGGATGCGCTTGGACACAAGGTTCAGGGCCGAGAGTATGCCTTCGAGAGTATCTTTGTCATCGACGTTGGAGGGACGGTGGAGCGTAAGGAGGGCGTAGGGTTTGTGTGTGTCTGGGAGATCGTCTGAAGCGGCATGAGAAACCATCCCGAGCCGGCTCAGGATGTCGGTCTGTTTAGCACGCTCTATGAACTTCATCAGGCTGTCGATCATGACATTGCCCACGAAGTGGATCTTGTCTGAGGGGATGCCTTCCTTGCTGAGGTTTTTGTCGGCGTCCTCGCAGGTCGTGAAGAGGATGGCTGAGATCTGATCCGTGAGCAGGCGGTTTATCTCCTCTGGCATGGTGCGGTCGAAGGAACGGAGGCCGGCTTCGACATGGGCCACGGGGATGTTGAGCTTGGAGGCGTCGAGGGCGCAGGCTATCGTGGAGTTTACATCGCCCACGACGACCACCATGTCGGGGCGCTGGTCGATGAGGATCTTTTCGAATTCGAGCATAACAGCCCCTGTCTGCTGGGCGTGTGTGCCGGAGCCTACGCCAAGGTAGATATCGGGCTTGGGCAGGCCGAGGTCATCGAAAAAGACCTTGTTCATGACAGCATCATAGTGCTGGCCGGTGTGGATTATCGAGGTCTGGATGTCGGGATATTCTTTGAAGGCTTCGTAGAGGGGAGCAGCTTTCATGAAGTTGGGACGTGCCCCCACAACGATGAAGATCTTCTTGGTGGGGAGTGTGGGGGGATGCGGATTGGGGATTTTAGCTTCAGAAATATTGGATTTGGAATGTGTGTCAGAGGGCATGCTGTGATTCTTGTTTGCTAATTCCTATCGCCTCTTTGCTCTGCTTTCTGTGCTATGTTTTTTGTTTATAGCATATTTTCCATGAAGGGGACAGCTTTCTCTCCCCTTCTCTAAACCTGAAGGCTGTGCACTGCGTATCGAATTATGGGATACTGAACCGGTCACATGATGAGGAAAAACAGGAGGATAATCATGATGAGAGCGGAATACATGCGTAAATTGGCCCCTGTGGTGGTTCTGGCGGCATTTTTAGTGCTGATTGCTGCCCCTGCTGCAGTTGATGGGCAGACGAGATCATACAGCGCCTCCGAGGGATCCATGGAAAACGGCCAAGCCGAGATCTTCTATCTCTATCATGCGGGCTGGGCAGTGAAGACAGCGAGTGCCCTGATGATCTTTGACTACTGGGAGAGTATGGAGCGCCCGGAGGAGGCCGGATTGGAGAAGGGATTCATCGATCCCGAGGAGATCAAGGACCTGGATGTCTATGTTTTCACATCGCATGGGCATGGGGATCATTTCGACGAGAGGATATTGGAGTGGAGGCGTGCGATCCCCAAGATCACCTATGTGTGGGGATGGGGCGGAGAGCACGTGAAAGCGGCCGAGGGGGACGTGGCCTTCGGGGATGGGCGCGTGACCGAGATCGTGGGCCCTATGACCATCAAGAACATCCACCATGATTTCGATGGGATCCCGGAGTCGGCCTTTTTGATCGAGGTGGACGGCCTGACGATCTATTTTTCCGGGGATCATGGGAATGCGCCGGGCAGGCTGCATCCGGTCTATAAATACAACATCGATTATATGGCCAAGCAGGCAAAGGATTTCGATGTGATCTTTCTATCGGTCTTTGGGAGTCCGACGTATGACGGGGAGCTGTATGCGATCGAGAAATTCAAGCCCAGTGTGATGATCCCCATGCACTATGGGAGCCGGGAAAAGGGTGCTGAGGGCTATGTGAAAGTGGCGCAGGCAAAATTCCCGGATGTGAAGTTCTGGTATCCTTTGCACCAGGGCGACAAGTTTTCCTACAAGAAATAATTAAAGGGAAAAAAAGGGGACAGGTCCAATTAATTTGGGGGACAGATGCCTTCCTGAACATTAATTGGACCTGTCCCCTTTTTTTTCTGTCCCCTTTTTTCCTCCTTCTTTTCTTCATCATCCTCGCATGAGAATAAACCACAGCCCGAACGTTCTCTATTATACATTTAAAAGGAGGACCACATGGCAGAGTATTACACGTTCGAGAACCTGGAGTGCTGGAGGCAGGCAAAGGACCTGGCACTGGATGTCCACCGTTTTTCCCAGACCGAAAATGTGAACGGCGACGCAGTGATGTGCGATCAGCTGCGGCAGTCGTCTTTGCGGATCATGTCGAGGATCGCAGAGGGCAAGGCACGGGCCAGCGGCAATGATTTTATCTTCTATTTGAAGCTGGCCAAGGCATCGGCCGCTTCGCTCCAGTCGACCCTAATCCTGTCGCGGGACATGGGCTACCTGGGAGAGGGAGATTTTATCGATTTTCAGGACAGGGCCAACCGGGTGTCAGCACTGATCGGCGGGCTGATAAACGCAATCAAAAAGGGCCAAAAGGATAGGAGGGACGCCAAGAAGGCTGAGGGAATGGGAGCTGGTGCAGCCAAAGATCCGGCCTCTGTCGCTGATATCGCGGTAAGTGGCCCCGACGGCCCCCAGGAAACAGCAGAGAGCGTTCCTTTTTAGGCTGGAGGTTCGCCTCTCCCCTACTTGGTCAGCGTCACCTTCTTGAGGCCGCGCGGCGCCTCGGTGTCGAATCCCTTGGCACGCGTGAGGTGATAGCAGAAGAGCTGGGCGGCCACGATCGTTGCGATGGGGCTCAGCCATTCGGGTATGTCATCAGGAAGACGGAGCGGTGTGTTTGCGAGTGAGAGTGCCTCCTCATTATCGGATATGACCAGGAGCTCCGTCTTCTTTTCATTTTTCAGGGTGGAGATGAGCTTGAGCACGTCCTTGTAAACGGCACCCGATGGGACCACGGCCAGGACCGGGAATCCCTGGTAGACCATGGCCACGGGACCGTGACGGAAATCTGCCGAGGAATAGGGCTGAGCCACGATATAGGCCAGCTCCTTGAGCTTTAGCGCCCACTCGAAGGCTGTGGCATAGTTGTAGCCGCGGCCCAGGACCACGCACTGGTCCATGTAGCGGTAGCGCTCGGCCTCCTCGGCGATGAGGGTGTCGAGCTGCAGGATCTGTTCCACGAGGGGGGGGACCATGTGGAGGGCCTCGAGATCAGACTCTGAGCCGCTCATCCCCACAGACAGCATGGCGATGGCCAGGAGCTGGGCCGTGTAGGTTTTGGTGGCAGCTACGGCTTCTTCGGTGCCGGCGTTTATGTCGAGCACGAAGTCTGCGGTTTTGGCGAGGGGGGAATCGGGATCGTTGGTGATGGCGAGTGTAGGATGTCCTTGGTCTGTGGCTGTCTTCAGCACTCCCACGATGTCGGGCGACTGCCCGGACTGGGAGATGCCGACAGTGAGGGAATATTTGAGTTTCGGCGGGCTTTTGTAGATCGAAAAGAGAGAGGGTGTGGCCAGGGCAACGGGCAAGCCGTTGGCCGCCCCCCATAGGTATTTGGCATAGAGCCCGGCATTGTCGGAGGATCCGCGGGCTGCCAGGAATATGTAGTCGATGTCCTGATGCTGCAGCGACTGTGCGATGTCCTGCACGAGCGGCAGCTGATCCTCTATGAGCCGCTTGAGCACGGCCGGCTGTTCAAATATCTCGTCTTTAAGGCTCATTTATTCTCCTAAAATACTGCAAAAAATGGGGACAGGTCCAATTAATACAAAGGGGACAGGTGCATTCAAATAAAAACTGAATGCACCTGTCCCCTTCATTTCATCCCAGCTTGTCCAGCGTATCC
>CBESWG010000100.1:0-5596 GCA_965533275.1 uncultured bacterium
CACGGACATGTCGGACACAGTTCTTCCGTCTATGATGACGAGATCCGCGTCCCCCTGATCATGAGGTTTCCTCTCAAGTATAACCTCGGCGGGCAAAAGATCGAGGCCGTCGTCCAATCCATCGATCTGATGCCGACGTTTCTGGATCTGTTCGGCATCCGACACACCGGACAGGAAATGCAGGGCAGGAGCCTGCTGCCCGTGCTCTTAGATCAGAGCGAGAGAGTCCATGAGGATATAGCGACGTTTTTCGGCCGGCTCTCTCCCGACGGCACCCAGGTCGCCTCGGCTCTCAGGGGGGAGAGGTACAAGTTTATCGAGTACAGGTCCAGGAGGTTATTGTTCGATCTGCAGGACGACCCTGCCGAGCAGAACAACGTCTATCTTTCGAAGCCGGTCATCGCCGGGTATTACATACAAAGACTGAAGAAACTCCAGAAGGAGTGGTCGGAGGGGCAGGGATTGGCTGCGGAGTCGAAGATCACTCTGGATGAAGACATCAAGGAGCAGCTCCGGTCTTTGGGTTACATCAAGTAACCGGATGGCTTCCTTATCAGCTTACCCGACTGATCTAAAAATCAACATGGGTTTGGAAATTGGACAAATAAAGACAAAAAAATATAATTTGACATTTTTTGTCATGTATTCCTATAATGTAAGAAGCTATGCTGGCTGGAGAGGAATCCTCCTTAGCCCCGCTTCCTTTTCCAAACCTTGGCGCCTCGACAGCCAGCACCCCCTCCCCCCTAGAAAAGGTCGTTCTCTGCCCAGATTAAAGCAGCCCGGATTTAATGACTGCAGGTACTAAAAAATGCCGAAATCGCCCGTTTCCCTAACTGCAGGTTAGGAGCGTGCTGTGGGCAAAACCTGAATGACGGTGTCTATTTTTTCTTCTTTTCTGCCTTTTTGTCTGCTGCGGTGTCCTCTATTGCCTTTCCAATGATCTCCTTGGTACGGTCCTTGATGTGCTGCTCGTGATCGAGATGGGAGATGCCATCGGTCAGCCATTCGGGCGCGGGCTTTCCCCTCAGGTAGTGGTCGAAGAATTCCTGCATGCGGATGTGATAGTCCTTCAGGTTGGCGGGCTTGCGCAGGCCGTGGTTCTCTCCCTTGTACTGGAGCATGACCACGGGCTTGCGGAGCTGACGCAGCGTGTTGAAGTATTCGATGCCCTGGTTCCAGTCCACGGCCCCGTCCTTGTCGTTGTGCAGGATGACGAGCGGTGTCTTCACGTTGTCGGCATAGTAGACCGGCGAATTCCTCTCATAGGCCTCGAGGTTTTCCAGGTAGTTGCCCTTGAAGCGGCCCTGGCTGGCCTCGAATATGGGCTGGTTGGCCGAACCCGAGTTCCAGTAGATGGAGCTGTACATGCTGATCATGTTGGTGAGCGGTGCCCCCGCCACGGCAGCCTTGAACAGGTCGGTCTGTGTGACCAGGAAGGCGGTCTGATAGCCGCCCCAGGAATGGCCGTGGATGCCTACGCGGTCCCTGTCCACTATTCCCGTGGCAGCGGCCGCCTCGATGGCGGGCAGCACACACCAGACGGATGACATACCCGGGTCGTTTATCGTGTACACGATGTCGGGCATGAGCACGGCATAGCCACGGCTTGTGTATACGGCGGTGTTGAAGCCTCGGGCCGCCGGAGCCTGGTAGTTGTTGAGGCGGGAGGATAATTTTTCGTAAATGTAGACAATTGTGGGATAGCTCTTGCCCTCCTCATAATTGGCCGGCAGGAAGAGCGCGGCCTGCAGCTTGTCGCCCTTGTCGCTTTTGAAGTCGACCACCCGGGCACCTGCTGTCCACAGAAATTCCTTTTGCTGGGGATTGACCTCGGTGATCCGTGTCCCTCTCTTGAGCGAGGCGTCGGTCACATAGAAGTCGGGATAGTCCTTGGGGGTTTGGCGTGTGTAGAGATACACATCGGCCGTCTTGGCCTTCCGCATCGAAAAGGCGGCGTCTTCCCATAGGAGCATTTTCACTCCGGGTTTGCCCTTGTTGATGAGCCCGATGCCGCCCTTCTTGGTCCATTCTCCGAACACGGAGACATAGAGCGGCTTCTCGAGATCGAGGCCCTTTTCCTCCGGGTCGAGGCGGTAGCGCGACCGGTAGCGGATGCCATCCTGTTTCCCGTTGACCGTGAGGTTCACGGCCTCTCCTCCATTGACCGGGACCTTCCACACGTCCCAGTTGTCGTAGAGCAGCACAGAACCGCTGTCTTTCGTCCATCCCCAGGCGTAGGAGTAGATGGGTGGATCCTTCTGGTTGTGGTCGTCCTCCGTGTTGATGAATGATGTGGGGACATCCTCGGTGATGTTGATCGCCTTTCTCGCGGCAATGTCATAGACGTGATAGTGGCCGTCCTGGTAGAAGAGAAACTTCTGGCCATCCCAGGAAGGCCCGATATACCATTGGCATTTTGTCAGCGCCAGGCGGCGATCCCCGGTCAGGAGGTCGACGACATAAACGTTTGAAAAGCCATATCCCTCCAGGGCGGCGGAAAGCTCGTATTCCCTCGTGTCGAAGCCAATGGCCCAGCGGTGCTTGGGGGCCGCCACCACTTCTCGGAGCTCGTCGTCCGCAAGTCGAATAAACACCTTCTTGTCCACGTGGTAGATCGCCTGGTAGCTGAAGTTCTTGTCTCGGCCTTCTTGGACCTGCTGCTGGGACTGCATGCGCTTGTCCTTGTGATGCCAGATCACCAGGTCCGGCAGGTCTTCCTTTTCGATCTCCGGCTCTGGCTTTACCTTGGGCTTATCCCCCCCCGTCTTGTCGGCTGGCTTCTCAGCGTCTGCCGTTTCCTCTTTTTCGCCGGATTCGTCTTCCGCTTCCGGTTTTTTATCCTTCTTCTCTTCAGCCTCGTGGATGCCGAAAAGGAGGGCATTCAAATCCTCGGTCCACTGCGGGCTGCTGTTGGGGCTGATGGTCATCTTCTCCGGGAAGCTGTCGTCTTCCTGCGGATCGTAGGAGACCTTCTGCGGCCCCTGGGAGCCAAGTCCCTTGAAGCCCAGGACACTGAAGAGCTTGTCTTCGAAATCATCATGTTTTTTGCCCCTGAGCACGGCAAAGCCCTCGCCCTTTTCCGTCCAGCTCAACCGCTTGTACTCGGCTTCGGCGCTGTCCAGAGGCACGATGACGCCGGTCTTCATGTCGCGCACCTGCACGCCATTGCCGCTCTGATTCTGCGCATCCACCAACCAGGCAAGCCACCTTCCGTATTTGTCGAACGCGAACTCGGACACATTGCCCAGGTTCAGGGTCTTGCCCGTGGCCAGTTCGAAGAGGAGCAGGTCGGAACCGCTCCATTTGTCCTTTGTTTCCTTGGCCTGAGATTCGGGCGGGCTGCGGTGCAGGGCTATCCAGCCCGGATTCTCGCCGGAGAAATGGGCAGCCTTGACCTTATCGAAGGTGTGTTCTTTTTCGGTCTTCAGGTTGAGGAGTTTGGCCTTGTTGTAGAGGCGTTTCTTGGTTTTCCGGGCCTGCCGTGCCTCCTTGCGGGTGGGGAACACGGTGTATGTCAGCCACAGTCCATCCTCTGAGAAAGCCAGCGTCCCGCCGCTGTAGCGCGGAGATTCCCCGATGGGGAAGCGAAGCTCTTTCTCTCCCTTGGTCTGCCTGATCACGACCTCCCCGTCGCCTTCCTGGGGTGCCACCACATAGGCAAACCAGGCGCCGTCATTGGAGATGACGGAGGTGCGGATGCTGTTCCAGGCCAGGATGTCGGAAACCGCCTCGATCGGCCTGGGGGCCTGGGGTTTCTCCTCGCCTGCCGTGATGGGCGAAGATGAAAACACTCCCAGCAGGCAGATCAGGATAAGGATCATTGAATGGGAAAGGACCTTTTTCATGGGCAAAACCTCCTCGGGGGATGAAACACTCATTCATCTTATGCGTGAATGCACAATATACCATATTTGGACCTTGCGTTGACTTTCTTTCTGCGATATATGACCTTAGCTCCATGGGGCCGGATAAACATCCTCTGTCAGAAGGGCGTAATACAGGATGAACGACAAACACATGAGCGATCGAGAACTGGTTCAAGCCTGTCTGTCAGGGAGTAGTGATGCCTATCAACAGATCATGGAACGATACAGCGGAAAGGCCATGGCCCTGGCCCTCAACATGCTCCGGCACCGCGAGGATGCAGAGGATGTGTGCCAGGAGGCTTTTGTCAAGGTGTTCCACAACCTGGAGAAATACGATCCCCGGCAGGATTTCAAGAACTGGTTCTACACCGTGCTCTACCGCCGATGCCTGGATCAGATACGCAAGAGGAAACGGTTCTATGGTTTCATGGCCAAGTTCCGGAATGAACCCGACTTGGAGGCAGCCTTGAAGCCCCCGGATCCGGCCCGGAATGTGAGGCTCGATCCACGGCTGCTCGAGGGCCTGAGCCCCAAGGAGAGGATGACACTCATCCTCTGGGCCAACGAGGGATACACCGGCGAGGAGATCGCATCCGTGCTGCGCTGTTCACCCAGCACGGCACGGGTCAATCTTTACAAGGCCCGGAAAAAGCTCAAAGCCCTATTGGAGGGAGAAGATGTTGCGCTGCAGAACGGTTGAACTGCTGATCCGTGTCCTGCCCGTGAATGCATGGAGGGATCTCCTCATCCGGCGGCATGTGCCGGGATGCGCAGCCTGTTCCAGGAAGCTGGCCGCTCGCGAAGAGGCCCTGGCTGTGCTGATCCAGGAACGGGATCTGGTTTTTGTGCGGGATCTCTGGCCGGCTGTGAGCCGGCGGCTGCGTTCCAGTGTGGCTCGGGAAACCCGTGCTTCCCTCCCGGCCTGGCAGTGGGTATCCGTGGCGGTGGGGCTTCTGATCGTGGGGCTCGTGAGCATCTGGCTGCACCGGGCCCCGATCGAGGAGATATCTGCGGATGCGAGCCAGAGGCTTCAGATCGACTACGTCCGTGTGGGTGATGAGCCGGCGCGCGCTTATGTGTTCCAGCCCCAGGACGCCGACATGACGCTCGTGTGGGTCGAGAAAAACGGCGAAGGAGAATAGCCATGAAAAAGACAGTTTTGTTTCTTACGATCCTGATGATCCTCATGTTCCTCACATCCCTGCAGCCCCTGGAGGCGGCCAACAAGCTAGACATAAAGCTCCGTGTGTACGAGGGCATCCGGCAGGGGACGATAATCCCCCCGGAGTTCGTCACCTCCTCCTATATCCAGCCTACCATCAATGCCAACCTGAGGTTGGGTATGGTGATGGAAGAGGAGATGGCCCAGATCAGGAATGTCTTCAACCTGGCGGATGTCAAGATCCTGACCGAGACCGAACTCCACTTCGAAAACGAAGGAGAGGGGAGGGTGAGGCATCATTTCCGGCTCAACGGGCACGCTTATGACGTGCATGTGCTGCTCAAGGAGTGGCGGGTTGGCGGGCGGTTCCTGGTCCTGGTGAACGAAACGGCGGCGGAAGGACAGGTCGATAAGCTCGAGAACGTGCTGACCACAGAGATGCTACTCCACGGCGGCCACAGCGCCGTTTTTGGCTTCGAGGACCGGAAGGGGAAGCCCTACTTCGTGTCCTTCCTGATCACCGGGCCCGCAGATAAGATCGTGCCTCCTCCACCGCCACCGCCAC
>CBESWG010000101.1:0-5591 GCA_965533275.1 uncultured bacterium
GCGCCTGTAGCTCAGCGGATAGAGCAGCTGCCTTCTAAGCAGCGGGTCGGGAGTTCGAGTCTCTCCAGGCGCGCCATTAACCCCCTTGTTTTTCAGTAGGAACTATTTAAAGAGAGACTGCGTCGAAATAATTAGGGAGTACATTTATGCTTAAGCACCGTGCAAAAACCGCTTTTATAACACCCAAAAAAAACTCATTGCCTTTTATCGCCTCATTCGTGTTCATATTACTTTGTATTTCAATATCATCATCAGCTCAGGAAGAAGATCCTCTTAAATCAATCACCAAGGCAGAACTGCGGGATCAGATCTTCTTTCTGGCTTCGGACGAACTTGAGGGACGTGACACGGGATCAGAAGGCTTTGCGATAGCTGCACTTTATGCAGTTACACAATTTAAAATGTCGGGTCTTGAGCCTATAGTGGTTGATGCGGATGGGCAAAAGACCTTCTTTCAGTCCGTGCCTTTTTTCTCATATGACATTAGTAATAAAAGTGCTTTCATCATAAATTCGAGTGCAGGTGAGAAAAAGCTCTTCCATAGCGATCAGATGATTCTGTACCGTTGTCCTTCCCTAGAGAAGAATATTTTCGCGGATGAGAATCCAATTTTCCTGGGTTATGGCATTGATGACCCGGAGATAGGATGGTCGGATTACGATGAAGTGGATGTCAGAGGAAAAGTGGTCTTTCTATACGGGGGCGCACCCTCCCAAGACGGGGAACCGGTTTTTTCGGAGGAAAAAGACAGGTTCTATCGTAACTTTGGCCAGAGCGCAAACGCGCGGGTAGTAAATGCTCTGAAACATGGCGTTTCTGCTGTAGTTTTTGTTCCAGACCCGCAGATGGCTAAAAATTGGTCCAATCTTTCATCTGCGATGATTGAGAGGCAATTCAATCTCCAACTCAAAGATAAAGGAAGGTCGGATTTCCCGGCTATCTTTTTTATGCATCCGGATGCAGTGACAGAGATGCTTCAGAATGCTGGTTACACCTGGACATATGGGGACCGTGACTACAAGCCGGCTGTCCTGGAAAATATCAGTGTGAGTTGCTCTCTCGAGATGGAAAACGCGGAAGACACGATCTGTAAAAACGTTGTCTCCCTGCTGCCTGGAACCGACCCTGTTTTAAAAGAAGAATATATCGTGCTGCATGCTCACTTGGATCATTTGGGAATCAACAGCCAGGGACAAGTGATGAATGGTGCGGATGACGATGCCAGTGGCTGTGCTGTTGTTTTGGAGGTTGCTGAAGCATTGGCAATGAAGCCGACCAAAAGATCTTTCCTTTTCGTACTGTTCACCGGCGAAGAAAAGGGAACGCTTGGTTCTGAGTGGTTTGTTGGCAATCTGCCAGTGCCCCAGGAAAAAATCGTTCTTAGCGCGGCTGTGGATATGATCGGGAGAAAGTCGAGCAGAAAGCCAGATGTTATTTATATTGCTGCTGAGGGAGCGGGCAAAGACAATCTTTTAGCAACCGCGAAACAAGCCAATGAACTACATGTTCAGGCGGATATCGATTTCTCGCTCAATGAAACAGATCCTGATGGTCACATCGTGCGCTGCGACCTCAGGCCTTTTCTGAACCAAAATATCACCTCGCTCTTGTTTACAAGGGGATTTATGGCACCGGTTTATCATAGCGCCCGGGACGATGCCGAAACCCTGAACTATGACAAGATCGAAAAGGCTTCTCGGCTACTTTTCCTGGTTCTTGCGGAGGCTGGTAATAAGCATTGAAATCCTGTGACTTCTACCCTGTGCAAAGGGAACTATCTCTTTGCTGGGCCTAAGCAGCGGATCGGGAGTTCAAGTCTCTCCAGGCGCGCCACTTTCTCTGGCTGTCTTTACGTATCCTGCTCCCTGTCCATCCCCTGGCGGAGCTTGAACAGCGTGCCGATGCAGAGAATCAGGACCGCCTCCCTCAGGAGCCAGCTGATCCGGGCGGCTCCCCACTCCAGGCTGGTCGATGTCATCTGGATCTGGTCAGCGGATACCTGTATGTCGAGCAGCTCGGGGACTCGTGTCCCCATGAAGTCATGATAGATGTCCGTGAAGGCACCGCTTATGCCAACATCTTACCGGGGGATCCCGATATCCGGAAAAATGGCACGTATGTGAGCAGATACAGGAGGACTAGGTGCATGTCGATATAAAGGAATACATCCCTGAAGGCAACCTTCCAGCGGGGGAACAGACGTAGGCTAGGCGACAAGCCCAACTGATGGAGGAGGTGCACGATCAAGGTGACGAGCACGATGAGCACCAGCAGGAGTATCCTGACTTGAGTCGTGGTCAACAAGGGCTTGGGCGTACTCGAGAGGGTCACGAGCAGCACCAGGAAGGCCAGGCTGAACACGAGCACAGGGATATGGATCCTTAAGAATTCCGGATTCAATGGGTGTCCATAGTAGAGGAAAACATCTTTGAACAGGTAGCGCCCCTCAACTGGGCTCGGGGCCCGCATGCGATAGGCCATCCACCCTATTACACAAAAAATCATCGGAAAATAGAGGAGAACCAGGAAGTATTTGAAGATCGGTCGTTTGAAGAAGCTCATCTGCCCCTCGCTACCCTAAATACGCTTCGAAGGGCCGGAATATTCGAAGTAGAGAATGAACTGGGCCCCGCCTCGGGAGGCTGCCGTTCCCGCCGTGACCTGTGCAGCTCAGGGCTCTAGCTGCGCTGCTGCATCTACTTGAGGCCCACAGTGCCCTTGACAGAGGCGAACAACTTCTGGGAGTCAAAGGCGATCCCGTCCTTGAAGACGAGCTCGAGCTTTCTTATGTCGCTGATCTTTGCGGCCGGATTTCCGTTCACCACGATCAGGTCCGCGACTTTACCGAACTCGATTGTTTATTCTTGACTATCATCTAAAATGGAGTATTATAGATCAATAATTGAGTGAGATTCGACTAATCCAACGACGGATTTGAATCGATGCAGGAAAAATGACCAGGAAGATGGCGAAAACTCGCATTTTGCTGACCAGCCTCTGCCTGATGGCGAGTCTGCTGATCTGTGCCCCTGTGCTGCGAGCCGTCCCCCAGGAGTACAGCGAAGACGATGCCCCCGGCCCGCTAAGCACCGCGCATGCGAAATCCGTAGGCCTCATCAACTGCATGAAGTGCCACAACGAGGACTTCGAGGTCCCGCATGAGAGATGCCTGGCCTGCCACCTGGAGATCGCGCAGAGAGTAGCCGAGGAGCGAGGCTATCATAGTGACAAGGGCGAGGAGTGTTCGATGTGTCACACCGAACACGAAGGCGAGGATACGGTCCTCATCCTGCTCGATCCCGAGGACTTCGACCACGAAGAGACAGGCGCCGTCCTGGAAGGGCCGCACGCCCTGGTCACGGACTGCCGGGCCTGCCACAGGAAGGACAATACCATCCCGCGCTTACGGTCCCAGTCCTATCTGTTCCAGCGGACCGGCTGCCTGGCCTGCCATACATCCCCTCACCCCGGCCGGCAGGATGTGTGCCTGAAGTGTCACACTCAGAGCAGCTGGCGGGTGGATCACTGGAGGCGGGGAGGGCGTCAGTGAAGGTCGTCCCGCGCTTCTGCGTGTTGCTTCTCCTGGCGCTCGTAGCCCTCCCGCTCAGGGGGATTGAGCCCAATCCCGGCCCCTACTTCCGGGGAGGCCTGTATATGGACTGGTTCGGTGCCCAGTACGAGGGGACCGATTTTACCAACCGGTTCAGCCTGCGGCTCAAAGGGGAATTCCTCAACCGCCGCGGCCAGGGCTGGAACCTGCTGGTGGACACGCGGGGACGGGCCAGGATAGGTGAAGCGAGCTCCCGTCAAGTCATGCTCTATGATGCCCGCCTGAGCTATGAGAAAACAGGCAGCCCCCTTTTTGCTTCGCTCGGCCAGATGAACCTCTATGATACGGCCGGGATCGGCCAGCTGTTGGGAGGGGCCCTTGGCTACAAGATCGGGTCGGATCTCCTGATCGGTGCGTACGCCGGCCTGGAGTCCAGTATCTACGTGGATCGCGTGACCAAAGACTACTCCAAGTTCGGCCTGTTCACGCGCTATCTGGGATCCCGCGGGAGGCGCTTCTCCCTGAGTTACAATCAGGTCCGGTACTCCGGGGATACGGAGCGGAAGTACATCTATGCCGGGACGCTCTTCCCCGTCGATCGTTCCCTGGTCCTCTATGCCAACCTGGAATATGAACTGGCTTCTCATGTGCAGAATTCCGACCGCCTGACCCGTCTCTTCTTCAATGTGCGCTGGGACCCGATCGAACTCCTCGACATCCTGGCCCATTTCAGCTCGGGGAGGGGCCTGGACTTTCATAGGTATATGATCGAGCGCTCCAAGGATCCGACGCTCAACGACCAGGACCTGGAGCGGTTTTACTACTCCCAGCAGTACGGACTGCGCATGAGCCTCAAGCCGACACGCGGTCTGCGTGTTTATGTGGAGAGGAGGGAGAGCGAGCAGAAGGACGCAGGCCTCCGGAACCATACCTGGCGGTTCGGCGCCTCGGGCATCAACCTGTTTCGGAGCGGATTCTCCGCATACGGCAATTACTCCCTCAACCGTGGTGAGATTTCAGAGTCGGACTCCTATTTCCTGTCCTTGACCAAGGACTTCGGCCGCGTCTCCTGGAACGTCAGCTTCTCCAACTCCTTCAATGGAGTGCGTTTCGACAACCGGACCGGTACCCCCGAGATCGTGCATATGGACGACTACAAGACGCTGTCCACCCAGGTATTCGTGCCTTTGACGCGGATATTGGCCGTGGCGGCGGAATATGAGTATTTCCTGCAGAGGGAAGCGGATCAGCACCTCGTCTTCCTGAGGGTGATCGTGAGGAACTGAAGGACCGATGACGAAAAAACCGAACTGGAGAAATGTTGCTCTGATCGCCACCTTGGTAGCTGCCTTGGGATGGGTCGGGGCTTCGCTATCCGCTCAACAACAGAAGCCGCAGGATGTCTCCCAATGGACGGCCTCCACACATGACGGCACCAACTTCCCCCTGGTGGGGCGGCACAGGACCGTGGAGTGCCGGGAATGCCACCTGAACCTTGTCTTCGAGGGGACTCCGACGTCCTGCGAGGCCTGCCATTGGGAGAGGCGCCAGGACGACCGCTACCAGCTCCGTCTGGGTGCTCACTGCGGAGACTGCCACACGCCCCATTCATGGAAAAGCGTGGCTCCCAACACATGGAACCATGAATACATAACCGGATTCCCCCTGGAGGGCATCCACCGCACCCTGGACTGTGTCGACTGTCACGGGGACTCGGGGTTCGCTCCCGGATCCGCGGCGTGCTTCGACTGCCACGAGGGGGACTACCGTGAGGCCCGTGAGCCGGATCACGCCGCCGCGGGATTCCCCACTCAGTGCCAGTTCTGTCACCGCGGCAGCAGCCTCTGGGAGGGAGCGGAGTTTTCTCATGATCTCTTCGTGCTCAAAGGCCAGCACCGGCAGGCCCTGTGTTCGGCCTGCCATGTGGACGGCCGGTTCCAGGGCCTGCCGACCTCCTGTGTGTCGTGTCACATCCAGGACTTCAATTCCACACAGGAACCCGATCACCAGCGCCTGGGATTTCCCACCGACTGTGAGACCT
>CBESWG010000102.1:0-5559 GCA_965533275.1 uncultured bacterium
CCCGCCGGCGGGGTGGGGAGGCGAAGGGTTGGGGGCCCCCGCCGCAGGCAGCTTATCGTGCAGTTTATCGGGGAATCCGTGCTGATCTGCCTGGGCGGTCTGATCATCGCGCTCGGGCTGGTGTCTCTGGCGGGTGTCTACCTCAACTCCGCCCACGACATGAACTTCAGCCTCGGTGCTCTTCTGCGATTTCCTGTCTCAGCCGGCATCCTGGGCGGGGCCGTTCTCACGGGTCTCTTGGCGGGCATCTGGCCTGCCTTTGTCCTGTCCTCCTTCCGGCCCAGCTCCGTGCTGCGCGGAGGATCCCAGGGAGGGGGCTACGGCCTGGGGATGCGGCGTGTTTTGGTCGTTGTACAGTTCGGGATCTCCATCGCCCTGATCATCGGGAGCGGCGTAGTCTTCCAGCAGATGCAGTACATCAAGAACAAAGACATGGGCTATGACCGCGAGCAGGTGCTGACGATTCAGATGACACGCGAGACGGCCGCGAACTTCGAGCCCCTGGTTGAGAAACTGAAACAGTCTCCGGCGATCCTTTCCCATTCAGCTTCGGGAAACGTACCGGGCCGCACGATGAGCAGGAACAGCATCCGGCCTGAAGGGATCGCCGAGACCGATCCCTGGGTCGTCTCGGTAATGAGCATGGATGAGCACTTCCTGGAGACCATGGGGATCGAGCTGGTCGCGGGCCGCAATTTTTCTCAGGAATTCGGGACTGATGCTGAAAAGGCTGTGATCCTGAATGAGGCCGCGGTCAAGGCCATCGGGTGGGAGGAGCCCATCGGCAAGACATTCGACGATGGGGAACGGACGGTTGTGGGAGTGATCGCCGACTTTCACTTTACGACGCTGCGCCATGTCGTAGAGCCCCTGGTGCTGAGCTTCCGCCCCGGCTCCAACGGCATCCTTTCGCTCAAGCTCAAGGCGGGCGCGATCCCCGCGGCCATCCAACACCTTCGGGGCGTCTGGGGGGAGCTGTACCCGGGGGATCCCCTGGAATTCGGCTTCCTGGACGACGAGTTCGACCAGACGTACCGCAGGGAGCAGAATTTCGGCTCCCTGACCCGGGGCTTCACTTTTCTGGCTATCTTTATCGCCTGCTTGGGCCTGTTCGGACTGGCCTCGCACACCGTGGAGCAGCGCACCAAGGAGATCGGGATCCGCAAGGTGCTGGGCGCAGGAGTCGGCGGCCTGGTAGTGCTCCTCTCCAAGACGTACCTGAAGCTCGTGCTCCTTGCCAATGTGATCGCATGGCCTGCCGCCTATTTCCTCATGCGCCGCTGGCTGCAGGACTTTGTCTATCGGGTCGATCTCAGCGTGGGCGTCTTCCTGGTCTCCATGGCCGCCGCAGCCGGTATCGCTCTGCTGACCGTGGGCTTCCATTCTATCCGGGCAGCCAGCTCGGATCCGGTCAGAGCCCTGCGTTATGAGTAGCGGCTGACGCGTATTGCTTTCCGATGAGCGAACGTTTTACAATATCGGCGACATGCAGAATATTTTGAGATCCCCAAACCCGGTGTGGCTGTTCCTCTTTCTCGGGATCCTGTGTGGCTGTGCAGATCCGCCCCCCCAGGATGAAGGCTTGATGGTCCTTGTGCCCCAGGATGTGGGTGCCTGGCTCCGGCACGGGGAGTCCCAGGCCTATGCCGGGGATGACCTATTCACCTACATAAACGGCGGCGCCGAGATCTACCACGAATTCGGCTTCGAGGAGGTCGTGGTCCAGGATTTTCGGACGGATGAGGGCGGCACCATCTCGCTGGAGATCTATCGGATGACGGATCCGGAGAGCGCCTTCGGCATCTACACTTTCAAGCGCAGCCCCGACGGTCAAATCCTGGACTTCCCTGGGGCCGAGGCCCAGCTGGAGGATTATTATCTGAACCTCTGGAAGGGCCCCTACATTGTGACGCTCACTGGATTTGACGAGGAGGCCTCGACCATCCAGGGACTCCGGGACCTTGCCTCTGCCCTGGCTCCCCGCATCCCGGAGACCGGCCTTCCTCCAGATCTGGTGAGGCTGCTTCCAGAAGAGGGCCGAACGATAGGCAGCTTGAAATATTTCAAGGGGCCGCTGGCCCTCTACAACAGCCACAGCTTTGCCCAGGAAGATATCTTTTCGCTCCAGCGGGGCGTCCGGTGTGATTATGCGGACGGGGGGAGCCTCTTCATTTTCGTATATGAGGATCCGGAAGGATCCCGGGCCGCCCATCTGAGGGCGGAACAATACTTCGCTGCGGCTCCCGCGTATTCGCTGCGGGAGAGCCAGGAAGATGGGATGCTCCGCTTGGCAGGCTCACGGGGTGGCTTTTTCCGGGTTCAGCTCGTGCAGTCGTTCATCCTGGTCGCCATGCGGTCCGAGGACTCGGAGAATCCAGCCCCATTCTTTCTCCAGGCCCTGCAGCGCATCGAGGGGCACTGAAACTCTGGGTCCCAGCCCCTTTCGCCCGCCACTCCGGCTTTGACACAGGCGGGATTCTCTGGTAAAAAAGAGATAGGAGTTTCACAGAGCCGGACTTCCATTCTGTGAGCTGAGGCCATGAAAAAGATCATTCTTCTCGCAGTCCCCGTTTTTCTATCGCTGTCCCTCTTTGCCCAGCAGGTGGCAGAGGAATCAGTGGTCATCAACATCGAGGTCCCCGTGCGCGTGTTCCAGGGAAGTGACTTTGTGGACTCCCTCACGATCAAGGACTTCGAGCTCTTCGAGGACGGTGTTCCCCAGACACTCGAGGCCGTCTACCTCGTCAACAAGCGCAGCATCGAACGCAGCGAGGAGAAGCGCAGGTTCACGCCGGATACAGAACGGAATTTTTATCTCTTCTTCGAGGTCAGCGAATACACGGCCAGGCTGGGTGAAGCGATCGAGCATTTCGTGCAGAACGTGCTCTTCCCCGGTGATGTGCTCACCATCGTGACTCCGGTCAGGACATACCGCATGCGGAGTTCGGCCCTGGAGCACAAGACACGCAGCGAGATCGTGGAGCAGCTCAAGGGCATCCTGAGGAAGGACACACTGATAGGGGGCTCCGAGTACCGCAACACCATCGATGAACTCTCCGCCCTCTCCCGCTCCCTGGCCGTGGCCTTCAATCCCGATGATGTCGAGACGCAGCAGAGGGATGGCTATCTGGGCGCAGAGACGTTTGGGCGCACGATAGATGAGCAGCTCAACATGTACTACGATATGCTCACACGCCTGGAAACCCTGCGCCATGTGGACGAAAAACTCCTGCTGGATTTTTCAGAGTACCTGCAGGATGAGACCGGCCAGAAATACGTCTTCCTTTTCTACCAGCGGGAGTACATCCCACAGATCGAGCCTCGCATCCTGAGTCAATATATCGACCTATTCCAGGACCGGCCCAATGTCCAGCACACCGCCGCCTCCATCTTCGATTTTTATCGCAGAGAGATCAGCTTCAACGTCGACAAGGTGAAGAAGGCCTATGCGGACGCTTCCATCGCCATCCACTTCCTGTTCCTGGCTGAACCATTGGCGCCAGTGTTAGGGGTCCGTTTTGTGGAATCTTCAGATGATATCTTCAGCGCCTTCAAGCAGATGGCCCTTGCGACCGGTGGGTTCATCGACAGTTCCTCCGATCCCGAACGGGCATTCCGGGATGCACTCGCCGCGGCCGAGAGCTATTACCTGATCTATTACTCTCCCAAGAACCGCAGCCTGGACGGGGAGTTTCGAAACATCGATGTCCGCGTGAAAACGGGCTCGTTCCGCATCATCCACAGGGTCGGTTATTTTGCCGACTAGGGATTGATCAGCGGGCGAAAATCACTTCAAGTGAAAAATCAATCCCAGGTCGAATGTGAAGTATAGATCCTGCGGCAGCCACTCCCAATCCGTCAGCGCGTAGGCGGCACCCGCCGCTGCGTTTACACTGAGAGGTCCCAGGCGGAACTCTCCGCCCAGCAGAGCCTGGGGGCCGTATAGTGACCTCTGTTCGTTGCGGTAGATGAACTCGTAATCCCAGATGCCTTCGATGACCTGCACGGCTTCCACCATGAATCCTCCATACTGGACGTTTAAAAATGCGCGGACGCTCTGGGAGACGATGGGGATGTAATATTTAAGCCCCAGACTCCAGAGCACCTGATTCTCCACCCAGTCGGTTTCCGAATAGATCATGGAGGTGGGGTAGTATCCGATGCCCCCGTGCAGGGCAATGTTCGGCCGGACCGCGTATTGGACGAATCCTCCCAATCCCCCGGTCGAGGAGCCGTATCCCAGCCCCAGGGTCATGCGGGCGGGGAGTCTCACCTGGGGTCGATCGTAGGGGCTCTGGGAGGGTGGGATGATCTGTTGAGGTGGTTCGACCTCCTTCTCTTCTTCCAGGGCTTCTTTTTTTTCGTCCACAGCGGCTGCCGGTTTCTCTTCCTTCACGGCCTTTGCTGCGGGCGGTTCTTTTTCGGTTTCCTTCCTCTCTATCGTTTCAAGCTCCGGCGGCGGCGGGGGGATATCCTGTGCTTGAAGTCCGGGCCGCGGTTGGGCCTGCAACGGTTCGGAACGCACCACTTCCCAGAAAGTCACTTGGGTAGGTGGATAGTAGGCCGGTAGGTTAGCCAGTGAAGCACGGGGCATCACGGTTTCGACCGTGTCGCCCTCGATCCACAGAAACAGCCTCGGGCGCCGGGGAGACATGGGCTCAGCTAATGAGAACCGGCTGGAGATCGGAGTTGCGGTCTCCTCGAGGGCCTCTTCTGTGGTAGTGACGGGCTCGATCTTTGGCTCTGGTTCGGCCTCCTGCTCGGGAGGCGGAGCCGGGATCGCCTTGGCTTCAGCTTTTGGTACGGGAGCCGTCTCTGCCAACCAGAACAGGATGCTGATCCCTGTGTCTATCTGTTCGATCTGGTAGGCCGGGATCTCCTCCGTGAAATCCAGGACCACGCGGGCGATGTTGTCCTGGAACATGGCCACACGAATGAAGGCGATCCCCAGCTCGTTGACCTGATAACGAAAGAATCCGGCGCTTTCGGCGACGTCCTCGAAATCGATGACCATGCGGTTGGGATCCGGGATCTCAAAGGTCCGATAGGCCCCGTAGGGAGCATAGTTGAGGCGGACCTCGAAGGATTCTGCGCTTTTGGAGAGGGAGATCTTTTCGGAGAACTCGGTCACGTCCATCGACCGCCCTTCTTTTGCAGGAGGATCGGCCGGCGGTTCTGCCCAGGCTGCAGGTGGCCCTTCCTTGGCCTCAGGGCGCTCGGCTGGAAGTTTTTCGACAGGTGGGGCGATCTCTTTCTTTGGGGGGTGAATGGGCTCGGGGACCGGCTCGGGAGCGGGCTTTACCACCTCCCAGATCCTACTCTCAAGCGAATCCAGAGGAGCTGCGACCTGGATGGAGCGGGGGTAGAGTAAGGGAGTATCAGCTGTGTCCCATCTGGTGACGACCCAAGTGCGATCCTGTAGAGTGCCCGTGGCCAGGGAGGGATCGAAGATCGATCCGGAAGGAACGAGAGTGTCGGCAGGGATTTCCTCCGTAAGGATGACAGGCTCCGGCGGTTCTGTTTTCTTCTCGGGGACAGGCTTTTCTACAAGGGGAGGCG
>CBESWG010000103.1:0-5381 GCA_965533275.1 uncultured bacterium
GGTGGGCGTAGGGGTCTTGCCCGTCCCCGGCCCGGCCAGGATGAGAGCCGGACCGGTGGAGTGGCGGACGGCCCGCTGCTGCTCGGAGTTGAGCCCCGATAGGAGGGATTTCCGTTTGATCTCCACGGATGGTGCCTCGAGAGCCAGCTGTTCGGGCTCGGACTTCTTCTGCTGGGCGTGGAGGTCCCGGTATGCCTGGAGATCGAAATTTATGAGTTTTCGCTGCGGTATCGAGCTGTCTGCGGCTGTGGAGGAGAACAGGGCCTGCTGAAAAGTGACGCTCCGGACCTCACCCTCCTTGAAGACCCGGATCACGCCGTATTCCCCGTCATACCCCTCCTGAATAATGATCCTGCGCTCGCGCATGCGGCGAAGGGCTTCTCCTACGAGGGGCTTCCCGCCCTTTATGAGCTCGATGACTGGAAGTTCAAGCAGGATGTAAAGCTCGGGGCCGAAACGGCGCAGCAGGGCGTGGTATTCGGCATCGACCTTCTTGGACGCGGCTCCGACCTCTAAGATCTCGGAGAGGATCTCTTTGAGCGGGATGATGGAAACGAAGGGGAGTCGGTTGGGTCGGCTTTCCAGGTCATCGCGGTCGGCCAGTTGGGCAACTCGGTGCATCACGCCAACCGTGACGTTTTTGCCGCATACGGGACACAGACCGTCGTGGCGCAGGGTCTCGAGCGGATCCCAGGCCACACTGCACTTTCGGTGTCCATCGTAATGGTATTTTCCTTCCTGGGGGAAGAGGTCGATCGTCCCCAGAAAGGCCCCCGGATCACCTTCCTTGAGGGCAGTCACCATGGCCGGATAGCTCAGATCTGTGTCGAAGAGGTTGGCGTTCCGGCCCAGCTTTTCCGGGGAGTGAGCGTCCGAGTTGGAGACCAGTGTGAAGGGATCGAGGAATGTACAGGTCCAGTGCATGGGCGCGTCGGTGGATAGACCGGTTTCCATGGCCGTGAGATGCGGCGTCAGGTCCTCGAAACATTCCTCGACCGAGTCGAAGCCGGACTTGGAACCCAGGATCGAGAACCAGGGCGTCCAGATATGAGCGGGGATGAAGGCGATGCTGTCGGAAGCCTCGAGGGCTATCTCGAGGAGGGCGTGCGAATCCAATCCGAGGATGGGCCGCCCGTCCGAGGTGAGGTTGGCGTTCATGCGAAGGAGGGACTGCCGGATCTTCTCGACAGTTTCGAAGTCTGGGGCCAGGATAACATTGTGCACCTTGCGCGTACGTCCGCCCTTCTTGTAGATGCTGCTGATCTCGGCCTGGAGTACGAACCGCACCTCCGGGCTCAGAGTGGGAGCCCTGGGGACTGCCGCTCTCTGACGGTAGGAGGGCTTCAGCCGGAACAGGCCGTCTTCCGCGGGCTCGAGTTTTTCCTGCAGTTCTTTCAGCCAGTCCGGGTGTGTGAAGTCTCCCGTGCCGATGACGGAAATGCCCTTGTGACGGGCCCAGAGATCCAGGAATTCAGGAGCCAGCTGCTTGCTGGTGGCGCGGGAAAGATGGGAGTGAATGTGGAGATCAGCGATGAAGCGCATAATGGCTCGGCCTGGCTATGTGATACACCAAATCCCAAAAAAAGGCAAAACCGGCTGAAGGGGATCTACCTGTGTAGGATCGCGCGAGCTCAGATTGTTGGAACAGTTTTGATGTATCACAATACGGCGGAATGGGCAATTCGGTTTGCTTCCCGGCCGGCCTTTAAGTACAATCGAAGGTCCCCATGGATCGAACACGCTACGATATCGCGATCATCGGCGGCGGCATTGTCGGCTGTGCCGTCGGCATGGCCCTCTCCCGCGCCAGTGACCTCACCGTTCTACTCCTGGAAGGGGAGGACAGGTTGGCGGCCCATCAGACGGGGAACAACAGCGGCGTGATCCACTCCGGGCTGTACTACAAGCCAGGCTCTCTCAAGGCCCAAAACTGCGTGACCGGCCGCGAATCTATGTATGCCTTCTGTACTGAACACGGCATCCCCTGCGAGCGCTGCGGCAAGGTCGTGATCGCCACCCGGGAGGATGAGATCCCCCGCCTGGACGACCTGGAGCAGCGCGGCCGGGCCAACGGACTGCAGGGGCTGCGGCGGTTGAATCCTGAAGAAATCCATGAATATGAGCCGCATGCCTCGGGCATCGGCGGCCTGCTGGTCCCGGACACCGGGATCGTGGACTATGTCCGGGTCACCGAAACCTTCGCGGAGATCATGAAAACCAATGGGGCTGAGGTCCGGCTGAACGCCCGGGTAAGCGCCTGCCGGGAACACAGCGCCGGGCTGGTGCTGGAGACCAGCGCCGGTGTGTTTTCCTGCCGCAACCTCATCAACTGTGCCGGGCTCCAGTCCGACCGATTGGCGCACATCTGTGGAGTCGATCCCGGTCTCAAGATCATCCCGTTCCGGGGGGAATACTACACCCTCCAGCCCGACAAAGAAGACCTGGTCAGGAACTTGATCTATCCTGTGCCGGACCCGGCCTTCCCCTTCCTGGGAGCGCACTTCACGCGTATGATAGGAGGAGGGGTCGAGGCCGGCCCCAACGCCGTCCTGGCCTTCAAGCGGGAGGGCTACAAAAAGACGAGTTTCTCTCTGCGCGATTCCTGGGAGACCTTTTCTTACAGGGGTTTCCTGATCCTCATCAGCCGGTTCATGCGGATGGGGCTGGGCGAGATGTACCGCTCATGGAACAAGGGGGCTTTTGTAAAGGCGCTCCAGAGGCTCATCCCTGAGATCGAAGGGGCCGATGTCCGGGCCGGGGGCGCGGGTGTCCGGGCTCAGGCGCTGGAACCTGATGGGACGCTGGTGGATGATTTCAGGATCGTCCAGGTGCCCCGCATGATCCACGTGCTCAACGCCCCCTCACCAGCCGCAACGGCCGCCATCAGCATCGGCGAGCACATCGCGGCCGTCGCTCTCCAAGACTTTAACCTCTAGACCGTAGATCTTTCCGAGTTTCGGTGTGCGAGCATGCGCTTCCGCACCAGGCTCTGCTGATGGGGCTGTCCCAACCTGCTATTTAACTTCGTTGTAGGCCCAGTCCAACCACTGGGTGACGATCTTCAGGTCGGCCGCCTCGACCGTGGCGCCGCACCAGAAGCGCAGGCCAGGAGGTGCGTCGCGGTAGGAGCCACAGTCGTAGGCCACGTCCTCATCGGCCAGGAGTTTGACCATCTCCTTGACCTTGTCAGCAGGAAGGTCGATCGTGAAGCAGACGCTGGTATTGGAGCGGATGTCCGGGTTTTCAGCCAGGAAAGCGATCCAGTCGTGGGCCGCTACGAAGTCCTCCCAGACCTTGAGGTTGGCGTTGCTGCGCTCGATCAGTCCCTGGAGTCCGCCCACGGACTCGGCCCAGTTCAGGGCGGCCAGGTAGTCCTCGTTGGCCAGCATGGAGGGAGTGTTGATGGTGGAGCCCTGGAAGATCCCTTCGTTGAGCTTGTCTCCCTTCTTCATGCGGAAGATCTTGGGCATGGGCCAGGGGGGATCATAGGATTCGATGCGCTCCACTGCCCGGGGAGACAGGATCAGGATGCCGTGGGCCGCCTCACCTCCCAGCACCTTCTGCCAGGAATAGGTGATGACGTCCAGTTTGTGGTAGGGGATGTCCATGGCGAAAACGGCCGAGGTCGCATCGCACATGGTCAGCCCGGCGCGGTCGTCGGGGATCCAGTCGCCGCCGGGGAGCTTGACTCCAGAAGTGGTCCCGTTCCATACGAAAACCACATCGTTGTTGAAATCGGCCTGTCCCATGTCGGGGAGCAGCCCGTATTCTGCGTCGAACACGCGGACGTTATCGAGCTTGAGCTGCTTATTGATATCCGTGGCCCAGCCCTTGCTGAAGGACTCCCATACGAAGACGTCCACGCCCCTGGGCCCCAAGAGTGACCACATGGCCATCTCGAAGGCTCCCGTATCAGAGGCCGGGACGATGCCTACCCTGTAATCTTGCGGCAGGCCCAGGATCTGTTTGGTCTTGTCGATGGCTTCCACCAGCTTGCCCTTGCCCAGCTTGCTGCGGTGGGAGCGTCCGAAGGGCGCATCCTTGAGCTCATCCAGCGAAAATCCCGGATGCTTGGCACAGGGACCCGATGAGAAATTGGCGCTCTGGGGTTTAATGGGTGGTTTCATGGCTGTCCTCCAAATATGAATAGGTCATATGATTGAATTTAATAAAACAACTCCCGGGGGAGAGTTTAGAGTAGCGGATTGAATCCCAGGATGTCAACCGGGCATTGGTATGATGGCAGGGAATAGCGGAAGTCTCTGCGATCGGATTTCGTTTCGGCAGCGGCCTCAGCTGGATCTTGTGACAATATCGAGCATAAAAAGGCAACTCTAACCGGTTGTTGGACGTAATATGTAAAAGAACTCGATCCTGTCCCGTGAGGTGCTGTCATGTGGAAGAACTATCTGGTCACCGCGTTGAGAAACCTGGGGAAACACCGGGGGCATTCCCTGATCAATGTCCTGGGCTTGGCCGTGGGCATGGCCGCCAGCCTGCTGATATTCCTCTACGTGCAGCGCGAGCTGTCCTACGATATGTTTCACACCAAGGCAGACCGCATCCACCGCGTGCTGCTGCTCGACAAGTCTATGGGTGTCTCCAACACCTACGCCGGGATCACATTCGTGGCCATGGCCCCCGAGATCCCCAATGACATCCCAGAGGTGGAGGAGGCCGTGAGGATCATGGGACGCGGCCGCCAGCCTTTCAAGATCGGGGAGAAAAATTTCTACACCCAGGACATGGCCTTTGCCGATCCTTCCGTATTTCGAATCTTTGATTTCGGCCTGGATCTGGGGGATCCCGAGACCGCGCTGGCTGAGCCGTACACCGCGGTGCTCAACCGCGAATTGGCCGAAACCCTGTATGGGGACGATGATCCGCTGGGGAAAACGTTCATTTGGCAGGAGACCGAGATCCGCGTCACCGGCCTCCTGGCCGATATTCCCGACACCTCTCACCTTCAGTTCGATGTGCTGGTTTCCCTGAATTTCCCGGATGAGGAGGGCGGATTCGGAGAGCAGTTGCGAAGTTGGGGATGGATCTCCGCCCCCACCTATGTGCTGCTGAGGGAAGGAGCGGTACCCGACGATCTGGAGGAGAAACTGATCGGTGTCCTCAGGAAGAATGGGATTGAAGAGAACTTCGCCGTCACGCATCAGCCCCTGAAAGAGACCCACCTCCGGTCCAAGAATGTGGTGTTCGACCGGCACAACCGGAACAAGGGTGACATCGGCTATGTCTACGCCCTGGCCGCCGTGGCCGCGTTCATCATGCTGATCGCGGTCTTCAACTTCATGAACCTGTCGACGGCCCGCTCCCACGGCCGCGCCCGCGAGGTCGGGATGCGCAAGGTTGTGGGCGCCCGCCGCAGGCAG
>CBESWG010000104.1:0-5237 GCA_965533275.1 uncultured bacterium
CCGTATCCGGCCGCGAGGAACTCCGCCCCCCAGGGGGTGCCATCCCCCCCGTAGCCGAAGCCGTCCCACGAGATCCCCAGCACGCGGGCATCCGGAGGGAGCCCGTGTTCGAGCATCACGGCCAGCACGTGCGCGAAATGGTGCTGCACCTGGATGTGCGGCAGCCCCATGCGCTGCGCATGCCGGGTCGTGTGGAAGTCCGGGTGCAGGTCGGTCACCACGGCCTCGGGTTTTATGGAAAACAGGGCGGATAGGTGTTGGATCGTCTCTTCGAAGTAGATGTAGTTCTGGTACTCGTCCAGGTCACCAAGGAACTGGCTTGTGACTACATACCCGTTCTTGTAGACCGAGACCGTGTCCTTGAGCTCGGCGCCCAGTGCCAGGATGTGGCCCTCGATCCTGAGCGCCTCGGGAACGGCCTGGGGGTAGGGGACATACCCGCGCGCCCGGCGCACGAACAGGGGGCGGCCGCGGCTCAGCTTCATGACCGAGTCGTCGGCCCGCATGGCGATGGGGCGGTCGTGGGTGAGGATCGCATCACACAGGGCGTAGATGCCCTCCTCTTCCTCCTTCATGATGGGGGAGTCCTTCTGATTGGAACTCGTGGCCACAATGAGGTCCAGGTCGGCTCCCGTTCCGCTGTCGAGAAGCAGGCAGTGGAGGGGCGTGTAGGGCAGCATGAAGCCGATCTCTCTGAGGTTGGGGGCGATCCCGGGCAGCAGCTCTCCCGGGGCTCCATCCTTCCGGTTCAGGAGGACGATGGGACGCCTGGCCGAGGTGAGCTGTTCCCACTCGTCTGCTGATACGTGGGCGTATCGCTCCACGACCGAGATGTCTCGAGCCATGAGTGCCAGCGGTTTGGTCTGGCGTTCCTTTATCGCTCTCAAGCGCGCCACGGCCCCCCCCTCATTCAGGGGATCGCAAACCAAGTGGAATCCGCCCAATCCCTTAACCGCCAGGATCTTTCCCGACTTGATGAGGGCTGCGGCCTGCCGTACCGCATCGGGCGAAGATTCCTGGAGGGCATTTTCCCTCGCCTTGGCATCGATCAGCGTCACCTGGGGACCGCACACGGGGCAGGCCACGGGCTGGGCATGATAGCGCCGGTCCAGGGGATCCTCGTATTCGCGCCGGCAGTCAGCACACATCTCGAAGGAGCGCATCGTGGTCTTGTCCCGGTCATAGGGGAGTGCCTCCACGATGGTGTAGCGCGGCCCGCAGTCCGTGCAGTTGATGAAAGGATAGCGATGGCGCCTATCCGCCGGATCGAACATCTCGCTCCGGCAGTTGTCGCAGATGGATATGTCCGGGGAGATGAAGACAAAGCTTCCCCCCCCGTGGGTTTTTTGGATGGTGAACCCTTCGCAGCCCGTGTATTTTCCGGTCCCGACATCGAGCTTTTCGATCTGGGAGAGGGGAGGCAGGCCCCTATCCAGGGCCACGAGGAAATCCGCGAAATCCACAGGCCTTGCCGACTCCAAATGGACTTCCACGCCGGATCCGACATTTTTTACCCAGCCGGCATAACCCAGCTCACATGCGGTGCGAAAGATAAAAGGCCGGAATCCCACGCCCTGCACGACACCGAACACGACGATGTCCACGGCCTGGGTTAATCTGTCAGCAGAGGGACACATTTCTCATCAAAACAAAAAAGGGGACAGGTCCAATTAATATAAGCGCCATTTAAGGGGAAATACAGGGGACAGGTCAAATTAGCATCCCGGAACGTGCCTATTAAAATTGGACCTGTCCCCATTTTGTTAATTGGACCTGTCCCCTTTTTATCTGTCCCCTTTTTATCCTTAATCCAGATCTTTGATCTGGCCTTCAAGTTCCTGAGTCTTGACCTTGGTGCGGTCGATCTTGTGGTAGAGGATCTCGAGCTCCTCGTGGTTGACGCGGTCCTTGTCCACCTGCTCTCCCAGGTTGCGGAACAGCGGTTTCTTCTGGTTCTCGAGCTCCTCGATGCCGCCGGACACCTTGTCCCGCTGCTTCTCCCACTCGTGGATGTCCTTCTGGAATTTGCGCACCTGGTCCTTGGTCTTGTCCTTGTTCTTCCGGATCTTGCGCTGGAATTCGTCCGCACTCTTCTTCTGGGAGGAAATATCCTTATCGAGCCCAGTTTTCTGGGCCTTCAGGTCGCGCAGGGTGGCATCCGCCGCGGTCTTCTGGGCCGACAGTTCTTTGATCCGCTTTTCCAGGTTCTCCAGCTCGAACTGCTTGACCTCTTCCAGGACGTCGGGCTTGTTCTTGAGTGTCAGCAAATCTTTCTCGGCAGTGGCCATGTCCTTGGCGGCCGAATCGAGCTCGTGTTTCTTCTGGGATAGCCGCTTCCCCGTCTCTTTTTCCTCGAGTTTGACCTCTTCGAGCTTGTCGAGATAGGGCTTCATCTCGGTCTCCAGCTTCAGGCTAGCCGCCTCCTGCTTATTCTGAAAGTCGGCCATCTCCTTGTTGACGCCCTCGATCTTGTCCTCCAGCTCGGTGCGCTTGTCCTCGAGATCGGATTTCTGCTTGTCCATGCGGGCCAGCTGGTTGCGCAGGGCATTGGCGCTCGGGACCTCGACATCCTCGTCCCAGGCTTTCCTACCCAGATCGAACATGAAGACCTCGTGTTTCTGCTGTTCCTTCTTGAGGTTTGCCTGGAGGCGCACCCTGCGCGCCCGGTTCCTGATCCCCAGGAAAAAAGAATCCAGCTTGTGGCGCAGTTCTTTATCCCGGAGGAAGATGAAGATCAAGAGCAGGAGGATAACGCATATCAGGAGCCAGAATACCCAGAACGGAAATCCCCCATCGGTACCGTTGACCGCATTTTGAGCGGAAAAGATGCTGCTGATAAAATCTTTCATAGTGTGTGTCTTCCAAGGAAAGGAGTCTAGTGAGACATTTTTACGGTTATTCCCCGGTTTGTCAAGTGGGGGGAGAAGGCGTGCTCAGCGACTATTTCCGCTTGTTCGTGGGCTGCAGCCTGGTGGCGCGCCGGCTCGTTCCCTCCACTGCTCCGTTCACGGCCTTGGTCCCCTGGTTGTCGATCGCCCATCCGATCAGCCACAGCGCCGCGGCCATGTTTTCCTCGGTGATGGGGATGATGTCGTCCTCGTCATTGAAGAATCCCCCCTGCCGCTGGTTGGGCGGGGGGAGCTCCACCGTGAAGGCCGGGATGCCCTCCGAACCGAGCGCCCAATCCGTGGTGTCGCCGTTCGTGACGTAGAGGTCGTACCCGGCGGGCCCATACTCATAGGCGCGCCCGTTGACCTGCGCCATACGCTCGACCATATTACGGGCCAGGTATTCCAGCTTGTTGTCCTCGGGGTGGAGCGCCTTGATGTAACCCCAGGGATAGAGGACGATCTGCGAGTAGTTGTGGAACGAGACCAGCACCTGGAAGTTATGGGCCTGCACAAAGTCGCGCACCACCCGGGTCTCGGGCTCGGAAAAGGGACCGGTGCCGCGATAGACCGCGGAATCCGGGTTGGGGCTCGATCCCCGATTGTCGTAGCCCCATTGAAAGGAATAGTTCCTGTTGAGGTCCACGCCGAAGCTGCCGTCGGCATTCATGCGCCGGTTCTTGCGCCAGTAGCGATAGTAGTAGATCGAGTATTCGAGGCCGTCGGGATTCACGATGGGCACGATCCAGACCTCGCTGCGGTCGAGCAGCGACCTGATCTGGTCGTCGGAGCCGTAGTTCTGGGCCAGGCGGCGCGCGATCCGGATGGGCACGTCGACCGCGATCCACTCGCGGGCGTGGTGGCAGCCCAGGAACACGACCTCTGCTTCGTCCTCGTCCGTGGTGACGTTGTCGCTGAGCTTGATAGCATAGATGTCTCGGTTCTGGAGGGAGTTGCCGATGTCGACCACCTGGACGATGTCCGGGTGGGCCTGTTCCAGTCTGAAGAGCTCGGCCACGACCTCCTTGTAGGAGTAGAACTCGCCGTTGACGCCGCCCAGCACGGACATGTGCTTGTCGGAGTAGGGTGGGAAATCCAGGGTCTCGATGGCGAAGGGGACAAACTCCTGCTGGAGGAGCATCAGGTCGCTCCCGCCGACCACCGCATAGACGCGTCCTTCCTTTTCCATGAGGAGATCGAGCTGGAGCCGCTGGAGCACGCGCATGTTCTCGGGCGTGTTCTCGAAGCTTACGATATCGTGGTCGCCCAGGTCCTGCGCCAGGAGGGGAGAGGCGGCGGACAGAGCCAGTAGGCAGAAAAGTATTGGGATCATTCTTTTTGTTATCATCCTGATTGTCATGACTATCCTCTTTGAGATTGCTTCGTCACTTCGTTCCTCGCAATGACGCTGTGTTCCTTGCACTGACATGGCATTCCTGCTGCAAAATTGCTCTGACATCGCTTAATACCTGAATCCGGCCGTGGCAGACACGCGGTAGACCTGGAGGTCGTCGCCGGTGCCGCGCTCCCAGCCCATCATGCCGCCCACCTCCAGGTGGAAGTGGCGGTGGCGCAGGCCGAGCCCGCCCGTAACATACGTGTAGGTGGAGTCCAGGCAGGCCACGGGTTGGGGATCGTAGGTGAAGCCCAGCCACAGGGGCAGGCGGAACTCCTGCTGGAACATCCTGAAGGGCTGCGCGTATTCGAGGCCCGTGTGCAGCGTCACGACGTTCTTGAGGCAGCGGTCGAGCTCCTCGCCGAAATACACGGCCTTATAGGATTTCCAGTTGAAGAAGCTGGCATCGGCCGCCCAGTGGAACCTCTCGGTGAGGGCGATGTCGGCGCCCAGGCCCACGACGAGCGGCTGCTTGTAGGTGCTCTCGCCCGCGGTCTCGATGCGGATATCCGTGGACGGCACCGTGATGTTGCGGATAGAGCTGGTCCCCTCGACCTTGCGCGTGTAGGGCGTGCGGAACACAGCGGCCAGGGTGACGCTGTCCGTGGCATCGAACGTGACGCCGGCATTCAAGAAATACGATTCGATCACCAGCTCCTTTGTGTCGGACAGGGTGATGCCGCTGTAGAGTATGTCTTCCACTGTAGAGCGATCGAGCCACCCGGACTCATGGTTGAGCCCGATCCCGATGGAGAGGCGCGGCGTGATCTGGCGCGCGAGCCCCAGGTTGAAGGTGCGGATGTAGCCCTCCTGGACATAGGCGAAGGTATACACCGGCACGCCGAGTTCCTCGATCGTGGCACCCGAGGGCGGGCGCTCCAGGAGCTCGTTTATGGAGACGGTGAAGGCCAGCCCCCAGCCCTTGTAGTTGACGGCCAGCCCGCCGAATTCGA
>CBESWG010000105.1:0-5131 GCA_965533275.1 uncultured bacterium
GGCCTGGGTCTCCCCTCCCCAGCTCAGCACATCATACATCGTGCAGGTCGCCCCCAGCATGGCGCAGGCGGCATCGACAGCATTGCCTCCCTTCTGGAACATCATGGCACCGGCTGTGGCGGCGATGGGCTTGCCCGTTATGGCCACCCAGTGCCGTCCGTGCAGGACGGGCTTCTCGTGCTGTGTGAAGCTCAGGCCGTTGCAGCAGAGAACAAGTGCAAGAAGCAGAACACCGGGCTTCCACAGCGTCCAAAGGGGGGAAGTGGTCCTTAAAAGTCTCATGAGTATCCTCCGTTCATCGATACACAAAAAGATGAAAACACAGCCAATCTGGCAAACATATAAAAACTATTAAAACAAAAAAAAAAGAATAATAAACAAAATATGCCGGCTCGGTCCAATGGCCGAAAACGACGCAGCAGCCTGGGCGGCTCAGGATGCCGCGAAAGCTGCCGGCCTGGAACCAGGACCTATTTGATGGTCTCTTTCTCTGCCATCTCCATGCGGGCCCGGAACTTTTCCATCAGTTCCGCATTGAGGTCGAGGGGAGGCTTCGCGTCTTCCGGAAGGAAGGATTCATAGGGATGCTCTTCCTCATACGCCTTGAACTCCTCCCACATGGCTTCCAGCTCGGCAGGCTTCTGAAAAAGGTCGATAGCCGTGGCAGCCATGACCTTGGCCCCGGCATTCAGCCCCTTCCAGGCTGTGGAACCGTAGTTGGCCGCCACACAGGACCAGTGATGCCCGATGTTGCCCGGGACCTGTCCCGGGAAAACCAGTGTGGTGGTGGGTACCACGCGGGTCACCTCGCCCACATCCGAGGACCCCCCCCCAGTGAACACCGGCGAAGGCCCGCGCAAGGGCATATACTTGGTGGGCATCCCTCGCTCGTTCCGGCCCAGTTCCTTCTGCAGCGCCTTGGCAAAGGCATGCTCTTCTTCCGTCCATTCCGGCATGCCCACGATCTCGATGTTCTTGAACATAAGCTCTGCAAGGCGTTTATTGGCATTGCGCTGATGGATGGCGGAGAGGAGACGCAACTCTGCGAGCTCCGTCCCCGTGGCCAGCGCCGCGGCTTTGGCGCAGTTGACCACACGATCATACATGTCCGTGACACGCTCGTCCGTGTTGCGTATGTAGTACCAGACCGAGGCGCGATCCGGGACCACATTGGGCGCCTCGCCGCCGTGTATGATGACATAGTGCATGCGGTAGGTGTAGAACAGGTGTTCGCGCAGGTAGTTGGCGGCGATGTTCGTCAGCTCGACCGCATCCAGCGCGCTCCGGGCCATCCAGGGAGCTCCGGCGCCGTGAGCGGTTATGCCTTTAAAAGTGAAGATCACAGAATACATGGCATTGCCGCCCTTGCCATATCCTGTGGCCAGGGTGCTGCTGCTGTGGTTGTCGATGACGGCATCCACACCCTCGAACAGCCCGGCCTTCACCATATAGGGCCGGCTGATCAGGGTTTCCTCGGCAGGCGAACCGAAAACCTTGATGGTGCCGGATAGGTTGTGTTTGGCCATGGCCTGTTTCACCGCGATGGCCGCGGCAGTGGCCGCAGTTCCCATGAGGTTGTGTCCGCACCCGTGTCCCGGAGCCCCTTCTACCAGTGGATTCTGCGTGGGATCACGTCCTGTCTGTGAGAGCATGGGCAGAGCATCGTACTCACCCAGGATACCGATCACAGGCTTCCCGGATCCATAGCTGGCCACGAAACACGTTGGCATGCCCGCGGCGCCCCTCTCTACCGTGAAACCGGCCTCTTCCAGGGTGTCGGCCAGGAGCTTGGACGACTTGAACTCCTGCATCCCGAGTTCGGCGAACGACCAGATGGAATCCGAGATGTTTCCGAACTTCTCCACGACCTGGGGCTGAGCGAGCCAATCCAGGACGAGCTGTTTTTCTTTGGTGATCTCGGCCTTCTCTTCATCGGCGTTTACTCCCCAGATCGCGGTTCCAGGAATCAGCACCACCAGGGCCAGCAGGATCACACTTCCCCTTACTATCCTCATTCTCATGCTACCTCCTCTCTCTACTCTTACAGGCAACGAAGCTGAGTTATCCACACAGGATCGGGCAGATCGGGATTCACATGGAAGGCGGTTTCTGGCTTCGATGGCTGTATCACAAGGGATTAGATTATATCACGCGCTCGTGACAGTCAAGATTCCATTGCCCGCGCATTTTAGATTCTCAAGCTTGCGGTATTGAGATCGGCCGGGGAAGCCGAAATACTCAGCGGTCTTCCAGGAAGGAGAGCATGACGAGGCCGATGGCGGTGTTGTCGAGATACGGGCCGCGGACCGGATCCTCCTTGTCGGCGTAGACCTGGAAACGGGCGCTTCCGGCCCCCTTGGCAAAGAAGGGAACCAAAGAGTTGGTGTGGCCGCCGATGTTCCACTGTAGGGAAGGGATTTCTCCACGGCCGCGGCCATGCAGGGGGATCCACTCCGGGGACCCGCCATCATCACCGTGCTGCAGTTCACCGGATCCGGGCCCAGTGAGGTACCCCGTCTCATGATCGCTGGTCACGATGACCAGGGTTTCCTTCCAGCTGCTGTTGGCCTCCACCCACTCCATGACGGCTTCCACGGCCCTATCAAAATCGAGCTGCTCCTCGATCATGCGGCCGGTCTGGTTGTCGTGGGCCGCCCAGTCCACGGCTCCCCCCTCCACCATGAGGAAGAATCCGTCCCTGTCCTCGTCGAGCACGTTGAGGGCCCCCAGTGTCATCTCCCTCAGTGTGGGGACTGACTCGAGCAGGGGCACCGCAAAGGGTTCGGCCTGGCCATCACCCATCCTGTCCTGCTGCAGTGTTGCGTAGATCCGAGGGATACCGAGCACCCGGCCGGGGGTGGGTCCGGACGCGAGTGCGATGAAATCCTCTCGGGTCTCGATCAGCGACCAGGGATCGTCTTCCCCGTCCTGGTCCGCATCTCCCCCGGCCCGGCCCAACTGGATCGCTTCCCAGATCTCCCTGCCACCGACATTTTTGTATCGGGGTTTCAAGCTCGGACGGCCCTGCTTGGTGTAGAGGGGATGGCCGCAGCCCATTAGCACATCCACGGCGCTCTCCAGGAGCATCTCCTGGGCGATCGACGGATAGTTGTTGCGGCTGGGATTATGGGCCGCAAAACATGCGGGCGTGGCATGGATGAAGTACACGGAAGACACAATTCCTGTGGATTTACCCAGCTGCTCGGCAGCCTCGAAGGAGGTAGTCAGGCGCTCTTTCTCTGAGTCCACATTGACGGCCCCGTTGTAGGTCTTCACACCCGTGGCCATGGCAGTGGCCGCGGCCGCCGAATCTGTCGCACCTTCCTCGACATAGGAAAAGACTCGCCAGGCGGAGTGGGGATCGTAATCCAAACCATCGGAGGGATGGGTGCTCATGGCGTATTTGACTGGGAACCGGGCATAGGCCTGGGCATCCGGGAGGCCGTAGGCATAGAGGCTGGCCGCATCCAAATGGTTGAAACCGCAGCCGTCCGCGATGAACAGGATCACGTTGCGAGGCACGCGTTCGCCCGGGCTGCAGGAGCCCATGGCGAGCAGGCCCAGCAGAACCAGCAGAATGGGGAGTACCGTTTCGAATTTAAAGCGTTTCATTTCAAGAACATGATTAAATAGCACAGACGGCCCGATCTGTCAATGAAGGGGCTGGGGATTCAGCTGACGATCCAGCCGCTCCCGAGGACGATGGTGAAGGCCCATTCCTCGGGGCCGCGCGCGATGTCGATGCCCAAACGCAGGCCCGGTTTGCGCGCTATGAAGTAACGGCCACCGAAGCCATAGTTGTACACTCGGTCCTTTCACTGGAATAATTTCTCTTCACTACGAACTTTTTGGGAGACACATGCGTCATAACAGATGAGGATGACGTGTATATGAGTGACTTCAATTTAAGAGGAGGGACAGCATGAGTCAGCATGTCCAGAAATTTTATTTCACCATTGTGATTATGGCGGCGGCTGCCCTGATGCTACCGGGGACCGCTTTCGCAAGCATCGAGGACACCATCGATAAATCCTTCACGGTCGATCCCGGCGGAACACTGAAGGTGGACACCAAGCGGGGATCCATCGAGGTGGAGGGCCACCGAGGGAACACGGTGGAGGTCAAGGTGATCCGGGAAGTGAAAACCTCGAATAAGGAAGAGGCCCAGGAGATCCTGGAAAAATTCCCCGTGGAATTCGAGCAGCGCGGAGACGACGTTTTCATCACCGCCACCTATGAGGAGCGCAACATCGTCAAGAAGCTGCTTGACAGTATGAACAAAAAGCTCCGAGTAAAGTTCGTGATCTCCGTCCCCGATGTCTACAACGTCGACCTGCGCACAAGCGGCGGCAGCATCCAGGTCCGCGGGCTGGAAGGCCGTGTACTCAGCCGGACCTCGGGCGGGAGCCTGACCTTTGACGGCATCGTCGGCGACATCGAGGGACGCACATCGGGTGGATCCATCAAGATCGGCAACGTGGATGGCAACGCCGACATCCACACCTCGGGCGGCAGCATCACGATCGAGAAAGCCGCCGGCGAGGTGGACGCCCACACTTCTGGCGGCAGCATCACGGTCCATGAGGTGATGGGCACGATCCAGGCCGACACCTCGGGCGGATCCATCAAGGCTTACATCTCCAGACAGCCGGAAGCCCCCTGCCGCCTTACTACTTCGGGCGGATCCGTAACGGTCACCATGGCCGACGACATCCGGGTCAATCTCGATGCACGAACATCCGGAGGACGCGTGAACACGGAATTCCCCGTGACCATAAAGGGTGAGATCAAGCGCACCAATCTTGAGGCCAAGATCAACGGCGGTGGGCCGGAGCTCTATCTACGCACATCTGGGGGATCGATCTACCTCAAAAAGAAATAACCGGCTTCAGCCATCCGATATTCAAGGCGGGGCGGCGAGAATGGCGCCGTCCCGTTTTTTTCTTTTGTACGTTAACCCTCTCTCACTATCCTACATTGGAGTGGGCTGCCATGCACGGACAGCTGGCTAAACAGAGGGACCTGTCTGTATGAGCCGCATGGGGTGGTTGGGTGGGTCTTCCGGCTGACTAGGCGAAACAGAGGGACCTGTCTGTATGAGCCGCATGGGGTGGTTGGGTGGGTCTTCCGG
>CBESWG010000106.1:0-5119 GCA_965533275.1 uncultured bacterium
TCCCCCCCGCCACTACGCCCATCCCCCCCCCGCCCTGGCTCCTGTCCTGACCGAGACCATCCCCGAGATCGAGGCTTCCGTGCGGTTCTTCGACACGTTCGATCTCGAAGCCCGTCTCGAAGGCGAACCCATCCAAATCCCCGAGGTGTGGATCGTGGACGACACCATCTTTGACCTCTTCACATTCCCCCTCGTCGCTGGTGATCCGGCCACGGCCTTCTCCGATCCCGATTCCATCGTGATCACGAAGGATACGGCCGAACGCCTTTTCGGCGACGATGAGGCCCTCGGCAGGGTCATCACGCTCCCTCCGGACCGCCCGCTCCGCATTTCCGGCATCATCGGCGAGGTCCCCAAGAACTCGCACATCCAGTTCAAAGGCCTCATCCCCTCGTCATTCATGCGGGACGGGGATGGGCGCCCCGCTTCAGTCTTGACAGCGGACTATTTCTGCGAGGTCTACGCATACATCCTGCTGCGAGAGAACACCGACATGGCCCAGCTCGATGAAAAGATCGCCTCCACAGTCCAGTCCCGTTGGGGAGAAATGTATAAACAGCGCGGCACCTCCCGCGTCTATCCCCTGATCCACCTGCGCGATATCCACCTCCACTCTCACTACGAATACGAGCTCGGCATACCTGGGGACTTCGACAATGTCGTCCTGTTCGCAGGCATCGCCCTCCTTGTCCTGATGATCGCCTGTTTCAATTTTATAAATCTCTCCACAGCCCGCTCCGCCGGCCGGGCCAGGGAGGTCGGCATCCGCAAGGTCTTCGGTTCGCAGAAGCGTCAGCTCATCAGCCAGTTTCTGAGCGAATCCGTGGCCGTGTCGCTCATTAGCCTCCTGCTCGGGCTGTCGGTTGTCATGACAATCCTCCCGCTCTTCAACAGCCTCTCCGGCAAACAGTTCGGCTACGAACAATTCCTCAAAGCCCCCGTGCTGCTGGGTCTCCTGGGTATTGTCATCCTCACGGGCCTCATCGCAGGTAGCTTCCCCGCCTTCATCCTCTCGGCCTTCAATCCCGTTATGGTCCTCAAGGGGAGGTTCAGCTCCGCTTCCAAGAACAGTGCCTTGCGCAAGGTGCTGGTCGTGGTCCAGTTCTCCATCTCGATCTTTCTGTTGGTGGGGATCCTCACAATGGTCCGTCAGCTGGACTACATGAAGAACAAGGACCTGGGATTTGATCGCGAACAGCTGGTGGCCGTCGAATTTTTTGGCGCCCTCCGCGACGAGGAATCCACGCAGAGATTCGAATCCCTCAAGGCCCGCATCCTGAAGGATCCCGGTGTTGTCTCGGTCTGCTTCTCCGCCAACATCCCCGGTGCCGAGCTGGGATACGATGCTTACCTGCCCGAAGGGAACACCAATGAGGAGGCCGTGCGTGCCAGGAACTATTGGGTCGATTTCGACTTTGTCAAAACCTACGGCATGGAGATCGTGGGGGGACGCGATTTTTCGAGGGAGTTTTCGACCGACTTAGGGGAAGCGGTCCTTATAAACGAAAGCATGGCCGAAGCCCTGGGATGGGGAGAGGACAGCCTGGAAAAGAGGATCTACAACGTGCCGCGTGACAACCGACTTGGGAGGATCGTTGGTATCGTGAAAGACTTCCATTCCGGGAGCCTCAAGCTGGCCATCCGGCCGGTGACGCTGAGCCTGGAACCTGGTTTCTTTACGTTTGTCACAGTCCGTGTGCACCCTAAGAGGATACCGGAGACCCTGGGTTTCCTGGAGAGCACGCTGGCCGAGGTCCATCAGACTGTGTACCCCGACCGGGAATTCAACTTCAACTACCATTTCGTCGATGAGGATTTCCGCACCAAATATGGAGAGGAGGAAAAGGTCCGCCAGATCTACATCATCTTCGGGTGTCTCGCTGTCTTCATCGCCTGCCTTGGGCTCTTCGGCCTGGCATCCTTCACGGTGGAGCAGCGCACCAAGGAGATCGGTGTGCGCAAGGTCCTGGGAGCCAAATTCAAGAATATCATCAGTCTGCTGTCGACGGAATTCACCAAACTGGTGCTGATTGCCAATGTCTTAGCATGGCCGATCGCCTACTACATCATGTACAAGTGGCTGGGGAATTTTGCCTACCGGATCGGCATCGGCTGGGATCTCTTTGTCTTTTCCGGCGTCATGGCCGGCGTGGTCGCAGTGATCACGATCCTATACCACTCTGTGAAGGCTGCCCTGCTCAATCCCTCGGATTCGCTGCGTTATGAGTAGTCCGCTTTCCAGTCCTTGACAGCGAGCCGGATGTCTTTGTCCTTGACCGTGCGGCGCCCGGCGTGTTCGGCCAGGATCTTGCTCCGTTCGGCGATCTCCCACGCTATATCTTCAAGCGACCGCGCCAGCTCCCTGGCCGCCCCCCGGCTCGGCCTCGCCCCCGTCTCCCGGATGACCCTCTTCAGCGCCCGCACCGACAGTTCGTTCATGCTCCTATTATATATTCGGGGTCGGACCATGAAAAGTGTTTGTAAATAATATATTTAAATGCTTAGACAGGTGAAAATTTAACCTTACATGCGCATTTTTGGGGGCAAAAAGGGCGATTTAAGAGAGGCAGTGTGGATACGGAATGGAAAATTTTTCTTAAACTTGCTTTTTTAGGGCTAAAAAGCGCATGCTAAGCGATGAAAAGTGGCCCTCTAAGGTGATAAGTATAGTGTTTTCAATAGGATTTCATGGTCCGACCCCGAAATAATGATGATCGCGCATTACGTCAAGACCACGGCCCGGAGTATCTCCAGGGCCAAGCTGTTCTCGTTCATCAATGTCTTGGGTCTGGCTGTGGGCATGGCGGCCTGCCTGCTCATCCTGTACTACGTGACCTTCGAAAGGAGCTACGACCGCTTCCACGGCAACAGCGGCCGCATCTACCGCCTGCGCTACGAGCGCACCGCAGAGGACGGCACTGCCGTGCGCTTCGCCTCCTGTACACCCCCGGCGGCCGACTTCATCCGGGGGGCCTACCCCGACGTGGAATCCATCGCTCGCATCGTACGTCACCGTGCCGTCGTATCCCTCAAGGATCGGGACGTCAAGTTCACCGAGGACCGGATGTACTTCGCCGAGCCCGACTTCTTCGAGATCTTCGACTTTCCCTTTGCCGAGGGCGATCCCCTTCAAGGCATCCGCAGTCCCTCTACGGCCTTCATCTCCCAGTCCACGGCCCGCAAATACTTCGGTGACGGCAATCCCATAGGCCGCACAATAGCCGTGGACGGCCGTGCCGACTACACCATCACCGGGCTATTCAAAGACATTCCGCCCAACTCCCACCTGAAATTCGATATCATCCTCTCCTTCGAGAGCCTGCGCGCGCTCTACGGCCCGGATGTCATGGGATCCTGGGGACACACGACCTTTTTCACCTACATCCTGTTTCGGCCCGGCGCCGATCCCCGGGCTTTCGAAGAGCAGATGGTCAGCATGGTTCAGAAAAACTGCAGTGAACTTATGGACTACTACAAGGTCCTGATCGAACTCAAGCTACAGCCGCTCACCGACATTCACCTGACCTCTCACTTCATGCAGGAATACGAGACGAACGGCAGCCGCGATTCTGTCAGTTTCATGGGGCTGGCCGCACTCTTCATCATCCTCATGGCCTGGGTCAACTATATAAACCTCTCCACGGCCCGTGCCCTCAACCGGGCGCGCGAGGTGGGGCTGCGCAAGGTCGTAGGGGCTTCCCGCCTGCAGGTCAGCACCCAGCTCCTCTTCGAGACCGCGGCCGTCAACCTTATCGCTCTGGTCCTGGCCATTGCCCTGGTCCAGGTCTTCCTCCCCGCATTCAGCCGCCTGGCCGGGATCCCCCAGGGCCTCAGCCTCTGGAGCCAAGCCTGGTTTTGGGGTGCGGTCCCGCTGCTCCTGCTGGCCGGGGTTGTCCTCTCAGGGACCTATCCGGTCTCGGCCATTTCCGCGTACAATCCCATCCAGGTCATCCGAGATAGGCTGGGAAGGAATCCCAGGGGATTCAATCTCAGGAAGGCCCTGGTCATCTTCCAGTTCGTCATCGCCCTGTTCCTCCTTACTTCTGCCTTTGCTGCCTACCGGCAGATCCTTTTCATGAAGGGCCAGGATACGGGTTTTGATAAGGAACAGATACTGGTGGTCAAGGCCCCTCGAGTCAGGGAAGAGGCCTTTGCCAAACAATTCACGGCATTTAAGGAGGAACTTCTCAGAAAACCTGGAATCAGACAGATGTGCGTCGTGACCGAGGTCCCGGGACGCCAGATCTTCTGGGACGCCGGTGCCATCCTCAAAGCCGGCGAAGACCAGGGGAAGGGCAAGAATTACATGATCGTTGGAGTCGACTATGATTTCCTGGACGTCTTTAAGATGAAGCTCAAGCACGGGCGCAACTTCTCACGCGAGTTCCCCTCGGATGAGATGGCCCTCATCCTGAACGAGACGGCCGTCCGCTGGATGGGATTTGCCTCCAGCGAGGAGGCGGTGGGCCAGCAGGTGGACTATTGGGGCGAGATATTCACCATCATCGGTGTGCTCTCGGACTACCACCAGCAGTCACCCAAAGCCGCCTTCGAGCCTACCATCTACCTGTTTCTGCCCTACGGAAGGGGAGAGCGGGGCCAGTTCGCCCTCAAGGTCGAGGGGCCTGATACAAAGGCCACCATCGCTGCCGTCCAGCAGGAGTATGCCGCGTTCTTCCCGGGCAATCCCTTCGAGTTTATTTTCCTGGACGATTACTATGACCAGCAGTTCAGGGCCGACGAGCTTTTCGGTGAGGTCACGGGGATCTTCTCCCTCTTGGCCGTTTTCGTCACCAGCCTGGGTATCTTCGGAATGTCCGCGTTCATGGCCCTGCAGCGCACCAAGGAGATCGGCATCCGTAAGGTGCTGGGAGCCACCACGTCCGGGATACTGGGGCTGCTCTTCAGGGACTTCCTGGTTATGATATTGATCGCCCTGCTCGTGTCCTGGCCGCTCGCCTACCTGGGCATCCAGCAGTGGCTCAAAGGATTTGCCAACCGCATGCCGGTGGGTATCCTCCTGTTCCTGGCCCCGCTATTCCTTGTGACGATGGTTACGATGCTGACCATCAGCTCCAACATCCTCCGTGCAGCGGCCGCGGATCCGGTCGATTCGATC
>CBESWG010000107.1:0-5009 GCA_965533275.1 uncultured bacterium
ATCGAGCCCGGAGAGCGGCTCGTCCATCAACAGGATCTCCGGATCGTGGAGGAGCGCAGAAGAGATCAGGACCTTCTGGACCATCCCCTTTGAATAGGAAGAGATGGGCATATCCATCTCCATCGAGAGCTGGAACGACGCCATCAGTTCCTTGATCCGGAGCTTGAGAACCCGTTCCTGGATCTGCCGCAGCCTGCCCACCATGAGCAGATAGTCGAAACCGCTGAGATGGGGGTATATCGCTGCGTTCTCGGGAACGTAGCCGATATTCTTTTTATAGGAATACAAGCTCCTCGAGATCGGGATTCCCCGATATTCTATGGTCCCTGAAGTAGGTTCCAACAGCCCGGCCAGCATCTTGATAGTGGTGGACTTTCCGGCACCGTTGGGCCCCAGGTATCCCACTACCTCGCCCGGTTCCACCCGGAAGCTGACCTTCTTGACGGCGGGGTAGACAGAAAATTTCTTGGTGACTTCGCGAAGTTCCAGCATGGGGCACGGCCTCCTCAAGCCGCATCAACCCATATACCACGCTCGCGAAGAATTATTCCAATTCGACTTCCCAAATCCGGGCCGTGCCGTCTTCCCCTGCCAGAGCCACATACCGTCCGCTGGGGTGGAAGTCGACGGATCGTACGGCATCGCCAGAAGAATGCCGCACGCCCATTATCCGCGTCCCTTCGCCTGCGATCCAGATCACGGCGCGGCCATCGCTCCCGGTCACGATAAATTTTCCGTTGGGGCTGAACGCGGCGGCATGGAACGATTGTCCTCCAAAATTCTGGATGAGGCGGCCGTTATCGGAGTTCCAGACCTTGGCCGTGTTGTCGACACTCGCCGAAACCAGTCTCTGCCCGGTGTGCGTAAACTCGACCGAGGAGACGGCGCGGGTATGGCCGGAGAATTCCCTCACCTTTTCCCCTGAATTCACGCGCCATATCGACAGCCCGCCATTGGTGCTGCCCACGGCCAGAAGCCGGCCCTGAGGATGGAAGGCCACGGAATAAACTCCCAGCTCGGCGACCGTGATGCTCTTGAGTTCTTTCCCATTGGAGGCATCCCAGATCTTCACGGTCCCGTCATCGCTTCCTGTCGCCACCCGACTGCCGTCGGGGCTGAAAGCCGCGCTGAGAACAGGCTTGCCGTGGCCCTGCAGCAGCTGGAGCTGGTTCCCGCTCCCTGCTTGCCAGATGCGGGCCGTGCCGTCGCCGCCTCCGGTGACCACACGCCGGCTGTTGGGGCTGAATTCGGCGGTGAACACATTTCCGGAATGGCCTCGGAGCGTGCTCTTCAGTTTTCCTGAGGGGAAATCCCAGATGCGGGCCGTCCTGTCGGCAGAAGCCGTCACTACGGTTGTGCCGTCGGGGCTGAAACGGATACCGTACAAGCGTCCACCGTGTCCTGTCAGGTTTTTTGCGACCTGCTTCTGCTTCTCGGATGCCGCCGGCCCGGACAGGATCTTGAGCTCTGTGAGGACGGCCCAGTCCTTATCAGCGGAGCGGCCGGCATTGAGGACCAGCATCAGTGTGCCTGTCTGACCGGCAAACTGCTCCAGGCTGCACTCGCCGCGGGCGAGCTGCCGATCGTAGCGGATCTGCAGCGTGTAGATCGTCTGGGACGGGCTGCCGAGCTGCGTGGTCGCGCGCATACGCCTTGCTCCGGCCTCTTCCCGGGTTCCTGCGTGCAAGAAACGCACGCCGATGGAGACACCATCGGTCCCTGAAGCACCCTGATTGAATCCTGCGGAGAATACCAGTTTGGGATCGTTCTCAGGGATGGTCACGTCATCGAATCCTCCGTAAACGGTCCCTCCGCCCTTCCATGGGGGATGTATAAAGAGGACCCGCTCATATTTGCGGCCATCCTCGAGGGTGGTGCCGGACTCGTATCTGACCGTCCCCTGCGCCTCTTGATCACGACCGAAGGCCAGTGTATCCCCGTCCCGGTTGCTCCAGCGGGCTTGGGATGCCTTCTCGATGAGGTCGATCTCCTCACTCAGGCCGGGAAGCACTGCACAGAAGATCCACAGTGTGATCAGAACTCCAATTTTCATTTTCATGGCTCATTCTCCCTGTCACTCGGTGTTTCGAAGAATGGCCTTACTATAACAGATTCCAGATGTCATGCGTAATAGGATTAAGGTATAATGGTAACACTTCCAAGGAGGTAGTCATGTTCAGAGCGGCCCCTGTCCTGATACTCACTCTCCTCACCCTGGCATTTGTTCACTGCGCGGGGACACCTCAGCCTGAGGTTTCACCCCAGGAACTCGCCCAGTACAACCTGCGCCTCAAGGAGGCGGACAGCCTCATGACCTCCTTCAACTACGTCAAGATGAAGCAGGCCTTCGCTATCTACGGCGAGCTGCTGCCTTTTCCCGCCTTCCAACGGAAGACGGGAGAACGCTTCCTGCAGGCCGCAGTGGTGCTGGCCCTCCGGGAACGCGAGATCGGGATCATGGATTCCGATGTCCTGCAGCAGGCCGGCGCCCTGATCGCGAGGGCTCCCAACCTGCAGGGATTCCAGAAATACCTGGATATCCTCGAACACATCCCGGTCGACACAAAGGGCGTCACGGGAGGAGACGCTCAGGACGATGAGGACATGGACGAATACTTTGAATGGGTCAAGGGGAATGTGGATCCCATCAACATGGACCTGAAAAAGAGCTCCACTTCCTCCGATATCCTGGCCTATCTCTACATCTCTTTCCACAGCATGTATGCATACCGCTTCCCGGAACAGGACGACATGACCGCGCTGGGTGACCTCTATCCTGTCTCTCCCCTGATCCGGTTCAAACTCTCCATCTACCCCACCCTGGATGACCGGGGCCTGAAGGGGATCCTGGACGCGGATCCCGAGTTCTACGAGGCAGACCTTTTCCTGGGAGCCGTGGAGATGCAGGCAGGCAATGTCCTCTCGGCCGAAAAGAGATACCTCAACACCTATGAACACATCCCGCAGTCCACCTCGGCCGTCATCTCGCTGGCCAATGTCTGTTTCCATTTGGAGGAGTTCGACCAATGCCTGGAGTACAATGAGAAAGCCCTGAAGCTGGCCCCCCGGTACAGGGACGCCATCCTGGGTAAGGCCATGTGCCTGGGCTACCTGGGCCGGCACGAGGAAGCCCTGTCAGAACTTCAGAAGATGCTGGAGCTGGGCCGCTACTATATTGGAGAGTCCTGCTACTGGATGGCCTGGAACCTCAACGAGCTGGGAAGCCTGGATGAAGCCCAGGCATATGTCGAAAAGTCCAAAAACTACCTCATTGGCCACTACGAGGTCATGCTCCTGGCTGGACTGGTGGCCTACCAGCAGGGGCGGCTGGAGGATGCGGAACGGGACCTCAACGAGACCCTGGAACTCAACAAACATGAGTGCGAGGCAGCCTTCTACTTGGGAAAGATCCATGCCGACCGGGGGGAGTGGTCCGATTCCGGGATCCTGTTCGAGCGGTCAGCCATCTGCAATACTCAAATAGAGGCGGCCCTGAAGGCCCGGATCAGGGAGATCGAGGAAGCTCCCATGTCAGAGGCACGGAAACAGAAACTCATCCTCAAGAAGAAAACCCAGCTCCTTCAAACCACCCGCACCAGGGCCACGGCGTACTACAATGCCGCAGCGGGCTTCTTCAACGCCAAGATGCACGACAAAGCCCTTAAAATGGCGGAAGAGGCGGCCAAACATCCCGTGACCAGAGAGAGAGCCCAAGAACTAATCGAGACCATCAAGCAGTAATCCCGCTGTTCGGGGGAGACCCTAGGCCACGAATGTAAACATATTTTACATTCCTTCCACTTTCCTGCCCCAATTGAAGCCCTGTTTCATGGGGGAACCCCTCGGGGCACGTTTTTTGCATTCAATCATGTGGACACGGAATAATCTTCGATTCCAGGTGTAAGTAAAGTGGGAGTGAGAATGAGCCAAAATGATAGCGAAGAGGAACGCATGCTCATCGTAAAAGCCAAAGACGGTGATTCCGGCGCCTACGAGTCGCTGGTGCGGAAGTATCAGAGGAGCATCTACTACCTCTGCCACCGCATGACCGGGGCCCATCAATCCGCAGACGACCTCTCCCAAGAGACATTCGTCAAGGCTTATTTCGCTCTTCCCAAATTCAACGAGGAGATGAGTTTTTTTGCCTGGATCCGAAAGATCGCCGTCAACAGCACTTTGAACTACCTCAAGCTCAGGAAGAGGGAGAAACCCCTGGTCGAAAACACCCACGCAGGATCAGACAATCCCGGCTCTCATGCTGCCATGCCGGAGGCAAAACTGGAACGAAAGCGCATGGAAGAGACTTTTCAAGATGCTCTGCATACGCTTCCGGCTGACCAGAAAGCCATCTTCATCCTCAAGGTGTACGAAGAACAGAGCTACCAGGACATCGCGCGGATCATGAACATCCCGCACGGCACGGTGATGTCAAGACTCAGCAGAGCACGCCAGAAACTCAAACTCGCCATGGCCGCATACCTAGAGGGAGGTGACGCATGAAACACGAGAAGATCCGCGACCTGCTCTCCGCCTACCTGGATGACGAACTCTCCCTCCCCGACAAGGCCGCCGTCGATACACACCTGCACGACTGCCGGGAATGCCGGGACGAGCTGGGTCAGCTGCGCAAGCTGGATTCCCTGACCCGGCAGGTGACCCATCCTCCTCAAAAAGAAGAATACTGGGAAGCCCTGCCGGGGATGATCCACTCCGGTATCACAGAACGGCTCCAGGCCGGGCCTCCCAAGGAGAGGAAAATGTTCAAGGATGCTTTTATCACAGGCGATTCGAATGTGAAGCTGAAGGCCTTCGTGTTCCCGTTTTCCATGACCGTCCATGCCGTCATTATCCTGATGATGCTGGTTTTTCCTCTGATGAATACTGGGGACCTGCCGGAGGTCGAGATCTACAGCGCGTTCCTGGCCCCAACTCCGCCTCCCCCGCCTCCTCCCCCACCTCCGGCCAAAAAACGCACGCGCTCCAAGCGCACCACACGCATCAAGCCGGTC
>CBESWG010000108.1:0-4697 GCA_965533275.1 uncultured bacterium
TTCTGCCCTCAACGAGCAAACCTCCCCACTCCCGCAGGATGACCCCCCTTTTGGGACCCCCCCTTTGGGGACGGACCATGAAATGTACTTGAAAATAAACAAGTTAAATGCTTAGAAGGCCACTTTTAGAGGCTTAAACGCACACTTTTGGGGGTAAAAACGGCGCTTTAAGGAAATGAAGGTTTGGTTTCTGGAAATCCGATCCTGTCTATCAGGAGCTGTACAGCTTTTCCCGGCTGATCTCGAGCGCCAGGTTGAACTCTCCGGCCAGGACCTGGGCCGCAAGTGAGGCAGCAAAGTCTTTTGCGGTCCGCACACCCATGATCCGCATGGCTTCCCGCCCTACCGGTGAGATCAGGCCTTCCCTTGTCGAGGCGATCCCCACCTCTACATTGGGGAGTTCCACTCTATAGACGACATCTCCTCTTTCCAAATCGGCGAAGATGTTCTGGAATGAGGACACCAGTGGGCTCTGCGGATTGACCTGGGTGGCCTTGTACACCGCAGGGATGATCTCGCCTCCCATCCCGGAATAAAACTGACACCCCAGCTTTTCAGCCCCAATGGAATCCACCCTGACAAATGCCAGGAATTTATCGCGGTCTACCTTGAGGAGGCTCTCGAATTCTTCGGCAGGAATCCGGATCTCCGCTGAGGCAAACCGTCCCCGCTTGTTCCTGGGACTGGGCTTCAGATCCCCGTCGTGTCCCTGTGCGATAACGCTGAGTTCGTACTCGACACCCTCCTCTCTCAGTATCGCATCGATTTTGCCTTTGGCAAAACCCACTGCACGGCTTATGTCGCCATGACCGCGGAAGTTCTCGAATTCCGCGATAAAGTCGATGTAGAGAATATACTCCCCCGATTCCTCGACCGGCTCGAACTCCACGGCACCAATTCTGCCGGAGAACTCCTTGATCTGGCCCTCCATCTCGGACCTGATCTGCGGCAGCCTCCCTTCGATCAAAGATCGGGCCTTTTCCTGCAGTTCTCTGTTCTTGAATAAATATCCGTTGCACCGTACAGCCCGGGCCCGGTCAGCCACATGCACCTCCGCACCTCCCATTTGGTTGATGAGGTGGCAGCCGCGCGTAATCCCGATCGGTCCCATGCCAGTACCGTATACCAGCAGATTGGTAAATGTCGCCTCTACGTCTCCTTTGACCTGAATCCTCCCTGCATAGGAAAAATAGATTTCTTCTCCCCCCACATAGTTGGAGACCAGGGGGGAACACTCGTCCAGAGGCTCTAGCCCCCCTCCGCACAGGGAACAGGTGTGGTTTTTGTCCCTAGCATCCAGCTCCCAGACCAGGTCGTCACATGGGCAGTGCCACCTCGTCTTATAGGGTTTCCCAGGCAGATCGATGAAGTGGAATTTCTCGCCCGTCACCTGCTCCAGGAAGCTCCGCCGGCAATGGGCGGCCACACGGAAATGTTCGGGGGGAGCGATCCCATAGCCCGACACCAGCTCATCCTCGACTTTCCAGGGAGGGAGCGAGCCTTGAGTCAGCCTGGAAATGCAGGCTTCGATCACATCGAAGTGGGGGTTATTTCTGGAATCATCCAAAGGGGACCGTCCATACAGAGCCGGACCTTACAGATGTGGTCTCTTCACACACGCACGTTCGGATCAGAATGATCGCGGAGCGGCTATTGCGGTTCTTCTTGCTTTTCTTCTGGGGCCTGTTCGGCAGGAGTTTCTTGTTCTGTGGCGTCTGTCTCAGCTTCTACGGCTTCCGGGTTCTCTGGATCCTCTTCCTTCTTTTCCAGCCGCCTCAGACGTTTTTCTTCCTGCTTCTTGATGCGTTTAAGCTCTTTGCCTCTCTTAGCGCCCCTGTAAGCGCGACTACTCTTCGCCATGATTTCTCCTGATATTCATCGATACGCAAAATATAATAACAAAAAAATACTCAATTTTGAAATGTTATGCAGAACTTTACATCCTGCATGCCGGTGTGTGCCCTGTTTGATTCCCATCCCTGATTTGTGTTTCATCCGATTTTTACTTAAAGTAGGCAGAGTAACCCAGTGGATGAAACCATGGCTAAAATGTGTTCGATCCTGTTCTTCATTGCCCTGATTGTTCACCTGCCTGGATGCGGCGTGCAGGAAGCACAGCCCGAAAGAATCCTCTGGTTTGATGAACCAGCCGGATATTTCGAGGAGGCTTTCCCGCTTGGCAATGGCCGCGTCGGAGCCATGGTTTACGGAACGGTCCCATCGGAACGTATTCTGCTGAACGAGGAGTCACTCTGGGCCGGCGGCCCTGTCGATCCCCAAATGAATCCAGAGGCTCACCGATTCCTTCCCCAAGTTAGAAAAGCCCTCTTCGAAGGCAACTATCCTTTAGCCGACAGACTGATCCGAAATATGCAGGGCAGCTTTTCCCAATCCTATGCCCCCCTGGGGGATCTCTATATTGACATGCAGCATGGCCTGGAAGTAGAGGACTACACACGCGCCCTGGACCTGAGAAATGCGGTCGCCGATACGCAGTACAGGATCGGTTCCACAACGTATCGCCGGGAAGCCTTTGTTTCCTTCCCTGATCAGCTGATGATCGTTCGCTTGTCTGCGGATGCTCCCGAAGCCCTCGGCTTCACCATCCGTGCAGACAGCCAGCTGCAATTCACGGTGACCACAACAGGGGACCACGACCTGATCCTGTCCGGCCGTGCTCCTATACATGCCGAGCCCAGCTACAGGCGAGATATCGCCGATCCTATCGTATATGATGAGGCCGCTCAAAAGGGCATGCGCTTCGAGGTGCGCGTCTCGATCCTGGAGACGGACGGAGATCTGGAGAGTTCCGGCAGCTCCGTGTCTGTCCTAAACGCGGGACATGCTCTGATCGCGATCGCTGTGGCCACGAGTTTTAATGGATTCGATAAAGAACCCGGCACCGAAGGCAAAGACCCATCATCTTTGGTGAAGGCATTTCTGAGGAATGCTGACAATCGTTCCTACCAGGATATTAAAACAGCGCATACCCGCGATTTTCGCGAATACTTCGATCGCGTCACTTTCAAAATGGGGGATCCCTCAAAAAGTGGCCTGCCTACTGACCAGCGCCTACAAAACTACCTCGAGACCGGGCTGGACACAGACCTTGAGGCCCTGTACTTCCAGTTCGGACGATACCTGCTGATAAGCAGTTCCCGGCCCGGCGGGATCCCCGCGAACCTCCAGGGTATCTGGAATCCACACCTGCGTCCTCCCTGGAGCAGCAACTACACCACCAACATCAACGTGGAGATGAACTACTGGCCGGCCGAGGTGACAAATCTGTCGGAGATGCACGAGCCTCTGCTGCGATTCATCCAGGACCTGGCTGCCACCGGAGAAATAACCGCCAAAAACTTTTTCGACTCCCGGGGCTGGTGCTGCAACCACAATACCGATATCTGGGCCATGACCAATCCTGTGGGAGATTTTGGCCAGGGGCATCCGGTGTGGGCCAATTGGCCCCTGGCTGGAGCCTGGTTCAGCCTTCATCTCTGGGAGCATTACGCTTTCACTCAGGATCGAGCCTGGCTCCAGAATTATGCGTATCCCTTGATGAAAGGGGCGGCGCAGTTCTGCCTCGATTGGTTGGTCGAGGGCCCGGACAATTCACTGCTCACGGCTCCAGCCACGTCACCCGAAAATATGTATCTGGGTCCGGACGGTTACAGAGGGGCGGTTTCGATCGGCACGACCGCAGACCTTGCCCTGATCCGGGGCCTCTTCCAGAAGATCATCCTGTCCGGAGAAATTCTGGGAATAGATGGAGAATTCTTGACGGAAATCCGCAGCGCCCTCGGGCGTCTCGCGCCTTACCGCATCGGAAAGAAGGGAAACCTCCAGGAGTGGTACTATGATTGGGAGGATGCGGATCCTCAACACCGGCACGTTTCCCATCTGATCGGGCTCTATCCGGATGATCAGATCTCGCCCTCCTCCTCTCCCGATCTGGCGGCGGCCTGCCGCCGCTCCCTGGAGATCAGAGGCGATGGCGGCACCGGCTGGAGCAAGGCCTGGAAGATCAACCTGTGGGCCCGCCTCCTGGATGGGAACCATGCCTACAAAATGCTGCAGACTCATCTCAACTATGTCGATCCTTCGGGCAAAACCCAATACAGCGGGGGAGGCACCTATCCGAATCTTTTCGATGCCCATCCGCCCTTCCAGATAGACGGCAACTTCGGCGGGACCGCAGGGATCGCGGAGATGCTCCTGCAGAGCCACAACGGTGAGATCCATCTTCTCCCGGCCCTGCCGGATGCCTGGCCGGACGGCAGTATCTACGGCCTGCGGGCTCGTGGCGGATTTACGGTCGACCAGGAATGGGAATCAGGCCGACTCGTCAAGGCCTCCATCCACCCTGATTTCGATTGTGAGATCACGGTGCGGTATCGGGACACGGTCAGAAAGGTTGTGCTTGAAGCCGGCAGTTCCTTTCGATGGGGCGATTGAATCGAGGCCTCAAACCAGGCCTGCCTAGAGGTTGAACTGATTTTCCGAAAGGCAGTGCTCGTAATCTTTACGAAATCGCTGTTCCTCGCTCATAAATGCGCGTTGAATGCCATATAGCATCAGGTTTCTTATGATCGTGGGGATCCGCTTCAGTCCAAAATTCACGATTTCTTTGGGGACTTGATTCCGCATCTCCCAACTGTTTTTCCAAAGCGATCCGGAATATTTTTGGACCATCTGAT
>CBESWG010000109.1:0-4442 GCA_965533275.1 uncultured bacterium
GGACATGGATGACGAGTTTTCCTTTCTCGCGGAAAGCCCGGAGCAGTGCCTGCGCGTTGTGGCTAGCTGCCTCGGGCTCGACCAGCGGCAGCCTTCCCTCGGGAAAATAGAAGTTCTGGATATCGATGATCACCAGGGCTGCGGCATCAAAGGTCTTTTCATTCTGGAGGGCCGGGGCCGGCATCACGAACGAATACAAGATCAGGCTCACAAGCGCATAGATCATTTTCGGCATCGAGGACCTCCTCCATCCTTGATTACAGCCGCGACAAGAATTTGTCAAGGCGAAAGCGATGGTTTAAGATTCAGTTGACCATGAACACGAAGCTCACACACATGCTGTTGGGATCCGCTCTTTGTCTATTTGTGGCGGGTGCCTTGGCCCAGGACAAGAATCCAGTTTTTCCCGGCGCTCATGAGCGTACTCCCTCTTTGTCCCAATATTTCTCCTGGATCAACAACACCAATGAGGGAAGCACGGAGCGGCAAACCCTCGTCAACCTGGATTTCTTCCGGTGGTTGAAAGATGAATATGGGATGCAGCTGGATATCTACGTTGTCAGCGCTGGCGCCATAGACAAGGCCCGCTGGTACGGCAGCATGGATTCCCCAGAGTTCAGGCGCCAGTTTCCCAATGGATTTGAGGCCATATTCCAGAAGGCCGAAGCCATGGGAACCCGGCTGGGCACATGGGGCGGCCCGGACGGCTTTGGCGATACTCCGGAGGAGGAGCAGGCCCGCATCGACATGATCGTGGAACTTTGCCGGGATTACAGATTCCAGCTGTTGAAATTCGATGCGGTCGTGGGACAGCTGCGGGACGAAAAACAGGATGCGTTTGTCAGGATGATGACGGAGGCCCGGCGATTCAGCCCAGACCTGATCCTGCTCAATCACCGCCTCAACCTCAACCAGGAGGCTAAGAAACATGTGACCACATCTCTCTGGGAGGGGGCGGAGACCTACATCGATGTCCACATGTTCAATCGAGGCGTGACCGCACCTCATCACAGGGCCGGTGCCCTGTCACGAAATCTGGTGCCCGGGCTCAAGCGCCTGACAGAAGACCACGGGGTGTGCCTCTCCTCCTGCCTCGATTACTGGGAGGACGACCTGATTCTACAGGCCTTCAATCGATCGCTCCTGCTCTCTCCCCAGTTGTACGGAAATCCCTGGTTCCTCCGGGATGACGAGTACCCGAAACTTGCCCGAATCTTTAACCTGGCCCGTAAGTACGGGGAGATCATGGTCGATGGTATCGTCTTACCCGAGGATAGATACGGGGCCAAGGCGGTCAGCCGGGGAGATGGTGAAACGCGATTGATAACGCTCCGGAACCTCGCCTGGGAGCCCTTTGAAGCGACCCTAAAGCTGGATGAGGAGATCGGGTTGGATTTAGGGGGCGCGATCGAAGTTCGCCTTCTGCACCCGGTCGAGCGGATTGTGGGTGTTTTCCAGAGGGGAGACGAGATCCCGATCACGGTCGAGCCTTTCCGCTCCGGTCTTGTATTGGTCTCGCCACTAGGTCGGGGCGGGATAGGCATTCTAGGCTGCGACTATGATGTGATCCGTGCTGTCCCTGGAAGGCCAGTGGAAATCGCCGTGAAAGGGATGCCCGGAACCTCCCATTCCATCCGCCTGCAATCCGGAGGCGGGCGTTTCAGCAGGGCTGTCCTTAATGGGATTGAGATCCCCGATCTGTTGGAAGGAAAGGTTGTCCGTGTGTCTTTTCCGGGCATAACCCTGGCCGAGGCCTATCACAGGAAGCTCGCCGACCTGGATCCGGTCCCGGTCCCTCCCGATGCGGAGGCGCTCTATGAGGCCACCATGTTCGCGGCCGACAACAATGCCCTGGAAGTGCGCTCGCTGCTGAGGTCGGGTGAAACGAACATCTCAGAGGTCAGGGCCGCTCGGGATTCCTTCCTGAAGCAGGAGCTATTCGTCGACAGAGGACTCTGGGACCGTTACATGTTCGATGGAGACCTGAACACGGCCTTTTATTCGAGCCGGCGTTGGCGTGCTTTTGGTGCGGTCAACCGCGGTTCTCTGAGGCTGGACTTCGGGGTTCCGATTTCCATTGACGAGCTGGTTATTAACGTGGGGAGCGAACACGCTCTACAACCTTGGAAGACAGAGGAGGCCGTGTTCCTGGAAACGTCCTCAGACCTGTCAGATTGGATGGCCCATAAGATCCTGGCCGGCAAGGTGATGAAAATAGAGCTCGATCCCTCAAGCCCCATCAGATATGTTCGCTTCAGGGGATTTCCTGAAAAGGTCCTGGAGGTCGAAGCATTCCTGGACGGGGAGTCGCTTGAAAGGTTGAAATGGAGGGGGTCCCATCTGTTCAGCCCGTTCATCCGAATCAAGGTCTTTCGTGCCTGGGAGTCTTCCTTTAAGCTGAGTCAGATCCCAAAGGGCAGTTCTCTGGCCATCGCCCTCGAAGGAGAGCATGGTGTCGAAGGCGCCTATGCTGCCGTCCGCGTCGATGGCAAACCTGTCGGAGCCCCGGACAGAAGCCCATCCTTTCCGGGGAATCCTTGGGAAAACACCATCGACAATGCCTCGTCGCACTACACGTATTATGTTCCCCTCGATGAGGGTATGGTCGATCGAAAGATCGATGTGGTCGTGTTGGGAATTGATAAAGAGCACCTGGACTTCATGCCTAGCGTCTACATAACCGCCCACCCAGCTCCCTATGTGGCCAAACAGCTTCTTCTGCACAGATAAAGGAGGGAAGATCACTCGAACTTGAGCGTCTCTGAAGGATCTGCACTGGCCGCCTTGAAAGCCTGGAAGCTGATGGTCAGCTGGGCGATGAGCAGGGCCGACGCTCCGGCCAGCAGGAAGATCCAAACCTCGATGCCGATCCGGAATGCAAAGTCCTGCAGCCAGCGGTACATGATGTAGTAGGCCACAGGGAGAGCAACAAGAAAGGCGATCAGGATGAGCCGGGCAAAGTCCTTGCTGAGCAGGATCACGATCTTGGTAGCCGTGGATCCCAGCACCTTGCGGATGCCGATCTCCTTGGTCCTGAGCTCGGCCGTGTAAGCCGACAGCCCGAACAGTCCGATGCTGGCGATCACGATCGCCAGGGCGGAGAAGATCCCGAATATCTGTCCGGAGGTCTGCTCGTTATGGTAGAGCTCGGCAAGCTTGTCATCCAGGAAGTAGGAGCTGAAGGGCTGTTCCGGCGCGAACTTGTTCCAGATCTCCTCCAGCGATCCCAGTACGGAGCGTGTGTCCTCCGGCCTGAAACGGAGGTTGAGAAGAGGGTAGATTCCCCGCTGCCGTTCGGGCACGTTCTCGAAGGAGAACATGGCGAAGGAATCGATGTCTTCATGCAGGGAATTGTAGTGGAAGTCCCTGAAAACCCCGACCACCGTGTAGTCTCCCAAGGGCTCTCCCGGATCGCCAATGCGTTTGACCTTCATACCCACCGGATCGGTCCAGCCGAACTCCCGGATTGTGGCCTCGTTGATGAGGACGTTCCACGTGTCGTCAAATTCTTTCTGGAATCCACGGCCGTCCACGATCTCGATGCCCATGGTCTTGATATAATCGTCGTCTATCGTGATGGCGCGTGTGGTCTTGATCTCGGAATCCTCCTGCGCCTGGAACATGACGCCGTAGTAGAACCCGCCCTGGATATCAGTGTTGGAGCCTGCGATGTCCAATACACCGGGGATGCGGAGCGCTTCCTGCTTGAAGGCCTCGCCTTGTGGCCCCAATGAGTAGGCCCTCTCCACGACCATCATGTTCTTCCCCTCGAATCCCATGTCTTTGTTCTGCATGAAGCTCATTTGTCGCGAGACCAGAAAAGTCATGGAGATGAGGATGATCGAGATGGCGAACTGGAAGATAACCAGAATGTTGCGCAGTCGCACCCCCTTGCGCGAGGTGGAGAAACGGCCCTTGAGTACGGTGGCCGGACGGTAGGCAGACAGCATGAAGGCCGGGTAACTCCCGGCCAGGAGGCCTACGCCGATTCCCAGCGCAAGGAGACCGAGAAGGAAAACGGGATTCCTTAGGAAGTCGACCTCGAGCTGCTTGCCGGCCAGCTGGTTGAAGACCGGCAGGATCAGCTGGATGAAAACCGCGGCAAAAACCATGCTGAGGAGGCTGACCATGAGGGATTCCATCAGAAACTGTCGGATGAGCGAGCCGCGCAGGGAGCCCACGATCTTGCGGATCCCCACCTCGCGGGCGCGCTGGACGGCACGGGCCGTGGCCAGGTTCATGAAGTTGATGCAGGCGATGACGATCAGGAAGAGAGCGATGGCGATCAGGATGTAGACATACATGATGTTGCCATTGGGCTTGATCTCGTTCGTGAGGTGCGAGGTCAGGTGGATGTCCCCGATGGGCTGGAGAAAATAATCATACCCGTTGCCGGCCGCCACGTATTCCTGATAGGAGATCCCGGAGCGGGCCTGGATCTG
>CBESWG010000110.1:0-4385 GCA_965533275.1 uncultured bacterium
GTCGTTCTTGCGGTCGCTGGGCATTCTCTGGTAGTAGGTGTGGGGGGAGTAGGTACCGGGATTGACCGTGGTGCCGTCACTCAGAGGCACTTCGGTCTTGAGGGTCTGCCAGGCATGATTGGGGGCTTCGCCGAGGCTGCCGTCCCACTTGGTGTAGCCATCGGGCAGGTACTGGCCGATGTTGGAAACGGGAACCTGATTGTCTTCGTACCAGGACTGGTCCTCAGTGCCGATGATGGCGCCATCTGCGACGCCGCCGGCCCGGAAAATATCCTTGGACCAGTTGAACTGGTTGTACAGGCGGTAGGACGCGTTTATCTGCAGGGCGAAGTCGGTAAAGATCTCGCGCTCCAGGGTTAGCATGGCTTCCCATGTAGCAGAGGAGCCGGCATTGGCGTCACGCACCTGGTTGGGCGCGGTCAGGTTGCTGGGGTTTTCATAATCATAGCTGCCCCAGAAGGCACCAGCGGCGTCGTCCCAGTCACCCACGAAGGTGTTGCCGGAGTAGATCTTGTACGGCGTGTAGGTGCCGTCATCCACTGTGTGCCAGTAGAACTCATCGAGCTCTGCCATGGAGTTGGAGTTTTGATCCCACCACCATGTGTCGAACCAACCGCCGGAGCCGCCGGGGTTCTGGCCGTAGGAGCCGGTCCCCATGAAGTTGCCGTAGCGGGCCAGGGCCAGCTTGGCGATGGTTTTGCCGTCACCCGTCACATCCCAGGTCAGACCCAGGCGGGGCGAGAACACTTTCCAGCCGTAGGTTCCGCCGTTGACGTCAACAACGTCCACAGCGGGGATGTCCACACCGGGCAGCAGCGAGTCGAGGGAGTTCTGCACGCTCTCGGACGTTACGTTGTCCCAGGCGTTGCTTCCGTCCATGGCCTGCCGCGTGATCGGGTTGATCCGCGGGGTCTGGTAGTCGTAGCGCGCACCCAGCAGCAGGTTCCAGCGGCCGAAACTGATCGTGTCGCTGAAGTAGGCCGCCATGGCCCTGACACCATACTCACTGTAGGAGCCGCGCCAGAACATGAAGCGGTAGAAGTCGAGTCCTGCTCCAGGCTGAGTCATCGGGTTGTCGGGAGCGCCGTCGCCGTCGAAGTCGAAGGCGTTGGAGTTGATCTCCCAGTTGATCTGCATGTTGCCGACATACACGGACTCCGTGTAGGCCATGCGGTCCGCATACTCCACACCGAACTTGATGTCGTGGCTGGCGCCGAAGAGTGTGTCGTTGAAGTAGTTGCCCAGCACGTTGAACTGTGTGACAGGGCGCTCAACATAGTAGCGCCATTCGCCGACGTCGCCGTTGGGACCCTCGAAGATCGAGTTCGTGACGTTGTAGAACGGTGTGTTCTCGAAGTCCCGGTCGTCCATGGGCGTCAGGTTGAAGCCCGCATCGGAGAACCCGAACTTGACCGACAGGAAGAAGCTGTCGCCGAACATGTGCTCGTCCTGAAGTTTTACGATCGGAGAACCGAAGTGATAGCGGCCGCCCTGGAAGTAACCACCGGGCAGCGCCGCGCTCGAGGAACGGCCGTACTTGTTCTTCCGGCCAATGTGCATGAAGGCCTCGAACCGGTTCTCGGGAATGATCTGCAGGTTGAGCTTCAGAGCCACGTTCTGCAGCAGGGTGTCGTCAGAGCGCGCGTAGACCGTCGTGGTCTTGATGTCCTGGACTCCCCAGGATCCCCAGAACCAGGCCTTGTCGCGGACGATCGGGAAACCAAGGTTAAAACCATAATCCTTGTTCTCGTTGATCAGGTTAAGCCCCAAGAAAGAGGGCTCGGTCTCCTGGACCGATGCCACATAATCTTCGTTCTTGGCCTGGAACTTTACTCCGTCGACCAGGTAGAAACGGCCGCCCAAAGACACACGGTTGCCGCCGCGGCGGGTAACCATGTTCATGGCGATACCACCCGTCTGAACCGTGACATCCGCGCCGCCGACCGTGATGTTCATCTCTTCGAACGCATCAAAGTCATAGTACGAGGGCGAGGCGCCGATGGCGGACGGGTCGGTGATGACCATGCCGTCCATGGCCCAGACATTCTGCGAGCCGGACGTCGATCCGCGAGCCGTGTAACCAGACTGCTGACCGGACTCAGCACCACCAATGTTCTCACGGTCGATGATGACCGAGGGCGCCATCGAAAGCACGACCCAGGGGTCACGCGCCGTGGGAAGAGACTGCAGCACTTCCTGAGTCACGTTCATACCGACCGAAGTCTTCTTGGTGTCAACAACAGGGGTTACGGCCGTGACCGTGACCTCTTCCTCAAGGGAACCCATTGTCATGGTGATGTTGAGCTCGACGTTCGAACCCACAACGATGATCACGCTCTCCCGAATCTCTGTCTTGAAGCCTTCCAGCTCTGCCTTGACCGTGTAGTCAGAAGCAGAAGGAAGTGACAGAAAACGGAAATTGCCTTCCGCCGATGTGATCGAGGTCAACGGCGCTGTCAGTGAACCTGTCAGCGTGACCGTCACACCAGGAAGAGGATTTCCGTCAGGATCGGTGATCCCTCCATAGATGTTTCCTGTTCTTACCTGCGCGGACAGCGTGGTCGCCAGTACCAGCACAAATAAGAGAGTTAAGAACTTACGCAATTTTACCTCCCATTTACCCCGATCGAAAGCGGGGGAAATGTACCCGTTGTCAGAGAGCCGAAACTCGCTCCCAACCAATAACCCGAAAATGTTGTGCTCCGATCCTGTGATCGCACCTCCTTCGAATATTCAGTCTTTTTCATTCCACCATTTATTTAGCAAGTTCCGTGCCAAATCTCGGATGAGATAAGTCATTTAATTTCAATGACTTAAAAATCCGGGAGGCAAGCAGATTTCTGTGGCGACTCCAATATTTTGGATACTCTCCAAATATTTGGAATATATCGAGATTTTTGCGGATCGGAGTGAGCACGACAGGAGGATCGACTCCCCCCCCCTGGGCTCGAGGATGGGAAGTCCCTGGCTCCATTGCTTTTTTTAGTGGAAGGCTCTATCATGGGCCACGATGCCCATCTGAAGGCAAGGACCGTAAAAAAGTAGCTCATGAGCCCCAAAGACACCGAATTCAGCCAGAATATCCGGCTCGTGCTGCTGGCCTGCATCATCGGATTCGGGGCAGGGCTCGCATCCGTCGCCTTCAAGGCGATGATCCACTTCTTCCAGGGCCTGTTCTGGCGCGCCGGATCGATCCTTGAAGCGGCCGCTGGCCAGCCCTGGTACTGGACCCTGCTCATCCCGGCCCTGGGAGGCCTGATCATCGCCCCCATCATCTACTATGGCGCGCGCGAGGCCAAGGGCCACGGGGTCCCCGAGATCATGGAGTCCCTCATCCTGCGCGGCGGCCGCATGCCCGCCAAGGTGGTGGCCGTGAAGGCCCTGGTCTCCTCGATCTGCATCGGCTCCGGCGGATCGGTAGGGCGCGAAGGCCCCATCGTGCAGATCAGCTCCGCGCTGGCTTCCACACTGGCGCGCTGGTTCCGGATCAGGGAGAAAGGGATGCGAACCCTGGTCGCAGCCGGGGCGGCGGCGGGCATCGGAGCCACCTTCAACGCACCGATCGGGGGGGCCCTTTTCGCTGTGGAGATCCTGCTGGGGGAGTTTGGCGTGTACTCCTTCAGCCCCATCATCGTGGCCTCGGTCATCGGCACGCTGACCAACCGCCTCATCACCGGAGAAGACTTCGCCGCTTTCGCCGTTCCGAAGTATACCTTGATCAGCCTATGGGAGATCGGACCCTATGTGCTCCTGGGACTGCTCAGCGGCCTGGTGGCGATCCTGTTCATAAAAACTCTGTACCTGTTCGAAGACCGTTTCGAACGGCTGCGCCTGCCCACCCTGGCCAAGCCCGTGATAGGAGGGCTGGTGGTGGGCCTGGTGGGACTCAAGTTCCCCCAGGTGTTCGGCGTGAGCTACGAATCCATCGACGCCTGCCTCCAGAACAACGTGGCCATCTGGCTGGCTTTGGCCCTGGTCTTCATCAAGATCTTCGCCACCTCCGTGACCCTGGGTTCCGGGGGTTCGGGGGGGATCTTCGCCCCCTCTCTGTTCCTGGGTGCCATGACCGGGAGCTTCGTGGGATCCATCTTTCACAATGCCTTCCCCGGCTCCATGTCCTCACCCGGGGCTTTTTCCCTGGTCGGAATGGGTGCCGTGGTGGCTGCGGCAACCCACGCCCCCATCACCGCCATCATCATCATCTTCGAGCTCACCAATGACTACAAGATCATCCTGCCGCTGATGCTGTCCTGCATCATCGCCTCCTTCCTCACCGTGGGCCTGCACAAGGACTCCATCTACACCAAGAAACTCACACGACGGGGGCTGCGCTTCAGAGAGGGACGCGACATCAACCTCCTGCACTCCCTCCAGGTCCGGGACTT
>CBESWG010000111.1:0-4300 GCA_965533275.1 uncultured bacterium
CAAGATCCAATTTTGTATATTATACTGTCCCTCGTCCCCTTTTTTTCAGGATGTCCCCTTTAATCCTTCTGCCCTCCCGCTTCTTCTCCGATCCTCTTCTAAATCCATAATTGTTGGCAAAAAAAAAGGAGTGGAGGACCCGCCTCCACTCCTTGGGTGTTACTTTGTCTGGCCAGGATCAGCCTTTGACCGTCTCCTCCATCCAATCGGTGGTGATGGTCTTGGGTCTCTCGATGGGCAGACCCAGCGCGCGATCCCAGATCAGCGAGGCCAGCACGCCTAAGGCACGAGAGACGCCAAAGAGTACTGTGTAGAAATCGTACTCGACAACGCCGTAGTGCAATAACAGGCAGCCGGAGTGAGCGTCCACGTTGGGCCAGGGGTTCTTGGCCTTGCCGTGCTCTCTGAGGATGTCGGGCGCGACCTCGTAGATGCCGCTCACGACCTGGAAGATCTCGTCATCCGGGCAGTGCTTGAGTCCGAATTCTCTCTGGGCCATGTAGCGGGGATCGGTCTTGCGAAGAACAGCGTGACCGTAACCCGGGATGACCTTTCCGGAATTCAGGGTGTCCCACAGGTACTTGACCAGGTCTTCCTTGGTGGGCACGCCACCCAGGTCGTCCTTGACCATCATGATCCAGCGCAGCACTTCCTGGTTGGCCAGTCCGTGCAGGGGTCCGGCCAGCCCACCCATGCCGGCTGCCAGTGAGTAGTAGGCATCGGACAGGGCAGAACCCACCAGGTGGGTCGTGTGTGCGGAGACATTGCCGCCCTCGTGATCGCTGTGGATCACAAGATACAGCCGCATCAGCTCTTTGAAGAGGGGATTTTCCACGCCCATCATGTGGGCCAGGTTGCCGCCCCAGTCCAGATTGTTGTCCGCGGGAATGTGGGCATTTCCCTTGTAGGATTTGCGGTAGATGTAGGCCGCGATCTTGGGGAGCTTGGCGGTAAGATTGTACACGTCCTCGAACATGGGATCCCAGTACTGAGTCTTGGGCATGCCTTCTCTGTACTTCTGGGAGAAAACGGAGTCCTTCTGCAGGGCCGCGATGGCGGTCACGAACTGGGTCATGGGATGAGTATCATCGGGGACTGCGTCCATGATCTTCGTGAGGTAGTCGGGCAGTTCGCCGCGCTTGCGCCACTCTGCGGTGACTTCATTGACGTTGTCTTCCGTGGGAAGATCGCCGGTCAGCAGCAGCCAGAACAGTCCTTCGGGGAGGGGTTCTTCACCTCCCGGGGCCTTGGGCAGCTTTTCCTGCAGCTGGGGGATGTTGTGGCCGCGGAACCGGATGCCCTCGAAGGGATCCAGCGCAGATGTTTCCGTGACGATGCACTTGACACCGCGCATGCCTCCATAGGCCTGCTGTACCGTGACTTCTGAGATGACCTTGTCCCCATGCTCTTTGATCATGGTTTTGACACGATCCTGCATGGGACCAAGCTTGGATTGTAGGGTTTCCTTTAAAGCCATAAATAGACCTCCTTTGCAGATTAATTGATGATTAAAATAATGATGTATGGCAGTCCATTATTTTTTAGGAAAGGAAAATATATCACTGTCCAGATTCCTTTGTCAAACATTTTCGGAATCCCAGCTAACACATGTATTTAGAGGGGTTTATCAGAGGTCAAGGAGGGGATCGAATAAATATCTCCCCTTATGCGTATTTTAATTGGCCACAGAAGCGGGCAGAGCGAATTATCTGTCACCGGGAAGAAAATTGCTCAGTCGAAAATCTGTGTATCGCCTGTTCGCCTCGGGCCCGACTGTAAAGTTATTGACAAGCCCTGCAGGAAAGGGTTAATTAACAATGACACACACGTCGATACGGATATAACAGAAAAGGAGATAAACAATGGGAGGAGCCTTGATCGGCCTGGTTATTTTGGGTGCAGTGGCTGTCTTTTTTATCGGCCTCTACAACACCCTTGTGCGCCTTCGGAACCAGACGCAGAACGCCTGGGCCCAGGTGGATGTGCAGCTGCGAAGGAGGTACGACCTGATCCCGAACCTGGTGGAGACGGTCAAAGGGTATGCAAAGCATGAAAAAGAGACGTTTCAGAGCGTCACCGAGGCCCGCAACATGGCCGTCAACGCCCAGACTGTTGGGGAACAGGGGCAGGCCGAAAATATGCTGAGCGGCGCACTCAAGTCGCTTTTTGCGGTGGCGGAGAATTACCCTGATCTTAAGGCCAACCAGAACTTCCTCATGCTCCAGGAGGAACTGGCCGGCACGGAAGGCAAGATCGCATATTCGCGCCAGTTCTACAACGACTCGGTCATGAAGTTCATCACCAAGCAGGAAGTCTTTCCCTCCAACATCGTGGCCGGCATGTTCAAGTTCGAGAAGATGGAATACTTCGAGATCGACGAGGAAGCCGCCCGCGAGCCGGTCAAGGTCGAGTTCTGATCCCGGTCTCTGGACGCCGCACTTACAGGCAAAAGGATAGGCCCCAGGAGTTTCTGTGTACGAACAGATCGCCGCCAACAAGAGACGCTCGGTTTTTCTCATCCTGTTCTTCCTGGTGATGATCTTTGCCCTGGCATGGGCCTTCGGTCAGATATCGGACTTCGGGCAGTATGCCATCATCCCCGCCGCCATCCTGGCCGTATTCATGACCTGGGGCAGCTATTATTATAGCGATAAAATCGCCCTCAGAGTCAGTCGAGCCAAGCCGGTGAGCAAGGAGGAGTACCCATATCTCTACAACGTTGTGGAGGGGCTGGCTATCGCGGCCGGCATCCCCAAGCCCCGCTGCTACGTCATAAACGATTCGGCGCCCAATGCCTTTGCCTCCGGGCGTAATCCCGAGAACGCGGTGGTGGTGGTCACGACCGGGATCCTGCAGAAGCTCAACCGGGCGGAGCTCGAGGGCGTCATCGCCCATGAGCTCGCCCATATCAAGAACTATGACATCCTGGTGCAGACCCTGGCCGTGGTCATGGTTGGTGTGATCATGCTGCTCAGCGACTGGATCCTCCGAACCTTCCTCTGGGGCGGGGGCCGCCGCAGGCGTTCGAGCAATGACAAGGGCGGGGGAAATGCCGGCGCCATCCTGGTGATCGTGGCGCTGGCCCTGGCCGTGCTGTCACCCCTCTTCGCCCAGCTTTTGCGCCTTGCCGTATCGCGCAAGCGAGAATTCCTGGCGGATGCGAACGCCGCCCTGCTCACGCGATACCCTCCGGGCCTGGCCTCTGCGCTGAGGAAGCTGGCGGCTGACAAGGAGCCGCTGGAGGCGGCCAACAAGGCCACAGCCCATATGTACATCGTCAATCCCCTCAAAGGAGCGAAGGGAGGGGCCGGCGCCATGTCCCGGCTCTTCAGCACGCATCCCCCCATAGAGGAGCGCATCGCCGCCCTCGAAAAAATGTAGCCCAAAATATATTCCTCATTTTCCTCTTTTTGAACGACTAAACTTTTGAGGGTTTAGTCTATAATCTTGCGGGAGAACATCTATGCACTACCCTGTCTGTCCGGATGAATCACACGAAAAGGATCTGATGGAGCTGCATGAATGGCTGATCAAGCTGGAAAAACTCGAGATCCGGAGGGATCGCGACAAGATCCCTGATCAGGAATTCCAGGATGGGTGCCGCAGCCTGATCGAGGATTCCGGGGAGAAGATCGCGATCATACAGGACAGGCAGATCGTTGTCGTCGCCTCCTCGCTGAGCGGAGTACTCGGTTATACACCAGAGGAAATAGCAGGCACTCCTTTTTCCCGCTATGTGCATCCGGACGAACTGCCCCGGCTGGCCAAGTATTATGAACAGCGCCTGTCGGGTCTCGATGTCCCTGTCATCTATGAGACGATCTTCAGGCACTGCAATTCCAGCAATGTCTACGTCAAGATGCTGACCTCCCTGTTCAAATACCTGAGGAAGCCAGCGAACCTGGCTATCATCCGGGTCCTGGCCGAAACCAGATAGGGGGCGCATCTAATGGAAGAGGCGGTTGTCTGCTTCTTCTGCAGCTCGGCTCAGGCGATGGAGAAGGGGCTGCTGATAGCCAAGGCCTTGAGGGTCGATTTTCCCTGGGATGAGCCCCGGGAGGTCGAGATCAAGTCCTATACCTGCCGAGCTTGCGGTCAGACTTTTTTACGATCTATCCGCCGTTTAGAACTTTTGTTACCCTCGATCCCAAGGTCCGGGGCGTCGCAAAAGGTATTGCACATTCCCATCGAAATCCGTATAATTGGTGAGCCCTAAGGGCGGGGTCGTAGTTCAGTCGGTTAGAACGCTGGCCTGTCACGCCAGAGGTCGCGAGTTCGAGTCTCGTCGGCCCCGCCAGAT
>CBESWG010000112.1:0-4235 GCA_965533275.1 uncultured bacterium
ACGGTGAAGGCCAGCCCCCAGCCCTTGTAGTTGACGGCCAGCCCGCCGAATTCGAGCAGTGTGGTGTCCACGGCCAGGTTTCCGGTGCCGTAGAGGACGCCCGTGTTGACCGGCCCATACCGGAAGAGTTCGGCGCGCATCCAGCTGCCGGAGAGGACCGCCGTGAACTGGGGGAGCCGGCTCAGCTGGGAGGGGTTGGTCTGCGACACAGAAAGGTCGAAGGCGTTTGCGTAGCGCGTGCCCCCCTTGGCGGTCTGGGAGGCGGTCAGCGGGCCGAAGATGTTCCAGGAGCGCAGCGGGACCTCGTCCTGGTATTGGCCGAGGACATGTGGTGCCTGGGCCGACGACACGGCCGGGAGGGCTGAAATGATCAGGAACAGCATCAGCGTAAGATGCAGGGTAAGGCGCAGGGTTGGGGGTAGGATTGGGCGTAGGATTGGGCCCGATGTCAGCGTGGGGATCCGGGTCGCTGGCCGGCGCCTGTGGAGGAGTGTGTTGTTGTCTTTCGTGACTGCAAATATCATCATGGTCGTCCTATTTCTTATATCCTTCAGCGTGCCAATACCCTTAGTTTAGAGGAATCGTCGGGGATTGCAAATTTTAACGGCATGCTATAGTCTATAGTGTTTATATGAATCGAGTAAAGCATGAGTTCAAAAACAGACAGACACATCAAGATCGTGGGATCCGGGTACTATGTCCCCGAGAAGATACTGACCAACGCAGACCTGGAGAAGTTGGTCGACACCTCTGACGAGTGGATAACGACGCGCTCCGGCATCAAGGAGCGGCGCATCATGGCTCCGGAACAGGCCAGCTCCGACATGGCGATCGAGGCGGCCAAGAAGGCCCTGGAGGATGCAGGTCTCACCAAGGACGACATCGACCTTATTTTGGTGTGTACCGCGACTCCGGACATGGCCTTTCCGTCTACGGCCTGCTGGGTGCAGAAGGGGCTGGGCGCTAAGAACATCCCGGCCTTCGACATGGAGGCGGCGTGCTCGGGATTCCTGTACGGGCTGATCGTAGGCCAGGGCCTGATCCTGGGCGGGACGAACAAGCGGATCCTGTTGATCGCGGTCGAGTCGCTGACCAGGATCACCGACTGGACAGACCGCACCACGTGTGTGCTGTTCGGGGATGCGGCGGCCGCAGCGGTGCTGGAGGAGAGCGACGACGAGTCGGGGATCCTGTCCCACTACTGGAAGGCGGACGGCAACCTGGCTGAGCTATTGTTGCAACCGGGCGGGGGATCGAGGAATCCGTGTTCCTACGAGGTCGTGGACAAGAAGATGCCGTTCCTGAAGATGAAGGGCAACGAGGTGTTCAAGCACGCGGTCAAGCGCATGGGAGAGGCGGCCACCGAGGCGGTCGCCAAAGCCGGGCTGACCAAGGACGACATCGACTGGTTGATCCCGCACCAGGCCAACATCCGCATCATCAAGGCCACGGGGCAGAGGCTGGGCGTCCCCGAAGAGAAGGTGTTCATCAACATCCACAAATATGGCAATGTCTCGTGTGTGACCATCCCCCTGAGCCTGAACGAGATGAAAGATTCCGGCATGCTCAAGAAGGGCGACATCATCGTCATGGTGGCCTTCGGCGCCGGCTTTACCTGGGCCGCCATCACCTACCGCTGGTAAAAAAAGGGGACAGGTCCAATTAATTATTGGCAATATAAAGGGGACAGGTCCAATTAAAGTTCTAGATATAGCTGCCCGCTTTGGTCTTTTGCGGCTAGTTTTGGTTGTTTCGGACGCCCAACCGGACGGACCGTATATTCGAGTCCGTGATCCTTTGTAGTTCTCTTTATCCAGTCAGCCTTTCCAAAGGGTGTCTGCCTTTCGAAGCTCCTCATCAGTTTGACTGCTTCCTCCTCGGAAAGGGGAGTGTTGACAAATTCCTGCCAATTCTTAGGGAGCTTGATAATGGTGCTGTTAAGCAAAGTTTTGGAGCCTCTCGCTCTTTCGAATAAGCTTGTCCACATCCATTTGGCAGACGAATCAACCAGTCCGGCCCGAAAGGCGTTTGCCTCGACATATCTGAGGACAATGAGAAGGTGATACTCATCTTGGATAATGAAGTCTTTGTAACGCCCCTGCCAGATGTGGCCGGTGCTTTTATGTTTTTTTATGTGATATTGGAGGTGTCGAGTCATAAATAGGTGTATCCATTTGCTAAGATCCTCTGCCTGATTCGCCCTGACAACGAAGTGGAAATGATTGGGCATCAGACAGTATGCAAGGACATCCACAGGATGTTTTTGAATGGCTAGCGAAACAGACTCGATGAACTGGGAATAGTCATGTGTATCGAAAAAGACTTTTTGTTTGGCGTTTCCTCTGTTGATGATGTGGTAAAACGCTCCATCGAGGAGACACCTTCCATGACGAGGCATTTTCGTGTTTTCCCGATATACATGACGGTCTAAGGCATGTTTTTGTATCAGTGTCAGGAAAAATGAGCTTAGGAAAAAGGGGAAAAAAGGGGACAGGTCCAATTTTCAGACAAAAGATGTAGGGGCAGGTCTTATATTACACGCGAATATTAATTGGACCTGTCCCCTTTTATTCGCAATATAAGGGTTGCATTATATTCATTGATATCCTATAATAATGCTAGGAATTAAGTAGCCTCTAGAGGAGTCGATAATGAATAAGCGTGTAACACTGGCTTTAACCCTGGCTGTGGTGTTCATGGCCCTGGTTTTTTTGACCAACAGCGTGGCCGCAGCCGAAGGCAAGGCAGCCCCGGATTTTCTGCTGAAGGACCTGGGCGGCAAGGACATCACCCTGGATGATTACAAGGGCAAAGTAGTATTCTTGAATTTTTGGGCCACCTGGTGCCCCCCGTGTCGTCAGGAGATCCCGGGTTTCATCGAGGCCTACGAAAAGTACAAGGACGACGGGCTCGTCATCCTGGGCGTGGCCGTGAGCGACAGAGAGAACAGCGTCAAAAACTACGTTGAGAAGAGCAAGATGACCTATCCCGTGGCCATGGGCGACAGCAAGATCATCAAGGACTATGATCCTGGAAACGCCATCCCTTCCACCATCATCATCGACCGGGACGGCAACATCTTCCACAAGCATGTAGGATTCATGGAGCAGTCTCAGGTCATTGATATCTTCGAGAAGCTCTCGAAGTAGTCTGAGTTTAGCCAGAAAAAAGAAAAAAAGGGGACAGGTCCAATTATGAACATTAATTGGACCTGTCCCCTTTTTATTTAGATCTTCTATTTGATGAGGGAAATGCCGGTCTCGATGGCCTTTTCGTTGAGCGGCAGTAAGTGATGGTAGCGGGCCGGCAGCGTCTCTTTCAGGGCCTGTAGGATTGATTCTTTCTTCACCACTCCGTTGATCTTGACGAGCGCCCCCAGGGCCACCATGTTCATGACCTGGGTGTTCTTCAGCTCCTCGGCAGCCACCTGGATGGCCGGCAGGGCATGGATCGTGATGTCGTCCCGTGTGGGCGGCTCCTTGATGATGCTGCTCTCCCAGACCAGCGTGCCTCCCGGCTTGACCTTGGGCTCGAACTTTTTCAAGGACGGCAGGTTGAAAACCATGGCCAGGTCATAATCGGTCACGATGGGGGAGGAGATCTCAGTGTCGCTAATGTTGACCATGCAGTTGGCGGTCCCGCCGCGCATCTCCGGCCCGTAGGAAGGGAACCACGTGACCTCCTTGCCCTCTTTCATGGCCGCATAGGCCAGTATCGTACCCAGGGACAGGACTCCCTGCCCCCCGAATCCAGCAAATACCATTTCCTGTAGCATGTGTCCGGTCCTTCCTTATTCCTTGACGTCCGCGGCCTGTTTAGCCGGCGGCTTCCCCTTGTCCTTGAACACCCCCAACGGATAATAGGGGTACACCTGGTCTTTGAGCCAGTCGAGCGACTGCTCGGGTGTGCACTTCCACTGCGAGGGGCAGTTGGAGGCCACCTCCACAAAGGTCGTGCCCATCCCTTTTAGCTGATACTCGAACGCCTTCTTCACCGCCCGCTTGGCCTTGCGCGCATTAGCCGGCGTGTTGCAGCTGACCCGCTCCACGTACGCCACGGCATCGAAGTTCGACACCAGCTCACTCATCTTGAGCGGCGCTCCGGCCTTCTTGACATCACGCCCGTAGGGGGAGGTCGTGCTCTTCTGGCCCTCGAGTGTCGTCGGCGCCATCTGTCCGCCCGTCATACCGTAGATCCCGTTGTTGATGAAGATGAACGTGAAGTTTTCCCCCCGG
>CBESWG010000113.1:0-4195 GCA_965533275.1 uncultured bacterium
GATGTTTCCGGGATGACCGCATCCCCTGCCTCTGCCTCATTCACATTCAGGAAGTAGGAAAGCGCCTACAGGCTAGAAATCGTAGGTAATATATCCCCCAAGGAACAGGCTGCTTCTCCGGGGATCGATGTTCGAGACCCTCTCCCAGTAATCCAACCCGATTCCTATCCCTGTGCTCTCATAGAGGCGAAAAACCAAGTAGGCAGAGTGAGTTCTGTAGGTGTCTTTCCGATAGATCTCCTGATAGCTCTCATCAGGCAGGCGGATGAGAATGGGCTCGGGATATCGTCCTTCGCCCAGGCTGAAATCGTAGTCCAATCTCAGAAAAGTCGTCGCATATAGGGATGCACCCACACCTATACGATCAAGTACATAGAAGATGTTGTTGGTGTAAAACGAAAAGGGAGTATCCCTCAGATATGTGAAGCGGAGGTTGTACCTGCGGCGGCGGTATTCCAGCGCAGTGTCTCCGATCAAGCCGGAGAAGGCCTTGGGCCCGTAAACAACAGGTGCAAGGTACTTGTATCCCAGTGAAAACCGGCCTCTGAGATCGCCCAGGATGGGGAATTCCACACCTGAAGAGAGCTGGTATGCATAGGAGTCCTGATTCCTTATTCCTGTATACTCAAAAGCATATTCCGTATAGGATCCCTGGACAAAAAAAGAAGAGTCCGTGAAGATCTGATGATTGAATTCCAGGATGACCTGGTCTTCATCCCTGTTCAATCGGAGGGCGTAATCAGAGATTCGGTCAGGATCAATGACATCCCGGTATTTGTATGTGTAACGAATAACCCAGATTCCAATGTTCGTGTTTCGGGGGGCCTCATAAAAAAAGCTGGCTCTGTATCCCCTGACAGATTGATTCACCTTTTCAGTGAACTCGCCCCATGGCCTGATTTGGCTGTTGCTGTCTGTGAATCTTCCGGAAAGCACAAACTTGGTCAAGATCTGCCATCTGACATTGGCAAAGTAGCTGTTATAGAATCCTCTAAGCTGAGACTGTTCATAGTAATAGACATACTCGGGATTCCAGGTGAACGTGAGAATCAGGCTGTTGCCTACTAGAATGTTGGTGTCCAATTGGGGTGAGAATGTGAAGGTGAAATCGGTGATGGGATCAAAAATATCGGCCTGCCTGTAGATATTATTATCGACACCGATCTCCCGGAATTGGACCCTTGGGTAAAACCTGAAGGGCCCGAGCTGATATCTGGTGGTTTCTATGACCAAGTCGAGAGACCGATTGAACCGTTGATAGGTCTGTCCGTGAACGGAAGCAGCTAAGGTAATCAGCAATAATATGAGGAGGCCTGTTTTTTTTTTCATGTGTCTCAAGCCTTCATGATCTTTTCTCTAAATGTGGTTACATTCTTGGTCGCATTCCGCGTATCGATGACCAAGGGGGAATGCTGAACGATCCAGTCATAATCATAGTCGGAGTGTTCCGTGGTGATCACCACCGCGTCCATGGAAGCGAGGAGCGATTCTGTCAGTTCTGAAGAGTTCATCTTGAGGCTGAAACGCCTCATTTCAGGGATCGTGGGGACAAAGGGATCGTTGTAATACACATCCGCACCCTTCTTGATGAGCGATTCCATGAGCTCAAGGGCAGGAGTTTCCCGTATGTCGTCAGTATCTTTCTTGTAGGCGATGCCGAGTATCAGAATCCGAGAATTTCTGATGCATTTGGCGCGTTCGTTGAGGATATCGGCCATGCGGGACACGACATAGTCCGGCATGCCCGTGTTGACCTCACCGGCGAGCTCGATGAAGTGGGCATTAAAATTGTACTGTTTGGCTTTCCAAGAAAGATAGAAAGGATCGATGGGGATGCAGTGCCCGCCCAGGCCCGGGCCAGGATAAAACGGCATAAATCCGAAGGGCTTGGTGGAAGAGGCGTCGATGACCTCCCAAATATCCACGCCCATTTTTGTAGCCAGCATCTTCAACTCGTTGACCAGGGCGATGTTGACCGCCCGGAATATATTTTCCAGCAGCTTGGTGAATTCCGCGACCTCAGTGGACGATACGCTGACAACCTGGTCCACGATCTGGTCGTAGAGAGCAGCAGCGATCTCGCTGCAGGCGGGTGTGATCCCACCCACGACCTTCGGTATGTTCTTGGTCGTGAAGCGGACATTGCCTGGATCTTCCCTCTCGGGAGAGAAAGCCAGGAAATAATCTTCGCCTGTTTTGAGGCCCTTGCCCTCGAATTTGGGGAGGAGGATCTCACGGGTGGTTCCCGGATAGGTCGTGCTCTCAAGGGAGATGAGCTGACCATTCCTGATATAGGTCGCTATGGCGTCGGAAGTAGCCTCGACATAGCGCATGTCCGGTTCTTTGGTGTCGCTGAGGGGAGTGGGCACACAAATGAGGATGCAGTCTGCCTCAGCCAGCCGCGAAAAGTCAACTGTGGCATCGAACCTACCGGAGGCACGCATTTCTTCCACCTGGCTTGAAGGGATATGTTTGATGTAGCTCCGGCCGGAGTTCAGATCGTCAACCTTGTTCTGGTCAACATCGAAACCCAGGACAGAGAATCTCTCCTCAGCAAAGCGTATGACCAGCGGGAGGCCGACGTATCCCAAACCGATCACGCCGACAACCGCTTTACGGTCCAGTATTTTCTGTAATAGAGAATTTTTTAATTCCACTGGGAGTTCCCCTGGTCTTCGTTCAATCGCTCAGCCTGCGCACCAGCTTGATAATATCCCGCAAGGCAGCCATCTCAGCGTCTGTTAGAGAAACCGCCTGGAGTGCGGTTTCGGTCAACTGGTTCAAATAATCCAATGCGAGCTCTTGGGCTTTCTTTTTATTTCCTCTGGAATTGTAATTCAGGATCAGGAGCGCCAAGGACTCTGTCATTATTGTGTTTTCCACGGGGACATCTTTAGATAGGTTCAAGAACCTTTCCAGATGTTTTCCTGCACCTCTGAAATCCCTCTCTCTGTACTCCATCTTTCCCAGCAGATAATAGCCTTTTATCTCCCTGGAATTGTTTTTGATCAATTTTTCCAGTGTTTTCTTGGCACGCCTGTTGTTGTCCTCATGGACGTAGAGATCATAGAGTTCATAGTACGCATAGATCGCCTTGGGCTGGGTCGAGATCCGCCCCTCGAGCGCTTCGATGGCCTCCTCTGAATTTCCTGTGGAGACATGATTGGTCCGGGGCTTCTCGAGCGGTTCGTTCCTACCTGGGAATATGGATGTTCTGGGATAGAAAAGATACCAGACACTCTCCAGATTGAAGAGGTCCTGTGCATCCAGTTCCAAGCCCAGGAATCCTTCTTCATCAAGATGTTTTTGCGCCGCATCCAGATATTCCCTGCACTTTTGCCTGTCTTTCCGGAAGAAAGAACATAGGCTGAGATAGACGTTGCACTTCGCGCTGTATTCTCGACTCGACAGCAAGCCGAAGAGGCCGACTTCAAAGTCCCTGGCGGCCTCTTTATAGTCTCCAACCCGATATGCATTTACGGCCTTGTCATATAGCTGCTTGTAGAATGGGTCCACCTGCTGAGCGGTAAGGAACTCAGGACGGGGCCAGATGAAAAGCAGACAGAGGCCGACGGCCATGAGAATAATTTGCCGTTTCGAAATCCTCTTCATATCGATTCCTATCCTAAATGCATATGACAAGTGTAGAACATGATACTTAAAAACCTAAACCCAGACAACACCTTTAGAGATGATTTTTCCCGAGTTCAGAGAGTATATTCTGAAAGGCCCGGATTTAATGAGTCCTGGTCATGGGAGGTTCTTGTCCACAGGTTGAATTTGGCGGGTGATCGGAGTAAACTAAAATGCCTGAATACAAGAGGAAAGGTACAAAATGACTCAGATAGAAGAGGCCAGGAAAGGCCGCACGACGGCCGCACTGAAGCAGGTTGCAGAGGAAGAACAATTTTCGGTTGACGAGCTGCGGGAACTGGTGGCAGCGGGCCAGGTCTGTATCCCCTGGAACCCAAAGCACGGCGAGATCCATGCCGTGGGGATCGGGGCGCTGCTGCGGACCAAGATCAATGTGAACATCGGGAGTTCCGAGGACTTCCCCGAGTTGGAGACCGAGCTGCAGAAGGTCGAGGTCGCGCTCAAATACGAGACCGACACCATAATGGACCTGAGCACGGTGGGGGACATAAACGGCATCCGGCGGCAGATCCTGGACAAGGCGAGGATACCGCTGGGGACC
>CBESWG010000114.1:0-4121 GCA_965533275.1 uncultured bacterium
AGCTGATCAATCTGCGCCCCACATCTCACACGCTGTCCCTGGTCCCGGAGCTGGCACCTGCCTTCGGCCTCCGCTGCCTGCAGGAGGAGAGCGAGGAGACGCTGCAGCTGCCGCTCCCGGCGTCCTACCCGGAGTATGCTGCGAGCCTCGGCAGGAAATGCCGCCACGAGCTGCGGCGCAAGTCACGGCGCGCCGAGGCCCTGCCCAAGGCCCGAGTGGAGAGGGCGTCTGTTCCTGCAGAGGTTGGGCCCGCCATGGAGGCCTTCATCGCTCTCCACCGGGAAGGGAGCCCGGAGAAGGCCCGGTTCTGGGAGACGCCGGGCATGCCTGCCTTTTTCCGGGATGTGGCCGGCCGGCTGGCAGAACAAGGCCTGATCGAGCTTATGTCCCTATATGTGGGGGGAGAAGAGGCCCTTCCTGCGGCCTCTCTTATCACGGCACACTACGGGGAGACCGTGTATTTCTACAACGTGGCGTATGCCGAGGCGTATGCGGCGGCCAGTCCCGGTTACTATCTCTTTGACCTGGCCATCAGGCAGGCCATCGCTGAGGGGAAGGCGACTGCCGATTTCCTTAGGGGCCGTGAGAAATACAAGCTTGATTTCAGGGCACGATCCAGTACAATATACAGCCTGAAACTCGACAGGGTTTCCTAGCGAGACGACCATCATGAAGATCTGCCTGCTCAGCTTTCACTGCTGTCCCTACTCCCTGATCGGTGGCGACGGGGTGGGCGGCATGAATGTCTACATCAAGGAGTTGAGCGCAGCCCTGGCCGCCCTGCCCGGCGTGAGCATCGACGTCTTCACACGGCGCCAGAGCCCCGACCGGAAGCGCATCAAGACGATCTCTCCGAGCCTGAGGGTGGTCCACCTCGAGGGAGGCCCCGCAGAGCCCCTGGACCGCAGGAGACTCTATGACTATCTACCGGAGTTTATCGAGAACCTGGTGGAGTTCATGCTGCAGGAGGAGGCCCCCTACGACCTGATCTACTCCCACTACTGGCTTTCGGGGCTGGTGGGGGAGTGGATCAAATACCGTTTCGACGTGCCCCTGGTCCACACCTATCACACGCTCGCGTTCCTGAAGAAACAGGTCCTCAGCGAAGGGGAGCACGAGTACCGCAACGCGGCGGAGCGGCACCTCGCCCTGGTGGCGGACATGATCATCTCCTCGTCACGGGAAGAAAAGGACAGCCTGACACGGGAGTTCGAGATCGGGGCCGATTCGCTGCAGGTGATCTACCCCGGAGTCAACAAGGACCTCTTCTGTCCGGTGCCGCATGAAGAGCTGCCATCGTGTGAGGAGGCAGAGGCCTGCCTGCTCTATGTGGGCCGGATCGAGCCGGTCAAGGGGCTCATGGACATAGTGGCTGCCATGGGCATCCTGCAGGAAAGGGCACCGGATCTGTTCTCGCGTGTGTGCCTCAAGGTGATCGGTGGCGGCCGCATGGGGCAGGACGACTTCCATGACAACGCCGAGATCCGGAGTATCCGGGACTCCCTCTGCGCGCAGGGCATGGAGAACAAGGTCCATTTCCTGGGCTCGATGCCCCAGGACGATCTGAAGCGCTTCTATTCCGCGGCCAAGGCCCTGGTGGTGCCTTCGCTCTACGAGTCTTTCGGGCTGGTGGTGGTCGAGGCGCTGGCCTGCGGCACGCCGGTGCTGGTGTCTAAGGTCGGCAAGATGCAGAGCATCGTCAAGGACGGTTCCACTGGATTTTCCTTCCGGCCCAACGATCCGGCCTCTCTGGCCACCTGCCTGCAGTATTTCTTTGCTCACAGGGACAGCCTATGGTCCGCAGAGAAGATCCGGGCGGATGTAACGGAGCGCTTTTCCTGGGGTAAGACGGCGGGGCAGACCTATGGTGTGTTCGAGGAACTGGTCAAGAACCACGTGAAGGGGGCTACCACCAGACTTCCTCGCGGTGGAAACCTTCGGCCAGCTTGAAATCCATCCCTTCGGCCATGTCTTTGGCCCGCGTGCAGAGCCATTTTTCCATCTCCGATGAAAAAGGCTCTTTGATCTGACTCTTGTGGCAGCGCAGGGCCTTGAGTTTGAGGTCGAAGGTCTCGGTGATGTCGGAGCGGAAATTGATGTCCGCCTCCTCCGAGGCCCAGAGCCAGACTTCGGGGACCTTGTGGGGAGCCAGCCCCTCCTCGATCAGATCGGGATAGGAGTGTAGGTCGCGGGCAAAAGGGAACACGGCGTCGAGCACGGAGCGGCCGGTGATGCGGTGGTCGCGGTGCCAGATGTAGCGTCGGTAAGGATCTGCGGTGATGACGAGCCGGGGCTGGAACATGCGGATCAGACGGACGAAGGCCTTGCGCAGCTCGGGGGTCTCGTCGATGCCCTGGTCCGGATATCCCATGAAGACGACCTCGCGGACGCCCAAGACCTTTGCGGCTGCCCGCTGTTCTTTTTCGCGGATGCGTGCCAGTTCTGCCGGATCGAGGTTCGGATCGGAGCTGCCCTTGTCGCCGTTTGTGACAACCGCATAGACCACGGTCTTTCCCTCGCGGACCATCTTGGCGACCGAGCCCGCGGCGCCGAACTCGGCATCGTCGGGGTGGGGGGTGATGACCAGGACGTCTGCTGGCGATTTTTCCATGAATAGCCTCTCGGGGAATTGTATTATATCTGCCGCTTTGATACAATCCAGACTCTTCGAATGTACAGGATCAGAAACTACACCCGGACCGACCTCGAGAAACTGAGGGATCTCTATGTAAGTGTGGGTAAGGACAGCCTGTGGGGGCCCGCGGCCGGGGGGGGGCAGTTCGACCTGCTGCTGCAGCGCCCGCAGTACAGCCCGGGGGCCGACCTCTTCGTGGCCGAGACGAGCGGTGAGCGCCTGGTGGCTTACGCCGACGTGATCCGGGAGGTGCGCATCGGCCGGGTGGTGATGGAGATCTACGTGCATCCCAAGGTCCGGCTCAGGGGCGTTGGGCGCCGCCTGGTCGAGGGGGTCTGCGAGCGCGCTTCTGCCCTTGGGGCCCAGAGGGTCCACGTGATAGTGGACGAGAAAAATTCCGGGGGCCGCGAATTCCTGGATAAGTTGGGCTTCGAGCCGGTGCGCCGCTATCTGGTGTTGGGCTTGAAAGAGGGCCGCCACGGGGAGGAAAAGCCCGGCCCGGATTTCGGGGGGCTGACAGTAGGGCATTTTGAGAATGGAGACGAGCAGCCGCTGGCTGATATCCAGAACTTGAGCTTTGAGGGGAGTTGGGGATTCTGCCCCAACACCGCGGACGAAGTCGGCTTTTACCTGGCCATGACCATGACCAGCATCCAGGATGTGTTGGCGCTGCGGGACGGGGAAGAGGTGATCGGATACCTATGGCCGCAATTCTTGGCTGGAAACAAGGAAGGCGCCAAGTCCTATGGCTGGATCCACATGGTCGGGGTGAGGCCGGACTACCGCGGCCGCGGCCTCGGAAGAAATCTGCTGGAGGCCGGACTGCAGGGATTCCGGGAGAAGGGCGCAAAAGGAGTGGAGCTGACGGTGGACGAGGAGAACCGGGGGGCCGTGACATTGTACTCTCACCTGGGGTTCAGCACGCGGGATACCAAGCTCTGGTATGAGCGCCGCCTGCCTTGATTCCTGCAAAATGTTTACGTTCGTTTTGAATTGTGATATGTAATACTCGCCTTGAGATTTGTAATCCACAGAGACGTTTTATGAGGGGAGGATTTACCTGCCATGGGCAAGAATGAAGATTTGAACCTGATCGCTAAAAAGCTGCGAATTCACTCGATCAAGATGACCAGTAAGGCTGGATCGGGCCATCCCACAACCTGTATGTCGATGGCGGAGATCGCCGCCTGTTTGTTCTTCGACGAGATGCAGTACAACATTAAGAATCCCCACGACTGGGGGAACGATGAGCTGGTGCTGTCCAAGGGGCATGCTGCGCCTATCCTGTGGGCAGCCTATGCCGAGGCAGGTATTCTGCCTGTGTCGAGCCTGATGAACCTGCGCAAGATCACGAGTGTGCTGGAGGGGCACCCCACGCCTCGGATGAAGTGGATCAAGGCAGCCACGGGTTCGCTGGGCCAGGGACTGTCGGTGGGCGTGGGCATGGCCGCGGCCCAGAAGCTGGCCGGGTCGAGGCGCGGGACCT
>CBESWG010000115.1:0-3975 GCA_965533275.1 uncultured bacterium
ACCACAGCCGCCCTGCGCACGATCCTGTCTTCGCCCAGCAGCCAGCCGCTGGCGAGCACGTCTTTCTGCGGGTAGCGGGCCACCACGGTGCGATCCCACTCGCCGGACGGGACCCGGGTGGTGTAGGCCAGGCTGCGGGAGAACATGGCGGCTGCATTCTTGGGCATGCCGTATCCGATGGGGGAGTGGTTGTCGACCTCGATGTTCAGCAGGGACGTGGGGCAGAAGAAGTCCGTGCGGCTCACATTGGCCATGGCATTGCTCACAGGCGCGCCCTTGAACTCCGTGAAGACCAGGCCGCTGGCGCTGTTCATGGTCACCAGGATGCCTCCCTTGGCGACAAAAGCTTTGAGGGCCTCGACGCCTTCCTTGTCGATGCCGCCCTCATACTCGGCCGGCCTCGGCGTGGGAGACCCGCGGTAGCGCCCTCCGGTGGCTCCGCGCTTCCCTGTCTTGATGACCTCGGGGCTCTCGTCCGCGAAGACGATGACATCGAACTTGGCGCGCAGGTCCACCGTTGTTTTCTTCTTCTTGTCGCCCTTGAAATCCTGGTTGTGCAGCGTGGTGAAGGGGATCTGCAGGTCGTCCAGGACATAACGTGTCCAGCCCTCGTCCATGTTGGATCGCCAGGACTGATAGAGCGCGACGCGGTGCCTTTTCAGGGGCGATTTTTTGATCTCCGAGACGTCATCCAGGGAGTATCCCTGGAGATTCCACTCCTCGAGCAGCCCGGTCAGTTCTTGCTGGATCTTCGGAGAATTTTCGATGATGAAGCTCCCCACACAGGCATGGAAGCCGTCACCGTTGATGCCTTCCTGGGAGCGGTAGACGACAGGCTTGTGTTTCATCAGCCCGAAGACCACGGAATAGGCGGCGTTATTTTTGGAATCCAGGACAACATACTTGGCGCTTTCCGGTATAGGATCTGCCACAGTCATTTGGAGTGGGCCCCCAAGCTTCTCGAGCTCGGCCTTGAAGGGCCGATCGATCTGGTCGCACGTGACGCCCATCTGGAGGGGCAGTGTCCAGCCCGCATTGTCATAGGGCGGGACCGGGGGACCTCCGGGGAACTGGCGGAGATCAGGGTACACCTGTTTCTCCAGGAGCGCCTGCGCGAAGGGCCGGTAGGGCTGGGCCATCATTACCACGAACGATCCGGCCGGGTAGACCTTTCCATCGGCCGTGAACTCTTCGTTGGCCTGGTGGATTTCCACGCCGCCAAACTGGATGACCTTGAGAAATCGCATCGTCGTGGGGAAGTCGCGCTGATCCTTGGGGATGACGAATGCGAAGGGCTGTCCCTTGCCCGGCTTGTTGATGCCATCCGAGCACATCTGGTAGAAGTTGTAGAGCAGGTCCTCCTTGTGGAGCCAGGCGGTCTCGACCAGGCTCATGGACAGGGTGATCTCATAGTCCACCAGGTCGCGCAGCCGCCACCATCCGCCTGGCCAGGGATCCGGGAACTGCATGCGTTTGTCGATGTAGCTTGCAGACACCTCCCCGGGGTCGATGTAGATGGGAGAGGCGGTCTGCACAGAGGCCATCTCGCTCAGAAGCCCGATGCAGTTGTGGAGCCAGGATGTGTCGTCGCACGCACCGATCCACCAGCCGGTGAAGGACCGGCCGTGGGTCACACCCGAAAAACCGTTTTTCTGCAGGTCATAGGCCATGTTCATGCCGCAGAGCGCCACCCCGCGCCAGAGCAGGGGATGGACCGTGGGCACAGGCGGATCCATGAAGGGCGGGATAAAGAGCCGTGCCCCGGTGCTGCCCATCTGGTGCTCGTCGATGTGGATCTGGGGGATCCAGTCGTGATACAGGACCTTGGTGACGGCGCGGGTTTCGGAGAGGTTGAACATAAACCAGTCACGGTTGTTGTCGTGGCCGGAGTATTTCTGGTAGAGCCAGGGCATGCTTGACCCCTCGTGTTCAGTCCCCAGGGTTTTGCGATACCAGTCCGTGACCATGATGTTCCCATCCGGATTGTGGGAGGGGACCAGGAGCACGATGACGTCGCTCAAGGCCTTGTCCACGTCAAAGGGTGTCTTACCCGTGACCAGGTTGTAGGCCAGTTCCATGGACATCTGGGAGGCGGCGATCTCGGAGGCGTGCAGGCTGCAGGTGATGAGCAGGATGGATTTGCCTTCCTGGGCCAGGGCCTTGGCGCTTTCCGGCGTCAGTCCCCGGGCGTCGCGGAGGTTGCGGGTGATCTCCCTGTACCGGTCCAGCTTGGCCATGTTTGCTTCGCTGGTGATCACGGCCATGAAGATGGTGTTGCCTTCTGAGGATTTTCCGATGTCAAGCAGCTGTATGCGCTCCGATTCGGAATCGAGCTTCTGGAAATAGGCCGTTATCTGCTTAAAATCCGCCAGCTTCCGATCGGCACCGACTTTGTGGCCGAGGAATTCGTCCGGCGGCGTTTGGGCATTTACGACCAGTGCCAGGCAAAACAGGCCCGCGATGGCCGTCCACAGGGTTTTCTTGAACATGCGATGTCCTCCTAGGTAAGATTGCGGGATAGATTCAGAAAACAATTACCACTTACCTGCGTGACTGTCAAGTAACAGCCGCATTCCCTTCCTTTCAAGGCGGCGGGAGGGGTGGAGAGATGGCGGCCAATTTTGGGGCACGCGATACGACTAAATAAGCGCACAGGATGCCCGGGCTGCGTGCCCATGTTTCCGTGTGTGCCAAGAGCCTGGGGCGTCGGATTAATTGACAAATCCCAGGGATAGAGATAGGATGACAATAAGGCAAATGAAAAAATCAGCGTGGAAAACAGGACAGGTTTTCGGGGCCTTCTGCTTGATGCTGCTGGCCTCCGGCATCGGCCTCTACGGACAGCAGGCCGAACAGGATCAGGAGCTCTCATCTGTAGCCGTTATCGATGATTCCGGCAAGTTCGAGATCGGCGTATATTACGGCCGCTGGACTCTGAATCCCTTGATCAGCCAGTTTGAAGAAAGCTTGTCCACAGAGCTGGGAGAGCAGATCCGAGAAGAGATCAATGATGAACTCATGAACCTGAATCCGTTCCTGCTGCCCACGACCTATTCGGACCAGTTCAGCTTCGATTCCAGCGGTCCCAACTATGGCCTGGAACTTCGATTTTATCCACAGGGCAGGCTGGGGGCCTTCAGCCTGGGCCTGTCTATTGACAAGGTGACGATGCGCATCTACGGCGAAGGCAACACACGGCAGAACTACGACGATGGGAGCTATGCCGAGGCCAGCGGCACCGGCGAGGTTATCCTGCGCCCTCTGTTCACAACCCTCAGCTTCCGCTGGGACTTTGTCCCCCGATGGCGCGTTACACCTTACTTTTCCGTGGCGGCTGGGATGGCTTCCATAGGCAAGGTGAAGCAGTCCGGTGAGACCGTGGACTACGACAGGACCGATAACGTCACATGGGAATACGAGGGCCAGTACAACTGGGTGGGCCCCGACTACTCGATCTCAGGTGGTGGGACAATGACCTTGAAGGAAGCGGAAGAAGAGGGCGATTTCAACATCCCCAACATCCTCCCCCTGATCTCACTCAACTTCGGGGCGCGGGCAGAGATCACTCCCAATCTTCTTGTGCGGGCCGAGATCGGGTTCTGGGACGGCCTGGGCTACCGCCTGGGGATCTCCGGCCGCTTCTAATCGCTCTGCATTTCGTCTATAATAGGTTTTTGTTTTACCCCTTAACTAGCCAATACGGACCGTGCTAGATGGGGAGCTAGCGGTGCCTTGTAACTCACAATCCGCTAAAGTGAGATTGAATCCCTCACCGAGGCCGCACTTTTTCCGGTCTGTGCTCATGTAAGTGGTGTTGAGGGTATGGGCCCTGTGCAAAGGACCATCTGTGAACCCCGTCAGGACCGGGAGGTAGCAGCGGTAGCAGAACGGCTCCTTGTGCTGCAGACCAGCCTTGCCTGAGCTAACTGCATGGGTAACGCGGGGGAGGGGCTGTCGACGTGGGGTGCACGGTCC
>CBESWG010000116.1:0-3803 GCA_965533275.1 uncultured bacterium
GGCCGCGGCCCAGAAGCTGGCCGGTTCGAGGCGCGGGACCTATGTGGTGATGGGTGACGGGGAGATCGCTGAGGGATCGGTCTGGGAGGCGGCCAACACGGCGGCCGATCTGGGGCTGGATAACCTGACGGCGATCGTGGACATCAACCGGCTGGCGCAGTCGGCGCCCACCATGCACGGGCATGACCTGAGGGCCTACGAGAGGAAGTTCAAGGCGTTTGGCTGGGATGTCTTCCGGGTGGACGGACACAGTGTGGAGGCGATCCGGGATGCCCTGGCAAAAGGGAAAGAATCGAACAAGCCGGCGGCGATCCTGGCGAAGACGCTGAAGGGCAAGGGCGTATCGTTCCTGGCGGATAAGGACGGCTGGCACGGCAAACCTTTGAAGGGTGAGGACCTGAAGATAGCCCTGGCCGAGCTGGGGGAGATGCCGGACATCGATGCCAGGAAGCTTGTCAAGGCGCCGCGCAAGGTGAAGGGCCCTGCGCTTCGGAGGGGATTCGCGTTCAAGAGGGCCGGGTATAAGGGGGCAGTGGCCACTCGGAGGGCTTACGGAGATGCTCTCGTCAGCCTGGGCAAGGTGAACAACGCGGTGGTTTCCATCGATGGGGACGTCAAGAATTCCACGTATGCGGAAGATTTTTTCAAGGCATTCCCCAAGCGGTCGTTCCAGTGCTATATCGCCGAGCAGAACATGGTCGGCATGGGACTGGGGATGCAGGCCAAGGGGTACCTGCCCTTCATGGCGACCTTTGCAGCCTTTTTGAGCCGGGCGCACGATCAGATCCGGATGGCGGCCTATTCCATGCCCAACATGAAGTTTGTGGGATCGCATGTGGGGGTGAGCATCGGCGGGGATGGGCCTTCGCAGATGGGGCTGGAAGACATGGCCCTGTTTACGCCTATCCCGGACTGTGTGGTGCTGTATCCGAGCGATGGGGTGTCGACCGAGGCCCTGGTTGAGGCCATGGCCCGGAAGAAGGGCATGGCCTACCTGAGGACGACGCGGCCTGCGACGCCGATCCTGTACAAGCCGACGGAAAAGTTCGAGATCGGCGGATCCAAGGTGCTGAAGCGGAGCGGCAAGGACCAGGCGCTGGTGGTGGCTGCCGGGATCACGCTGGTCGAGGCGCTGAAGGCCTACGAGGAGCTGAAGGCGGACGGCATCCATGTCCGAGTGATGGACGCCTATTCTGTGCAGCCCGTGGACCGGGACGGCTTGATCAAGCACGCCAAGGCCGCAGGGGGCAGGGTCGTGGTGGTGGAAGACCACTTCGCGCAGGGCGGCTTAGGGAGCGCGGTGGCACTGGCGCTGGCCGGACAGGCGGCGATCGAACACCTGTGCGTGAAGGAGCTGCCTCGTTCGGGCGAGCCCGACGAGCTGCTCGACCGCTACGGCATCTCCTCGCGCCACATCGTTTCCTCGATTCGGGGTCGGACCACGAAATCTACTTGAAAATAAATAAGTTAAGACCTTAGAAGCCCTATTTCTAAGGCTTAAACGGCCACTTTTGCCCCCAAAAAGGGGCATTTAAGGAATATTCTGCTCAGGTAGTCTCGAGCTGCCCACGGAAGGGGATGGGGAAACTGCATATAATAATGAGATCGATACGTTCACTGACATCAGTCTGTGTGGCTTATTTCTTCCTGTCATTGTTTGCGTGCGTGGCACAACAGCAGGAGAGGTCAGAAGGAACCGTGACGGCCGTGTATGACGGGGATACTATACGAGTGAGCCTGGTTGGCGGGCGGTCTGAGATCGTACGCTTGATCGGAGTGGATGCACTTGAGCTGGACGACACGCGCGAGGGGGTCCGGTTTCTGGCCCTTTTGAGCAAACGGTTCGCATTCACCCAACTGTTTCGCGAGAAAGTAAGCCTCACCTATGATTGGGAGCGGAGGGACAAATACGACCGCCTGCTTGCGTTTGTGTCCTGGAAGGACGGCCTGTTCAACGAAGTCATGATCAGGCAGGGCTATGCCTCGGCCTATCTGAGATTCCCTTACCGGGAGGACTATCGCCGACGGTTCCAGGCAGCCGAGCGGAGTGCTCGAGCGGAGGGCAGGGGGATGTGGTGTCCAGAACCATGGCCCTTGATAACCACAGGTGATGCTAGGGAGCATATCGGAGAGCTCGTGCGCGTGGAATTCCGCTGCACAGGGTGGGAGAAGCGAGGCAAGTTTCTGTATCTCCTCGATCGAGATGGCAAATTTTCGGCCCTGATCGATCAGAAGGATCTGACTCTGTTCCCTCGGCTCGACACGCTGGCGGGGAGGAGGTTGGTCGTATCTGGGCTCCTGGAGGAGTATCGAGGGCAGCCCCAAGTGATGCTGTTCCTGCCCCTGCAGATCGTACTGCAACGGGCCTGGACTGAGAGCGGTGGCTTAGGCCAGGCCACAGGTTTGACATCGCCCGACGTATGAATTATATACCAGGACGAACCAATCATCTCGTGAGACGGTAAGGAGAAGTCGTTGGAAGCCGGGAATCTGCTCTTTTATTTCTTTATCATCTTTGCATCAGCCAAGCTGATGGGGGAGATCGCGGTCCGGCTGCGCATGCCCCCCATCGTGGGCGAGATCCTGGCTGGGATGATCCTGGGGACCTACGTGCTGGGGATCGTCGACACCCACAACGAAGTGCTCATGACGTTTGCCGAGATCGGCGTCATCTTCCTCATGTTCTATGTTGGGCTAGAGATCCGTGTGAAGGACCTCTTTGCCGTGGGGCGGACGGCCGTTCTCGTGGGTGTCCTGGGGGCTCTATTCCCTCTTATCCTTGGCTTTGGATTGATGCTCTTCCTCGGCTTCGAAGTAGTGGAGAGCCTCTTCGTGGGGACGGCCATACTGGCCACTTCGGTCGGCATATCGGTCAAAGTACTTTCCGACCTGGGCTTGATCAAGCACAGGGTGGCATACATTGTGCTGGGGGCGGCTGTACTCGACGATATCCTGGCCTTGATCGTACTGGCGCTGGTTCGGGGGCTGGCGCGAGGGCAGTTCGATACCGTGGAGTTTGTGATCCTGGTGCTGGAGTCTCTGGTCTTTGTGGGCTTCCTGACCGTGTGGGGCCCCAAGCTAGCCAAGCGGACCCGTAAGTGGGTGGAGCGCATCAACATTCCAGAGGGGCCATTCGTGCTCTCCGTGATTCTATGCCTGGGCCTGGCAGAGCTGGCGGATCTGATCGGCCTTGCCGCGATCATCGGGGCTTTCATGGCAGGTATCATCATCGACGAACTGGCAGGCGTGTATGACCTGGAGCGCAAGGTCAAGTATGTGAGCGAATTCCTGCTCCCGTTCTTCTTCGTGATGATGGGGGCCCACCTCGATCCCAAGGTTTTCCTGAATCCGCGGATCCTGCTCCTCACACTCTTGATCACCGTGGTGGCCGTCGTGAGCAAGATGTTGGGGGCAGCGCTGGCGACCTGGAAGGAGGACTGGATCGTGCGCCTCCAGACCGGCATTTGCATGGTGCCCAGGGGAGAGGTCGGCATCATCGTGGGACTGGTGGGGATCAGCTTGCAGACCATCACACAGGAACTCTACTCCTTGGTCCTGGGCATGTCGCTCCTCACGACCATTGTCACACCTCCTCTGATCCTGTGGGCGTTTCGCAAGGACAGGTGATCCTGATCAGCCTGGCCTCATTCAGATAAGATCTTGATCCATATCCCTGATTGGGATTCACAGTTCTTAAAACGGCATTTTACCCCCAAAAATGATCCTCTAAGCCTTAAAAATGGGCCTCCTAAGCATGTAACTATAATGGAATCAGTAGGATTTCATGGTCCGATCCCAAAATG
>CBESWG010000117.1:0-3555 GCA_965533275.1 uncultured bacterium
CGATGAACAGCCGCTGCTTCAGGGAGAATTGGATGATTTTTTCGATCATGATCTTGGCCCCGGGTCGATCAATGGACGTGGGAATGCCCGAACGTGCCCTTGCTGATCTCGGTCTTCAGGGTGAATGCCCCTTTCAGGACAACGTTCTCGTGTTCTACCAGTCCCGCCAGAATGATGCGGCGGTCCCCCACTTTGGCTCCGATCCGGACGTGCCGCACCGCGAACACGTCTCCCTCCTCCTGGACAAAGACGACCTTCTCCCCGTCGATGCTCTGGACGGCCTCTTCTGGCAAGGCCATCATCTTCCTTCCTTCGTTGACCGGGCTCTCCAGGACTCCCTGGACATACATGTTGGGTTTGAGCAGTCCCTCGGGGTTTTCCACCTCGACCCGGACCCTCATGGTGCGGAGCCTCTCATCGATGAGGTTGGAGACGTAGGTGATGCGTGCCGGGAAGCTGCGTCCCGGGTAGAGAGATATCTGGATGGAGACCTGGTTTTCCTCCGATACGAGGGGGATGTCCTTTTCATAGACATCGAGGTGGGCCCAAAGCTTCCCCAGATCCGAGACGGTGAGCAGGATCTTTTCGGGCTCGATATGGGCGCCCCTGACCACATCTCTGAAGATCACGGTCCCCGAGATGGGGGACAGGACGGGCAGGAGGGGATCGGCTACTTCGCACTTGTAGTCCTGCTCTTCGACCAGGCGGGATTTCTCGATGATCGCCTCGATCTGCTTATGGGAGATGCCCAGCGAGTGCAGCTTCGATCCCAATACGCCGTATTCCGTGGCCAGCTTTTCGTTCTCGGCCTGGCGGCGCAGATACTCCTTTTCCTCGATGGCCTTGGCCTCCCACAGGGCCTGGGCGCGCTCGTATTCCGAGCGGCTCAGGTTGTATCTGGCCCTGGCCTGGAGGAAGTCGGCCTGGATCTGGGCAAACTCCGGAGAATTCAGGGTGAGCAGGGCCTGGCCCTTGCGGACCCGATGGCCCAGATCGGTGGAGAGGTCCGCGATCTGGCCGTGCACAAAGGCGGAGACGTGGGCCGTGCGGTTATCGTTCAGGGCCAGGACGCCGGGCAGGACGACAAGGGCGGTCAGGGATTCCCTGTGCACATGGCCCACACGGATCCCCCAGGCCTTCTGTTTTTCCAGCGGCACGGTGACGTCCTGATGTTCGTGCTCATCCTCGGCTTGAGCTGAGGCCTGTCCGGGTTCCTGCTCTCCCTCGCCTTCATGCGTGTGATCTGCCGCTTCTCCCTCATGGCTGTGTTCGGCGGCCGATCCTGCCTGTTCTGCCTGGCCCGGCGCCTCAGCTTCGTGGGTATGTGTAGCGGACTCGCCTTCATGCGTATGCCCCTCTTCCGCGGCCGGTTTCCCCCCGCAGAATGCCAGGAGCGCGATGCACAACGTGGATAACAGGACGATCTGATGGAGTTTCATTGGATATCTTCTCCCACGGCCTTTTCCAGGGCCGCCTTCTCGGCATTCCAGGAATAAAGCGCGTCGACGTAGTCTCTCAAGATGCTGATGTATGTCCTCTGTGAGTCGAGGAATTCGAGCAGGGATATCTCCCCTTCTCGATAGCTGATCTCTGATATTTTAAGGCTCTGCTCGGCCTGGCTCATGAGGCCCCCTGAGAAGATCGCAAGCGTCTCCTCAGCCAGGCGTGTGCGCCGCAGGCGCGAACGGACCTCCTGGGCGAGGTCCAGGCGCAGGGCGTTGAGCTCCTGTTCGCTCTTGTAGGACAGGTTCTCTGCCTCGGCCAGCTCTTTCCCCTTGAAGTTCCAGAGGGGGATGTTCAGGGACACGCCCAGCCCGCGGTTGATACCGTCCAGTTCCGTGTCACTGAAACCCTTCAGGGCCAGGTCCGGCAGCCGCTGCCATTTCACATAACTGATATTGCTGCGGGACTGTTCGAGCTGCAGCTGCTTGGCCACGATCAGGGGGTGGCCTGCCAAGGCTCGTGCGAGCAGGCCCTCCTCATCCGCCGCGATGGGCCGAAAGGCCAGCTCGCCTGAGACCTGAAAATCCGGCGGCAGCATGTTCGCCAGGAGCTTGTTGAGATTCTCCTTTGCCAGGTCGGATTCCGTCCGCAGCTCGATCAGGGCCTTCTGGGCCTTGAGTGTTTCCACATACAGCTTGATGGCATCCAGCTCCTTCACCTCACCCAGCTCCGCACGCTTCTGGATGAGCCGGTGGGTCTCCTGTATGGCCTGTTCGATCTGGGTGAGGAGCTCGTGCTTCTTCTGCAGGAGCAGGAGCGAATAGTACTGGTTTTTCACATCGTGCGCGACCTCCAGGGCTCTCATGTCCCTGCGGGCAGCGACCTCCTCCCAGGCGTACTTTTGCATCTGGATGCGGCGGCTCCGCTTGAAGGGATTCTCCAGGGGCTGGGTGACAGCAAAGCCGTGCGTATTCCGTTCCTCCAGTTTGTCGTAGGATTCGGCCTTGCCGAACCAGAACTCGAGCTCCGGATTGAACAGGCGCTTCGCCGCCTGGTAGGCTGCTTCCTGGGCCGATACTTCAAGGGCGCTGGCCGCCAGCGTGGGATTGTGCTGCAGGCCCAGCTCCACGAGCTCTTCCAGTGAATACTGGGTTTTTTGCTGCCCTGCGGATGCGGCGATAAAACACGCGGAAATAAGTACACTCAAGCCGAAGCGAGTGATGTGCTTCATTGGATTCATGGTGGTCGGTTTCCTTTGATCCCCGTATTATAGCGGATTCCCCAGTGATTGGGTAGGAATTAAGAGAAGCTGCTGAAAAGGGAATATCTGCCGGCAGGGGCGTTGAGTTAACGCTGGTTTCGGTAGAAAGGCGGATCAGAGCCGCCACCAGTAGGAGAACTTCAGGAAGTAGAAGTTGCCCAGGTTCTGGAAGACCCCGTTCTCCCGGATGCGGCTGTCGTCCATGCCCAGGTAGAACACGGTGCCTGGGTTGAGCTGGTAGCTCAGAAGCACGCTGTTGAAGAGGTCCCCGTCATAGTCGTTGTAGTCGGTGATGAGCCGCAGGCTCAGGTGCCGGGTCATCTGCCAGGTGATGCGCTGGCTGATGATGTTGATCTTGTAGACCAGGGGCCCGCCCCGGCGCTCCCAGAAGGTATTGCTGCTGTAGTTGTAGAAGAGGCGCAGGTTGGCCAGAGGGCGGAAGGTCAGCGTGCCCCCGTAGGAGACCTTCCATCCCAGGTAGGGATCGTCGTCATAGTAGATCGAGTCCCCCACTGAGAAGTTCAGGCGGCCGCCCACCCATTTCAAGGGATCTGAACCCAGGCTTGTGCGGATGCCCTGGCGTGTGAAATCGACGCCGTTATAGCGCTCGAACTCGTAGTTGTAGTTGGCGAATACGTAGGAATTGCGCCATCCGCTGATGAAGCCGCCGATCTGCACTTCCTCATCGGTGAGAGTGCCGTCGAAGTCATAGGCACGGCGGTATTCGATGGAGGGCCTGATGTCCACGATGATGTCGTTCATGGGCAGGATGTTGTATCCCACGCGGGCGCGGGCCTGGCGGATGTCCCTGCGCCGGATAAAACCGACCGCTGCCTCGAAGTCCGGGGGGA
>CBESWG010000118.1:0-3551 GCA_965533275.1 uncultured bacterium
TATTTTCAAGTACATTTCATGGTCCGTCCCCAAAGGGGGGGTCCCAAAAGGGGGTCATCCTGGGGGAGTGGGGAGGTTTGCTCGTTGAGGGCAGAAAATTTCACCTCTAAAGGTGATTGAACTTAAGGGCCTCATTCCACAAAATAGATACACGTAAAAGCGATGCCAATTATTTAAGGAGACAATGATGGCTCTCACTAAAGATCAAGAAGAACTTTACCGCAAGACCATGGTAGAGGCCAAGGCTCAGCTGGACACCATCGACGAAGAGATGGAGAAGGAGATCCAGAAAGCCAGAGAGAGACTGGCCAAGCTCCAGGAGTCCAAACGCTCGTTCCGTCAGCTGTACGAAGGCGCTGCCCAACTGCTGGGTGTCAAGATCGAAGACCTCGGCGACGAAGGCGATGAGCTGAAGCAGGGCCTCAACGGACAGGCAGGCGGCAACAAGGGCGACTCCAAGGGTCCAGCCGAAGCCGTTGCACAGGGTTGAGTTCTCCTCGGCCCTGGTGTCCCGGCCCTTGGGGCCGGCCCCCTTACCTCTCTACTTGCATCCCCTCTTAATCCTGATAGAATAAATACCCTATGCTTCCGGAGCAGACGGTATTTTCACATCAGGGAGAGCTGCTGGCTCTGTCCGCCGCCCTGTTCTGGGCGATCGCAGTCATCCTGTTCCGGCTCACGGGCCGGACTGTGCGGCCGCTGAGTCTAAACCTCTTCAAGGTCGTATTCTGCATCGGTCTCTTCGTGATCGCATCCTGGGCCCTCCGCGAGCCGCTCCTCCCGGACCTCCCGCTCCGGACCTACGGCATCATGCTCCTGAGCGGAGTGATCGGGATCGGCATCTCCGACACGCTGTTTTTCGCCAGCCTCAACCGCTTGGGAGCCGGGCTGTCCGCCATCGTCAACTGCAGCTACAGTCCCATGGTCATTGTCCTGGCGGCCCTGTTCCTGGCGGAACGGATGAGCGCCATCCAACTCCTGGGCGTGGGGATGATCATCGCCGCGGTCCTCATCGTATCCAGGGACAAGGGGGCAGATCCCATCAAGCGCAAGGACCTGATGGCCGGGATCGCCCTGGGGATCGCGGCCATGCTGTCCATGGCCGTGAGCATCGTCATCATGAAGCCTGCGCTGGCTGAGGCTCCTGTGCTGTGGTCTACGCTGATGCGTACGATCGGGGGGCTGGTTTTGATCGTGGCTCTGGTCTCGATCCATGGCCAGCGCCGTGAGCACTGGGCCGAGGTCACGAATACCAAAAACTGGAAGCTTCTCGCCTCCAGCTCGTTTTTCGGGGGATTTCTGGCCTACACGGCCTGGATGGGGGGCATGAAGTATGCCCTGGCCTCCACGGCGGCGGCACTCAATCAAATGAGCACTATCTTCATCTTTGTCCTGGGGGTGCTCCTGCTCAAGGAAAGTATAACCCGTGGAAAGGTCCTGGCCCTGATCCTGGCGGTGGGCGGCGTGGTCCTGATAACCTTTGCGGTCTAAAGACGGCAAGGATGGGGAAACCGCCCCCATTCTCACTCAAGAAATTGGTGACTTTCGGCTACGACCGTTTCGTTCCTAGGTTCCGTTCAATATCGGAACCGATGGTGAACTACTGCATGTTGGCGAGCAGAACATCCACCCAGATGTCGTATTTCTTAGGCATCGTACGCCGCATGCTGGCGAGCCCGATGTTCGAGTCGAGTCTGGTGCTCGCGCCGCCGCTCTCCGACGATACTCCTCCAGCGGCCCTGGACCGCGCTTGAGCGCCCTGGCTCCCCATGCGGGAGGCCATGGCCTCCTTCCACTCCTCTGTGGAGCCTCCCCAGTGAAAGCCGACCTTGATCTGCTGGCCGGGGGCCGCACCGATGCCGGGGGCCATGTCCGCTGGCCTGGCCAGGGGGATGGCGAGTTCCCAGACATAGTGGTTTTCCTGGTTCATGTTCGCCCTGAAGATGGCGGGCACGATTCCTTCCAAACCTTCGAGCGATGTGGACTTTGCTTTTTTATTTGAAACATCGACCTCATGGTCCACGTAGTACTCGTTCTGCATGATCTTGTCTCTGTCCGCCTGAGAGATGGGCCCCTGCTGGGCCTCCAGGTTGGCCATGAATTCCTGTGCCGTGATCTGTTTCTTGCGGAAGTTGATGAAATAGTCCTTCTTCTTCTTCCCGTTGGGATCGAGGTAGACGGTCATGCCCGTGTAGCTGATCGTGCTCATGAACTGCTTGGGATCTTTGAACTTAAAGAGGACATAGAGGAAATTCGCATCGTTTTTGAACGCGATATCCGCGGCGACCTTCTTTTCAAAGAAAGGGGCAGCATCCATCCAGTCGAATTCCGTACCGTCCACAGACATCTGGGCCGTGTTCCAGATCGACTTGACAGGATCTTTTGCCATTAGGGTTGAGCCAAGCGCGATTACCATCGCGATGGCGACCAGAATACCGATAAAACTTCTTTTGGCCATATTTACCTCCATCTCCATGCAAGGTTTATTTGTGTTTTCGATAAGTGTATTATAGCAAATTTTCCCTACAATTTAAATCCCTTTTTCCTCTGCTGTCGACCCGGGAAAGCCTTGCATTGCCCGAGTAATTAGAGGATAATCGTCGAGTTAATTTTCTTGGAGAAAACACAATGAAAAAAATACTGCTTTGGTTCCTGGCATTCCTCCTCACCGCAGTGGTGCTCGTGTACCAGCGTGTTACCGGGCCCACATACGAGAAACGGGTCAAGGTGGAACTGGCCGGAGAGACGGTCTCGGCCGAACTCCTCCGGACCCATGTGATCACCGCGGACTGCCCGGTCCGCATCACCGTTCCCGGAGTAGATTTCGAAGGCTACGTGGAATACAAACGCTTTCCCACCAACGATCCCTGGACACGTCTGGACATGACACGTGAGGGGAGCGAGCTCATCGCTTACCTCCCCAAACAACCCATGGCCGGCAAACTGGCCTACCAGGTGACCCTCTCCTCCCAGGGGCAGGAAGTCACGTTTCCGGCGGAAGAGCCCGTGGTCATGCGCTACAAGGGAGAGGTACCCGGAGCGGTCCTCATACTGCACATCTTCGTCATCTTTGGGGCCCTATTCTTCGCGTTTCGGGCGGGATTCGAGGCACTGCTGAAGGATGGCAAGGTCAGGAAACTGGCCATCATCACGGCCGTGTTCCTTTTTGTGGGGGGTATCATTCTGGGACCCATCATGCAGAAATACGCCTTCGATGCCTTCTGGACGGGCTTCCCCATCGGCAAGGACCTTACCGATACCAAGACACTTTTTGCGCTGCTGGCCTGGATCATCGCCCTTGTTGCCGGACGCGGAGGGAAACCTGCACGGGGCTGGTACGTGGCCGCCTTCGTGCTGACGCTGGTGGTATTCATCATCCCGCACAGCGTTCTGGGTTCGGAGCTGGATTACTCTGCAATGGATCAGGCGGCCCAGGCACTTCCGGAGGCCATCGCGCAGTTACCGCCAATACGAAACTGACATCATCGGAAAAACAGAAAAAACAAAAGGGACATAAATAAAAAGGGGACAGGTCCAATTATGGCCCATAA
>CBESWG010000119.1:0-3455 GCA_965533275.1 uncultured bacterium
CCTTGGGATGCCCTTTTACTCATACCTAAGGGAGTCAATGGGGTTGGCAGATGCGGCTCGGAGGGTCTGGAAGCTGACCGTGAGCAGGGCGATGAGGAGCGCTATGAGCCCGGCCCACAGGAACGGAAACACACCGAGGTCGATGCGGTAGACAAAGTTCTGGAGCCAGGTGTACATGGCATAGTAACCCAGCGGCCAGGCCACCACATTGGCGATGAGGACCTTCTTGACATAGTCGCTCGAGAGGAGCTGGACGATGCTGGGGGAAGAGGCCCCCAGGACCTTGCGTATGCCGATCTCCCGGGTTCGGCTCTCGGCCGTGAACGAAGAGAGCCCGAACAGCCCCAGGCAGGCGATGAAAACGGTCAGCAGGGAAAATGTACTGAAGATCCGCCCGATCCTCTGTTCGGCCTGGTAAGCCCTGCCGAACACCTCGTCGAAGAACGAGTATTCGAAGGGGTATTTGGGGGAAAACGTCCGCATGGTCTTCTCAATGTGGGCCAGGGTGGCAGGTATGCGATCGCCCCTGATCTTGATGGAGATGTTGCGGTAGTCCCTCTCGAGATTCAGGAAGACGTACATGGGCTTGATCTCCTGGTGGAGGGAGTGCATGTGAAAATCCTTCAGGATGCCCACGACCTGTCCTGCCGGTTTATCAGTGCCCCGGCGGCGGCTGAACTGCATGCCCAGGGGGGCATCCACGCCGATGGCCTTGCGAGCAGATTCGTTGATGAGGAACGCGCCCTTGGCATCGGAGGTGAATTCGGGGGAGAAATTCCTGCCCTCGGCCAGCTTGAGGTCGAACACGTCGAGGAAGTCGTAGTCGGCGTCGCAGACATAGATTGGCACCCTCAGGTCCTCGGGCTTGCCCGGCCACCAGGCATCGGTCTGGGAGCTGACATGGTTGGGCAGGCTGGAGGATGTGGCCACGCTGAGGATGTCGGGATGGTTTTTGAGCTCGGCCTTGAGGGCCTCGATCTGCTTCGGGAGGTTTTCGTCGCGAGGCCGTATCACCACGATGTGATCGCGGCTGTAGCCCATCTCCTTATTCTGGATGTAGTGCAGCTGCTTGCGGACCACGACTGTGCTGAGTATAAGGAGGACGGAGACCGTGAACTGGAACACGACCAGCAGGTTCCGGAAAAGAGCCCCACCCTTACCCCTGGTCGATGTGCTGCGCAGGGCGGAGATGGGTTTGAACCGGGAGATGTAGGCGGCGGGATAGGCGCCAGCGAGTAGTCCCACCAGGATGAACGTTCCTAAAACACCCAGCAGGAGGATTGGATTGTGCAGCGGATCGAAGGACAGGTCCCGCTGGATGAAGCCGCTGAAGGCCGGCAGGGCCAGGGCCACCAGGCCCAGGGTGAGCGCCAGGGCCACCAGGGTGAGCAGCGTGGATTCGCCCAGGAACTGCCTGATCAGCTGGGTCCTGCGGGCCCCCACCACCTTCCGCATCCCCACCTCCTTGGCTCGTTTGGCGGCCCGGGCGGTGGCCAGGTTCATGTAGTTGATGCAGGCGATGACCAGCAGGAGGAAGGCGATGGAGGAAAACAGATAGATGTACCGGACGTCGTTCCCGGGGCTGTTGTCGAAGTTGATGTTGGAGAAGAGGTGGATTTTGGTGAGCGGCTGCAGGTAGTAGCCGGCGCGGTCCCAGCCCTGATCCCCCCGGTATTTTGTATACATGTCCGGGAACTTGCCTTCCAGCTGTACGGCATCGGCGCTCTCCTGGAGGAGGAAGTAGGTGTAGAAGGAGCTGTTGCCCCAGGAATCGAGCTTCCGTTCCTCGAGTATGGGCTTGGCATCGAAGGGCAGGATGAGGTCCATGATGAGGTGTGAATTTTTCGGGAAATCCCTGAAGACGCCGGTCACGTGCATGTCGTGTTTTTCGAGGTAGGTCACGGTCTGGCCGATGGGATCTTGGTCGCCGAAGAATTTCCGGGCCACGGCCTCGGAGAGGAGGAGGGAGTGGGGATCATCGAGGGCGGTTTCTGGATCTCCCCTGAGGAGATCGACGGAGAAGACCTTAAACAGGTTGGGGTCTGCCCAGTACAGGTTGCTCTGCAGGAAGCTCTTCTCTTCGATGGTAAACAACTGATCGCCGGACGTATCTATGCGCGTGGCGGCGACCACTTCCGGGAATTCCTGCATGAGGGCCGCGGCTAGCGGAGCCTGGGTCACGGCGAAGCGGTCCGAGCCCAGGTACATGTTGCCGGGCTGGCGCTGGACCACGCGAAAGATCCTGTCTGCGTGTTCGTGCCAGCGGTCGAAGCTCAGCTCGTACTGGACATACAGGAAGATGAGGACAAAGACGGCCATGCCCACGGCCAGGCCCAGGATATTGAGGAGGGAATACCCCCTGTTCTTGTTGAGGTTGCGCCAGGCAGTCAGCAGATAGTTTTTGAACATAGACGGATCCTCTCTTGGGAACGTTATATATTAAGACTGTTTAAGGGTGGGAAAGGTTGCGTCGGAGGCTAGAATTTCAGGTCGAGACCCGTGTTGATGATGTGGATGTCGCCAAGGTCGCGGGCGTTCAGCCAGATGTAGTTGACGATCAGTTCGACGTTCTGGCTCAGGGGAAATCTGGAACCGAGATAGAAGCGGTTCTTCTGCACGGTGTAGACCGTGGTCTTGCCGAAGGTCTCGGTGGCGATGAAGGGCTTGAGCTTGAGGCTGCCAATGTGGGCGTCGTATTTAAGCCGGAGGCGCATGCGGAAGCGGGTGTGGTTGGAGTTTTCCAGGTTGAAGGAGCGGAACTCCGTTTTGAGCCTGACGTCGAAGTTTAGGCCTTTGGCTAGGGCGGCCTTCCATCCTCCCTGTAGGGTGATGCGGTCCTCGTCGAACACGACATCATCCTCCAGATCGAGAACGTCCCCCATAATATCGACATGTTCCCTTTTGTAGAGGACGGATAGGGTGAAGTTCTTGGGAAAGTGATAGACGATGCCGGCCTGCAGGTTGTGGAGGTAGGATTCAGCGTAGGTGATGTCCAGGGACCGGAGCTCCTGCGTGAACTTGAGGCTCCATTGGGACGTGATCTTGAACGTCAGGGAATTATTGAGCCAGCCCTGGGAGGTGGCCGCTGCCGGCCGGCTGAGGAGGAGGGTGAATGCTGCGAGCAATAGGACAAGTGAAAACCGTGAGGTGGATCGTTTCGCCGGAAGGGAATGCGAATCCATGCGTTTTGTGTGTAGAGTGCTATTGATCATGCGCCGATTCCTTAAGCGCGGTATTATACAAGCTGGAGTCTGGGAGATAAAGCCCGAACAGAAAAATCTCCTCTCTAGCTGAGAACCGGAAAACAGGTTCAGTATCGCCAGGATGTCAGATCGGCCCCGCGCGGCGCGCTCTTTTGGATGCGGTCCAGGATCCTGGGGATGTACATCACGTTGTAGCGGAGGCGCGAGAGGGGGTTGGGGCGTTCCTGGTCGCCGTTCCACCAGTGTTCGGCG
>CBESWG010000120.1:0-3438 GCA_965533275.1 uncultured bacterium
GGGCTCCCTCCGGATGCCCGCGTGCTGGGGATCTGGTGGGGCGGCTTCGGCTACGGGGGGGATGGCACACCCTGGGGGGCGGAGTTCCTCGCGGCCGGATACGGCGGATACGAGCGCTTCGGCCATTTTCGCTCTGTGGGTCTTCCCGGCGGCGACCTGGCTGCGCGTCAGCCTTGGCGGATGGCGCTGTCCTATCTGACGGACGCCTTTGCCGAGAGGCCGGCGATCACGGAAGCATCGAAGAACGGAGAGGCCGTGCAGGACAAGCCCGAGGTTCTGGGCCATGAGGGAGCGATCGACCGAATAGAGGCTCTGGGCCTCGACGGTGCAATTGCCCGAATCGAGGCGTTTAAAAAAGTGGAGCCTCATCTGATCAAAGGCGTGTGTGAGATGCTCCGGCAGAAGCTCAACACGCCTGAGGTATCGAGCTGCGGACGGCTCTTCGACGCGGTCTCCTTCCTCGCCGGCCTGGCGCCGGTCCAGGTCGAGTACGAGGCCGAGGCGCCCATGCGCCTGGAGGCGGTGTCCGATCCGGAGTGCGGCGAGTCGTATGCATTTGACATGACACGGATACAAGATGGAGAGATCCGCACCAAAAATCCGCGGTCGAACGCAGAAGCATTTCCCTATGTGGTATCTTTCTCTGAGGCCATAAAGTCCGTGGCAGCGGATGCGGCGGGCGGCGTCTCGGCCGGCGTCATCTCCGCGCGCTTCCACAACACGCTGGCCAATGTTATTGCCGCGGCCGCTCAGAGGGCCCGGGATGAGCAGGGGCTCGACACCGTCGTGCTTTCGGGCGGAGTTTTCCTGAACCGCGTTCTGCTCGAAAAGGCTGAGGCGGTTCTGGGTGATATGGGCATCAGAGTCCTGCGGCCCGTCCTCTACTCGCCCAATGACGAGTCCATCTCCGTGGGCCAGATCGCCCATGCGCTTCACAGACTGAAAAACGACGGCCAATGGGACAAAGGCCTGCAGAACAAAAGCTGACAGCTGGGATTATTCCAGTTTGTCGATGCGGACCTTGATGCCGCCGAAGAAGGAGAGGACGAGGTTGGCGAGCAGCCCATAGAGAAATCCCAGGGCTCCCATGCCCGCGAAACCGAAGATCCCGCCCAGAAGGCCGTAGACCACACCCCCGAACAGCGAGCCGTGCATCGATTGGATCCCGGGCGGCAGCGAGCGCACGATCCCCATGAAGAAGTTGGAGATGCCCACGAATACGCCCAGGATGATCCCCACGATCGTGCCGAAGATACCCATGAAAAGGAGCAGCGACATGGGATCCACCTGCCGGATCAGAAGGTTGGGCCCGCCGTCGTCCGGGAAGATCGCCCCTTCTGTGCCGCCGAACGGTGCACGTCCCGGCTCCTCGAACTGCTGGAAGATGGAGTCTTTTTCCTCAGGTAAACCGGCCTTGAGGAGCTTCTCGCCCTCGGTGAACTCCTCAGAGGGGGGCGCTTCCGGCTGCGCCGTGCGCTCTGCCTCTTCCCTGTCCACGGCCTCCTTGGCGCGCTCCAGGGCCTCGCACTCCGGGCAGTCCTGCGTAGGTGAGACCAGCTCGCACCCGCACTTGTCGCACTGGAACTCGCCCTTGGTCAGGTTCCCGCCGCAGTAGTCACAGACCTCGCTCTTGATGTCGTTCTCGAAGCCGCAGTAGATGCAGATGGCCTTCCCCTGCTGGAGTGAGGGGGGATTGGCCTCGACCCAGTCGGTGCCGTCATAGAAGTACCACTTGCCGGTCTTGGCACCGATCGTCCAGCAGCGGCCGTTCTTGTCCGTGAGGCGGAGCAGCTTCAGCCGGTCCTTGAATTCGCGTTCGGAGATCTTTTCCTGCTGGTAGTCTTTGCGGAGCTGCACGAAGTCGCTTTCGACCTTCTTGAATCGTTCTTCCATGGGCCATTTCATTATACATCGAATGGGCTCCCCAGGCTATAACTTCGGGAAAATAGTGGCGTATCCCCGTGGCGGTCCGGAAGCTCTCCAAAAGAGTTGCAGAGATGTTCCCGGGGCTGAGATTCAATGTCAAATCAGAAACCACTCGAAAACAGCCGAGGGCCTTCATTTTTAACACGTTGGAAAGCATTCAATTAAGTGGATTCCAGGGGTGAAGCGCAGCGCTTTTTGAGAAGGTGGGAAAAGCGTCCCTGTAATTCATTTGTTTTCAGTACGTTCTGCAAGTGACTGATAACATTATATTTACAAAGGGTGCCCAAATCTTGTGCAAAGTGTCATATGTGCAAGAAACACATGCACATAACAGCTTTTGCGAGGGGCCTTATCCACACGATATCCACATTTTTTGTGCAAATCTTTTACCGGCGAAAAACCCCTAAATTCGACTCTCGGGGAGCGCTCGGAAAGGCTTGCTGCAAGGGATCTGAATACGCAAATATTCGACGATATTTCATGGCAGCGGCAGCGACTGGAAAAGCGGACTCAGGAGGTCCAGGAGGCTGCCTCCCATGATAGGCGCAGGGATGAACGTCAGCACAAAAACTCCCAAGGTCAGATATGCGATGAGGCGCCGTCGTGGGTCGAGGGGGACGTGCTCGTCATATATAGGCGGATGCCGGAATCCCAGGATCGCGATGAGGATCGCCCACACGAACCAGCCGGTGAAGAGGAAGATGCCCATGATCACGAAGGCAGCCAGAACGAACGGCGCCAGCTTGCGCGTGCGGGAGCCGAACAGAGCGTACATCATGTGGCCGCCGTCCAGCTGGCCGATGGGGAAGAGGTTGAGGGCGGTGACCAGGCAGCCCACCCAGCCGGCAAAGCCGATCGGGTGCAGCACGATGTCGTGGCCCGGCGGTATGTTTCCCAGAAAAATGGGCTCGAGCAGCTGGAAGAGCAGGGGTTCGCCGAAGAGGATGCTCTCCTCGACAGGGAGCGAGGGCACGATCTTGGAGTGTGCGAGCCCATAGGCCACAGCCGGGATCGTAAGGATGAATCCGGCCAGCGGGCCGGCCACTCCCACATCAAAGAGCTGTTTTTTGTACGCGATGGGTGAGCGGATCCGGATAAAAGCGCCCATGGTGCCGATCAGGTTGGGGAGCGGGATAAAGAAGGGCAGCGTGGCGTTCAGGCCATAGAAGCGGCAGGTCAGGTAGTGCCCCATCTCGTGCGCGAGGAGGATCCCGCAGAGTACGATCATGTACATGAGGCTCAGCGAGACCACCTGGGGATCCCAGAGGATCTCGATGCTGATCTCGAGGAGCTCCCCTGCCTCGAGGGCATCGGCATACATGTAGCTGAGGCTCCAGGTCGTAAGCCCCATGGCGTACGTGGAGAGGAGCGTCAGGACAAAGAGCAGGACATTGAGCCAGACGCGGTCCTTGTCGAAGAAGGAGGGCTTGCGCCGCTTCCGTTGGGGGGCGGCGGGCTCTGGGGGCTGTGGAGGCTGAGGAGGGGAAAAGGATTGAGGTGGCCTCTGAAACG
>CBESWG010000121.1:0-3313 GCA_965533275.1 uncultured bacterium
GCTGAGAATTTAGCTCAAGCAGAAGCTCAAAGCCCCTCCCGCCCCTGAGGCGGGAGGGGCTTTTCTATTTGTAGCCTCACCCCTTTTCTGTTACAATAAAAACAAATATTGTGTTCCCGAACGCGTGTCTTTGATCACGCCGATCGGTTCTGGAGGTAAGAGATGAAAAAAACGGGATTCATCTTTGTGAGCCTGCTGCTTCTGGTGAGTTTGCCTCTCACGGCACAGACCTACAAGGGCAAAGGCCGGATCACCGGATTCGTTTTTGATCAGGACGGCAATCCCATCGAAGGCGTGACCGTCAAGTTATTTTCCCTGAGGGCCAATGCCGGCTTCGAGATCAAGTCGGAAAAGGACGGCAAATGGACGGGCGCCTGGCTGCGCGGCGGGGGTTGGAACATCGATTTCGAGAAATTCGGGTATGAGCCGAAGATGATCAGCGTCTCGATCCAGGAGATGGGGAAGCGGGTGCCTCCCATAGAGATCCGTATGACCAAGATCGAGGGGATGGTCGTGAGTGACGACCTCAAGGCTGTGCTTACCAAGGGCAACGATTTCTTCGACGCAGGACAGTACCAGGAGGCCATTGGGATCTACACCAAGATGCTGGAGGAAAATCCCGATATCTACATCCTCAATAAGAACATCGGCAACTGCCACTTCGAGATGGAGGACTATGCCCAGGCAACCACCTTCTATGAGAAGATCCTGGAGCAGGACCCGGAAAACAACGACGCCAAGATCTCCATCGGCAACTGCTATGCAAACCAGGGGGACAACGAGGCCGCCTTGGAGTGGTACAACAAGGTGGACTTCGAGAGCATCAAGGATTCCACCGTTTTGTACAACGTAGGCACCAGCCTGTACAACAGCGGTAACTACGCCGAGGCGCTTCGCTATTACCAGCGCTCGGTGGAGATCCAGCCCGACAACCTGGACGGGATCTACCAGCTGGGCCTGTGCTACCTGACCATGGGCAACAAGGATGAGTCCATCAAGAATTTCGAGAAGTACCTGGAGAACGACTCGGACTCTGACCGCGCCAACCAGGTGCGGGATTTTCTCGACTATCTCAGGCGCTGACGCCCTCTTTTTCCGACCAGGTAGGCAGAAACGGTCCGGGTGAGGGAGGAGGCCGGTTCCCGATACGGGCGGCTCCCTTCGGTTGAATGTGAAAGATCGAGGTTGAACAGTAATGGATAGATTGCGGCCGGTCGTCTGGATTTTCCTCATTTGCGTTTTTTTCAGCGGGCGGCTCCAGTCCGAATCCCCGGTCCGGTCCCCTAAAAATACTCCCGAGAACAGCCGGAATGTCCTGCTGGTCACCATCGACACCCTGCGCGCAGACCGCCTGAGCTGTTATGACGACCGGAACGTACAGACGCCTGTCCTGGACGGCCTCGCCGGGGAGGGGATCCGGTTCACGCGGGCCTTCGCCCACACGCCGACCACGCTGCCCTCGCATTCCAACATCCTGACAGGGGTCCTGCCCCTCTATCATGGGATCCATGAGAACGGCACCTTCGTCCTGCACGAGGACCAGCTGACCCTGGCCGAGCTGCTCAGGGACGAGGGTTATGCCACGGCCGCCTTTGTGGGTGCCTACCCCGTGGACAGCCGCTTCGGCCTCGATCAGGGATTCGACCTCTACGACGACGACTACCGGAGCTTGAGGGCGGAGAAGTTGGCCAGCGTGGAGCGCCGGGCCGGAACCGTGGTGGAGCGCGCATTGGAATGGCTCAGGTCCCAGGCCGGCCCCTGGTTCCTGTGGGTGCACTGCTATGATCCCCACGATCCCTACGCCCCCCCGGAGCCCTTTCGCACGCAGTATGCGGACCGGCCCTACGAGGGGGAGGTCGCCTATGTGGACCAGGCTCTGGGGCCCCTGTTCGCGCATCTGAGGGATTCGGGCCTCCAGGATTCCACCCTGACGGTCGTGACGGGCGATCACGGGGAGTCCCTGGGCGACCACGGGGAGGAGACGCACGGCTTCCTGGCATACAATTCGGCACTCTGGATCCCCCTGATCATCGCGGGCTCGGGCATCGAGCCCGGCACGGTCGACACGTTCGTCAGCCACTGCGACATCTTTCCCACCGTGTGCGAATGGCTGGACATCCGGCGCCCCGGGCACCTCCAGGGCGCCTCCCTGGCTCCGGCCCTCGAGGGCAAGCGGCTCAAGACCCCAGAGACGATCTATTTCGAATCCCTCTATCCTTACTACAGCCGGGGCTGGGCCCCCATGCGCGGCCTGATCGTGGACGGGAAGCACAAATATATCGAATCCCCCATGCCCGAACTGTTCGACCTGAAGGCCGATCTCGGAGAGGCCCGGGACATCATCTCCCCGAATTCCCTGCGGGAATACCGGCCGCGGCTGGAACGGTTCATCCGGCAGGAGTCGCATGCGGACAGCGCCAAAGCCAGGCAGGCCCCGGACCAGGAGACGATGGCCAAGCTCAGGACCCTGGGCTACATCAGCGCCCCCTCCTCCCCCCGAGGCGAAGACCGGGAGTTCGGCCCCAGCCTCGATGTGAAGACGATGCTCCCCCTCCACACCAAGTCCTCGTCCGCCATGGACGTGTATCGGGAAGGAGACACGCGAGGGGCGGTCCGGATGCTCCAGGAGGTGCTGACGGAGCGGCAGGACATCGACATCGCCTATTCCAACCTGGCCGTCATCTACAAGGAAACACGGCGGCTCCCGGAGGCGCTGGAGGTGCTCAGGGCGGGGCTCAAGGAGCTCCCGGACAGCTTCGAGGTGTTCTCCGCCTACGTGAACTTCCTGATCAATGCCCGTCAGTATGCCGAGGTCATCCGGATCTTCCAGGATGCCAGCCTGCGGCAGCTGGAGTATGATCCGGAGATCTGGAACTACCTGGGTGTGGCGCACACACACACCCGGGAGCTCGAGAAGGCGGTCCTGGCTTTCGGGCGGTCCCTGGAGCTCGATCCCAACTATGCCGTGGCCCACAACAACCTGGGGATCGCCCAGTTCTCCCAGGCCCTGGCCCTCAAGGAGGTGACTCTCCTGGAAAAGGCGCTCGCCTCCTTCCAGAAGGCCGCCTCACTGAATCCCGAATACGCTTCTCCCTGGAACGGGATGGGGATCGTTTTTCGCCAGTTGGGAGAGCTGGACCGGGCCGCCGTAACCCTGGAACGGGCCCTGGAGCTCAACCCGGAATTCGGGGACGCGCGCTACAACCTGGCTCATATCTACCTGAACCTGGGCGACAAGACGCGCGCCCTGGAGCATTTTTCCCTGTACAAGGAAAAATTTCAGCACATCCTCCCTGCGAGCGAGAGGGAAAAA
>CBESWG010000122.1:0-2996 GCA_965533275.1 uncultured bacterium
TGATCTCCTTCCGGGCCGCGGCAAAGCTCTGGCGCCTGCGGTATGGGCGGTGCGAGGTGATAGCATCCAGAGCATCGGCCAGCGAGAAGATGCGGGCCTCCCTGGGGATGTCGCCGTTGCCGAGCTTCTTGGGATATCCGCTGCCGTCGAAACGCTCGTGGTGATAGAGGATGATGTTCCCGACTTCCCGCACGAGCTTAACCTCTTTAATAAGACCGTATCCGAGCGATGGGTGAAGTTTTATTTTTTCCCACTCCATGGGAGAGAGCGGGCCGTTCTTCTTGAGGATGGCGTCGGGGATCGCGATCTTGCCCACATCGTGCAGGAGCGCGCCCTTCTTGATGGAGTCGAGTGTTTCCTTGTCTTCGATGCCCAGGGCCTTGGCCAGGACGGTCGTATACTTAGCCACGGATCGGCTGTGGCCGAAGGTCTCGACATCTCGAAGGTCGAGGGCCGTCATCAGGTTTTCGAGGGTCGAGTCATAGGCCTCTTCCAGGTCCAGGGTATTCCGCAGATACTCCTGCTGGTCGGAGCGGTACTTTCCTAAGCGCTTCAGGTAGTTCTTGTTCTTGCGTATGAGCTGTCGCTTCGAGATCTCGTTTTGTATGGCAGAGAACACCGATGCAAAGTTGTCGAAGGAGGCCACCTGATCGACCGTGCCCTTCTGCAGGAGTTCTATGGCTATGTCGGGATTGCCCATTTCGGTCAGCATGAGGATCCCGAGCTGTGGATTGAATGACTTGGCGCTGTGGAGGATGGAAAGAGACTGGCTGTCAAAGGGCACGAAACGAATGAGGGTGATGGAGATCGAGTCGTCGTTCAGCAGCTTTTCGGCCGCTTCGTTAAAGGTGGAGGCCTCGTCTGTCTCGAACTCGTGGCGTTTCAGAAACTTGACCAGGTTGGTGCGCCGACCTACATTTTCATCAAAAATAAGGATCTTTGTGGGAGCCGCCATAAGACCTCCTTTTCCTGCCTATATATACAACATTTGGTGGTAAAAGGAAAGGAGGACACAAAAAGGGGACAAATAAAAAAGGGGACAGGTCCAAGGAAATGGGGACTGGTCTATTTTTCGCAGAAAATTGGACCTGTCCCCTTTTCCTATTTTGTATGTCCCCTTTTTTGTTTATTGGACCTGTGCTGAATGCACCTGTCCCCTTTGTTTTTGTTCTAGAGCAGCTGTGCCGTCACAACCCTGGGAATCCCAGCCAGGTCATCATGGCTCCGGACCTTGCCCCAGCCTTCGCCGAATAGGAGCTGTATGTCCTGCTTCTGGCCGAAGCCGATCTCGAAGACCAGATAGCCGTGGGGTTTGAGATAGCGGCCTGCTCCCCGGATAAGTTTCTCGATCATCTCGAGACCAGTCTCCCCTGCCACCAGGGCCTCCTTGGGTTCGTGCTCGCGGATGCTTCGATCCAAGGTCTCCCACTCGCCCTCAGTGACATAGGGGGGGTTGGACACGATAAAATCGAACGCACCCATAAGGCCCTCTTCATGCAGAGGCCTGTAAAGATCACCCTGTTCGAACATCAGGTTGGAGACATCATTTGCCTCAGCGTTCCTGCGAGCGATGTCCAATGCCTCGGCAGAAATATCTGTGCCCAGGATCCTGGACTTCGGCAGCTCCTTAGCCAAAGACACTGCTATGCATCCGCTGCCGGTGCCGATGTCCACAATATAGAGATCCAGGCGGCTTCTATTAAATCCCTGCTGCCTGGTCTTCTGCCCATGCCGGCCGCCGGCAAGTTCCAAAACCTTCTCCACAATGAGCTCGGTTTCAGGCCGCGGAATCAAAACTCCCGGCTTAACCTGGAATATTAGGGACCAGAACTCTTTTTTGCCCGTCAGATAGGCCACGGGGACGCCTGAGAGCCGATTCTTGACCATTTTGAGGAAAATACGCTCTGCAGCCCCGGTTATTGCCATATCAGGCTCAGAATAGAACTGAGTATCTGTGAGCGAGGCCGCCTCACAAAGCAGGATCCGAGCCTCGAGCTCCGCATCCTCCTGTCCCTTGAGCAGCTCAACACCCTTCAGATAGACCTCTTGCGCGCTGCTCATGTCTGGCTCGTTTTATTCGGTTCCGTGTTCGGCGATCAACTTGGCCTGATGATCGAGGATCAGAGGTTTGATCAATTCGGTCAGCTCCCCATCCAGGACATTCTCCAGCTTGTGGAGCGTAAGCCCCAGCCTGTGGTCCGTGACTCGGGACTGCGGGAAGTTGTAGGTGCGGATCTTTTCAGACCGCTGCCCTGTTCCCACCTGCGTCCTGCGGTTCGCCGAGATCTCCTGCTGCTGTTCCTGCTGGGCGATGTCGAGCAGCCGGGTCCGTAAGATCCGGAGTGCCTTTTCCTTGTTCCGGTGCTGGGACTTCTCGTCCTGGCAGGAGACCACCATCTTGGTAGGGAGGTGTGTCACCCGTATGGCCGAGTAGTTGCGGTTCACACTCTGGCCCCCAGGACCCGATGCCCCGAACGCATCGATGCGGAGCTCGTTGGGATCGAGCTGGATGTCCACCTCGGCGGCCTCGGGCAACACCGCCACAGTCACCGTCGAGGTGTGGATCCTCCCAGACGCCTCGGTCTGAGGCACCCTCTGCACGCGGTGCACACCGCTCTCGAACTTCATCTGGGAGTAGACGCGGTCGCCCTTGATGTTGACGACGATCTCCTTAAATCCCTTGATCGGAGAGTGGCTGGTGCTCATGATCTCAGTTCGCCAGCCCTTGCGCTCTGCAAAGCGGGAATACATGCGGAAGAGATCCTGGGCAAAGAGCGATGCCTCATCCCCGCCGGCGCCGGCCCGTATCTCAAGGAAGACGTCTTTTTCGTCGTTGGGATCCTTGGGGATGAGCAGGAGCCGAAGATCTTCCCGGAGCTTTTCCTCTTGCCCCCGCAGCTCCTCGAGCTCGGCCTCGGCCAGTTCCTTGAGGTCGGCCTCGGATGCTGCATCATCCAGGATCTCCTGGGACTCCTGGATCTGTTTCAGGATGTCGG
>CBESWG010000123.1:0-2888 GCA_965533275.1 uncultured bacterium
GTTTCGGGGCGGTCTTTTGGCATTTTGGTAAAAAAAATAAGAGTGATAGACATCACTCCTATTTTAGAAAGAGAAGAAACTAAGTTGAGCTAGTTTGCTTCCGGTTTTAGGCGTGGATGCCTTTGTACTTCTGTTCGAGTTCTGCGTGGGATTCTTTCTTGTCGGGATCGGGAACACAGGCATCGGTCGGGCAGACAGCGACACACTGCTGCTCGTTGTACACGGGAATGCACTCGGTGCATTTGGCGGCTTCGATCTCATAGATCTCGTCGCCGGCGGTGATGGCTTCGTTGGGGCATTCGGGCTCGCAGGCACCGCAGCTGATGCACTCTTCGTTGATTAAATAGGCCATTGGATTCCTCCTGAAAAAATTAATACACTATTATAATCGTTTTGCCGATATTTGCAAGAACAGAGGCTACTTTTTTTGTTCCAGTTTCAGGATCTCTTTGGGAGCCTGGGAGCTGAAGTAGGAGCCGGGAAAATCCTCCTGCAGCCTGGTATAGGCCTCGATGGCCAGGTCGACGTCGTTGCGGGCGGCCAGGACCTGGGCCTTGCGAAAGAGGACGATGTCCATGGCGTAGGTCTTGGGATTTTCGCGCTCCAGTTCCTCGAATATGGCCAGGGCGTCATCGTATTTCTTCTGCTCGAGGTAGATCTGTCCCAGGAGGTCGCGGGACTGATAGTAGATCAGGTCTTTTCTCGCGGAGGGGATCTGCTGCAGTGCGTCGATGGCCCGGTCGGCGTTGCCGGACTCGAAGTTGTAAGAGGCGGCCTTCAGGAAGGCCAGGCGGCCGTAGCGGCTCGTGGATCCGAGCTGTTCCAGCTCGCCCAGCTTGGCCGGGTCGGTCTTGAGTTCTTCCTCGAGGATAAGGATCTGTCCCAGGAGCTCGCTCTGCTTGCCGGACTGTATGCCCTGCACGGTCTTGATGCCGGCATAGACCAGGACGAGGAACGCGATGGCGGCGGCGCCGATTATGAGCTCCCTCAGGTTATCCTTGACCAGCTCGATCAGTTTGGCTATGAGATTGACGAATTCGTCTGTCTTGATCCGCTTCCTTAGCTTCTTCTTCATCCGATACTCCTCTGAGCAACCTTTTTAGCACAATCCTCCCAAAACCGCAATATCAGGATAAGCGGACTGACGAGGAAATGGGGACAGGTCCAATTAAGCAGGGCTGCTGAGCATTAATTGGACCTGTCCCCATTTCCTGTTAATTGGACCTGTCCCCTTTTTTACTAGTTTTCCTCTTGGCCAGAACAGATTATTTTTTTTCTGATCTTCTAAGCGAGATATAAGAGGGCAGCCCGAACCGGCTGTTGACGGCATAGGCGCTGGCCGCTCCCCAGAGGCGATCTCCCTCGAGCCTCAGGTCGAGGTTTGTCCGATGCCCGATACGGGAGACATCTTCCATGGGGAGCTTAACGAAAAAGGTGGCCTGAACAGAGTCTTCCCGCAACGCAGCCTGGCCGACCGGCTTGAGAAGCTTCGCCTCCGCTCCCGGATCCGCGCCGATCAGCCGGAAGCCGATGCCCCCCTCTTTCTCGATCAGGAGCTGCACCGGGACCTTCCCCTCGTGCGTGAAGATCTCACCTTCCCAGAGTCCCAGCAGCGCCTCCGGCGTTTCCGGCTCTTCTTTGGCGCCTGGCTTGGCTTTGGGCCCGGGTTTGGCTCCGGCCTGTCGTGCAGCCGCCATGTCTTGAGCCAGGTTGGGAATCAGCTCTTCCAGGACGGCCTGGCCGATGGGCCTCAGGCCCCCGAAGCGCGCATTGCACAGGAGGACCAGGGCGATGTCCAGCTCGGGGATCAGCAGAAGGTTGGTCGAGACGCCGGGCATGCCCCCGCCGTGGCTGAAGGCCTCGTACTTTGCCAGTTGGGACCGGGACCAGCCCAGCCTGTACTCGTTTGCCTCGACCTCGGGATCGCGGCGCGATTTCATGAGGTCGATGGTCTTGTCCTTGATGATCTTTTTCTGGCCGCTCAGCTTGTCCTTGAGGTGGAACATGCCGAACCGGAGCAGGTCGCGAGCAGAACAGTAGACGGCCGAGGCTCCCCTGTGGTCGAAATCGTAAAAGGGGATGAGCTTTTCCCTCCCAGAGTAGCGCTGGGCGACACGCTCCTCCGGACCTGGCTCCAGAAAGACGGCCGAATCGGTCATGCCGAGCGGTCCGAAGACCTCCTCATCCATGAACTGTGGATAGGGGCGCCCTGAGATCCGTTCGATCAGATAATCCACGATGCCGTACCCCAGGTTCGAGTACATGTATTGTGTGCCCGGAGGGAAGATCAGGATCCCGTATCTCCTTATGGTCTCGTCCATGGAAGGCCGGGGATAGGGCTCGTCGGCATAGAAGAAATGCCAGTGCGTCGCCAGCCCGGACGTGTGATTCAGGATCCTGAGAACGGTGGCCTCTTCCGCGTTTCCGGAATACGAACGGAGTTTGGATTCTCCCAGGTAGTCATTGGCCGGTTTGTCGAGGTCGACGAGGCCTCGCTCCATCAGAATCATCAGTCCTGTTGCCGTGATGGGCTTGGATATCGAGGCCAGGGAATAGGAGGTCGCCGGCGTGGCTTCGATGCCCTTTTCAATGTTGGCAAAGCCCACGGCCTTTTCCCAGAGGATCTTGCCTCCCTGGGAGACGGCCACGGTGATGGACGGAACCTGCGTGCTTGAGACGGCCTTTTCCATGAGGGCTTCGGCCTTGGAGAAATCGTATTCGCGGGCCGCGGGGGCTTCGGACTGACAGCCGACAGCACACAGTGCTGACAGGAACGCCAGGCACAGGGACACTGGCAAGCGGTTGAAACGCTGAGCGGGTCTTCGTCGATGGTTTGTCATTTTGATGAATACTCCCCTTGATCAATGCCGCTATTCTATCAGAAAGAG
>CBESWG010000124.1:0-2880 GCA_965533275.1 uncultured bacterium
AGGATGCAAGAATCCAGGAGCCGGAGAAAAAGGACATGTACACAGTGGGCACCATCGGCTCTCTGTGTCAACTAATTCAGCTTCCCGATGGGACCGTAAAGGCCGTGCTGGAAGGAGGGGAAAGGGCTACCTTGGTGGAGGATCTGTCGACAAAAGAGCTTTTCCAGGTTCGTGTGCAGGAGCTGGAAGAGTTAGAAGGAAATCCCACCGAGGTCGAGGCACTGATGCGGACCATCCGAGATGCCCTCGAACAGTGGGCACGGCTAATTCGGAAAACACCTCAAGACATGGGTTTCTCACTCTCTTCCATCGACGACCCAGGGAAACTGGCTGACACCGTTGTGGCCCACCTCGACCTGAAGCTGTCGGATAAGCAAGATATCCTGGAGACCGGGGACAAGAGGGAACGGCTGGAAAAGGTTTTCCGCCTTCTAAAATCCGAGATCGAGATTCTGGGGCTGGAACGCAAGATCGATACCCGTGTACACAAGCAGATCGGCGAGGGCCAGAAGGAATACTTCCTGAACGAGCAGATGCGTGCCATCCAGAAGGAGCTCGGGGAAAAGGATGAGTTCAAAAATGAGATCGATGAGCTGGAGGCACGGCACCGCAAGAAGAAGATGTCCAAGGAGGCCCATGAGAAGGTCAAAAAGGAGATCAAGAGGCTCAGCACGATGTCACCCATGTCTCCAGAGGGCACCGTCGCTCGTAATTACATAGACTGGATCCTCTCCCTGCCCTGGCACGAATACACCCAGGAGGAGATGGATATCGAGAAGGCCGAGCGTATTCTTGAAGAAGACCATTACGGACTCAAGAAGGTCAAAGAGAGAATCCTCGAGTATCTGGCAGTCCGGGCCCTGGTGGACAAGATGAAATCCCCGATCCTCTGCTTTGTGGGACCGCCGGGGGTGGGGAAGACCTCCCTGGGGAAATCAATCGCCGGAGCCACAGGCCGGAGATTTGTGCGGATCTCCCTCGGCGGCGTTCGTGATGAGGCGGAGATCAGGGGCCACCGAAGGACCTACGTCGGAGCATTGCCCGGTAAGATCATCCAGTACATGAAGAAGGCCGGATCCGGTAATCCCGTGTATCTGATGGATGAGGTAGACAAGATGAGCACGGATTTCCTTGGCGACCCTGCCTCGGCCCTCCTGGAGGTTCTGGATCCCGAGCAGAACCATGCATTCAACGACCATTACCTCGAACTGGATTATGATCTGAGCAAGGTCATGTTCATCACGACAGCCAATACCCTATACAACATTCCCAGGGCTCTGCAGGACCGGATGGAGATCGTACGGATCGAGGGATACATTGAGACCGAACAGCTTCATATCGCAAAAGGATTCCTTATACCCAAGCAGTTACAGGTTCATGGGCTTGCCGCAGATAATATTTCCTTTACCGACAATGCCGTTTTGACCATGATCCGGCGCTATACCAAGGAGGCGGGCGTGAGAAACCTTGAGCGGGAAATCGCCTCCGTCTGCCGGAAGGTGGCCAGGGATGTAGTCAAGAGAGGGATGGATACCAGGATCAAGATTACAGCTGCGACCCTGGAGAAGTACCTCGGCGTTCCGAAATATCGGCTTGGCGTCAAGGAAGATGAAGACCGGGTGGGTCTGACCAATGGTTTGGCTTGGACGGAGATGGGGGGTGAACTTCTCGCGATCGAGGCTACGGTTATGCCCGGGAAGGGAAAGCTCATCATCACCGGCAAGCTGGGGGACGTGATGCAGGAGTCGGTCCGGGCCGCCATGAGCTATGTACGTTCGCGAACTGGCGTTCTGAATCTAGACCCGGATTTCTATCACAAGGTGGACATCCACGTACACATACCCGAAGGGGCCGTTCCCAAGGATGGCCCTTCAGCAGGGATCACAATCGCCACCTCCATCGCTTCAGCCCTGACCCGGAGGCCTGTCCGGAGTGATCTGGCCATGACCGGGGAGATTACACTGCGGGCCAGAATCCTGCCCATCGATGGGCTCAAGGAAAAGGTGCTTGCAGCGCACAGGGGCGATATCCATACCGTACTGATTCCCAAGGATAATGAGAGGGATATGAAGGAGGTTCCTCCCCGGGTCCTCAATCGCGTCAAGCTCATCCTTGTGGAACACATGGATGAGGTGCTCGATCAGGCCTTGCTGCTCAAACCTGTCTGTGGCCCTGCGAGTAAGACTGGGGGGGATGCAACGGGGAAGACCGGCAGGATCGGGGAAAAACAAATTGGAGAAACATAGCTCCTCTGAGGTCGGCTCCTTCCAAGCCTTCACCCCTTTCTTCAAGCTTGGTCAGATTGCGGTGTCAATTCAAAGCTTATTGGAATTATCACCAGGAGATTCCTGCATAACATAAACAGCGTTTGGAAAGGGTGCGGGCGGACATCCACAAACAAGAGGACGGTGTGAACCGGTTTAAAGCGAACACGCTGACAGAGAAGATCTTTGATTTTCTTCCGGGTCAGGGTAAGATGAGGGACAGAGAGGGAGAATCCGGGACAAAGGAATTTTCCCGATTTATTGACCGCTCCTGGTCTTTATCCAAAAACGAGCTAGACTTTCTTTGCGACAAGGTTTTTCCATGAATCTCATCCCAATCGTCGTTGAACAGACAAGCCGCGGCGAACGCACTTACGATCTCTATTCCCGCCTATTAAAGGATCGTATTATCTTTAGGGGCAGGCTACCGACATTGAGATCCACGCCCGGGAGATCTTGCGGATGCGAGAGCAACTCAACCATATTCTCGCGAGGCATACCGATCAGCCTCTGGAGAAGATCAAGGCCGACACCGAGAGGGACCTTTTCATGGACGGTCTTCAGGCCAAAGAATACGGAATCATCGATGAAGTGGTGAAGCAAAGAAAATTGGCAA
>CBESWG010000125.1:0-2823 GCA_965533275.1 uncultured bacterium
GAGCCGCATGGGGTGGTTGGGTGGGTCTTCCGGCTCATACAGACAGGTCCCTCTGCTCTGTGTAAAAATTATTTACAGGTGTAAAGAACCTGAAGCTGTTTTCTCAGGCCAGCCCCCCCCTATCTGTATTTTTATTAACATGTTAGGCCTGCCACTAATTTGGCACTAAATATGCATCACAAGGGGTGGAATGAAAATATCCTTGCTGTTCACCATGCCCACCAAAGGCAAGTTTCACTATAGAGTGGGCCCGGAGATTCTCCCTCCTTTATTTTCCCCTGACACTTACTCTTGGGCCCAAAGCAAAAGACTGCCCCTTTCTTAATCCGCCAAAAAACCCCAATTCCCCTAAAAAGGGGGCAGTCTATCTGGGGAACACTGTGGAGGATAGTTCACTAATTATTTGATCAGGTTGAGCCGCCCGTCTCCATAGAGATTGTCTTTCCCTGCGGGCCCCAGGTCGCGCGCCCGGGCCTTTAGGATGGCCAGGATCTGAGCGTTGGAATACTGGGTTTTCTCCTTCAAAAGGGCGATAGCCCCGGCCACATGGGCCGCGGCGGCCGAGGTGCCGAAGTATCCGAACTTCCCAAACGTCTCGGTAGACACTCCTGCCGGGGCACACAGGTCCGGCTTGATCCTCTTGTCGCTGGTGGGTCCGCGGGAGGAATAGGCGTGGAAGCCATCGTTTCCGACTCCTACGGCCCCCACGGCCACAGCCTGGGGAGAATCGGCGGGCACGTTGAGGCTGCCGTAAGGAACGATGTGTTCCAGATTGCTGGCATTGCTGAAAAAGAGCTCCAAGCTGCAGTCCCGCTTTGTATTGCGGTTCTTGATGCGTATATAGTATTTCCCCTGGTATCTCGCCCTCAGGCTTATCCCCTCCAAGGGATTTGCGCCCTGGGTCTGCTTGGAATTCGATTTTTCGAGCAGCTCGAAGTTCCTGTCGTAGAGGTAGAGGTCATAGTCCTGGCCCTCGGAGCCGACATAGGCGGTCCCGTTCCAGGCGCCCCAATCGTCCCAGTTCAACCAGACCGAAAAATTGGTGCCCTTCTCAACCCTGAAGGAATAATAATCCGTGGCCTCGACACTCTTCTTGTCGAATTCGTGCCAGCCGTCTCCACTCCTGTCCGTGAATTTGCCCTGCCAGTGCTGCTCGGCGCTGTTGCCGGCGGCAGAGATCCACATGATCCCTGCTTGATGGGCCTTGTCTACATCATCGCAGATGGGACCCGTCCCATCCCCGGCCCCGGCACTCAGCCAGCCCATGGAATAGGAGATGACATCCACTCCGTTGGCGATGATCCACTCCACGGCCTGGTGGTGTTCCACGTCCGTGGAATAGTTGACCAGGAGCAGGGAGGCGTTGGGGGCCATGTCATGGATGACCTCTGCGCAGGCGGTCCCGTGCGCGGTCACGGCCTCGAGGTCTTTGTCGGCACGGAACGACGCGGTTGCGGTATTGGCAGGCAGTTCCGTTCCCAGCAGGTCCTGATAGCCCCTGAAACCCAGATCCAGGACACAAACCCGTGCGGAGGTCCCACTGCCTCTGTAGGTGGGGACAGAATGCCATTGATCGGCACCGGTCCTGGCAACGCCCTCGGAGGTCGCAAGCTGGACGGGACGCAGGGGGAGGCGAATCCGGTCCACCGCCGCATTTTCTGAGAGCACCACGAGGGCTTCGAGGGGCAGCATGCTCTGTACCATATACCGGAAGCGTGCCTCCACATGCCCTCCCAGGTCTTCGACCGCCAGAACGGCCGCGGCGGATGCGGCCTGGACCTGGGGATCCGTTCCCGAGGGATCGGACTCCATGACGACTTGTAAGCTGTCTCCCTCCATATGGATGCCGTGCCTTCTGGCAAAGCGTCGGGCACCCTTGGTGCCTCCCTCGAGGTAGGCGTCATACAGTTGACACAGCGCATATTCCAATCCGGGGTACAGGCCCTCCGTACCCTCCACTATAGGCTGGGATTTCACATACGATCCGTTCGTGACCAGGAAAAAACCGAGGACCACAATGCCCATCGCAATCTTTATCTTCATTGTCTTGTTCATCCCTTCTCTCCCTCCTATATCTTGAGAAAGATCTTGGCCCCGATCCGAATGATCAGCGCATCGAAATTGAGGCTATCCAGGTCTCCTGACACGCTCGTCCCGCTGAACTGGTCTGTCTGGGACCAGGAGCCGGAGCCCTTGGAGATCTGATAGCGGACATCCAGATTCAGGTCGATGTAGCTTGTCACTTCATAGTCCAGCCCCACACCCACCTGGAATCCCATGCTGCTTTTGACCTCTTCAAGGACGTCAAATCCCAGAGCATCCCAGTTGTCCTGGCAGATCTGGCAGAGCTTGAATGTGTTGAAATGATAGGCCACCCCTGCTGCAAGATAAGGGATCAGCCGCTCGGACAGGGGATATCGTCCCTGTAGGCCCAGGGAGAGGGGCATACTTGTCAACTTCCCCTTGCTCAGACCCTCCGGGGAGCCTTCGATTTGTGTCTGATACCGGTAAAATCCCAGCACCACGGCCAGGTTCCGATGCAGCAGGTAGGCGAGGTCACCACCAAAGACAAAGCCTCCCTCATACCCACTCTCCGACGGCAGAGCATACCCGGCATTCAAAGCCAGGCTCAGGGGTCTGATGCCCATGGAGTCGCTCTCCTGCACAGCGGAGGGATCCTGTTCCGGAACGGGTGGTGCCGGGGGGGGCGCTGTGACGGGAACAGGAGCTTCCCTGGTTTCGGTCTCTTTGGCTGCCTCTGTAGCCACAGCCGCGGCCGCTGCTGCGGCCTCGAGCCCCTCTTCCTTTTCCGGTTCCGGCTCG
>CBESWG010000126.1:0-2523 GCA_965533275.1 uncultured bacterium
AATTTCTCATAGAAGGCTCTCGAGAGTTCAATGTCTTTTACGGCCAAGCTTATCGAAAACGCACCGAGTTCCATGTTATTCTCCTATGCCAAATTCCCAATGTGAGGTTGGTGCAACACATATATCATACATCCCTGTCTCCCGTAAAATCTCAACTGTGATCAACTCCCTTTAGAAGGGACAAAAGAGGATTGGGGTCAACCTTTTGTGATCTGGTTCGTATAAGAGATAGTGAGTATCTTTAACATAGTTAAAGTTATGGAGAGCGATTGACATGGAGCTTTTGACCAAACAAGAAGAGCTGTTTCTGCTGGCCATCCTGGGTGTTGGGAAGGATGCCTACCTGGTGAATATCCGGGAGCATCTGAAAGAACATGCAGGCAAGGAATGGGCGTTCGGCTCGATCTATGTCACGCTGGAGAAACTGCGCCAACGGGGGCTCATTAAGGCCCAGGTCGGGAAGCCCTCCACGCGCCAGGGTGGCAAAGCCATCAAATATTACAGCCTGACCAAGGAAGGCATCCAGATCCTGCGAGACAACAAACGTCTCCATGACAAAATGTGGATGGAATTTGTCAAACATGCGTAAATATCCGCCTCGTGTCTGCCGCCGCATCTTCCGGTTCTTCATTCCGGAGTATGACTGGCACTGTTTTTCCAACGGCATCGATGAGGTTTACCAGGGGCTCCTGCAGTCAAGGGGAAAATGGGCCGCCGATATCTGGTATTGGGTTCAACTAGGGAAATCCCTACCTTCATTCATCTCGACCACGCTAGGAGGCACCATGTCTATGCTCAATAATTATGTTAAGACCGGGCTGCGCAATATCCGTCGGCACAAAGGATATTCTGCCCTCAACATCATGGGCCTGACTGTGGGGCTGGCCGTCTGTACCCTGATTTTCCTCTGGGTGCAGGAAGAATTGAGCTACGACCGATTTCACGTCAATGCGGACAGAATATTTCGGCTGATCGAGTTCGAGTATCTTTCCAATGGTGAAGAATTGGCGTTCTCGCAGCAGTGTCCTGAGCTGGCCGCGGTTTTAAAATCAGATTTTCCTGAGATCGAGGAAAGCACTCGTTTCGAGACAATGGGTGATCGGCTGATACGGTTCGGGGAACGTCAGTTCTACGAAAATGATTTTGCGTTCGCAGATCCCCAGTTCCTGACAATGTTCACCTTTCCTCTCAAGGAAGGAGATCCCAAAACGGTGCTGGCCGATCCTTCGTCCATGGTCATCTCCGAACGGATGGCGAAAAAGTATTTTGACAGGCAGGATCCCATTGGAAAGATCCTGCACGTAGACAATCAGAAGGAATACGTCATAACCGGCATCCTGGAAAACGTCCCCTCCAATTCGCACCTCCAATTCGATTTTTTGGTTCAGTTTGAAAGCATAAAGCACTTTGGGCGGGAGGTCACCGGGTGGGGCAGCTACTACCTCGACACCTATGTGCTGCTGAACGCAAATGTGGATTACAGGGAATTTGATCCCAAGATAAAGGAGATCGCGGCCAAATATTCGGATGGATCGGTTCTCTACGAGAAGCTACAGCCTCTCTCTCGCATCCATCTGTTCTCAAATGCCATTTTGACTCCTCAGGTTGATGGTGACATCAAATATGTGGTGATTTTTTCTTTGATCGCCATATTCATTTTGCTCAATGCCTGTATCAACTTCATGAACCTGACCACGGCCCGCTCCGGACAGAGGGCCAGAGAGATCAGCATGCGCAAAGTGGTGGGAGCCCGCAGGCAGGAGCTGGTGCATCAATTTTTCGGAGAGTCGATCCTGATGGCCTTTATTTCATTGATCTTTGCGGTGGGACTGGTTTATCTCCTGCTGCCGGCCTTTAATCAGCTCTCGGGTAAAGAAATGACTTTTGGAATCTTCCGGAACGCGCATGTGATCTTGGGGCTGCTGGGCATCACCTTGTCTGCCGGACTGATCGCCGGGATATACCCATCGCTTTTCCTCTCTGCCTTTCAACCCGCCGCCGTGCTCAAGAGCGGCAGGGATTCTGGACAGCGGGGCGGTGGATTCCGCCGGGTTCTGGTTATTTTTCAATTCGTTATGACCACAGTACTGATCGTGGGAACGGTTGGCGTCTACCAGCAGATGAATTTTCTGCGCAATCAGAATCTGGGATATGACAAGGAGCATGTGATGTGCCTGAGGCTTCCCAGGGATCTCAAATCCAAGATCGATCTTATCGAGACGACTTTGGAGAGGAATCCCAGCGTATTGAGCACCGCGGCCGGCTCTACAGTGCCCGGGAAACGAGGGGCATTGTTTACGCTGGAGAATTGGGACGGGAAAGACAGCGACGATCGGATCGAGATGGGCCTTGTGAATGTCGATCAGGGCTTCTTGTCTACCTTTAAGCTGGAAATGGCCCAAGGAAGGTTTTTCTCGAAAGACTTCCAAACCGACGAAGCGGAAGCTGTGGTTGTGAATGAAGCGGCCGTCCGTGCCATGGGCATGGAGGATCCCATTGGAAAAAGCCTGTTTAGGGGGCAAG
>CBESWG010000127.1:0-2433 GCA_965533275.1 uncultured bacterium
TTTCACATTTTCAAGGTATCTCTTTCCCCCTGGTTTGTCAACGGCCTTCCTGACCTCTCCCATAGGTGTTCCCACCCTCCCAGAGGGCTACGGGAAATATGTTACGTCCGGTCCGCCTCATGAAGGCCGGCTAGGCGCTGTGGGTGATATTTGGCATAACTAGCCATTTTTATTACATTTAGGCGACTAAATCCTAGGATATAAATAGTGTCCCGGCCTCAGGACATCCCCACGGGTCTGAAAGCGGTCAGGATTGACAAAGATTGGCGTATTACCTATAACTAAACATGTATCAGCATACCAGATAAGAGAGATCATGCCGTATTTCCAATGCCGCTTAGCCACGGAGAGCGGAGAGCTCCGCGCCCAGACCTATCTGGCCCCCTCCACGGCAGAATGCCGCAAGTATTTCGAGTCCGAGGGCTACTGCATCCTCTCTATCAAGCGGGACTGGAAGCGAATCCAGGTCCCTGCCCTTCCCTTCGAGAAGAAGGTGAAGGATAAAGAGTTTATCATGTTCAACCAGGAACTGGTGGCTCTGATTAAGGCAGGGTACCCCATACTCAAGAGCATAGAGATCATCAAGGTCCGTGTGAAGAATGTCCATTTCAAGGAGATCTTGATGCGGGTCGAGGACGAGATCCGGGCCGGAAAGTCTCTTTCCGAGGCCTTTTCCGCACAAGGATCGACGTTCACAACGGTCTACATAGCCTCGCTGATGGCCGGAGAACGGAGCGGCAACCTGGCCGAGACGATCCGTCGGTACATCGATTACCAACGTACCCTCACACGCACACGCTCGCAGATCAAGACCGCCATGACCTATCCGGTACTGCTGCTGGTCTTCTCCTTCCTCCTGCTGGGAGTGCTGCTGACGTTCGTCATCCCCCAGTTTGCTGATTTTTATTCGGGTTTCGACGCGGAGCTGCCTGCGGTCACGGCGGCGCTGGTTTCGTTCTCTACAGCCATAAAGAGCAACATCCTCCTGATCCTGGGCTTGGTCACCGCCGTCGTCGTGACCTGGTTTCAATTCAAACGCCACGAGCGCACCCTGATCTGGTTGGACTGGCTTAAACTGCGGATCCCCTATGCTCGAACCATTTGGATCGAGTCGGGTGTCTCTCAGTTCAGCCGCACGCTCAGCCTGCTCCTCAGCGGAGGGATCTCCCTGCTCTCCTCCATCGGGATCTCCTGCCGAGCCGTCCCGAACAGTTATCTCAGGACGCTTCTGAAGAACCTTGTAGATATGATCAAAAACGGCGAGGGCCTGAGCGATTCTCTGGCGCAGGCCGGATTTTTCACGCCCCTGGCACTGGACATGATCCGCATCGGGGAATCGTCGGCCAACCTGGAGGGCTTGCTGGCGGAGGTCTCTGAGGTCTACAACGAACGGATCCAGGGAAAGATCGACACCTTCATGTCGTTGCTTACGCCGATTGTCATCATCTTTGTAGGTCTTGTGGTTGCAGCGATGCTGTTTTCCGTGTATTTTCCCATATTCAACATCATTCAGGTGACACGCTGATGAAAAAAAGCCGAAGCGAAGAACTGGAGACCATCCAGTCCGAAGAGAAGAAGACCAAGGACCTGGCCGAGCGCTATAACATTTCTTACGTCGACCTCACTTCCCAGACCCTGGATCGAGAACTGATCCAGTCCTTTCCCGTGGATTTCCTCTACCGCTCCAATTTCATCCCGCTGGAGGAGACAAAGGATGTGGTGAGGATCGCCATTGCTGATCCCACCAACATCGCCATTATCGATTCCATAGAGTCCTTCCTGGGAAAAAAGGTCGATGTGCTCGCTGCTTCGGAGCGCTCCATCCACGAAGCCCTGAGGCGGAGCGAGACGGCACTCCAGGTGCTCAAGGATGCCACTGAGGGGTATGTGGTACAGGTGGTCGACAAGGAGGGGAGAGAACAGGAAGAGGCCATCTCTGTAGAGAAACTGGCCGATCAGGGTGATTCCATCATCAAGCTGGTCAACTCCATCATCTTCACGGCTGTGCAGAAGCGCGCCAGCGATGTGCACATCGAGTCCCGGGAAGAGGCCATGATCATCAAGTTCCGCATCGATGGCATCCTGTCCGAGGCCATGGAGCCCATCGACAAGAAGTTCCAGTCTCCCATTATCTCTCGAATCAAGGTGATGTCAGAGTTGGATATCGCGGAGCGGCGTGTTCCTCAAGACGGGAAGTTCCGGCTGCGCATCAAGGACAAGACCATCGATTTCCGTGTCTCCATCATGCCCAGCATCTACGGTGAAGATGCCGTCATCCGGATCCTGGACAAGGACATGATCACGGAGGCCATCTCAGAACTCAAGCTCGAGATGCTGGGTTTTTCACGTGATGTACTGGAAAAGGTCTGGAAATACATTGTCAAGCCCTATGGCATGATCCTGGTCACGGGCCCCACGGGAAGTGGCAAGACC
>CBESWG010000128.1:0-1995 GCA_965533275.1 uncultured bacterium
TGTGCACCTGTTCCAGCCCCGAGCGTCCTATCGCATGGCCGGATTCGGATTCCCCTCCTCGAATGTGGGGGAAAATCCCCCGGCCGGAACTGTCATCTACTATTATTTGAAGGAAAAACCCAAGGAGACGGTAACCCTGGAGTTCGAAGACGCCCAGGGCAGGCTGATCCAGAAGTTCACCAGCGGCGGCCCGGAGGCGCAGCCCATGTCCATGATGGCCATGTTCTTCGGCGGAGGCGGTGGCGCGCGCAGGCTCCCTGTAGAGGCGGGCATGAACCGCTTTGTCCTGAACATGCGCTACCCGGGAGCGGAACGGGTTCCCGGCGCGATCCTCTGGATGGGCGGCATGGGCGGCCCGACTGCGATGCCCGGCACCTATCAGGTGCGCCTGACAGTCGGGAACAAGACCAAGATCGCATCCTGGCAGTGGAAGAAGGATCCCCGCGTACGCGCCACACAGCAGGATTTCCAGCTGCAGTTCGACTTCCTGATCCAGATCCGCGACAAGCTGACCGAGGTCAACAGTTCCATCATCCAGATCCGCAGCCTGAAGAAACAGATAGGGGAGCTGATGGCCAAGGTCAAGGGCCAGGACAAGATGGAGAAGATCGAGGAGGAGAGCAAACGGATCATCCAGAAACTCCAGGACATCGAGGATGTGCTGATCCAGTCCAAGTCCAAGAGCGGACAGGATCCCCTCAACTACCCCATCATGCTGGACAACAAGATCGCGGCCTTGGCTTCCGTGGTCGGCATGGCGGATGCACGGCCCACCAGGCAGTCCTATCAGGTCTTCCGGGAGCTCTCGAGCCAGGCCGACACGCAGATCGGTCAGCTGAGCCTGCTGCTCAAGCGAGACATCCCCGACTTCAACGCCATGGTACGCAACGCCGACATCCCCGCGGTCATGATCAAGAAATAAATATCTTATTGGGATTCATGATGTTGTGGGGATCAAAGGCCCCTTTGATGCGCTTCATGAGCGCGATCTCCTCCGCGTCCAGCACGTAGTCCAGGTATGCCTTTTTGACGAGCCCGATTCCGTGCTCTCCGGAGATCATGCCGCCCCGCTCCTGGCAGTCCCGGTACAGGTCGGCCCGCACCTTTTCGAGCAGGGGTTGCCATTCTTCGTCAGCCAGGGGGATGATCTCTCCCGCTTCCAGGCGCGCAGACATGATGTGGGTATGGACGTTGCCATCGGCTGCATGGCCGTAGGTAGGCATCCACAGCCCGTACTCGTCCTGCACCTCCTGGATCCGGGCCACATGCCGTGCGATCTCGGCCCGGGGCACCACGATGTCGAGCGTCTCGATGTTGCGGTCTTTGATTGCCTCGTAGATCTTGCTGCGGATCTCGAGGACCTGCCGCTGCTTCTGTGGGCTGTCCGCCACGAACACGTCCAGGGCCTCGTGGTCCAGGCACACTTGGGCCACGGCTTCGGACAGCTTGTCCATCTCGGTCTCGCTGGGAGCGTCAAGGATGATGAGAAGGTATGTCGTCCCCAGCGTGCTGGGCCAGCTCTTGTTGAGCATCTTTTCCGTGACGGTCACGACCTCGCGAGGCAGGAATTCAACGGCCAGGGGCTGGATCTTGGCCTGCATGATGTCGGGCACCGTGTCGATGGCCGCCTGGAGGTCATCGAAGGGAATGATCAGGGAGCGCGTCACGGCCGGCTTGGGCATGAGCTGTATCACGGCCCGGGTGACCACTCCCAGCGTGCCCTCCGCTCCGATGAGGAGGTTGACCAGGTTGTAGCCCGTGCTGCTCTTCATGAGCTTGCCTCCGGGCTGGATGATCTCGCCCGTGGGGAGCACGACCTCGAGTCCCCGGACATAGTTACGGATGACGCCGTATTTGACGGCGCGTGCGCCCCCGGCATTGTTGGCTATGAGCCCCCCGATCACGGCGCCTTCGTCCCCGGGGTGGGGCGGGAAGAAAAGACCCGCCTCCTCGACCGCAGCAATGAATTCTGCGAGCGTGACGCCCGCCTCCACC
>CBESWG010000129.1:0-1813 GCA_965533275.1 uncultured bacterium
CGGGGCGGGGACGCCTATCTGGCCACGACACGTTTCAGCTGGAAAGACGTGCTGAAGACCGGGACAACCGCCCTCCCAGGCCTGGGGCTTCCCTTCATCATCGTGTTCGGCATCCTCGGCGGGATCTTCACCGCCACCGAGGCTGCGGTGGCAGCGGTGGTCTATGGCCTGATCGTGGGCCTTTATGTCTACCGGGAACTCGCCTGGAAGGACCTACCCGCGGTTTTTCTCAAGGCCGCGGAAATGGCCTGTGTCGTGATGTTCATCGCGGCCACGGCCCAGCTCTTTGGCTGGCTGGTTACCGTCAAGCAGGTCCCGGCCCTGCTCGAGAATGCCCTCCATGCTCATGTGGGAAACAAGGCCCTTTTCCTGATCCTGCTCAATATCTCCCTGCTCCTCATCGGCATGTTCCTGGAGAGCTTTTCAGCCGTCATCGTGTTCCTGCCCATCCTGTTTCCCATCGCCCAGAGCTTCGGCATCGATCCCGTGCACTTCGGGATCATCGCTACAGTCAATCTGGCCATCGGCTACATCACGCCTCCCTATGGTGCGACACTGTTCGTGGCCTGTGGGCTCTCCGGCCAGAGCGTGCGGGCCGTTAGCTCCAGGGTGATACCGATCCTCCTGGCCATGATCGTGGTCCTTCTATTGATTACCTATGTCCCGGAGTCGTTCATGTGGATCCCGGATATGCTGGGGAAATAGACAAATATGCTGGAATTGAGAGGCGCGAACTGCAAACGATTAAGGGCCGTTGCCTTGATCTTTGCGACTCTGGTCGCCCTAGCCTCCAGCAGCTGCGGACCCAGGGAGAGGATCTTTGTCATAAAGTTTGCGCTCTCCCAGAATCCGGGCGAGCCTCAGGTCCGGGCCGCTGAAGTCTTCAAGCGGATCGTAGAACAGGAAACGGTAGGCAGGGTGCGTGTGGACCTCTATCCCAACAACCAGCTGGGCAACCAGCGCGATGTCATAGAGGGAATCCAGCTCGGGACCGTCGAGATGAGCAATGTGGCCTCGGTCCTGGCGGCCTTTGTTAAAGAGGTTAACCTGTTCGAGCTTCCCTTCCTGTTCGAAAACCGGGAACACTTCCATGCGGTCCTCGACTCGGAGATAGGGGAGGGCGTGAAGCCGGCGCTGCTGAGGCGGGGTTTTCATCTGCTCGGGTATTTTGATGCAGGCGTGCGGCACATCATGACTACAGACCGCCCCATAGAGGGCCTGGCCGATCTGCAGGGCCTCAAGGTCCGTACCATGGAGAATCCCCTGCATCTGGCGACTTTCAAGGCCTTGGGGGCCAATCCGCTGCCCATGGCTTACGGTGAGCTCTACACGGCCCTGGAACAGGGTGTGATCGATGGAGCCGAGGCGGCCAACACCAACTACCTCTCAAAACGGTTCTATGAGCCGGCCCCCAACTGGGCGCTGGTGGGGTGGATCCACCTGGTGGAGTATGTAATGATCAGCCGGGTCTTCTATGATCGCTTGCCTGAAGATTTTCGGCGGATCGTAGACAAGGCGGCAGTGGAGATGATCTCCCGGGAACGGCAGTGGTACGCAGAGGCGGATGCGGCCGCGCTCAGGGAACTGGAAGCGGCCGACGTCCGGATCACTCATCCGGATCGCACGCCTTTCCGTCAGGCTGCCCGCCAGGTCTATATCGATTGGGCTGATCGTGTAGGAGGGATTGAGCTCATCGACCGTATCCTGAAATATCGCAATGAGAAGTAATCCTGCGGGACCGGATCAATATTTCCAGGCGTCGGTGTCCTCACCCTCCGGGGCATGAGCCGTGATGTGGGCGGCCATCTTCCTG
>CBESWG010000130.1:0-1791 GCA_965533275.1 uncultured bacterium
AAATCAAACGGGAGGCCGAGGAGCTGCGCGGCAACCACAAATAACGGCTCGCGGGTCCGACGGCAGTCCCACAGATCACACTGGAGAGAGTCCCCGATCCCACGGGGAGCCCTTCTCTCTGGACCGGGATCCTGGTCACCGCTCCGTATAGGCGCTATAATACCGCCCTGACCGACATCCGGGCAGGGCGCGCGCCTCTTCCCGCAGACGTTGTCGGATATTCGATGCAAGACAGAGGTCACCCCATGCCCAGTGAATTCGACACCGTCATCGACCGCAGCGGCACACACGCCTTCAAATGGGAATTTCGGCGGCACTGCCGGGAACGGGACATCATCCCCCTCTGGGTGGCGGACATGGATTTCGAGGCTCCGGAACCGGTCCGCCGGGCGGTGCAGGAAAGGGCTGCTCACGGAGTCTACGGCTACACGCTCCTCCCGGAATCCTATTACCGATCCGTGATCTCCTGGATGGAACGGAGATTCAAATGGGAGATCCGGAAGAAGTGGATCGTATTCACACCCGGTGTCGTCCCGGCACTGAATTTCGCGGTGCAGGCATTTACCGAGCCGGGTGACCGCGTTGTCGTGCAGCCCCCGGTCTATTACCCGTTCTTCCTGGCCGTGGAAAACAACGGCCGGGAGCTGGTTCACAATCCCCTCCTCACCGAAAACGGCCGCTGTGCCATGGACCTGGATCATCTCCGCTCGATCATCGATGACCGCACCCGAATGCTCATCCTGTGCAGCCCCCACAATCCTACGGGGCGGGTCTGGACCCCGGCGGAGCTCGAGGCCCTGGCAGACGTCTGTGCGGAACGTGATCTCATAATCGTCACAGACGAGATCCACGCCGACCTGGTGGATCCCGGACTGACGCACACGACACTGGCGGCTCTGCTCCCGGATATGGGGGACCGCATCGTCACCTGCACCTCCCCCAACAAGACATTCAACATCGCGGGGCTGCAGACCGCCAACACCATCATCCCCGACAAAGACCTGAGGAAACGGTTTCAACTTGCCGTGCACAGCGCGGGGATCGAGCTGGCCAATGTGTTCGGTGTGGCAGCCCTGGAGGCCGCCTATTCGGCCGACGGCGAGGCATGGCTGGCCCGGCTCCTGGAGTACCTCTGGGGCAACTTTGCCTTGCTGCGGGATTTTGCCTCCGATCGAATGCCGAGCCTGCGGATCTTCCCCCTGGAAGGGACCTATCTGGCCTGGCTCGACTGCCGGGACCTCCATCCGGACGACAAGCACCTCAAGGATGTACTCCTCCGCCACGGCGTGTGGCTGGACGAAGGGTCCAAATTCGGCCCCGGAGGCGAGGGATTCCTGAGGCTGAACATCGCCTGTCCCCGTAGCCTGCTCACTGAGGCACTCGAGCGCATGGACGCAGCGTTTGCCGGCATCCCGGTGTGAGCGGGCGGGAGACTTGCACCCTGCTAGATGATTCTTTATGATGAAACACAACAGAAAGGAGAAGGCCATGTCACGCAACCACAATCCAGTGATCAATAAATTTATACTCCTCGTGTCTGCAGTTCTGCTCGTTGGGGCCCTGGCGGCCCAGCCGCTCTACCTGGGGGAGCCGGATCCCGAACCCAAGAAGGTCCTCATCGTCTGGGGAGGATGGGACGGACACGAACCCAAACAGTGTGTGGAGATCTTCGCTCCCTGGCTGGAAAAACAGGGATTCTCGGTCGAGGTCTCTGACACACTGGATGCCTACCTGGACGCAGAAAAGCTCATGGGGCTGGACCTCATCGTCCAGGCCTTCACCATGTCTCAG
>CBESWG010000131.1:0-1552 GCA_965533275.1 uncultured bacterium
CGGGCTGTCGTCAGGAGGCGAGCTGCATCCGATCAGTACGGTGATGGCAACAGCGAACAGCGACCGACTTAGTTTGACTATAGACACCTCTCTCGTCATTTCAATTCCTCAATGACATCATATCGTGCGCATTCGGTGCCCTTTTCCGTGGCCCAGCTGACGTTCCCGTAGTCGAAGTGCCAGTATTCCCGTAAATCGACGACAAAATCCTCCGCTTCGAAGAGCTGGATGAGCAACTGTCGATTCCGCTTCGCCGCAGGCGAAATATCCGGATGGTAGGGGAAGGCGGTCTCGTCGAGTTCCAGAGTCAGTCCCTCGTTATTGCCGAAATCCAGCACTCGGTTGGTCTGCGAATCATAGATCAACGCATCGACAGACCCCCCGGTCGCATGCATGGATTTCTTCGGCGGGGCAATGAAATGGGACACCTTTTCCTCGATGTCCTTCAGGTCTTGGCGAGGGAACTTTTTCCGCATCACAGCCACCTTCGCATCCCACAGTTGGGCCTGATGCGCGAAGGATCTCCACACCGAGCGGATGATCAACACCTTGTCCTGCTCTTCCAAACGCTTGCTGATGCGCCCGATTTTCTCGCAAACAGCCTCTCTGGCCCGATAGTCGTATCCCTTTTTCATGGACGGCTCGAATATCAGATTGAATCCGAGATCCTTCAGGCTGATCAACGGTGAATAATCTTCCTGGATGCGTATTGTCGAGAACAGTTCCTTGTGCAGGCGTTCTTTCCGCTCGACTTCCCGGCAATAGCTTTCTGTATTCAAATTATATGACCATTTTTTCCACGTAAGGGGAGGCCATGGCCGAGATAAGCGCGCCATAGTTCAGATCGAAATCCACTTCGTCTCCGACCACGTATTCTCTCTGGTGCGTATTCATGATGATATGGTCACTGCTGGCGCCGAGGATGTCAATCTCTGCCCTGGGTGTGAGTCCGGAAACCAGGACATCCTGCAGGCCAATGCCCAGGATGACCCGTCGCATCTCGCCGAGATCTGGGAAACTGGGCACGTCACCCGAGGAGTTCTGACTGACCCGTCCATAGGGCAGGGACGGCTTGATCTTTGATTCGATAACCTCGGCAACCAGCTTGAAGGCATCGGTGAAAAGCCCCGGGATGGGTTTACGTTGGAGAGTTTCGCGGCCCAGGAAGATGGATTCACCCAGTCGCAGATTATTGATCTTCCCCACATCCGGTGTGGACATGAACCAGGAGTAGTTGGCTGAGTTTCCACCGGAAACATAGGTCAATGCCAGTCCGAATTCTTCCTCGATGTCCCTGGCGAGCGATGACAGTTCTTCCATCTTGCCCTGGTCCGGCTCGATCCCCCCGAAGCAGGCCAGATTTGCCCCTATGCCCGCAAGCTGAACCCCCTCCAACTCGATCACTCGTTCAATGGTGCCGAGCATATCAAACGGCATGATCCCCTCTCTCAGGTCTCCCAGCTCCACCATCAGGATGATCTTATGTCTGGAGCGCTGTTTCAGAGCGAACTCGGAGAGCTTCTCAATGACCGAGAGGTCCGAATTGAGGCTC